>JAVBKZ010000036.1:0-18322 GCA_031553755.1 Bacteroidales bacterium | reverse complement strand
CCATGATTAATAGAATTGCACTCAATCTGGTTAAAAATGAACAATCTAAGAAAAGAAGCGTCAAAGGCAAAAGACTTGATGCCGGATGGAATAATGAATATTTATTGAAAATCCTAACAAATTAAGATGCGTTTGCCCTGATATAGCCTATTCGAAATTTTCAAACAGTTTCTAAGTTATTTATTTGACTTAAAAAACGAAAACAAGAAGAACAGATAGGCTACTAAAATGGACAAAACAACTACCGCTCCCATCTGACTTTTCAACAAATCAGAACCGACACCCATCAAAAGCGGATAAAAAGCTCCTCCCGCGATACCCATAATCATTAATCCGGAGATTTCATTGTCGCGTTCGGGCATAAATTGTAATGCTTTCGAGAAGATAATCGGAAAGATATTGGAATTTCCGAATCCTACCAAAGCGATGGCAACATAAAGTAATGTTAAATCGGAAAACAGGAATAATCCGGTTATCGACAATGCCATACAGACTACGCTTATTAAAAAGAATTTATTGATAGAAAAACGAGCTAAAATGAAAGTTCCGGAAAAACATCCCATCAAACGGAAAAGGAAATACAAGCTTGTTGCAAATCCGGCATCAGCCAAAGTCATTCCGGGAATGCGTTCCATCAAGATTTTCGGAGCAATTGTGTTGATACCGACATCAATCCCAACGTGTGCTGTAATCCCAATAAAAAACAATAAGATTGTTTTGTTCCCCAATAAACGCAAACAATCTGAAAAAGAAGATTTTTTTCCGCCATAAGATTCTTCATCTACCTTGGTTATTCCTAATAAAATGAAAGATAACACTGTAACTGATCCATAAATAGGAAATAACAACCGCCAATTTCCGAAATGAAGGGCTGCCCATCCGGCAATTACAGGTGCGGAAAAAGAAGCTATTGCTTTTACGAATTGGCCGAAAGTAAGGCTACTTGCTAACTTATCTCCTTTTACAATATTGGATATTAAAGGATTGAGTGATACTTGCATAATTGTATTACCGATTCCCAACAAGGAAAAAGAGATAAGCATCATTGTAAAATTATAACCTGCTAAAGGTATAAAAAGGGCTAAAGCGGTTACGATTATACTTAACAGTACGGTTTTTCTTCTTCCGATTTTATTCATCAATAAACTTGTTGGAACAGAAAAAATGAAGAACCAAAAGAAAACCATGAAAGGCAGAAGGTTGGCCATCTTGTCTGACAAATCAAAATCTTTTTGTATGTAATTGGAAGAAATACCAACCATGTCGACTGCTCCCATCACAAAGAATGTGAACATTACAGGAATTAATTGTAATAATGTTTTATTTTTCATTATTTTTTTATTTTTTGAATAGTTCTACAAATGCATCGGGCAATTTCGGCATTGCACCATGTTGCGTACATACATAAGCTGATACTTCAACAGCCAATTGATGAGCTGTGCGAATAGATTCACCATGCAACAATGCAGCTACGAAAGCTCCCGTAAAAGAATCTCCGGCGCCAACCGTATCTGCCACATGTACTTTCGGTGTGTCTATGTAAGACGTTTCGTTTGTCGTAAAGACATAGCTTCCAATGGCGCCTTTCGTTTCGATGACAATATCGAGGTTGTATTTTTCGAGCAAAATCCGGCAGATTTCCTGTTCATCAAGTCTTTCAAATCCAAACAGTTTAGCAATAATGGTCACTTCTTCGTCATTGATTTTAAGTACATTACAATGAGATAACGATTCGTGGATAATTTCTTCGTTGTAGAAATGCTGACGTAAATTAATATCGAATATCCGATAAGCATCATCCGGTACAATATCTAAAAAACGTTGAATCGTTTTGCGGGAAACTTCGTTGCGTTGCGCCAACGAACCAAAACAAACCGCTTGGCAATCGCGAGCCAATTCTTCCGTCCGTTTTGTAAATGGAATATTGTCCCAAGCTACATTTTCGCATATTTCATATTGCGGAATCCCTTCTTGATCTAATGTTACCTGAACGGTTCCCGTTGGGTAATCAATTGTTTCAATCAGATAATTCAGTTTCTTTTCAGCCAGGGTGTCTAAGATTTCTTTTCCCAATAAATCTTTTCCGATGGCGCTTACGGCATAACCATCAAAACCAAATTGAGATGCATGATATGCAAAGTTAGCTGGCGCTCCACCCAATATTTTCCTTTCGGGAAAAACATCCCAAAGAATTTCTCCAAGTCCTATAATTGTATTCATGAGTAAATTTTTAGTTGACGAGTTGTGAATTGTAATGAGTTCGTCTCGACTTTTTATCAAACACGGAGTATAAGGAGTTTATTTCACAGAGTATCCCTCCACTTGATATCAGAATTTACTCTGTGAAAAATCACTCTGTGTAACTCTGTGTTTAAAATCTATTATTTGATATCTTTTGTAAATGTCAAGATGACTTCAATATTTTAATATTTAAACCGGTAAATATCCAACTTATTCACGCTGTAATTACCTCCTTTACTGTAAAAAACCATGCGATTATAGGGTTCGTTGGGAAAAACAATATTAGTCATAGATATTGTTCCGTTTCCTTCGAAACATTCAATGGAGGCTTTATCTACCAATAATCTGAATCGATAAGTTTGTTTCTTGTCGACCGGAGCCGATGTGATTGCCGGAAAATTATTATTGAAACCAACAATTCCGCTATTTTTACGGTCCATCATATACAACTTATTTTCCGCCAGACTGATAAACATATCTACATATTCGCCTTTGGTATTGAATAATTTGAAACCGATGATTTCTGCCGATTGATTTTCGATATCAATTACCAATTCATATGTTCCCTGATTTTTTTCCAGTAAATTATCTACATTATATTCTTCAGACACAGTAATATCTGAAAATTTCCGATGGTCTTTTCTCTGGTTTTCGAGTTCTCTGACAGGATAATTTGTCAGCGTGATATTTTTGTCTTGCATTATTAATTTCAATTCACGTGGAATTGTCATCGCGCTTCTGAAATTATAAGTCGGAACATCGTTGGCATATTCCCAGTTACTCATCCAAGCAATTCCGACGCGGCGACCGTCTTCTTTCGGCACATTTGCCCAGGTAACAAAAGCGTAATGGTCTTTTCCCCAATCCATCCAACAGATTTCTTCGGGTTTGTTTTCACATTTAAATGTTTTTCCATCAAAAGAACCAATAAAATATTGTGAGGCAGAACCGCCCGAAGGTCCACCAGGATTGATGTTGCAAATCAATACCCATTTTTTCAGGTTTGTTCCTTCTACCGGTAATTCAAATAAGTCGGGACATTCCCAAACGCCGGCATGACTGCCATAGCCTTTTCCGAAATTACTTTCATACGTCCAATCTTTAGCGTTTGGAGAAGAATAAATTTCCATCACTTGTCCGACAGCGAGAATCATAATCCAACGTTGAGCCGGTTCGTGCCAAAATACTTTGGGGTCGCGGAAATCACGGGCGGTTTCGTGTTTCAAGACAGGGTTTTTATCGTATTTCGTCCAAGTACGCCCTTTATCGTTGCTGTAAGCCAAACTTTGCCATTGTCCGCCACGTTCGCTTTGGGTATAAAATGCCAATAACGTCTTTTCGGTTCCGGATTGGAACCCTGCGGTATTGTTTTCGTCCACGACCGCACTTCCTGAAAAAATAGTTCCCAAGCTATCCGGATAAATAGCTTCGTGAAGATGTTCCCAATGTATCAAATCTTTGGAAACGGCATGTCCCCAACTCATATTTTGCCAACGGGTTCCATAAGGATTATGTTGATAACAAAGATGATATTCTCCGTCATAATAAACCATTCCGTTGGGATCGTTCATCCATCCGTACTTTGGTGTAAAATGGTATCCGGAACGGAATGGTTCATTGTAGCTAAAATCGAAAGTATCTGACATTTTGATTTCTTTCAGGCAAAGTACGGAATCGTTCAGGTTGGGAATAATCAATTGAATATTTTTTCCCATCCATTCCGTCAATTCCAAAGGCATCCAATAATCAATCTTGTTTTTTGCCAACCGAATGATAAAATAATTGACTTGTTTTCCATCTACATATACTTCTGTTTTTAATTCTTCCCCGATGTCTTCGATAGGAAGAAGCAGGTATTTTTTCGACGCGTTGAAAGTCAACGAAGTTGCTCCGTCTTCGCTTTTTTGGATTTGAATCTGATTCTTATCCATACAACTCCAACAGATAACCAAGGCAAAAAAGAAAAGAATGTTTTTCATGATTGGTGCTTTTATTGTTTTATGATTTGTTCCCTGCGGCAGAACCAACCACCACAAGGATATAAATTGTTTAGTTTGTGATTTTTTTAGATGTAACGTTACCATCCACATCTGTTTGTTTCAATACATAAATTCCTTTAGGAAATTTAGACAAATCTACATTTTCTTTTTCGAAAGATTCTACCAATGCTCCCGCAATTGTATAAACCTGTGTAGAAATGATTTCTTTATTTTTTTTATCAAAAAAGACAACAGATGTTGGATTTGTATTTTCTTTATACGCAACTACATTGTCCCAAAAAAAGCGATGTGCTTCACCATCGGGAATTGGATTTGTTTCATGATTTTCGAAATGAGGGGCAAGTAATAGAGTTGTTATATTTCCTAAATTGGCAGGAATTTCAAAGACCAGAGTTTGCCATTCTCCGGTAGTAGTATAATCTTGAATTGATGTGAAGTTCGGATTTATTCCGTCTTGTAATTCTATGCGGACCGGACCGGCAACTAACTTATATACCATTACTGATATTCGATTACTTGTTGCAATATCAATATTTAAACCACCGAGTCCACCACTTGTCCAGTCCACTTCATCATTGTTAATCCAGATGGAAACACACTTATCACTGGTATTAATTCCTGTTTTTTGCGGATTGTCCCAATCGTTATCTAATCCTCTCTCAAAAGGTGCGGCACACCACCAACCCGGATTTACATCTTCTCCATTGTAAATAACTTGCTGTGCAAAAGTTGCTACCGTAAATAAAGCTGTGCTAAAAAGTAGAATTGTTTTTTTCATGATGATTGTTTTTATGAGTTTATAAATAATTTAGAATGATAATGGCAAAATTAGGTTGTATGGTTATTTTAGTCTGTAAATAATGTTGCAGAAACGAGTAATTTTGTTGCAAGGTTACGCAGGTAGGTGTTTTGTGATAATTAACTGTATCTTTAAGGTTAACAAAAGAATTCTGTGAAGGGTTTTATTCCATATCTATGTTTTCTACAGAAACAATTGAAAATTAAAAGGACTTCTCTTTGGTAAGATAATAACTTATCAAAATGCTATTGTAGATAAATCGCACTTAAAAAAGTGCAATTTTAAACAATACTGCTCATTTTATTATGCATTTTTTATACCTTTGCAAAAAAGAAACAATACAGATGAAAACGCTTTATCAGAAATTTGAAACACTTTTACAAAATACAACAACGGATTTTAAACGTTATTTGTACAAAAAAGTGGCATGGGAAAGTCGGATGATTGGCATTATCGGCGCTCGCGGTGTAGGTAAAACAACCATGATTTTGCAATATATCAAGCAAAATTTGAGCAGTAAAAACGCATTATATGTATCAGCAGATGATATGTATTTTAGCGAAAACCGACTTGTTGATTTGGCAGATGAGTTTTATAAAAATGAGGGAGAATATTTGTTTATTGATGAAATTCACAAATACGCTGATTGGTCTCGCGAATTGAAAAATATTTACGATTCATTTCCCTCCTTGAAAATTGTATTCACGGGCTCTTCTGTATTGGATATTTTGAAAGGTTCTGCCGATTTGAGCCGTCGAGCCATTATTTACAAATTGCAGGGACTTTCGTTTCGCGAATATTTGATTTTTTTTCATCATTCCGACACAGAAGTTTTTACACTGCAACAAATTATCAATAATGAAACGAAACTTGCGGATAATATAAAACATCCGCTGCCTTTGTTTAATGATTATTTGAAACGTGGCTATTATCCTTTCGGAATTGAAACGGAAATGAACCTGCGCTTGGGACAAATCATTTTACAAACGCTTGAAACAGATATTCCGCAATATGCCAATTTAAACGTAGGTACAAGCCGAAAATTGAAACGCCTGCTTGCTATTATTGCAGAAAGCGTACCTTTCAAACCAAATTTCACAAAAATAGCCGAAATAATTGGCGTAAGCCGTAATTCTTTAGACGATTACTTTTTGTATATGGAACAAGCCGGACTTATCGGACAATTGCGTAGTGAAACAGGAGGTATTCGCGGATTGGGAAAAATAGATAAAGTATATTTGGACAATACAAATATCATTTTTAATTTGGTTGGAGACCATTCAAATGTGGGAAACATTAGGGAAACTTTCTTTTTTAATCAAATGAGCGTAAATAATGAGATACTTTCTTCCAAGACAGCCGATTTTGTTATCGGTAATTATACTTTTGAAGTGGGAGGTAAAAATAAACAACAAAAACAAATTGAGAAAGACGGCAAATCATTTATAGTAAAAGATGACATCGAATTTGGTTACCTCAATGTTATTCCGCTTTGGGCGTTTGGATTAAATTACTAACAAATCAAAACGTTCCAAAAATCAAAATTTTCTGATTTTTGAAACGTTTTTGTATTTCAATAGAAAATGAGATTTCCTTCTTCTATTTAAACACCTGAATATTTGAGAAAGTAACATTGCCTTCTTCCGAAAAAATCATCCAGGGATTTTGTTCCATGTTGCTGATGCGATTGGTAAACGCTACGTTGTCATTGATATACATCACGCAAAGAGATTTTTCAATGATGATTTTGATATTAAATATCTTATTTTCCGGAACAATGAGTGGCGTAAAATCAAGTTCCTGCCCCCGTTGATACATGAATAAAGCAGGACGAGCATAGGCATTATCGGAAGATGTATCAAATGTCAGTTTATAAGCATCTTCCTGATTTTCATAAGCGCCAAACGCGATACCAAATTTCTTTGCCGCTTGAGAAGCATCTATTTTCATTTCTATTTTTATAGAAGATGTATTTCGATTAAAAACAACTTTTCCATTGTTTATAGTATAATTTCCTTTGTTTCCGGAGATGTTTCCTTCTTTCTTAATATCTTGATATTCGACTGATTTTGTGAATTTAGAGTTGACTGCATCCGGAATTTGCGGATAAAGCTTTCCATCGGGTTGCTGCGTCAGTTTATGTGTAATTAAAGCGCCACCCCAATCCAATTCGTTCATGCTGTTGAAACGCTGTCCCGAAGAAGCCCAACCGGAAACATAACGATTTGTGCCGTCAGAAACGGTTTTTGCAGCATAGAGATATAACCCGTCAAAAGTTTCATGATTTCCGCATTTGCGCCAGGGACCATTAGGGTTATCGGCAATGCGATAATATGTTTTCCGGTGTACATCCCGATTCAAACGGGAAAATACCATGTACCATTTACCACCCATCTTGAAAATATCGGGACACTCTGTTATCCACGAATCTGTTTGAATTTCAAAAGCTTGCGGATTATCTGAAGTGGTAGCGATAATTGGTTCAATTTGTTCCCAATTGTTCAAATCATCTGATTGATAACGAACAATGGCTGCTTTGTTATTTGTACGACCGGCAATGGCCAATACATATTTATTGCGTGTATCGTCCCAATACACAGTCGGATCGCGAAATTCCCCTCTTTCAAAACCTGTAGGAGCTTGTGTAGTTACCGGATTCAATTTCTTTGTCCAGTTTATCAAATCAGTCGAAGTAGCTTTCACTGCCACCTGGGTATAGTCGCCAAATGCGCCACTGAAACTGGTATAAAAAAAGTGGTAGGTATTGTCTTTTTTAATACAGGTTCCTGTACCGATAGCTTCATCGCGCGAATTCTTGTCGCCAACGAGAATCGAAGATTGAATTCCTCCGAAATTGGCAAAATCTTTTGTTTTAGAAAGATATATACCTCCTTTGCTGTATGCGGATGAATGAATTTCTAAAAGATAGAAAACATAAAAAGTTTGGTCCGCCTCATTATAATATGTCATCGGGTCTCCGGTTTCTCCGTTGGCAGGTTTATAAAATGTTTTGTACGCACTCTCCTCATCGGAAATCGTCCGTTTGTCGAGCGAAGTGTCTATCTTAGGTTTTTCATCTTTGGTAGTTTCCGATTTCTCACAACTACTGCAAGACAGTGACATAAGACAAATTGCCATCAATGGTAAAAGCTTTATTTTTAATATTTTATAATTCATCGCTTTGTTTTTTAATTATCTTGTTTTTACGAAAAAACATAAAGTCTATTTTTTTAACCACAGAGTTTCACGGAGTTATATTCACAAAGTTACACTGAATTTTTAATTTATTAAATGAGTATCCGTTATACTACCTAATCGCTCTGTCATCCTGAACTTGATTCAGGATCTCTTAATGAATTTCTGATTATCAATAGATTGCGGGTCAAGCCCGCAATGACAAATTAGGTTTTTAATTTGTTAGGTAAAATAACGGATACTCATATTTATTACTTTTCGAAACTTTGTGGTTAAATTTTATCTACTATAAATCAAAACAACCTTTATTTCGGAATGGCGATTAAATCGTCCCAATACATTCGCTGCGTGGTAAATGGAACAGGTTGTCCGGCATCATGACAATGCGGCGCGATCAAAATATTGTTGATGATTGCGGTACGTCCTTCCGGAATGATGAATACCAATTCTTGCCATTCATTCAGCCGGTCTTCCGAATACCATACTTTCAGCCAATCTTTATTGGCTTCTCCATCAGATTGAATTTCCACTTGTACATCACCGGCTACGCCTTTCATCACTTTCAAAGAAAAACTACCATAAACAGCCGGGTTAATATTTACTTTATAAGCATTCCATAGTGCGCCACCTGACCATGGTTTACCTCCATCATCCGTATTTTCGCCACTTCTTAATATGGAGGCACAGAAAGAAGATGTGTTGACTCCTGCTTTCTTCGGATTGATGAACTTATTGTCTACGCCGCCACAAGCAAGCGCATCCCAATGAGGAGCTACATCTTCTCCGTTATAAATTATAAGTGAAGGAATCGGAGGATTTCCTAATATAACGGTAGCCGTATAGATAAATTCCGAACTTAAATAACTTAGTTTATATTGTACAGAATTGGTAAAATCGACAGGAGTTCCCTCTTGAGGCGTTATTGTCGCACCTTCCGTATATTCCACAACCGGAATCAATGTCGTAACATTTGTTCCTTCGGGAAGATAAGTTGTAATCGTTTTAGCAGCTTCGTCAATAGTTCCGGCTACGGTTCCGATGCGGAAAGAGGTAATTTTTGCGCGAGCCACATCCACACTTACTTTATAAGTTTGATATAAATCGCCATTGGTAACGATGTAATTCACTTCACTGCCTTTGGTAGCAGAACTTGAAAAATCAACTGTTTGTCCGTTTGCAGGCGTAACAGACGCTTCTTCTCCAATTGTAATTTGCGGTTCAAGAGCTGTTAAATCCGTACCGCTTGGCATAATTACCGTTATTGTTGAATTGTCGGGATTGATGGTTCCTTGCACTCCATTTATCGAAAATGAGTGAATGTCTGCATCGCTCGAAAAATCCAAACTATCTTTTTTGTCTTCACAGGAAAAAAATAACACCGTGAAAATCAAAGTTATATAATATAAAAATGTCTTATGCATAATGATTCAATTTTAAAATTATTAATTCCAACCATAATTGTTTTTGTAAATATCTTTACTGAAATTGATTTGGTTGATGGGAATCGGACAATATTCATCTTTATTTTTATGAAAATCGGCGCCTTGATAATAAGTATGCTGTGCTTTTTCCTTATTGTAGAAAGCATCTATGGTTTGTTCCGCAATGCCCCAACGCACTAAATCGAAGAATCGGCTGCCTTCCATGGCCATCTCCAGGCGACGTTCCCAACGCAAGGCTTTGGTCGCGAATTCTTTATTCCAAGTACAATTTACACCATCAGTGTAAGGTTGAATATCTATATTATTGGCAAAACCGATTAAAGCGGTACTTGTTTTGGCTCGATTCCTTACTTGATTGATTAAAGGCAAAGCATCCGCATAATTGCCGGTTTCAATCAAAGCTTCCGCTCTTATCAGTAATACATCGGCATAACGGATAACAATCCAGTTTTTACTGTTTGCATACCAAGGGCCCGTTTTTACATAATATTCGCTTTGCGGGTCGACATTTTCCTTCAAAGACGAATAAGTGCCATACATGGAAGGATTACGGGAAATGGTAAAATAATTGGAATTTTCGAATGTCAAATTGGTATATTTGTAAGGTTTACCCGGAATAGCAACCGTATGAAACAAACGAGGGTCAACTTTATCGGTAGCTTCATTATAATTTGTTGTATTGTAGTTTTCGAAATCGGGTAATCCGTTCACTGTTCTGAAAGCATTTACCAAACTTTGACTCGGTTTATTAAAGTCTCCTCCCGGCGTAGGAGTTGTCAACGCGCATCCCATATTCAAACGGCCATAAGTTGTTCCGTCTTCCTGAGAATATTGAATAGAAAACAACGCTTCCACTCCGTTTTCAAATTTACCCGGAAGAAAATTATTGGCAAAATCGTTTTCCAACCGGTGATTAGAAGAAAGCACGTCATTGGTTAGGGTGATCACTTTTTGAAGTTCGGCCTGATTGATTTCTGTTACATTGTGTGCTTCATCCTGGCGATAAGCCTTGTAAAGATACGCTTTGGCTAAATATGCCTCTGCCGCATATTTATTAGCGCGACCAATTTCAGATTGTGCCGGAGGCAGGTTTTTATAAGCAAAATCAAAATCATCCACAATCTTTTGCCACAATTCATCACTTGTTAAAGCTACGTTCGATTCGTTGCTGATGTCCTCGGGCGACATATTTTCTGTGATGTAAGGAATTTGATTGAAGATAATTTTTTGAATAAAGTGCATATGTGCACGTAAGAAACGCATTTCGGCAATCCGAATATTTTTGTTAGGCATTTCTGCTTCGCTAATGCTGTTTAATGTGCGAAGCGCGGAATTGACACGTGAAATGGCCACATAATTGCGATACCAGAATCCATCTAAAAACCAATTGTCGACACTATTAAACGCATCCGAAGAAATTTCCAGGTAGTGTAGCCAATTGCCGTCGTTCTGGTCGTTTCCTCCTTTGTAGGCATCATCGGAACGAACATTTCCGTATCCCCACAATGACAACGGACGATTGATTTCATCATTACCTATTCCGGCATAAGCCGAAATACACATATTCTCTACTTGCTTAACTCCTTCCAAATCGTCTTCCGCTAAGACTCCGTAAGCAGGCTGGTCGAGAAAATCGCTGCACGCGCTTAATGTAAAAGAAGTTATTGCCGCGAATATAAATATTTTATATATACTTTTCATAAGAGTCATTTTTTTAGAATGCAACATTAAGTCCAAATGTAAATGTAGTTGAAATCGGATAGGATAAATTCGGATTTTCAGGGTCTAATCCTGTAAATTTCTTGCTTTTCAGGGTAAAAAGATTCTGACCGCTCACATAGAAACGAAGCTTTTCTAATTTCGCTTTTTGTATCATTTTTTGAGGTAGAGAATATCCGATTTGCAGATTTCTCAATTTCATATAAGAACCCGATTCTACATAGTAAGAAGAGAAACGTTTTTCATTATTATCGTCAGTAAGTGAAATCATCGGAATGTCGGAGTTGGGATTATTCACAGGGTCGAAAGCGTTGAGCAAACGAGTTCCTTTGTTCATATTCAATTCAGCTACTGCCCAGAAATCGGTAAATTGTTTGGTATTGTTGATGACTGTATTTCCGTAAAGTCCTTGGAAGAAAGCGTTTAAATCAAATCCTTTATATTCGAGGTCTATATTCAAGCCAAACTCAAAATCAGGATGCGGACTCCCAATCCATGTACGGTCGGAATTATCAATCACACCATCATTTACTATGTTTGCATATCGGATTCGTCCAATATTTTTCCCCGATTGCGAAATATAGTTGTCCACATCATCTTGTGTGCGGAAAAGTCCATCAGCAACATATCCATAGTATGAGTTGATAGGTCTGCCGAGAATATTGTCCGTAGCCGTACCACCATAAGATAACACTACACTTTCAGGCAAATAAGTGACTTTATTTTTATATCCCGAAATGTTTCCGACAACGTCGTACTTCAAGCCAAAAGAAGTTTTGTTACGATAACCCAAAGTCAATTCCAATCCTTTATTTTCCATCGAAGCGCCGTTTTGCCATTGTTCGCCGCCTTCTCCGATAGCACCGAGATAAGGAGGAACAATCAGAATATCTTTTGTATCTTTCAAATACCATTCAAAAGTTCCGTACAAAGCTTGACCAAACAAATCAAAATCCACACCCACGTTGGTTTGCGTAGTTGTTTCCCATTTGATATTGTCATTTCCCCTCTGATTCAATTGGTAACCCGAAGGTAGAAGTCCCGAATTGCTTCCGGTAATATCATAAGCCGTTCCGGTATTGATTCCCGCACCCGTATCACCTACATAGTTAGTAACCAAAATTGTACGGTTTGCCAGGTTGCTGATTTCCTGATTACCGGTTTGTCCCCATGCCGCGCGAAGTTTCAAATTGGAAATAATGTGTGAGGCCGATTCCATAAATTTCTCCTGACTGATACGCCAACCGGCGGAAAAAGCAGGGAAAACAGCAAAACGGTTGTTTTTTCCAAAGCGGGAAGAACCATCTCTGCGTATGGTTGCCGAAGCTAAATATTTATCGTCATAAACATAATTGATTTTTCCGAAATATGACAAAAGAGAGAATCCTGTAGCGCCTCCGGTTGCAAATGCTTCGCCTGTTCCTGCCGAAGGATACATATAATCGGGCGTTTCTACTTCATACGTTTGTTTTTCAGATGCAAAAGAAAGATCTTGTGAACTATACATTTCCATACCTATCAAAAAATCCATTCTGTTTCTATCGAAACTTAAATCATAAGCCGCAGTATTTGTCCAATTCCATTTTGTAGCATGACTTTGATACATTTTCGATGAAGTTAAATCAGAACCCAGTCGTCCTGTAAAACTATAAACCAATGTGCGCTGATAGTAATTACTGTAATCCAATCCGAAATCACTTTTAATGTGCAGGTTTTTGATAGGTTGGATGTCGATATAAACATCTCCGAACAAACGCCAATATGAATAAGGATTATCTTTGTTGGCATCAAGCACACGGGCAGGATTGTCGCGGTCGTTCATCGCGGAAGTTACACTCGCCCAATCTCCGTTTGTTTTTTTCACAGGCATAATTGGCAATGACATTTTGGCTAAATCCAATACGCCGCCGGGCATCTGCAATTCACGGGTGTTGTTAACCGTAAAATTTTCTCCAATCTTGATAATATCTCCTAATATTTTATATGAAGAATTCATACGCGCGGAAAAACGACTGAACTCTGTGTCTTTCACAGTTCCCTGATTATCTAAATAACCAATTGAGAAAAACGTATTGGACTTATCGGTCGCGTTACTTATCGATAAGTTGTAAGATTGCATAATGCCGGTGCGGGTAATTTCATCAAACCAATCGGTATCCGACGAAGGCATCAAATTTGTTCCGTCTTTAGCATCAATGTATTTTGGAACCCTCATTCCATACAATACCGGATTACCATTATCGTCGTAACCATAATCGAACAGATAACCCAAATTATTGTCGTTAGGTGCATAACCGCTATTAATGCGGGCATGCCAAAGCGCTTCTCCATATTGCTTGGTGTTCATCATTTCGGTGGATTTTCCATAACGACTAATAGTTAAATAAGAATCGAAATTGACTCTCGTTTTGCCTTGGGAACCTTTTTTAGTGGTAATAATAATTACTCCGTTAGCGGCACGAGAACCATATATACTTGCGGAAGAGGCATCTTTCAGCACTTGGATACTTTCAATATCATTACTGTTAAGTTCATGCATTCCTCCTTTTGTCGGAACACCATCAATAATGTATAACGGGTCATTATTATTCAGAGTCCCGATACCACGAATATGAACAGTCGCCGCACCACTCGGATTACCATCGGCAGTAATATTCATTCCGGCTACACGTCCTTGTAAGGCTTTTACCGGGTTATTCTCAGCCGATTTCATTACATCCGCAATATTTACTATCGCTACAGCGCCTGTTAAATCTGCCTTTTTCTGTGAGGTATAACCTGTAACAACAACTTCTTCTAATAATTTGTCATCGGATAACAGGGTTACATTTACAAATCCACCGTTTACTACTTTTTTTTCCTGCGAAATCATCCCCACCATAGAAAAAACCAAAGTTGAAGGAGAATTTTTTAATTCGATTTTAAAATCTCCATCAATACCGGAAACAGTCGCGTTTTTTGTTCCTTTTTCTAATATGGTGACTCCGGGAATTCCTTCTCCGTCGTCAGCACCGGTAATTCTTCCCGATACGGAATTGGATTGAGCAAACACAAGCGAAGGAAGAACAAACAACAGCAAGGTTGTCATTTCCCATTTCATTTTTAATAAGTGTCTTTTCATGTAAAAATTTAATTATTAGTTATTATATAATGTCGATTGTCTTCAGTCAAAGGTTTATTATCTATAGACTGACGACCGAAATAAAAACCTGATGTCAAAATTAGACTTTATAAATGCTTTAGACTATAAAATATGTTGCAGATACGAATAATTTTGTTGCAAAGAGCGAATCACCAAATATAATGCATCTTTAACCATTTATTTTTTATTTTTTTCAGCTAAAAAAACTACCTTTGACGAGAATTTATTCTACAAATCTACATGTTCAAGCGAATAGTTTTTATCATTCTTGCCATATACTTATCCGCTAATCCTACTTTTGCTCAAAAAGTAGGATTAGTGCTTAGTGGAGGTGGCGCTAAAGGCGCTGCCCATATCGGATTGATACAAGCTTTGGAGGAAAACGGAATTCCAATCGATTATATCGGAGGAACTTCTATCGGGGCAATCGTTGGAAGCATGTACGCGATGGGCTACACTCCCCATGAAATGTTAGACCTATTTTTGTCGGAAGATTTTTATTACTGGCAAACAGGAAAAATCGAAGAAGATTATTACTATTATTTCAGGAAACCATCCGATACGCCCGAATTTACCCGTTTTATGATTCCTTTGAAAGATTCGACCGCCGCGATAGTTTCGCTGTTGCCCACAAATATAATCAATCCTATACAAATGAATCAGGCTTTTATGGGATTATTCGCGCAAGCCAACGCTGTTTCCGATGGTAATTTCAATAAATTATTAGTACCCTTTTTATGTGTCGCGGCCGATGTTTACAACAAAACGCCGATTATTTTTCATACCGGCGATTTAGGCGATGCGGTAAGGGCATCGATGACTTTCCCTTTCGTATTCAAACCGATCATAAAAGATAGCATTCCCCTATTCGATGGTGGAATATATGATAATTTTCCGATAAAACCCGTAATTAATTCATTCCAACCCGATTTCATTATCGGGAGTTCTTTGGTTTCGGGTTCTCGTAAAGAAAAAATAGATCCTTCTTTATCCGGACAAATAGAAAGTATGATTATGCAAAAAACAAACTATTCTGTTAGTCCGGATATCGGTATTATGTTTAATTTCAAGTTGGATGATGTTAGTTTATTGGATTTTTACAAGGCAAAAGCATTATATGAAATCGGATATAAGCAAGGAATAGAGATGATTGACTCTATTCGGACGCGTGTAAAAAGAGTAGTTACTCCTGAAGAAATAACGAAAAAAAGAGAAAATTTCAAGAATTCAATGCCGCAATTATTATTTAAAAATATTCAAATCAATGGAGTTAGTTCTGCTCAGGAAAACTATATAGAAAGCCAGATCAGAGGAGACGCGCATAATATATTTGATTTGGAAGAATTTAAGAAAGCTTATTTCAAACTTTTGGCCGATTCGAAAATAAAGGAAATCATTCCTCACGCGCATTATAATAAGGTAACCGGATATTTTGATTTAATCTTAGATGTAAAAATAAATGATGAAATAATGACCGCTTTTGGAGGAAACGTTTCTTCTTCAAACGCCAATCAATTATACCTCGGATTAGGTTATCAAAGTTTAACGCAATATTCGATGAACTTCAACCTTGATATGCAGGTAGGAAACGCGTTTAACGGAATCATGCTTCACGGAAGGATTGAACCTCCATATAAGTTTCCCCTGTATTTTAAATTGACCGGCGCATATAATTACCGCAAATATTATGAAAGTGAAAAATTATTCATTGATGATAATTTAGCGACTTTCATGCAGCAACGAGAAACCTATGTCAAAGGATGTGTAGGAATGCCATTCATGTCGAAAGGAAGAAGTGAAGTGAGGATTGGCTATGGTTCGTTGGAAGACAAATATTTTCAAAATAACACAACTCTTTCCGGAGGTAATTTCGACAGAAGTATTTATAGTATTTTTTCATTAGGAACCTCTATTGAAAAAAACACTTTCGATACCAAACAATATCCTATCAAAGGACAAAATCACTACATTATAACACAATTCTTTTCAGAAATAGAAGAATACAGGCCCGGAAACACAAACAGTCCGATTCCCAATAGTTCAACAAATTCTCAATCGTGGTTACAACTTTTCGGAAAAATAAATAATTTTCATCAAATAAATGATAAATTCAATTTAGGATATTTGTATGAAACCGTACTTTCAAGTAAAAACTTACAAAGCAATTATACGACAAGTATCATGCAAGCGCCAGCTTTTACGCCTACACCTCACAGTAAATTGGTTTTTAACGAAGCGTTTCGCGCGAATCAATACATCGCGGCAGGCGTCTCCCCTATTCTGAAATTTAACCGTACAATTCATTTACGTACAGAATTTGATGTCTTTTTTCCATTTTACGCAATCAAACAAGATAAAAACTACCGTGCTTATTACGGAGAATTATTCAAAGAAGGATATTACCTGTCTGAAACATCACTGGTTTTTCAGTTACCGTTTTTAAATGTAAGTCTATACGGGAACTATTATAGTTTTCCAAAAAACAATTGGAATTTCGGACTGAATATCGGATATTTAATTTTCAACCCGAAATTTACACAATAAAATATTCGAAAAAGACTTGTATATTCAAAAAAAAGGCATACCTTTGCGCTCGCAAATACGAATAAGGCTCCGTGGCTCAACTGAATAGAGCATCTGACTACGGATCAGAAGGTTACAGGTTTGAATCCTGTCGGGGTCACTTGAAAATCAGGCGTTTACAGAGAAATTTGTAAACGCTTTGGGGTTTTAAAAGGGTGGTTTGCTCCTGATAACACTTGAGTTATGTGGCTATATTTCCACGGTTTCTTTCAATCAAAAAAGGATTGTAAACGCGCTCTCCGTCCTTACTTTGTATCTGCAAACTTCCTTTGTGCAGTTTTACGATTTCTCTCGAAAGACTCAGACCAATACCACTACCTTGTTTCTTTGTACTAAAGAATGGAATAAATATCTTATCTCTTATGTCAGACGAAATACCACAACCATTGTCGGCAACCGTAACACAAGGCTTCCATTTTTTGATAATTCATTAAAACAGAATGACATATGGCTATTTTTATTCACGAACAGCATAAGTAGCATTTGTTATGAAATTAATCAATACTTGTTCAATCAGGTTTCTATCAATTTCAACAGACACTTCCAGATGATCGGTTTTTATTTCAAGTAAATACCTTTTTGATTAAGAGAAGGTTGCTTCAATTGGTAAATATCAATAATCACATTATATAGGTTGGATTGGCTTAACTGAAGTACAATTGTCTTACTAAGATTACGATATGTTTCTGCAAATTTCAACAAACCCTCAATTCGCCGACGAATTGTTTCCATTGCCAACTCAACTTGCCTCGGCCTCTTTGGTTTGGTCACTTATACCGCCGAAACCAAAACGAAAGAAATTGGAATACGAAAAGTTCTAGGAGCAAACGTGACTAAGATAGTCAATATGTTAGCTAAAGAATTTTTGATTCTGGTTGGTATTGCAATGATTATCGCGTTTCCTTTATCCTACTATTGGTTAGAAAAAATGTTACAGGATTGATATCAGCTGGTGGATGTTCGATAAAAAACAGAGTAATACTTTGGAAAAGAAAAAATTAAATCAAGGTGTGATTATGAAAGCTTTAGATTATGTATATGAGAAAGCTGTAAATAGATTTTATCTTAGTACATGACAAAAAATAAATAACTTACAGATATTCAGTAAAATAGTCGCGAATTTATTAGGATAGAACCTTAATAATCATTATCTTAGAGGAAAATATATCAGAATTTACTCCACATTATGACTACTAAGGTT
>JAVBKZ010000104.1:0-2702 GCA_031553755.1 Bacteroidales bacterium | reverse complement strand
CTGTCATCCCACACTTGATGCTGTCATCCTGAACTTGATTCAGGATCTCTTAATGAATTGCTGATTATCAATAGATTGCGGGTCAAGCCCGCAATGACAAATTAGGTTTTTAATTTGTTAGGTAGTATAACGGATACTCATATTATATATTCTTGAAAGATGTGCAGGAAAACCCAATGTTGGAGAAACAGTTTTGTATAAACTACTTTATTTTTCCGACTTCAATTATTATGAATTATATGAAGAACATTTAACCGGGGCTAAATATCACAAATTGCCTTATGGACCAGTGCCGCAAAAATTAGATGTAATCATTCAAATACCCTTATCATTCATGCTCCTTTTTCCGCGATTGAAACTCCGGTAGGAATCCAATTCTATTTCTACGTTGGGCTCGATGTACCCGTTTCTGTTTTCGCAGATAAAACTAACGTATTTGATATTCAATCCGCGGTCTAACCATTGTTGCTCGTAGAAAGTTTGTATCGACAAAATTTTGTTGGTTATGTCGCTATGGTAGAGATCGTCAGTCTGCGCGATAACCGGAAAATGATTTGCTTTAATCATTTCACAAGTATAAATATACATAAAATTGCTATCCGTTTTCAGGTTAATGACTCCATTCGGAGTTAAAATTTCCCTGTATAACTTCATGAAACGGGTAGAAGTCATGCGCTTGTTTACCTTGCTCATTTGCGGGTCGGGAAACGTAATCCATATTTCCGAAATTTCTTCCGGAGCGAAAAAATAATGGAGAAGTTCGATGTGGGTGCGTAAAAAAGCGACGTTTTTCAACCCTTCAGCCATCGATTGTTTTGCACCGGTCCACATACGGGCGCCTTTGATATCGATACCGATAAAATTCTTTCCGGGATATAATTTGGCCAGCCCAACCGTATATTCACCTTTGCCACACCCTAATTCCAATACGATAGGATTATTATTTTGAAAAAACAATTCGTTCCAACGGCCTTTCATTTCAAAACCTTTCTCCTGTAAAATAGAAAATGGATATTGAAACACATGAGAATAACCGTTCATATCATCGAATTTTTGTAATTTATTTTTTCCCATATCGATTAGAATTTTATAAATAGGCTACAAATTTACACAAATACGAAATTGATTTGTATAAATCGGACACTTTTCTGTATTTTTGCTTTGTTAACACTCACAAAGCATGAAAACAAAACCAAATTTTATCTCTGTATGCCTTATTTTATTGTTGATAGGTAGTTCTTGTTCCGACAAAAACACTGAGATCATCATGCAACGAGCCGATTCGCTATTGGAAACCAATCCCATTATCGCCTTTGTCAATGACGTACGCATGGTTGCCAATTTTTGGCTTCGAAGCGGCAATAGCAGTTCATCGAACAATTTTATCAATTTTTTAGCAGATACTCTTTCTCGATTTGGCAATAAAAAAGTGGGGCTTGTTCGCTTGGACAGTGGCTTTTGTGAGAAAGCAATCATGGATTATTTGGAAGAAAAGCATCTCAACTATATTATTGCGGCAAAATTTACTCATCCGGTGCAACACCTTATCGACCGACAAGATCTTTGGTTGAGAGTCGATGAAGGCATCGAAATATGTGATAAAACCTATCAAGCATCATCATGGGATCAACCAAGAAGAATAGTTATTGTCAGACAAAAAATAGCCACTCGACCCGATGCACCCGGAAAAACTTTAAGTCTTTTTCCCGAAGATGAAGTTCATCGCAATTATCGTTATTCAGCCTATTTTACAAACCAACAATATGCTGCTGCCGATGTTTGGAGAACTTATCGAGCAAGAGGTGATGCAGAAAATAGAATCAAGGAGCTCAAACAGGATTTTGGCGCAGAAAGCTTCAATTTGAAAGAATTTTTCCCAACCGAAGCAGCCCTTATTTTTGCCATGATTGCCTATAATTTGATGTCTATTTTCAGGATATTTGTTTTACAAGAAAAAACGCAAAAGACATTATCTACCTTGCGATACAGAACTTTTGCAATTGGCGCTTATTTTGAAAAAATCGGCGACACACTCAAACTCAAAATTGCCCTAACCAAAAAACGGCGAAAATGGTTTGTCGGTCTTTGGGATTACCCACTGGTGTTTGCTGGAAAAATTTCTAATGCGTAATTTGGGTTAAACTTATATTCGGGAACGAAATGAATTTAATTAAACCACATAGGGCACATAGAAAATTATTATGAAAATAAGATTGATAGAACAAAGAAGATAGATTTAGATTAAAAAGACTTTAAAACTTGTCTTTTAGCCTTTGTTATTTTGTCTAAAATCTTATGTGCCCTATGTGCCTTATGCGGTCAAAATATAAGTAATATAGCCCTATTCGAAATTTCTAAAAAGTTCTAATTTATAGAAATTAAGGTTTAAATAATAAGAATTAAGGTAAAATAAATTGAAATTAATATAATTCGCTGAATTGCAGGCGATTATGATTTGTTAAAAAACTTTAAAATTAAGGTTTTTTCTTTCATAATTAAGGCGGTTGTTAACTTATTTCTACATAATTTTACCCCATTATTAATCTTGTTAAAAACACAATATGTATCATGAAAACAAAAATTATCTTATCTATTTTATCTCTTCTGTTTTTTGGTTTTTTTACAACAAGAGTCATTGCTGCTGATAATACAAAAGTTGTTATGAAAATAACCCGAAATCAATCTTCCGGAGGTTTAAAATC
>JAVBKZ010000007.1:0-3998 GCA_031553755.1 Bacteroidales bacterium | reverse complement strand
CAAATTAAAATAAAGAAACATGGACGAAGAGAAAAATCTCTATTCAAATATGGGTTGGGGGTTATTGCTAATATGTTGCTAAATCCTCTAAACAAAAGAAAGATAGACGTTTTTAAATTTTTGTCATGTACTTAGCTTTTTTTCTTTAAAAATATCTTCTTCTTGTATATCTGCATTATTTTCGTCAGGACAATGCCATGTCCTCAAATAACAATTCCCTTTTGTGTCAAGTACATCTGTATACATTCCACAATCGCCGTATGCTATTCCAAAAAATTGCCTATTGTCGTAACCAAATAAAACCTCTAATGGCTCTTCGATTATTTCCGAAGAAATATTTTTCAGTTTCCTAAGAGAATCTAACGCAGTATTGAAATCTTTGCCGATTTTCCCCACATATTCAAGTATTTCGCAAGGTCTTTTCTTAATTCTGATTGTTGTTAAGTCCGGTGAATTTTCGGAATTTTTATCACATGCAACAAAAAATGTTGCAAATAATATGGAAAATAATATCTGTTTCATGGCTTCTATTTATTAATGATTATTTTTTCTGTTTTTGTATGATTGACCGATGAAATAGTCAAAAAATAAGTTCCTGAGAGGAAATCAGAAATAGGTATTTGAATCGAGTAATTACCCTCCTGTTGATTTTGTTTAGGCAATATCGTCTTTATTTTTTGTCCGAAAAGATTTACCAATTCAATAGATAAATACATTTCCGTGTTTAAAGAGTATATAATATTTATAAATTCGTCGGAAGGATTGGGATATACTGTATATGAAAAATCAGGGTGGTTTTTAATTTGAATATCAGTTATATCATCATGTTCTTCGGGTACATTCTGAACCATTATTTTAGGTGCAGATGCAGAGTTTGCACCACAGTCATAAATATTTTCAACTGTTGCTGAAAATTCGGCCCCCAATTCAACCGAAAATCCGGGTTGTAGAGTGATACTGTTACCTGCCTTCATGTTTAGGGTATTTCCGCTATTAACATTTACTGTTCCGCTGGTTGTTATATCTTGTTTTGCAATAACATCTGCATACTGAGTATTAGGCATATCATTATTTGTAAATGTTACATTGTTATCAGGTTGCCTTCCGCCTTATTCACTAGTTTCCCATTCACATATATTTCACCTGTTAGTAATGCGGTTTCATCTCTACAAATGGCTGAAAATAACACTTTATATTGTTTTGTAACACATTCCCCTTCCCAACTATTTTTTATGATTAAATAATCACCCCATCCATAAAGGGTAACAGGGACATCTTGCGTGTTGCAAGTCAATTTAAACTTAACTGTATTTTCCTGATTATTTCTCTTTGCTTCGCCGCCATCATAATCATCATCCCCACAAGAAAAAAAAGCGCATATTGAAACAGAGAGCAAAACAAGCATGAGTATTCTTTTCATAACTTATAATATATTAATTTCTAATAGCAAAAATAACTGTTTTTTTTATCTATACTAAAATTTATAGCCTAAACTAAACCTCAAATTTGAATAATGAAATGAGGATATTTCCTTTTCTGCACTAGTTAATGAATATTGATAACAAAATCCAATATAAGAATTATTTAATTTAAAAGATATTCCAACATTAACCCCAACATCTAATTGATTATACGCATCAAAAGTAGAGGCTTGGTCAATTGTATTATCATTTAGTACATATTTTTTATTTCCCCATAATCCATATTTCACATAAAGTCCAGAGTCAAAAATAAGCCTTGTTTTAGCTCCCATATTTTGTATATATAAAATATTCAGGGGAAGTTCTAATAAATACCTATCAATTTTTCCATCTTTCAAGACTCCATTATTAGGACTTAAACCAATGCGATTTAAAGAAAATAATAACGCTGGCTGAAAATAAAATGATTTTGACATTTCAATATCATAAGTACTTCCTATATGAAATCCTAATTGATGTTCTGCTATATTCAAACCTGTCATTGTACTACAATCAATTCCTCCTTTTACTCCCCATTGAGAAAAACCTGAAAAAGAAAATATAAAAAGGAAGTTCGTTAAATAAAAAATCTTTTTAGTCATAGTTTTTTGCTATAAAAATTAATTGCTATTGAAAGAACTATATCTAATTTCATTTCATTGGGAATTAGATAATTATAAAATATTGGCTTGTTTTTATTTACAATTTTACTTAAGTCTAATGTCGAATATCCTATTGTTCCTATCCAACCAATTTCTCCTTTTCTATACTTTAATCCGATACCGGGGGTATATGAAAAAATATTACTTACTGAAACTCTTTTCTTTAAATCCCCATATTGAATATCTCCGGAAATATATTCCAGTGAAAATTCATTTTCAACAAAAACGTCCAGTTCATCTGATAATTTTAACGATAATTTAGGAACAATAGAAACGTTAGGATCATAAAAAATATAACTCAAATAGTCATTATTTTTAAACATCCAATCTTTATCCTTATAGGTGAAGAAGGGGGTTTCAGTCCTTAATTCTATTGATAAAAAATCTATTTTTGAATGCGAATATTCACATCCCAATATCAACCCTCCACCGCCAAGTTCCTCAAAATTAGATGTACTTCCAGATACTAAAATTCCGGAATTAAAACGAATTTCTGATTGCGCGTTTAGAAAAAAAGCTAAAAGTTGAAATGTGAATATTCCCAAAATCCTCATGTTAAATATCATCTCTTTATTTTCATACCTCTCCAACAATCGCCAAACCTACCACATGCATATACTTCTCCTTCTTTTAAGGTTGGATAAACCATATTGGAAGTGCCTTTAATGGCATCAATCCATTTCATTCCATCACTCCAACTGCTAAATCCAGGTAAACTGTAAGGATTAATTGTAATCATAAATTTAACCTGACTAGCAAATATTTGCGTGTATGATTCTATTTTGTATTTTGTAACGTCATCATTTTTAATATATGTATATATATGAGTCCTTGAAGCAATTAGTAATGCCTGGGCTTTTTCTAAATCAGTTTGTGGCCCTCCATACTTATTTTTTAAAAAATTAATACCCTCCTTTAATCCTTTGGCTGCTGCTTTTTCAAATCCATCAGCATCAAAATTGGGTATAATTAAAGTTGAAGTATTTATTTTATACTTAGAGCCAGGTAAATCCATATATTGAGGAGGAAATTGTCTTATCTCTTGCATCGTTTTTAAACTATTGAGATAAGTATCTGGAATCTTCGTTTCTAATAATACACCTCTCCAACCGATACGTAACTCATCAGATTCTGTTTTACTCCAACCAATCCAATTTTTTTTATCAGTCCAAGCCTTAACCCCTATTTCGCTATAAAAAATATAATCATAAGAATAAAAGGTACTTTTTATACGTCTGCTACTGCCAAATTCGATTGTCCACGTTTTAGGAGTACCAAATATATTTTGAATTAATTTCCCAAAAAAAGTTTTCTTTTCTGTTGAATAAATTGGAAATGAATCAAAATTAGGTTCCGAAACTGCGGTCGTAGAACGTAATGCATTTTCTTCAATATCTTCTTCGTCTGTAAAAGGTTCAAAATCGCCTTCATAAATTAGAGAAAATTCTTTTTCATCTTCTTCAAATGTTTTATACAAAATTATTCCGTCTGCAATTTGATATGTTTTTTCAGCTATCAAAGTTCCAGATAAAGTTGAATCTTTAGAATACATTGTATTAAACAACTCTTCTTTTTCCAATGGTATTTTATACGTTCCATTGGGTGTTATTTTTAATAAAAATCCAGATATTTCCACTTCTCCCAAGGGATTTAAAAGTTTTGCAAAATTAGGGTAAGCAAGAAGAAAAACAAAAACGTTTTACTCCTTTTCAACAAAAATTTATAAAATTTGAACATGATAGTTTTCATTTAATTAACTTTCCAAAAATAAGGAAAATAAAGTCTTTTTATTGGTTTTATTTCTTCTTTATTGTAAACATTTATTTCTGTCGAATTTAAGTGAGAAAACGAAGAAATTTCAGTCCAAGTTCCTTTA
>JAVBKZ010000044.1:0-21835 GCA_031553755.1 Bacteroidales bacterium | reverse complement strand
TAAAGACAAAAAGGCTTGTCTTTTAGTCTTTGTTCTATAAATCTTTATTCGCATGAATAAAAATTTTCATCTCCTTATAAGGACACGAAGCATATCCTTATAAAGACCTGTTCCTGAACATTGCCGGGTATCTTATCCCTTGCCGTCAGTTTGAACTGACGGCAATAGAATGATTGTTTCCGGATTACTAATTCTGCAATAAATATATAACTATGTCGTTAAAAACGACTACTTGATACGACGACGTTACAAACGCCTCCGAACAGAGAGGTAAAAAACATACCGCCTATTTGATTCAATTGCTACAATAGTCAATGCTCTACGAGCATCTTTTTTATAGAATTCGTCTCGACTTTTTATTAAACACAGATTGGACGGAGTTTATTTCACGGAGTACCGCATCACCTATATCTGATTCTACTCTGTAAATAATGATTCCGTAGATTCTGTGTTTAAAACCTATTATTTTGTATATTTTGTAAAAGCTAAGATGATTTCAACATAAAAAAATCCCCGAAGTTGTAATTGCTTCGGGGATTTTTTTTCGAACTACATAAGACAGGTTAATGAACGATGAATAATATACCGACAGGTATTTGATATGTATAACCAGTGTGCTAATTATTTAACAAATTCAATAGAAAACGGATATTTCCAATATTCTCCGTTGCCGCCCTTTATTGCCGCGATAATGATGAATACAAAATTCAAGATTCCTAACATAATCAGCAACGGTATGCCTATCAATAGAATACATAATATACCTGATGCGATATAATATATAACCATGCTAATAATAAAATTCAGGATATTTTTACCATGCGAATCCACCTTGGTATTATTATCTTTATTCGTAAGCCACATGATAATCGGCGCGAGAAATCCTAATCCGACAAATAAAAAACCGAGAAATTGAGATAAATGCATCAACATCAGGTATGTATTTTCTTCCAATCCGAAAAGGGCGCGATTGGTAGAAAAATTATTCTTGTTCAGAATCTTATCCTTTTCCCGTTGATATTCTTCTTCGGTGATGCTGCCTTTTTGGCGCAACTCGTCTAATAATTTCAAATCTTCGTAATTCATTTTTTTTATTTTATTATTGAATTCGTCTCGACTTTTTATTAAACACGGAGTGGAAGGAGTTTATTTCACGGAGTATCCCGTCACTATATACTTAGACTCGACTCTGTGAATTATTACTCCGTGCAACTCTGTGTTTAAAATCTATCATTTTATATCTTTTGTAAAATGTCAAGACAACTTCATTACTTACAACTCTAAATCAATAAAATTCCTCAAAATGATTTCTCCCGCTTTTCCACTTTTTTCGGGATGGAACTGTGTAGCGAAAAAATTATTTTTCTGTAACGCCGCGCTGAATGGTTGTATATATTCGGTCGTAGCACAAGTATGTTTGTTGACCGGGACATAATAACTATGTACGAAATACACAAATTCATCCATTTGTAATCCGAAAAATAACGGACTTTGTAATTGAGATATATTATTCCAACCCATGTGAGGAACTTTATCCTCATGTTTTTGTGGTTGAAATTTCAAAACTTCCGTATCAAAAATATCCAAACATTCGGTATTTCCTTCTTCCGAACACGTACACATCAATTGCATTCCGATACAGATGCCTAATAATGGCTGTTTTATTTCTTTTATCAGTTCATCTAATCGATGTTCTTTCAAGTATCGCATGGTTGTTTTGGCTTCCCCCTGACCGGGGAATATAATTTTATCCGCCTTCAGCAAAACTTCTTTATCGTCAGTAATAACAGGTTCGATACCTATTCGTTTCAAAGCATAATCAACAGAATAAATATTACCCGCGTTGTATTTAATAACAGCTACCTGCATTTTTGAAATGAAAGAACGAAGAAAAAGAAGAAAATGAAAAAATATACACTTGGGTGAGTTTCTATTTTTTCATTTTCTTCATTCTTTTCATTTTTTAATTATTATTTAGCAAAAGCGACTGACCTTGTTTCCCTGATAACTGTAATTTTTACCTGTCCGGGATAAGTCATTTCGTCTTGAATTTTTTTAGCGATTTCGTTCGACAAATTTTCAGTTTGTATATCATCTATTTTGTCGGCTCCTACTATTACTCGAAGTTCACGGCCTGCCTGAATCGCATAAGTTTTGACAACTCCGGGATAAGAAAGCGCTAATTGTTCCAAATCATTCAAACGCTTTATATAAGCTTCTACAATTTCACGACGCGCTCCCGGACGTGCTCCTGATATGGCATCACAAACTTGCACAATAGGCGCCAAAAGGCTGGTCATTTCAGTTTCATCGTGGTGAGCTCCGATAGCGTTGCAGATATCCGGTTTTTCTTTGAATTTTTCGGCCAATTTCATACCAAGTATCGCGTGTGGTAATTCGGGTTCATCATCAGGCACTTTTCCTATATCATGAAGGAGTCCTGCTCTTTTTGCTTTTTTAGGATTCAAGCCTAATTCAGAGGCCATAATCGCGCACAAGTTAGCTGTTTCACGAGAGTGTTGCAACAAATTTTGTCCGTAAGAAGAACGATATTTCATCCGGCCAATCATTCTGATCAATTCGGGATGTAAACCGTGAATTCCTAAATCAATTGTCGTACGTTTTCCGGTTTCTATAATTTCTTCTTCTACTTGTTTTTTTACTTTGGCAACAACTTCTTCAATGCGTGCCGGATGGATTCTTCCGTCTTGCACTAACTGATGTAATGCCAAACGGGCAACTTCCCTGCGCACCGGGTCGAATCCTGAAAGGACAATTGCTTCAGGCGTATCGTCAACGATAATTTCGATTCCGGTAGCGGCTTCCAACGCACGAATGTTACGGCCTTCACGCCCGATAATCCGTCCTTTAATTTCATCTGAATCAATATGGAACACAGTTATCGCATTTTCTATCGCGGTTTCCGTAGCTACACGCTGAATGGATTGAACGACTATTTTTTTGGCTTCTTTATTGGCTGTCATTTTAGCCTCTTCCATGATTTCGTTGATGTAAGCCGCCGCTTGTGATTTCGCTTCATCTTTCAATGATTCCGATAATCGTTCTTTAGCTTCTTCTGCCGACAAACCTGAAAGAGCTTCCAAGCGATCGATTTCCATTTTGTGTATCTTATCCAATTCTTGTTTCTTTTTTTCAACTACTTCTAATTGAACATCCAAATTTTCACGAACCGAACTTACTTCTGTTTTTCTTTTATTTAATTCTTCTTGTTTTTGGTTAAGAATCAATTCCCGTTGTTTTAACTTGGATTCCTGAGACTGTATTTTGGAATTCCTTATTGTAACTTGCTTTTCTAAATCTGCTTTCAGCCCGATAAATTTTTCTTTTACTTCTAACAATTTATCCTTTTTAATGGCCTCCGCCTCTTTTTCCGCATTTTCGATGATGCTTTTTCTTCGCGATTTCAACATGGCATCCGAAACAAACCATGCTCCTCCCGCTCCGGCAATTAAGCATACAATTCCTATAATTATTGGAGTTATCATACTATGTATTTATTTAATTGTGAGTTTGTTAATATTCTTTTGTAATTATATTTCCTATCTATTTTCATAAGTAAATAATTGTTATGCCACTAAGGCAATTTGGATCTACTGTCTGCAGTCATCTGTCTATCGACTATCGACAAAAACGAAAAAACTACTTTACTTCACGGCATTTCTACCGGAAACAAAGTAGCGCGAACATTTATTATTCAAATAATTTTGAATCTATTTTTTCGGTTCTAAAAAACCGGTCAATTCAGCATTCAGCAATTCAATTTTTTTATAAATAGGAGATTCGTCTTGTATTTCTGCTAATTTTAACCCTGAAATAGCAATATCACATGCAACCATAATCAGCAAATCATTCATGTTTATATCAGCACCCTGATACTTATTTCCATATTTAAATAACTTTTCGTTAATTGAATTCGCTGCCATCCGATATAATTTCTCTTCGTTTCTCCTGCACATGACAGGATAGTATTTATCGGCAATTTTCAACTGAATCTTAAAAATATCGTTTTGTGCATCTTCCATTTTTATTCATTTAATAACGCGATGCATTTGTCGACTTCCCGCACTAACTTTGACAACCTTTGTTTAGCTCCATTAATATCATCTTGCTTAACCGATATAATCCTTGCTATTTTCAGGTTTTCGTATTTGGTATTTAATGAACTGATTTCATTTTTGGCAATTTGAATTTCTTCTTCCTTTTCTAACAACTGCCTCATCAATTCTTTATTTTCGGTTTGTAAAGTTTGACAAGTAAACATTAGTTTCCTGACTTTTGTTTCAAATTCCGCCAACAATTTTTTCTGATCGTCAGTCATACATTTTTCCAAATTCTCCACAAAAATATGAATTTGTTATCAATAATCAAAATTTGTTTTTCTACTTTTGCAAATCGTAAAGAAAAATGTTCCTTATTGTCACATTTCACAAATAATCCATTAACAATGAAAGTAATGAAATTTGGCGGTACATCCGTAGGTTCCGCAAAAAGCATTTTAAGAGTTAAGCAAATTATAGAATCGGTCGAAGAACCTGTAATCGTAGTTGTTTCCGCGCTTGGAGGAATAACCGATCAATTAATAAACGCGTCTAAATTAGCATCGCAAGGCAATTATATTTACGAAAAAGAATATAATGATATTGTTTCACGACATATCAAGATGGTCGAGGATGTTATTTCCGACACAAAAAAAAGAGATAAAGTCTTAAAAGACTTGGCTTCGTTATTAGAAGAACTTGGAAACATATTCAAAGGTGTATTTCTTATTCAGGATTTATCGACAAAAACATCCGATATTATCGTGAGTTATGGAGAACGGCTTTCTTCATTGATACTCAACAACATGATTGAAGATTCTACTCTTTTAGACGCCCGTGAGTTTATTAAAACGGAAAAACAATACAACAAACATATCGTAGATTTTCAGATTACCAATAAATTAATCCAAGAACAATTCGACAATTTACCTCAAATATCTATTGTTCCCGGATTTATTTCGAGCAGTCATCTTACAGGAGAAGTAACTAATTTAGGAAGAGGTGGTTCTGATTATACGGCTTCAATTATAGCGGCCGCGCTAAACGCTTCTATCCTTGAAATCTGGACAGATGTTGACGGATTTATGACTGCCGATCCGAAAGTAATAAGCAACACTTACGTTATAGATGAATTAACTTATATCGAGGCAATGGAACTTTGTAATTTCGGAGCCAAAGTAATCTATCCTCCTACAATATTCCCGGTCTATCATCAAAATATTCCTATAAGAATAAAAAACACTTTCAATCCTGAATCTAAAGGCACTTATATTACCAAAGAAAAAAATGTCGATGGTAAAGCCATCAAAGGAATTTCTTCGATAGACGACACTTGTCTGATCACCGTACAAGGACTTGGAATGGTTGGTGTTATCGGAGTAAATTACCGTATATTCAGAACTTTAACAAAAGTAGGAATCAGTGTATTCATGGTATCTCAGGCATCTTCCGAAAACACAACTTCGTTTGCCGTTAGAAATGCCGATGCCGATTTGGCAGTTTCATCCTTGAGAGAAGAATTTTCTTTAGAATTATCTCAGGGAGAATTGAATGACATTAAATCTGAAACAGATTTAGCAACCTTGGCTATTGTTGGAGAAAATATGAAACGCACACCCGGTATCGCGGGAAAATTATTCGGAACGCTCGGACGCAGCGGAATCAGCGTAATCGCTTGCGCACAAGGCGCATCCGAAACCAACATATCATTCGTAATCAAAAAGAAACATCTAAGAAAAGCGCTTAATTCCATACACGACTCTTTTTTCCTTTCAGAATATCAGGTTTTGAATATTTTCCTTGCCGGAATCGGGACAGTCGGAGGAAGCCTGCTTGATCAGATCAAACAACAACAACCAATGCTGTTGAAACAAAACAGTTTGAAATTGCGTGTTGTTGGAATCGCGGATGTCGACAATGTGATTTTCGATCGCAAAGGAATTGATCTTGAAAACTATTTACAAGAATTGAGAACCAACGGACAACCAACATCTCCGGAATTATTAAAAGATGAAATTTTGAAAATGAATATTTTCAACTCCGTCTTTATCGATTGTACGGCAAGTCCTCAAATCGCTGGCCTATATAAAGATTTTCTTTCCAATAATATATCTGTTGTCGCGGCAAATAAAATAGCGGCTTCATCAGCTTATGACAACTATTTTGATTTGAAAGAAATAGCCCGTAAAAAAGGAATTAAATTCCTCTTTGAAACAAATGTAGGCGCGGGATTACCCATTATTAATACGATGAACGCACTGATTAACAGCGGCGACAAAATCCTGAAATTACAAGCGGTATTATCCGGCACATTGAATTTTATTTTCAACACGATTAGCGCGGAAATACCAATGAGTAAGGCCATACAAATGGCCAAAGAAGCACGTTTTTCAGAACCGGATCCCCGCATTGATTTAAGCGGAACGGATGTTATACGGAAATTAGTAATTCTTTCAAGAGAAGCAGGTTACCAGATTGAACAATCCGACGTGATTAAAAATCTTTTCATTCCTGATAAGTATTTCAACGGGTCTCTTGATGATTTTTGGAAAAAAATCCCCGAAGTGGATACCGAATTTGAAATCAAACGTAAACAATTAGAATCTCAAGGAAAAAAATACCGTTTTGTAGCGGAAATGGACAACGGATCTTGCCGTGTTGGACTGCAAGAAGTCGACAGAAGTCATCCGTTTTTCGAGTTAGAAGGAAGTAACAATATCATCATGATCACTACCGAACGCTACAACGAATATCCTATGATTATCAAAGGATACGGAGCCGGAGCAAGCGTTACGGCGGCTGGTGTTTTTGCCGATATCATTTCGATAGCCAATATAAGGTAAACCAGAATAAAAATATCGTATTATATTGCCATTTATCCCAATTTATTTGATTTATATTTTTCTTTTTGTATGTTTGCACAAATTAATTAAAAGTGTGCATCATTATGGTCGAAGAAAATTTTATCAAGTTATTTGAAAACAGTTTCAAAAACAATTGGGATTTACCGGCAACGACTGATTACGGCGATACAAAGACCATGAAATATGGAGATATCGCCCGTGAAATAGAAAAATTACATATCGTATTCGAAGAATGTCGCTTACGGCGAGGTGATAAAGTTGCTGTTATAGGAAAAAACAACTCTAATTGGGCGGTTTCATACCTTGCCAGCATTACTTACGGAGCAATCATAGTCCCTATACTACAAGACTTTAATCCTAACGACGTACATCACATCATCAACCATTCGGAAACTGTGTTATTGTTCGTTTCTGATCAAATATGGGAAAATCTGGAAGAAGAAAAAATGGATGAAGTGAGAGGAGTTTTTTCTCTTACCGATTTCAGGTTGCTTTATCAGAAAGACGGAGAAACATTCAATCAAATATTAGCGAACACCGAAGGTAAATTACAAAAAAAATTCCCTAAAGGATTTACAAAAGACGAAATTTCTTATACAGACCTGTCGAATGAAAAAATCATGGTGTTAAACTACACCTCAGGAACAACCGGATTCAGCAAAGGCGTGATGATAACCGGAAATAATTTAGCAGGCAACCTCACATTCGTACACCGGAAAAGATTAATGAACCGGCATGATAAGATATTATCGTTCCTTCCTTTAGCTCATACTTACGGTTGCGCTTTCGAATTTTTATACGCTTTAACCGAAGGTTGCCACATAACATTTTTAGGCAAGGCTCCTTCTCCTAAAATTCTACTCAAAGCATTTGAAGAAATAAAACCCAATATTGTAATTACAGTTCCCTTGATTTTAGAAAAAATCTACAAAAAAATGATTCTTCCTCAACTGGGAAAAAGATCGATGCGTTGGGCTTTGAATATTCCATTGCTTGATACTCAAATATATAATCAGGTACGTAAGAAATTAACGGATGCTTTTGGCGGACGTTTTTCCCAAGTAGTAATCGGTGGCGCTCCTTTAAACAAAGAAGTCGAAGAATTCTTATATAAAATAAAATTCCCTTTCACTGTAGGATATGGAATGACTGAATGCGCGCCACTTATCAGTTTCGATCAACACTACGACTTCGCTCCTACTTCATGTGGCACTGTACTCGACAATATGGAAGTCAGAATTGATTCGAGCGATCCTTATAATATCGCGGGAGAAATCCAAGTAAGGGGAGAAAATGTTATGGCCGGATATTATAAAAACGAAGAAGCTACCAAAGCTGTTTTCACTGAAGACGGATGGTTAAAAACAGGTGACTTGGGAACTATTGATCATGACAACAAAATTTTCATAAGAGGACGTTCAAAAAGCATGATCCTTGGTTCCAGCGGTCAAAATATATACCCTGAAGAAATCGAATCGAAATTAAACAATCTACCTTTCGTGATGGAAAGCTTAATTGTGGAGAAAGAAGGAAAATTAATTGCCCTTGTTTATCCTGATTACGATGCTGTCGACAATACCGGAATTGAAGTCGACAACTTGCATGTTATCATGAATGAAAACAAGAAAAATTTAAATGAAATGGTTGCCCCTTACGAAAAAATTTCAGAAATCCGATTGCATCCTATGGAGTTTGAAAAAACACCTAAAAAAAGCATCAAAAGGTATTTGTATAATAAATAATGGTTATTTGCAGATATTAGAGATATTATTTGTCATGAACAATAGATTACATGATAATGCCTATTATTTTAACTGTTTAGAATTAAATAATCACAAAAAAATCCCTTTATTATCTATATTTGCAGAGAATAGAAAAAAAATATCAAAATTTTGTTTCTGATTAAAATATTATATTTAACTTTGCGGCGTCTTTCTGAAGAAGAGATTTTAGAGGAAAGAAAAAAGATGTTTTACCGTTTTAATTAGAAAAAAGAAAATGAAAAAGTTAGTTTTATTTGCCGCTATTGTTGCTGCTGTAAGTTTCGCAGCTTGTTCTGGAAAAGCTAATCAAGAAGCTCCTGCTGAAGTTGCTGAAGAAACAACAATTATCGAAGAAGCTCCTGCTACTGAAGCTACAACTGATAGCGCAGCTGTTGAAGCTCCTGCTACTGAAGCTCCTGCTGAAACTCCAGCTCACTAATTTAGAGAGAAAAAAATTAAAAGCCGGTTCGAAAGAATCGGCTTTTTTTGTATCAAAACTTACGGTTCCTTTCGGCCGCATAATTTACCACACTTATATCGGTTTCTTTCAATATTTCTTTCAAATCAAAAACTTTTTTCATCTTCGCATTCTTATCAATCTTCAATACAACCAACATTTGATTCCTGAATTCTTCAGGCAAACGTTCTTTTTCTTTTAGAAGATAATTTTTTATTTCGCTAAGTTTTAAAACTTGATTATTGACTTGTATTTCTTCCTGTGATTTTCCGTTTATAGATTCGTCGCTTTCGCCAATAAATATAAATGTGACTAAGTTGTTTTTTTTTAGCCTCTCTATTTCAGTCGCATTCGGAATTTCAAAGTGAAGTTTCGATTTAGGTTCTTTAATATTGCTTACAATCATAAAAAAGAATAATAAAGTAAATATAAGATCCGGCAAAGAAGCCGTATTCAAAGAAGGTACTTCTCTCCTACCCGATTTACGAAACCTACTCATAAAACATCCTCCTTTACCCTGATTTCGGATATTCTTTGCGGATATATTTTTCTTACAATATCCTTTTGTTCATAATTCAGATTTTTAAATGATTTTCCAAGTGTTTTTTTCGAAAAATCATCCCTGAGTTCATTATTCGATTCAATCAACTTGTTTAAGACAGAAATATAAGTTTCGTAAGAGGCGTTTTCACTTATATACAATGCTATTATATGGTTTTTCGTTGCATAAACCTTACCGGTCAAAGGGTATTCTTCCTCTATTTTTTCAGGAAAATTTTCCTTATTGTCCGGATTATCTATAAAATTTTTTGTAATTGATTTGAGTTCAGAAATATCAATTATTTGTTGATCCATGAGAATTTGATTATTCCCATCAATTGACAATGTCAATAAATTACGTTTAAGAATATTTTCTTTTTTTATATTTACCTCTTTAGATGTTGCGGATGGTAGATTTCGGAAAATCCCTTCAGTCTTATTCAGAGAAGCTGTCAACAAGAAAAAAATCAACAAAAGAAAAGCCACATCGGCTGATGAACTTGAATTGATTTCCGGTATTTTTCGTTTCTTCCTGAAGTACATAAATCATTTTTTCAAATTAGACCAAATAATGCTGACTACGATAGATATAATCGTTATCCCCAATAGAACATAAATTGAATACAACCACATGTCTGTAATTTTCAACCACAAATAAACATTAAAATTTCCGGTATATTGAGGCATATTCAATATTTTTCCGGAGCCAAATAAATAACTGGACAACAACAATAAAATAAACACCAAAGGAGGAAACAATAATTTCCAAATGGATTTAGGATACGTTTTTAAAGAATTGACAATATTTCTACAAGTAAAAATGAAAGCGATAAATGCTGTTGCTATCAACAATATATATGTCCATTGAAGAACTAATCCTACATCATTTTTTTCGGATAAACTTCCGGTAAAAAAAGAAATAAAAACAACAATCGTTATGAGCATACAACACCATAACATCAGAGTTGAAGTTGTCTGGACTTTAAATTTCATAACTACAGCATTGTTTTTATAGATTTATATTTGATGATCATATCCATCAATGATATGGATGAATCTTCCATTTCATTCACTATTGATTCTTGCTTAGAAAGGATATAATTATAAAAAACCTGCAAAATCATCGCAACAATTAAACCTCCTACCGTGGTTATTAACGCGATTTTCATTCCTCCCGCCACGATAGTCGGGTTGATATCGCCATATTGTTGAATTTTATCGAATGCTTGTATCATTCCCACAACCGTACCTAAAAATCCCAATGAAGGGGCCATCGAAATAAACAATGATATCCATGAAAAATTTCTCTCAAGCAGTCCTATCTGAACATTTCCCGATGAAACAACTGATTTTTCGATAACGTCGGATTCTTCATCAATTCGTATAAAAGCCTGATAAAATATCGAAGCGATCGGACCGCGGGTATTTCTCGCGATATCTTTTGCCTTTTCAACATTTGATTCTTTCAAACAGGAATCTATTTCATTCAAAAATTTTTTTGTATTTATTTGTGATAGATTCAAATAAATGATTCGTTCTAAACAAAATGCCAATCCTGTGATAAGTATAATCGCTATAAAACTCATAAAAAGCGGAGAACCTTCTATAAATTTTGTTTTTATCGCCTGATGTAAAGTTTCTGTTTCAGGAATTAAATTTTCAGCTACAATAGAGTCTTGAATAGCAATTTCCTGAGCAACACCTAGAAATGAAATCGTTATACAGAAAATGATTAATAATATTTTTTTCATTGATAATTAAAATTAAGAGCGTAAAGTTAAATATTTTAATTTTGGGTACACAAAAAAGCCTCCGAAAAAATCGGAGGCTTTTGTCCTTTTCTATTTATTACTTCTTAAGGACTAATTTTTTTTGTGGGAATCAACCCAAATAACTCTTTAATAAGTCGTTTTTATTGCTTGAACGCAATCTTCTAATAGCTTTTTCCTTGATTTGCCTCACACGTTCGCGAGTCAACCCGAATTTGTCGCCAATTTCTTCAAGTGTCATTTCCTGAAAGCCAATACCAAAAAACATTTTGATAATATCTCTTTCCCTGTCGCTCAAAGTAGATAACGCTCTGTCGATTTCTCGAGATAACGATTCGCTCATCAACGCTCTGTCGGCGACAGGAGCATCATCGTTAACCAATACATCCAACAAACTATTATCTTCTCCTTCAACAAACGGAGCATCAACTGAAATGTGACGTCCTGAAACTTTCAAAGTATCCGAAATCTTGTCGACCGGAATATCCAATTCATCTGCTAATTCTTCGGGCGATGGGCGGCGTTCGTGTTCTTGTTCAAATTTAGAAAAAGCTTTCGTTATCTTATTCAAGGAACCTACTTGGTTCAAAGGAAGACGAACGATACGCGACTGTTCAGCCAAAGCTTGCAGAATGGATTGTCTAATCCACCATACGGCATAAGAGATAAATTTGAATCCACGAGTTTCATCAAATTTTTCAGCAGCTTTAATCAAGCCTAAATTTCCTTCATTAATTAAATCCGGAAGGCTTAAACCTTGATTTTGATACTGTTTAGCTACAGAAACCACAAAACGAAGATTGGCACGCGTCAATTTCTCCAACGCTATACGATCTCCTCTTTTAATGGCTTGAGCCAACTCTACCTCTTCTTCGACAGTAATTAGGTCTTCACGACCGATTTCTTGAAGATACTTGTCCAATGACGCACTCTCACGATTGGTAATTGACTTTGTGATTTTTAACTGTCTCATTCAATTATAATTAAGCAAAATTTTGCTTTTAGGGGCGTAAAATTAATACTTTCTCCCGACTTAACAAAATCTTTCCTTGTTTATTTTCATTTTCAATTTACGACTTATTGTACATCAAAAAATATGCCTAATTATTCTCCAAGATTAATCGCGTAATAATCAACTTTACCATTCGGATAAAATCCTTTGATAAACAATCCCCTATCATCGGCATTTTGTTTCAACACTTGGTCGACATATTTCTTAAATCCATCTACAGATGTTATCTGACGGTCATTGACAGTCATAATAATAAATCCTTTTTTAACTCCTGACTGCTTTAGTTTGCCATCAGTTAACCCGGTCACCTCAATCCCGAAATTCACTCCGTATTCTTTCTTTTTCTCTTTAGTCAGTTCTTGGAACGCGCCTCCCAACAATTCTATTCCGTTTTGATTTTTAACTACATCGGTACTTCCCTGGCTATTTTTCAACTCAACGTTGAACGTTTTTTCCGCGCTTCCCCTCATTACTGTTACTTTTACTTTACTTCCGGGACTGTAACGATTAATTACTTCTTGCAGCGAGCTAACCGATCTTACTTTTATATCATTTATAGCAACAATAACATCCCCGACTTCCATACCGGCATCTTTAGCGGCACTTTTTAAAGAGAATCCACCCACATAAGCGCCTTCGGTTACTTTTAATTTGGTTGCCGTGTCCGGATCTCTTTCTTTCAGGTCGGAAATATTGGAAATACTAACTCCTAATACGGCACGTTGAACGGCTCCGTATTGTTTCAAATCGGCTGCTATTTTGCTCGCGATAGCTACCGGAACAGCAAACGAATATCCGGCGTAATTTCCGGTTTCTGAATATATCGCGGTATTAATACCGACTAATTCTCCTTTGGTATTTACCAAAGCGCCTCCGCTATTTCCCGGATTTACAGCGGCGTCTGTTTGAATAAATGATTCTATTTTCATTTGTGTATTATCTCTTCCGCTTGAGGGAAATACATTGCCTCGGCCTTTTGCGCTGACAATTCCGGCGGTGACCGTAGATGTCAGGTTGAACGGATTTCCAACAGCCAATACCCATTCTCCGACTTTCAATTTATCTGAATCGCCAAAAGGAATTACCGGCAAATTAGTCGCTTCGACTTTAAGTAAAGCAATATCTGTTACCGGATCGGCTCCAACCAATTTCGCGTTGAATGTCTTGTTATCATTGGTAGTTACTTCAATTTCATCAGCCCCTTCAACCACGTGATTATTGGTAATGATGTAACCATCGGTAGAAATAATAACTCCCGAACCAAATCCTACGCGCGGCTGTTGCTGATACTGGCGTCCTCCACGTTGGCCTTGACCAAAAAAGAACTCAAAAGGATCAAAATACTGCGGATTGTCGGAAGACACTGATGGTTTAGCAATTGATTTAATGTGTACAACGGCATGTACACTATTTTCAGCAGCAACCGTAAAATCGGTATTTTCAGCAGCTTCTCCGGTATAAGCTACTATTTTTCCCATTTTCTGGTCAAAAACCTCAATATTATTTTTTTTCTGTTCTTTTTTATCGAGGTATGAATATATACCTACCGAAAAACCCGCACTCAATAAAGAAACCAAACACAAAGTCCCTAATGTTTTCAATGAATTTTTCATATCCATTTCTTTTCGTTTAAGTTAAATATTTTTATGTTATTAATTAAATATATAGTGAAACGTTTTAGTAAATTTTTAATTGCTTTGTTTTTAAATATTTTAACACAAAAACATTTTATTTTAATTATTTTAACAATTTATTTGATATGTAAATAAAAAAAGATTAAAAATAGACTATAAAAATTTATATTGGTTTAATATCCTTTTTAATGAAGTATAGTATTAAAAAATTATTTATCTACTTTTGTAAACTATAACACAAGAAGAAAATAGTCAAATGTCGTCAAAAAAAGTTAGAGTCCGTTTTGCTCCAAGCCCTACGGGTCCGTTGCATATTGGAGGTGTAAGAACCGCGTTATATAATTATCTTTTCGCTCAAAAACACGGAGGTGATTTCATTCTCCGGATTGAAGATACAGATTCTCAACGTTTTGTGCCCGGAGCTGAAGAATATATCGTCAAAGCATTCGACTGGTTGGGCATCAAATTCGATGAAGGGGTACATTTAGGTGGCACACACGCTCCGTACCGTCAATCAGAAAGAAAAAATATCTATAAAAAGTATATAGATCAATTATTGAGTGCGAAATTAGCTTATATCGCTTTTGATACTCCCGAACAGTTGGACGCCAAAAGGAATGAAATTCCTAATTTCCAATATGACGCGTCTACCCGCATGCAAATGACAAATTCGTTGGTATTAAGCGAAGAAGAGACTTTATCTTTAATTGATTCGGGCAAACAATATGTGGTAAGAATTAAAATCGAACCCGGACAAGACATCATCGTTAACGACCTGATAAGAGGAGAAGTACGTATTAATTCTTCGATTTTAGATGATAAAGTATTGTATAAATCGGCCGACCAATTGCCTACTTACCACTTGGCGAATATCGTAGACGATCATTTGATGGAAATTACGCATGTAATCAGAGGAGAAGAATGGTTACCTTCCGCCCCGCTCCATGTATTACTTTACCAATATTTCGGATGGACAGAAACAATGCCTCAATTTGCTCATTTACCTTTGTTATTAAAACCCGAAGGAAATGGAAAATTAAGCAAACGGGATGGAGACAGGTTAGGATTCCCTGTATTTCCACTTCAATGGACAGATCCAAGCAGTGGAGATATTTCTTCGGGATATCGTGAAAACGGATACTTACCGGAAGCTGTAGTTAACTTTTTAGCGCTATTGGGATGGAACCCGGGCAACGATCAGGAAATTTTTTCAATGGAAGAATTGATTACTCTTTTTTCATTGGAAAGATGTAGCAAAAGCGGAGCAAAATTTGATTACAAAAAAGGGATTTGGTTCAATCATCAATATATCCAACAAAAAACGAATGGAGAAATCGCCGAACTTTTCATTCCGGTTTTAAAAGAAAATGGGATTACTTCCGATTTTGAAAAAACTTCCAAAATTATAGGATTGGTCAAAGAACGTGTTGATTTTGTAAAAGATTTATGGAATCAATCTTCTTTTTTCTTCGTTGCTCCTGAAGTTTATGACGAAAAAACGGTTGCCAAACGTTGGAAACCCGAAACTCCGGCGCAACTAACAGAACTTATTTCCATATTAGAAACAATCGATGATTTTTCCTCTCATAATACGGAAGAAATCGTAAAAAATTGGATTACAGACAAGGAATATCATTTGGGAAATATTATGAATGCTTTCAGACTGGCTTTAGTCGGAGAATCGAAAGGGCCTCATATTTTTGATATTACTGAAATATTGGGAAAAGAAGAAACTATATCCCGTATCAGAAAAGCAATAGATACTATTTAAGAATGAAGCGCAATATCAATCTGTATTATCTTTAATTTTCAATGTATACATTCGCCATCGCATTATATGCTTTTATCGCGAGATTAATATCTCCTTTCCATAAAAAAGCGGGGTTAATGGTTCGCGGACAACGTGAAACATTCAAAATTCTAAAAGAAAAATATGATGTTAACACGTCATATATATGGGTTCACGCTTCTTCTTTGGGTGAGTTTGAGCAAGGCCGCCCTCTTATCGAGTTAATCAAACAACAACATCCTGAAAAAAAAATCCTGTTGACATTTTTTTCTCCTTCGGGTTACGAAGTCAGAAAAAATTACCAACACGCGGATATTGTCTGCTACTTACCTTTTGATTTACCGGGCAACGTGAATCGTTTCCTTGACATTATTAATCCTCAAATCGCTATTTTTATTAAATATGAATTTTGGATGAATTACCTGACTTCTTGTAAGAAAAAAGGGATTTCAACATACATCATATCAGCGATTTTCAGGCCTGATCAGATTTTTTTCAGGTGGTATGGGGCGGGATATCGAAAAGTATTATATAGTTACGATAAAATATTCGTACAAGATAAATCTTCATTCGACTTACTGAGCGCGTACAATATTAAAAATGTTGTAATTTCGGGAGATACACGATTCGACCGCGTGTATGATGTTTTTACGCAACAAAAATCTTTTCCCCTTATTGACTTATTCAAAAATCCTAATGTATTTACTTTAATCGCTGGAAGTTCATGGCCTGACGATGAAGATATTTTAATCAACTATTTCAATCAACATAATGAAATAAAACTGATTATAGCTCCCCATGAAATTCACGAAGAACATATCAACAACATTTGTTCTAAATTAAAACGTCAGTACATAAAATATTCGGAAGCGGCTGAAGAAAATATCGAGAACAAAGATTGTTTGATAATCGATTGTTTCGGAATGCTCTCGTCTATATATAAATACGGGAACGCGGCCTATATCGGAGGTGGTTTCGGTTCAGGAATACATAATACCCTCGAAGCTGCCGTTTATGGAATTCCGGTTGTATTCGGCCCAAATTACCAGCGTTTCAAAGAAGCTAAAGATTTAATTGCTATTGAAGGTGGATTTTCATTTCATAACGAATCCGGATTCAATGAAATTATTGATCGTTTTATTTCAGACAATGATTTCCTGAAAAAGACGGGAGAAAAGGCGGAGAAGTATATTGTCAATAACAAAGGTGTTACTAAAAATATATTCAACCAAATATTTTCCGAAAATCTATTGTAACAAATCCGGACGCAAACGTTTCGTTCGTTCCATCGATTGCTCCAACTCCCAAGCTTGAATTTTAGCCTGATGCCCTGAAAGTAAAATACCGGGTACTTTCATTCCTTTGTATTCAGAAGGACGCGTATATACAGGAGGCGCCAATAAATTATCTTGAAAAGAATCGGACAGAGCGGATTGTTCATCTCCGATCGCTCCGGGAATAAGCCTTACGATGGCATCTGTCATTACAACAGCGGCCAATTCTCCACCGGTTAGCACATAATCGCCGATAGAAATTTCTTTAGTAATCAAAAATTCCCTGATGCGATAATCAATTCCTTTATAATGTCCGCAAAGAATAATCAGGTTCTGGGAAAGAGAAAGAACATTTGCCATGGGTTGGCAAAATTTTTCGCCATCGGGCGAAGTGTAGATAACTTCATCATATTTCCGTTGTTCTTTTAACAAGGAAATAATCCTATCGATAGGTTCACATTGTAACACCATTCCTGCCGTCCCTCCAAAAGGATAATCATCAACTCGCCTGTGCTTATCTAACGAATAATCACGGAGGTTATGTATTTTTATCTCCACTAATCCTTTTTCCTGCGCCCTTTTTACGATAGAATGATTCAAAGGAGATTCCAACATTTCAGGCAAAACGGTAATTATATCTATTCGCATAATTGATTTTAATCGCGCAAATTTATGCGAATATTTTCAAAGAAACAACAAACCCCTTTTTTAATACTTTGTCTTTAGCCAAGAACTCATCTTGACTTTTAACAAAAGATATAAAATGATAGATTCTAAACACTGAGTCGCACGGAGTAATTATTAACAGATTCGATTCTAATATAAAGTGAAAGATATTCCGTGAAATAAACTACTTCCACTCCGTGTTTAATAAAAAATCGAGACGAATTCAAGATAAAAAAAAGGGGTAAAAATTCAAATAATTTCTTCAATAAAAGACTTTTATCCTTTTATCTAAGTCGCTATATTCTTTTTCCCCGGGTTTTTCGGTCGGCAATCCAAAAGGCATTTGCGCGACTAAACTCCAATTCGAATCAAGATTCCATGTTTTCAACACTTCTTCATCGATAATCGGGTTGTAGTGTTGTAAAGATGCTCCTAATCCGGCATCTTCTAACAATACCCATGTCAGGTATTGATGCATCGCTGATGTGTGCTGCGACCAAACCGGAAATTTTTCGCTGTATAACGCGAATGAATTTTGAAGATTTTTCACTACACTTTGATCTTCAAAAAACAATATTGTACCATATCCGGCAGCAAAAGCGCCATCTATTTTAGCTTCCGTGGCGGCAAATTTATTTTCCGGCGTATACTTACGTAAAGTTTCTTTCACAATGTTCCAAAATTTTTTATGATTTTCTCCGAACAATACGACCAATCTTGCCGATTGTGAATTAAAAGCGGAAGGAACATGTTTTACAACGAGCCGAACAGTATCGACTATTGTTTCATTTGAGACAGGAGATTTATCACTGATTGAATAATATGTACGGCGATTCATTATCGCTTCTTTCAAATTATTAGCCATGATTTTATTTTTTATTTAGTTTAGATTGCCTATTGATATTCCAAATAAACAACTGGGTTCATTAAAAGTTTTTTAATTACTTTTTATTAACTCTTTCACTTTTTTACAAAATGAATTTGTCCCGGCATACGGCCGCTTCTTTATTTGTACGCGAATAAAAAACCATAGACCGGTAGCGGATAATCCCTGTTTCTTTTTTTTTGATAATCTAAATAGGCTGAATATTTATTAAAAGAAAAAATATGATTTTAATTATTTTACCGTTTTTGTTTATCTTTTTTATATTTCTTTTTTTCTTTATTACTCATTTCCTGAATAACCTGGTTTTCTGTTATTTCGGATATATAAACCATTTTTTCTTCTAATTTCAGGTCACCGGCATTGGCTGTGTGAAAAACGGGAACAAGATGTGTATATTTATTTCCGATTTCGTCATTTTTTACTTTATTTTTATCCAGAAAATAAACGGAAAAATTAAGTCTTTTATGCTTATTTTCCTTATTTACAACAGCTATTGGCTGACCTAATTCCACATAATCTCCCGGATAAACTAATAGTTCATCATAGAAAAGAGAATATTCTGAGAAACTGCCATCCTTATGATATATTAAAATATCCCTTTTTATTGTGTTTCTTTTCGATGTCTGATCTATCAATTCAACGTCACACACTCGTCCTTCACGGCATGCGTAAACAGTATCGCCAGCATGCGAAAAATCAAACTCTATTCCAAAATCACGCGTAATCGATGTCATGGCTTGTATACTGTCTCCTGATTTTACCGGTAAGCTAAATACGAAATCAAGATTTAATTTAGCATTGGCATTTCCTTTATATACCCGATAAGTCCAGCTATATGTAGGAGAAACGGAATCACTCATCCTTTTTATTGTGAATAATCTACGAGTACCATCTTTTACAGTAGCCGTGTAAGGAAGGGGCTGATTCATATTGTATCCTCTTAACAGAGAAAAATCCAACCAGATATAATAATCGCAATGATTTTTATTCTCTGAAATAAAAGTGATATCTCCATCCTGATTAAAATCCGTAGTGATTTCAACAGCTTGGTTTTTTGATTGGCTAAACAATGAGATTGGAATCAAGAGTAGTAAAAGAATAAAAAATGAGAATGTTTTCATAATGTCTTTATATGTTATTTAAAGGCTTTACATTCTACATTTTTTTGGTTCCTGACAAATGTAGAACGTTTGAATTTTCAGGCACTTATTTTTTGCAAATTTATATACAAATAATTAAAAAACAAGTTTAACAGGTAAAATATTTAAGGCACATGACAGTAATTCTACAATCTTGAATATTGATAAGAATTTATATAAGTTCGCACCTCCACCCGTCCCTTAACGTCTTTGTTACATCGAACTAAAAGAACTTATAAAGACACTAAGTATATCATTATAAGGACTCATCCCCTATTCTTATAAAGACCTATTCCTGAGCATTGTGGGTATCTTATCCTTGCCGTCAGTTTAAAATGACGGCAATAGAATGTTCATTCTTGATTATTTATTTAGCAATAAACATATAGTTATATCGTTAAAAACGACCGCTTTATACGACGGCGTTATGAAAACGCCGCCGAACAGAGGCGTATAAAAATTTTCTTTCAGATTAAGGTCAAAGGAATGCCTTTCCAATCCATTATCTATTAAGGTCACACTATATTTTCCGGATTTTAATTCGATTAAATGAAAGCTTACATCCTGATATAACATGCATGAATCTAAAAAACAAAAATCACCGTGTTCGTGCGGATATGTTTCTATACTGAGGGTAAGTTCTTTGTCCTTTTTCCTTGCGATAACATATTTTATCTGGTCATTTTTCCGAATCCTTTTTGTCCTTAAGGTACAAATTAATTCGCCATTTGCATATTCCGACTTAAAACTCTCCTCCGATTGTATTTGTCCTATGGGAGTGAGTTTTATTTCTGTCACGGATATCGCGACTGGATTCAAGTCTTCTTCTTCATCGCAACCGAAGAGGAAAAGAGAAAGAAGAGAAAGAATAAGAATTTTTTTCATGTGTTGCTTTTAATCCATTTGGTATGTTTATCAAAATTATTATACAGTAATCATATCATTTTCACCCCCACCCCAAAAAGTATCATTGATAAGATTCTTTTTGAGGATTTGGGGCAAAAAATAATTTAACTTTATCACATTACAAATAATTACCAGTTAAATAAAGTCCATCCATATTGGAAAGAAAAATTATTAGGTATTAGATTTTCACTATTGTATGATGGCATAAGCGTATAAGGGACTGCTCTTCCCATAGAGTCATATTGTATTTCATCTGCAAGTGTCACAAAAAAATATTCTTCATAATCAGAACCCGAAATACCTTTCTCTACTGTATATCCCCTTGCCTCCTGGTCGGGTCTCCACCCCATATTAATATTAGTACTATTAGGAACTGATATTGTTGGATAAGCTACGGTAGTATTTTTAGGTATTGTAAATCTACATCTATATTTGTATCTTTTGCAAGCATAACTGACATATGTGTATAACCCTTTAGGTGCTGATTTTGAATACATTATTAAATATGATTTTACTAATTGCCTATCTGTAAATCCATATACTGTATATGGTCCACCAGATGAAGAACTACTTCTCAAAGAAGAGCAATCACTTAATGACTTAAAAATGGAATCATTACTTTCTATAAAAGAAAATCCGGCAAAGTCATTTACAATTTGTAAGACTGATAACTCATGTTCAATGGGTTCATTTGTCTTGTCTGTTTTTGTTACTGTGAGATCATTTAAGTCATTTTGGGTGCACGAAGATATAAATAATATCACGATCATAGAAATTAAATAAAGCTGTCTCATAATTCAATACATTAAAAATTAAATAAAATGTTACAAAAGTATTTTGACTTGAAAATAAAATACATCCAAAATAGAACTAATTCATTTTCCGCAAAATCAAACTTTCAAGTTTTTTCTTTAGTTTTTTTACGCAACCTGTTTGGTTTTGCAAACAAGACACGCCAAAATTTTCACAACTAATGGTGTAAAATTCAGGATGTTAAAATTTATCTTTACCTTTACGGCGCCTCTTTGTGATTTAAGTTTATATTCGGTTATTTGTAAGCGATTTAATTTGAATTGAA
>JAVBKZ010000023.1:0-65425 GCA_031553755.1 Bacteroidales bacterium | reverse complement strand
CGGTGCGGACTCTTTCTCACAACTGCTTTCTATCGCTGATACTGCCAGGAAGAATGGAAGGTCAAGGTATTATGCGTTGGCAGAAATTGCCAAATTGTAAAATCCCGTAGATCCTAAAGTGCTGACCTGAGTAGTTACTTCTATATCTTAACTTATTTTTTATTATAAAAATCAAAGTTTGTTAATTACATGTTAACATATTTTGAATATTTTAGATTTTAAATTTTAACATTTGGTTTGAGTGTTTGTTATTGCGTGTTTTTATTTAAAATAGATATAAAGCATTTATATGTTTGTTTTTGTATAAAAATGCCTTTTGTTCTGATTTTTAATTGTTAAAATTAATCGTTAATAAAGCATATTTAAATGTGTAAAAAACTTAATATTAATTTTTGTGTGTCTTTTGAGTGTAATTTTGCAGTGTAAAAATTAATTAAATATACACACAATTACACACAATTTATAATACACGCAAAAACAATGAACACAAGAGTAAGAATACAAACATTAGAATTAAAAAACAACTTCGCCCCATATTTAGGAATCCTTTTCTTCATCACAATAATAGTATTTGCCCACACATTTTGGAAACTTGTAGTTAACGCCGATTTACACGGACATCAAATTTCTATCATAGGACAAAACTTAACTAACCAATTCTACGCTTTATCAACATTGACAGCAGAATGTGTTTATCAATTAGTTAAATTACTTCCGGATTCGGCTGATTTCTATCGCAATGGAACATTCTTGTATTTTGAAGGAGGAAGCAATTGCATCAGTGTTATTTGGGGTTGCACAGCAGTAAAACAAATATATATCTTCGCTCTTTTAATCGCTCTTTACAGAGGCCCGGTAAAAAGCAAAATGTGGTACATTCCTACAGGAGCTTTGGTTTTGGGAATCTACAATGTTATCAGAATCGCGATGATTTGTGTTTTAACAAAAAACAATCCGGAAAGATTCGAATCTTTGCACGATGGATGGTTCAGGTATATTTTCTACGGATTGATTTTCATCCTTTGGGTTATCTGGGAAGAAAAATTTGTTAAGAACCAACAAAAAGAAGAAGAGGAAGAAGAAGTTTACGCGTATTAATTATAATTTGATTCGACAAATAGAACCTCATGACAGCTTTGTTATGAGGTTTTTTATTTACTTTTGTGAAAATATAAATTACTTTATCATGAAAACAATCAAAGAAAGAATATCAGATTTAAGAAATTTGATGAGAAAAGAAGGAATAGACGCTTGTATTGTTCCGAGTTCAGATTCGCATATAAGTGAATATATTCCAATATATTGGAAATCAAGAGAGTGGATTTCCGGATTTACAGGTTCTGCGGGAACTGTCGTTGTCACAGCAGACAAAGCAGGGTTATGGACTGATTCGAGGTATTTTCTTCAAGCGGAAAGGGAACTTAAAGATTCGGGAATCGACTTGTATAAAGAAGGTCTCGCAGAAACTCCTGATTTGAAAAAGTGGTTATCTCTCGAACTTAAAGAAAAAGAATGTATAGGAATAGACGGTTCTGTTTTCGCAGCTTCGGAGGTTCGCGTTTTACAATCATTTTTTAAAGATAAAAATCTTTCTCTTCAAATAAATTTTAAACCTTTTGACATAATTTGGGAAGACCGCCCTGCGGTGCCGACTGATAAAATATTTATTCTTTCGGAAGAGTTTTCTGGAATGAGCGCAAGCGAAAAAATACAAAAAACACTTTCCGAATTGAAAGAAACCGGTGCTAATACTACAATTTTGGCATCGTTAGATTCGATAGCGTGGTTGTTTAATATCAGGGGAAACGATGTAAAATTTAATCCTGTGGCGGTTGCTTATGCTGTTGTTTCCGAGAAAGAAACGGTTTTATTTATTAAATCCGAAAAATTAACAGAAGATTCGATTGACTATTTGGAAAACCAACATGTAATTTTAGCTGATTATGAAAAAGTGTTCGATTATGTAAGTAAAATATCTTCCGAACAAAAAATACTAATCAATCCTGCTAAAATCAATTATTCGTTATATAGTTCAATTCCTTCGGATTGCGTTATTAAAGAAGTTGGAGTTCATCCCGTTGATTTACTTAAAAGCGTAAAAAACGGAACTGAAATATCCGGATTCAAAAATGCTTTGGTTAGAGACGGTGTTGCGTTAACCAAATTTTATATTTGGCTTGAAAATGCGCTAAATTCAGGAGAAAAGGTTACAGAGATAGACATTGAAGTTTATTTGAGGAAATTCAGGTCTGAACAAAATTATTATTTCGGAGAAAGTTTCAATACCATCGCCGGATATGCCGGACATGGAGCTATTGTTCATTATAATGCATCGGAAGAAACGAATTCCGTGATTCTTCGGGAAGGATTATTGTTGATTGATTCGGGAGCCCAATATTTCGATGGAACAACTGATATAACACGTACAATTGCGGTTGGCGCTCTTACCGAACAAATGTGCATTGATTACAGTTTGGTTTTGAAAGGACATATCGGAATCGCGATGGCTTGTTTTCCGCAAGGAACAAAAGGTGTGCAGTTAGATATTCTTGCAAGAAAGGCTTTGTGGGATAGGGGCGTGAATTATTTACATGGAACGGGACATGGAATCGGACATTTCCTTAATGTACATGAAGGGCCTCAAAGTATCCGTATGGATTTACATCCTACCGCTTTACAACCCGGAATGATAACATCGAATGAACCAGGAGTTTATAGAACCGGAGAATACGGTATCCGAATCGAGAACTTGATTTTAACTGTTCTGGCAATGAAAACGGCTTTCGGAGAATTTTATAAATTCGAGACATTAACCCTATGTCCGATTGATACTAAACCGGTTGTTAAATCATTATTTTCCGCAGATGAAATTAATTGGTTAAATGAATATCACCGTCATGTTTTCGATAGTTTATCTCCATTGTTGAATGAAGAAGAAAAAGAATGGTTGAAAGAAAAGACGAAGTTAGTCTGAGTTTAATTGACAATTGTCAACTCGTCAACTCAATAATATTCTCTTCGAAATGAGTTAGTTTTTCAACGCCGTTGTCGGTAACAAGGAAAGTATTTTCCACGCCAACGGCTCCAATGCCCGGAAGTACAAATTTAGGTTCTATCGCAAAAACAATTCCCGGTTTTAGTATTTCTTTCGAACGACCGGTTAATATGGGTAATTCGTTGATTTCGATTCCCACTCCGTGCCCAACAAATTGAGCTTGTTGTTTGGTTCCCATGAAAAAATCTCCGAATCCTCCCGCTTTTGCCATATCTAAAGACAATTGATATAAATCCGAACAAGATGTGCCGGGTTTAGATCTTTCGGCGATCGCGTTTTCGATATCAATAGACAATTGATGTGCTTTGTATGCAATTTCGGGTAATTTTCCGATAGAGAAAGTACGGGTCATATCGGTTAAATATGCTGTGTAATTACCTGCCATGTCAACCATTACGGAAGTTCCTTCTTTCAGGATCGAGCCGTTTGCCCCGATAGGTAACGAAGGATGAGTTCCTTTTCCGCCTAACGCGAAATCAAAAGGAGAAGGAGATTCTGCGTTTTCTCCGGTCAAAATACTTCCCATGTAAATATCCATATTGTTGCCGAAACTTCGGAAAACACCAATTGAACCACTTGTCCGCATCAGGTATTCGATTCTTGCCTGAAATTCGGTGTCGGAAATTCCGGGTTTGTAACAACTTTTAATTTTTGAATAAACTTCAACGTGTTTTTTTGCCGAAATCCTGAATTGAGAGATTTCCCAATCGGTTTTTATACTGCGTATTTCTCTTAAAATAAGACTCGCGTTGCTTGTTTTTTCCGGATTAAAAGCGGCTTGTAAACGGATAAATTCATTATATGTCAGATGGTCGGCTTCCAGCAAAATATGTTGAGGTTTAGATATACCTTTGGATGATAATCGCGATGGAATATCTTCCGGTTTACGGATGAATATAACATTTCCGGATTGCTCGATTTCATTCGGACGGCGAACGAAATAAACCGGATTTCCTTCGATAGGAACGTAAGTATATCCTGTAAAAATCATTCCCGATGTATAATAAATATTGACATTAGAAGTTAATATACATGCATCGGCATTTATATCCGATAACTTGTTTTGAATATTTTTTATACGAATTCTTAAATCTTCGTTCATGGAGAATTAATTTATTGGTTTAGAAACTGCAAATGTACATGAAGTTTTGAGAATTATGTTTACCTTTGCATGCTTAAAAACGTAAATCAATGGCTAAAAAGCGAAAGAAAATAACTTTTTGGAAAAAAATACGTTTCAAATACAAACTTTCGGTATTGAACGAAAACACATTGGAAGATGTTTTTGTTTTTCGGGCATCAGGATTGTCGGCTCTTTTAGCTATTGCTTTATTTGCCTTTTTGTTGATTTCTCTTACCGCGGTCGTGATTATTAATACTCCGATTCGCAATTACCTGCCGGGATATATGCACTCGGAAATCAGAAAAGATATTGTTGATAACGCGCTAAAAGCAGATTCGCTGGAACATGCGTTAGATATACAAACGGTTTATTTGAATAACCTGAGAAATATCTTAAAAGGAGATGCTCCGGTAGAATCTATCAGGAAAGATACGATAAAAACGGATTCTGTTTATAATTTTTCAAAATCGAAAGAAACTGAGAAATTTATACTTAGTTATGAAGAGGAAGAAAAATATAACCTGACATCATTATCGCCAACCAATATTCCTGAAAATGTAATATTTTTTCGTCCGGCACGCGGAGTAATTTCTTCAAAATTTGATTTAAAAGAAAAGCATTATGGCGTAGATATCGCATCAAATTCGGGAGAAAGTGTATTGGCTACGTTGAATGGAACAGTTATATTTTCCGGATTTGACGCGAATGCGGGTTATGTTATCCAAATACAACATAAAAACGGGTTGATGTCGATATATAAACACAATGCTCTTTTATTGAAGAAAATGGGAGATAATGTTGTCGCGGGAGAAGCGATCGCGTTAGTCGGAAATACCGGGAAATTATCATCCGGTCCTCATTTGCATTTTGAAATATGGTTTAATGGTATTCCAATAGACCCCGAAACGGTTATTGTTTTCTAAATTATGATAGAGCAGAAAAAAAAGCAAATAGCAATACTTGGTTCAACAGGTTCGATCGGAACGCAAGCTTTGCAAGTTATCAAAGAACATTCGGATGTCTTTGAAATATATGCTTTGACAGCTAATAATAATGTAGAATTATTAATTAAACAAGCCCGAGAATTTCAACCTGAAGTTGTAGTTGTCGCTAATGAAGAAAAATATTCCATATTAAAAGAAGCATTGAGTGATTTGCCCGTTAAAGTATGGGCAGGACAAGACGCTATCGCTCAAGTTGTACAATCCGAACCTATCGACATTGTCTTGACAGCCATGGTTGGTTATTCAGGATTGAAACCGACGATTTCAGCGATTAAAGCGGGAAAGACTATTGCTTTGGCAAATAAGGAAACATTGGTAGTGGGAGGGGAATTGATTGTTCGTTTGGCTTTGGAAAACCGGACGCCAATATTGCCTGTCGATTCCGAACATTCCGCTATATTTCAATGTTTGGCAGGAGAAATGGAAAATCCGGTTGAAAAAATAATTCTTACAGCTTCGGGCGGACCATTCAGGCAATTTACCAAAGAGCAATTGCTGTATGTAACAAAAGAACAAGCGTTGAAACATCCTAATTGGGATATGGGAGCTAAAGTAACCATTGATTCCGCGTCTTTGATGAATAAAGGTTTTGAAATGATTGAAGCTAAATGGTTATTTGGCGTAGAACCGGAACAAATAGATGTATTAGTACACCCTCAATCTATCATTCATTCTATGGTTCAGTTTGCTGATTCTTCGGTTAAGGCTCAATTGGGACTTCCTGATATGCGTTTGCCGATACAATATGCGTTGTCGTATCCAAAAAGACTATCATCTTCATTCGAAAGATTGGATTTTGAAAAATATGCCTCTTTAACATTTGAAAAGCCGGATACAAACCGATTCAGGAATTTAGGATTTGCTTATGAAGCAATTCGTATGGGAGGAAATATGCCTTGTATCTTGAACGCGGCCAATGAGATAGCTGTTGCCGCGTTTTTACAAGATAAAATAAGCTTTTTACAAATGAGCGATGTAATAGAAAACACTATGCGAATAGTATCCTTTTTTAAGTCGCCACAATATGAAGATTATGTACAAACAGATGCGGAAGCGAGAGCTAAAGCGGAAGAATTAATTAAAAATAAATAAATGAAAATGGTGAAAGGATGAAAGGCGAATTTTTTGTACTTCCATTTTCTTCATCAATTAATAATAAATAAAAATCATGGAGTCGTTCTTAATACGTGCGTTACAGTTAGTTTGCAGTTTATCAATACTTGTTATTGTTCATGAATTTGGTCATTTTATTTTTGCCAAAATCTTTGGAGTAAGAGTCGAAAAATTTTACCTGTTCTTTAATCCCGGTTTTTCCCTTTTTAAATTCAAACCTAAAAATAGTGATACAGAATATGGAATCGGATGGTTGCCGTTGGGTGGTTATGTGAAAATTTCGGGAATGATTGATGAAAGTATGGATAAAGAGCAATTGGCTCAACCCGAACAACCTTGGGAGTTCAGGACAAAACCTGCCGGACAACGCTTGCTGATTATGGTTGGTGGAGTTCTGATGAATTTTATACTCGCTTTTATCATTTATTCAATAGTGGTTTTTTCTTGGGGAGACAATTATATTCAAATAGATAAAACACCGCTTTATTTCAGCGATGCATCCCATAAAGCCGGATTTGTAGATGGAGATATTATTCTTTCTGCCGATGGAGATAAGTTAGAACGCTATGATGATTTGGAAATATTTAAAATCATTGATGGACATGAAATTACGGTTTTGCGTGACGGACAAGAAAAGACAATCCATTTACCGGAAGATTACATGCATCAGGTATTGGCTTCAAAAACAGTATTCGCTGATATAGCTCCAACAGTTGTTGATAGTTTGATGCCGAATATGAACGCGGAAAAAGCGGGCTTACAAGTTGGCGATAAAATTCTTGCTGTAAATAATGTAGGAACAATTCCTTTTGGCGTTTTTTCTTCTGAATTGAAGAAAAATAAAAATTCGACAGTGAACCTGACCGTATTAAGAGGGGAAGAAAAAGAACAAATAGAAGTGAATGTTGATGAAGACGGCAAAGTTGGTTTCGTTTCAAACAGGCAACCAACAGCTGTAGTTAAAAAAGAATACGGATTTTTTGCGTCTATTCCTGCGGGAGCCTCTTTTTGTGTTCGGAAATTATCGTTTTACATACTTCAAATGAAGATGGTTTTTACTAAAGAAGGTGTGCAAAGTCTTGGTGGATTTGGAACTATCGGAACTTTGTTTCCTCCTGTTTGGGATTGGTATTCATTTTGGAGTATGACTGCGTTTCTTTCTGTTATATTGGGAGTTATGAATTTACTTCCGATTCCGGCTTTAGATGGAGGGCATGTGATGTTCCTTTTATACGAAGTAATAACACGTCGCAAACCGAATGAAAAATTCATGGAATACGCTCAAATGGCAGGAATGATATTCCTTGTCGCTTTGTTGCTTTATGCAAACGGAAAAGATATTATCAGGTTCTTTTTCTAATCAATCAAAAATGTATAAATTCCAACAAATAAGTGAAAAAATGCAAATACCTATAAATAGCGAGATAGTACAGAAAGCCATTGATGATTTCAAAATTATAGATTTTGGTAAAGCGACCATCAGGGAAGTCGTTGCTATTGCAAGCAAATTGGAAAATACTACTGGAGTAGAATTTATTCACATGGAAATGGGAGTTCCTGGGCTTTCCGCGTCTAAAATAGGTGTTGATGCCGAGATCAAAGCGTTGGAAGAGGGGGTCGCTTCCATTTATCCGGTGATAGACGGATTGCCTGAATTGAAAAAAGAATCTTCCCGTTTTGTTAAAGCATTTATTGATTTGGATATTTCTCCCGAATGTTGTGTGCCGGTTGTCGGTTCAATGCAAGGCACATTTACTTCTTTCTTAGTTGCCGGTCAATGTGATCCGAAAAAAGATACGATTCTTTTTATAGATCCGGGTTTTCCCGTTCAGAAACAACAAATTACGGTTTTAGGTTATAAATACGAATCTTTTGACGTTTATAATTACAGGGGTGAAAAATTAAAAGACATTCTTGATACTTATTTAAATAAAGGTAATATCGCGGCTATTATATATTCAAATCCGAATAATCCGGCATGGTTTTGTTTGAATGAAGAAGAATTAAAGATAATAGGAGATGCTGCCAACCGTTATGATGTGATTGTTTTGGAAGATTTGGCATACTTCGCTATGGATTTCAGGAAAGATTTGGGAGTCCCGTTTGAAGCGCCGTTCCAACCGAGCGTAGGAAAATACACAGATAACTATTTACTTCTGATTTCGGGTTCGAAAGCTTTCAGTTATGCAGGACAACGGATAGGAATTGTTGCCATGTCTGATAAACTTTATCACCGGACTTATCCCGGATTAACCCAACGTTATGGTGGTGGTACTTTTGGAACTGTATTTATTCATAGAGCTTTATACGCGATATCTTCAGGGACAAGTCATTCGGCGCAGTATGCGTTGGCTGCTATGTTCAAAGCGGCTTCCGATGGAACATTTCATTTTTTGGAAGATGTGAAAGAATATGGAAAACGTGCTCAAAAATTGAAAAATATATTTTTGAAACACGGATTCAATATTGTGTATGATAAGGATTTAAACGAAGAAATTGCCGATGGCTTTTATTTCACGATTTGTTATCCTAGGATGACGGGAGGCGAATTGATGAGGGCTTTGATTCCTTACGGTATCAGTGCTATTTCGTTGGCTACTACAGGAAGTAAACAAGAAGGTTTGAGGGCTTGTACTTCTTTTATTAAAAATAACCAATATGAATTGATGGATGAAAGATTAAAAATTTTCCAACAAGAACATCCTGTGTAATCACAATTTTGTTAGTTTATTATAAAATTCCCAGATGATAATTCCTGTAGCTACAGAGACATTGAGGGAATGTTTCGTGCCGAATTGGGGAATTTCAATGCAAGCATCACAAATATCAATCACTTTTTGTTGAACGCCTTTTACTTCATTTCCTAATACAACAGCATATTTATGGTTATCAACAATTTTCAATTCGTTGGGAGTAATACTTCCTTCGGTTTGTTCTACGGCTAATATTTGATAACCTTCCGATTTCAGACTTTTAATAGCGGAACAAGTATCTTCGAAATATTCCCAGTTAATTGTATTTTCTGCTCCTAATGCTGTTTTGTGAATTTCAGGATGAGGAGGACAAGCCGTAATTCCACATAAAGAAATTTTTTCTACTAAAAAAGCATCAGCAGTCCTAAATACAGAGCCTACATTATGTAAACTCCTGACATTATCAAGAATAACAACGAGCGGAGTTTTTTTAGTCTCTTTAAAATCTTCTTGTGTGAGACGATTTAATTCGGTTATTTTTAGTTTTCTCATTTTTTGTTGTTTAACTCATTGAAAGCTAATGCATAAAGTTTCATTTGTTTTAACATTGAAACTAAACCGTTGGAGCGGGTAGGGGACAAGTGGTCTTTCAATCCTATTTTTTCTATAAAATAAAGATCAGATGATATTATTTCTTCAGGAGTGTGTCCGGATAAAACTTTTATCAATAGGGAAACTAATCCTTTAACGATAACAGCGTCACTTTCTCCCTGAAAGATAACTAAGTTATCGACATAATCCGCTTGTAACCAAACGCGACTTTGACAGCCTTCTATCAAATTATTATTTGTTTTATATTTAGCATCCAAAACAGGAAGATCGTTTCCTAATTCAATGAGTAGAGCATATTTATCCATCCAGTCGTCAAAATCAGAAAACTCGGATATAATTTCATCTTGTATTTCGTTGATAGTTTTCATTTACTTTTTTATCATAGTAAGTGTAAAAAAAATCAGGGATTATATATAACACTTATAACTGTTTCTCCGACTGCCCGAAGTGTAGACTTGTCTATATTATTCATATTATCATCTAATGTATGCCAATAAGAACCAAATCCTTTTTCTGTTTGTGGATCATAATGAATAATGTCCACGCATGGAATTTTTAAATTATTAATCACATGAATATGGTCATCTTCGATTCCTCCTCCCTCAGCATTAATGAAATATTTTCCGTATCCTAAAGATTGAGCGGATTCCCATATTTTTTGAACGATATTGGCCGCATATTTCATTGAATAATATTCTTTATAAAAAACAGCATCCGGAGCACCCACCATGTCTAGTAAAATTCCAAAATTGGCGGTGTAATTTTTTTTATGTGGATTTTTTGACCAATATTCAGACCCAAGACAATATCCGGAACTTTCGTCATGTTTTTTGTTAAAAGATGGAGCACCCCAATCTTCAGCATCGAAAAAAATAATATCAATTCCTGATTTTGGTTGTTTTAACTGTATTTGGCGAGCAACTTCAAGTAATACTCCACATCCTGAGGCGCCATCATTCGCGCCGTCAATAGGAGTATTATAATTAGCGGGATTAGGATCATGGTCTGCGTAAGGTCTTGTGTCCCAGTGAGCGAATAACAATATTCTATCATTATTTTCGGGTTGAAAAGATCCGATGATATTTTTAGCTTGGATCGTTTGATTATTATATAATGTCAATTTTACAGATTGTTCGATTACATTAGCTCCCAAACGTTTTAATTCATTCGATAAATATTGTCCGCAGGAATCGTGAGCGGGAGTTCCGGGTACGCGAGGTCCAAAATTTACTTGATTTTGGATGTAAATATAAGCGCTGTCCGTGTTGAACGGAGGAAGTGTTTGTGCTGTTATTTGTTCATTATCAGAGACTTGTTTAGCTTTGGATTTTTCTCCCGAACAAGAAAACGTAAAATATAAAACAAATAACAATATAATTTTATAATTCATTGTAAAAATATTGAATTGAAGATTAGAATTGATTGATTTTTTTATCGACCCAATTACAATGCAAAGTTATTATTTTTCCATCGATAATTATATTTGTTGTATATTTTATTATCTTTGCATTACTAAAATAGGTTGAAAGTTTAATTTAATGAAAAAATAATATGAACACATTTTTGTTTCTCGGTAGTATTGGTACGCCGGAATTAATCATAATCGTTGTTGTCGTTCTTCTTCTTTTTGGTGGAAAAAAAATTCCGGAATTGATGAAAGGAATTGGCAAAGGAGTAAGGAGTTTCAAAGATGGAATGAAAGGTATCGAAGATGAAATAAATAGCGAAGAACCTTCTAAAAAACAATAAGCGTGGAAGACCAAAATTTATCATTTTGGGAGCATTTAGAATCACTTCGTTGGACAATATTAAGGTCGGTTATTGCATTGGTTGTCTTTACAATAACCGGCTTTATTTTTATGCCTTATCTTTTTGATAATGTTATAATGTCTCCATGTAATTCTGATTTTGTATTGTATCGATATTTATGCAAAATCAGTTCTCAGACATCAATTCTTCCTGATTTTTGTGATCAAGATTTTCATGTAAATGTTATAAACATTAAATTAGCTTCCCAATTTTTCACACACATGAGTGCTTCTTTTTGGTTAGCTCTTGTGTTGACATGTCCATATTTGGTGTTTGAAATATGGAAATTCGTAGAACCTGCTTTATATGACCATGAAAAAAAGAGTGTAAAATGGGTGTTTGCTTTTGGTACCGTCATGTTCTTTATAGGGTGTTATCTTGGTTATATTATTGTATTTCCATTGACTCTTCGATTTTTAGCCACTTACCAACTGAGTCCTTCAATTTCAAATGAAATATCCTTAGATTCATACATGGATAATTTTGTTATGTTGGTTTTTGTAATGGGACTGGTTTTTGAATTACCATTATTGTCATGGTTTCTTTCTAAGATTGGAATTTTGAACAAGTCTTTTTTTAAAAAATACAGGAAATACGCGATTGTTGGGAATCTTATTCTAGCAGCCGTAATCACTCCTTCCGGAGATCCATTTACATTGTCTGTCGTATTTTTTCCCTTGTATTTTTTATATGAAATCAGTTGCTTTTTTGTGAAGCCAGCACCATTGGATGATTGAGAACGAATTATAGAAAGAAAGTAGAATACAAAAATCCTCGTTTTTACAAATGCAAAAACGAGGATTTTTAGTTTGTCTTAATTCTAAAGTTATATCACTTAACCACTACTATTTTTGTAACAACTCCTTCTAATCCGTCTTCATTTGTAGCGAAGACAAGGTAAACACCTGTTTTTACTTTTTTACCTTGATATTTGCAATCCCAAGAGAACTGCCCTCCAACAGAAATTCCTTGTTGTATGATATTTCCTGACAAGTCTGTAATTTTAACATTAGAATTTTCTATCAAACCAGTAACAACCACATCTCCCATGAAATCAGGTTTTACTGGATTCGGATAAGCATAAACATTTGAATAATCTACCTTACCTTCTGTCGCTAAATTAGTATACGAAATTAACCCCTTATCTGTACCAATGAATATTTCTCCGTTTTCATCATTTATTGCAATAGTCCTGACAACATTTGATAATAAAGGACTGTTTTCGGCAGTATAATTAGCGATAATTTTGTCACCGGTTGGACTAACCAAGTAAACTCCAGATCCATTTGTCCCAATCCATTTCCGGTTGCCTCCGTCTACGGCAATAGAATTAATCGTAATTCCATCTAACAGATAAAAAGCACCGTTTTCTCCATCATTCAATGGAACTTTAGGTCTCGAGCAAGTCGAAAAATTCCCTGTTTTTGTAATTTGAGTTGGATTGTAAAAAATAATGGGGCCAATGTTTGTACCTACCCAAATTGTTCCGTCTCGATCTTCTATGATAGTGTTATAATTGGCAATATCTATAGTTTCCCCATCTTGGTCTTTGAAAGAAACTGCAAAAACAGAAACATCATCGTTTGTATCAAAAGTTCCTTTATCATCAATAACGAACAATCCTTTATCTTCAGCATTTTCTCTTGGAGCGTTTATCCATTTTTGATTATTTTTGGTAATTACAATATCTTTAAGTAATCTAATCCTTGGTAAATTATTGTAATATAAACTATTCCAATTATTAGAGGAATTATAAACTACAATTTGGTTTGGAATTACATTTTCATTTAAAATGAATAAATTATTATCTTTATCGTAAGCTAACCCTCCTAAACGAACATATTTTGGATTATTAGTTATGACTGCTTGAATAGCGTTGTTTGTATTGCCAAAATAATATAAATTCACAAATTTGTTATCTTTAAATTCATACAGCCCTTCACCAAAGCTTGATACAAAATAATGATTAGGATCTTTAGGGTCAACAACTGCACACATAAAATCTCGACACGTTTTACCTGTGGTTTGTTGTATAGACCTTTCATCTGCATTAAACCACTTCTGATTATCCCAAACTATAAAAGTCCCGTTATAATTTTGGTTATCTACATATGCATTTCCTCCTACAGTAAGTAATTTCCCATATTTATAAGTCATGTAAAAGAATAGGTTACGTTTAGGGCTGTCTATTTTTAATCCGTTACTAAATTCGTTGGTTTCTTTTTTTAACCTGCAAATACCGTTATTTCCTTGCGCCAACCAATATATATTTGAATTATTTAAAGAAGATATATAGGTTGAATTTGTTGTTGATACTATTTTATCAGGTTGTGCTGTGAAATCGGAATAAAAGTAAATTTTAGAATCGTTTCCTAATAGTATAAGTTGATTTTGGAGGGTAGTTATTTGATTAAATGTGTTAGGGATTGTAGATACAGCAGATATTGTACTTGATAAGTCTTGCTTATAAACTCCATTTCCTGGTTGGTAAAATACTAATTGATTTTTGAAAGTTAGTATTTGTGTTATATTTTTATCGTTTCCGTTATAACTTAACGGATAATAAGACCAGTTAGAAGAAGCTGTTAAATTTTTACTTTTTTCACCCCTAAAAATTCCTTGATCAGTTGCCGCGTATATATAATCTCCCCATAAGCAAACTGATGACACTTTGTTTTTAAGTTCATATTTATTTTTCATTTCCATCCGTTCAATATCAATGACAATTATGCCGAAATTCATACACAAATATGCGTTTTTTCCAAAAACGTTAATCGAATTTATTGTTTTGTCTGATACGTTGGTGTTTGATTTTAAAGAACTAATATTGAAAATATCCTGCGTTTCTGTATTGATAAGATCAATATTTCCGGTTTCATAAGCGACTAATAGAATTTTTTGTTCGGTACAGTACGCAATTTGACTGACGACAACGTCATTTAATCCGTCTACTTTTGATAATAATTTCACTTCTTCTTTATTATTATCTAATCGATATCGTAATAGGGATCCAAATTCGTTAGTCCCTCCTATTTTTTGAGGTTCTCCTTCATATATGGCGTATACGGATCCATCTGATACTTCGGTTACCATTGTTGCTTTTTGGTATGCCATGTATGCTTTCCAAGATCCTAATGCTTGTCCGTATATGATTGACGAAGATAAGATGCATGAAATAAAAAGAACAATTTTTTTTATAGATGAAAGTTTCATGATAAAAAAGTTTTTAATTTATTTACAGCTTTTGCTCTGTGGCTTATTTTATTTTTTATATTATTTCCTAATTCAGCAAAAGTTTCATTATACCCATTTGGCACGAATATAGGATCGTATCCAAAACCTGTGTTTCCTCGTGGTTCTTGAATTATTTCGCCATTGATAATTCCTTCAAATTGATATATTTTACTTCCTGAAATTAACACAATTACTGTTCTGAATTGGGCTTTTCTATTGCTTTTGTTTTTTAATTCATCCAATATTTTTTTCATATTGGCTTGTGTATCTTTGCTTTCTCCTGCATATCGTGCTGAATAAACACCTGGGGCATTATTTAACGACTCAACCTCTAATCCTGTATCATCAGAAAAACAATCATAGCCATATTTTTCTTTTACATATTTGGCTTTTAACAAGGCATTGCCTTCTAATGTATTTGAAGTTTCGGGTATATCTTCAAAACAATTAATGTCTTTTAGACTTAGAATTTCATATTCACCATTTAAAATATTTCTTATTTCTTCTAATTTATGAATGTTATTTGTTGCAAAAACTATTTTTTTCATTAAAATTTTAAACGAATAAAGTAGTGAAAAATTATATTAAGCTTTTATTTTATCAAATCCTTCTCCATAAACGCCAATTACAGAACTTTGTGATATGAATGCTTGAGAATCAATACTTTTTACAATGCGAAAAATAGTGACTGATTCTGTTCGCTTAGCCATTACAACTATCACTTTCACATCCTTTTTAGAATACCATCCCATGCCATTTAATATTGTACATCCCCGGTTCGCTTGTTTGTTTATCGCATTTGCAACTTCTTCATATTTATTGGAAAATATAAAGAATTGGACCGATTGACGAGAACCATTTAATATCAAGTCTACACAATATGAAACAACTCCTAAAACAACTAAACTATATGCGATTTTTTCAATACTTTGAAAAATCAGGTACGATGAACTGATTATTATCAAATCGCACATTAAAAGTCCTTTTCCGATTGTGATATCCTTATATTTATTAATAATTAACGCTACAATATCTGTGCCACCGGTACTTCCTTTCGAGTTTATAACTATTCCTATTCCTATTCCACAAATAACACCCCCTAAAACGCAACTCATGAATGGTTCTCCTGTTACGAAAGGTTGTTTAATTAGAGGTTGTAATATGGACAATATAAATGTCAGGGCAAAAACTCCATATATGGTTCGTATGCTGAATTTGAATCCTAAAAATTTTATAGATAATAGAAGCAATACAATGTTGATTGCAAAGTATGAAACAGCGACTGGAACTTTTGTCCAGTAATACATAAGAGCACTTATGCCAGTCACGCCTCCGGGCGTTATTTCATAAGGAAGAATAAATCCGGTAAATCCTAGCGCGTAAAACAATAATCCAAAGGTTATATAAAGATAATCTTTTATCTCGTACCAGAGTTGTGTTTTTTCTATTTTCATAAAAATCAAGGGATGATTTTGTAAATTAATATGCTTCTCTATATTTATTATTGTCCTTGTCTTCTAATATATTGAGGTAACTAGTGTAGCGGGACTGACTAATGAACCTGTCTTTCAATGCTTTGATGACAGAACAATTGGGTTCGCTTCGATGTGTGCAATTGTTGAATTTGCAACCTTGTGAATATTTGAATATTTCAGGGAAATAGTGTGAAATTTCAGCATCCTCCATGTCGATCGTTCCAAATCCTTTAATGCCGGGAGTATCTACTATGTAACCTCCGAAAGGCAGATAAATCATTTCAGAAAAGGTTGTAGTATGCATTCCCTTATTGTGATATTCTGAAATGTTTTGGGTCTTAAGGTTTTTGTTAGGAATTAATTTGTTGATAATTGTTGATTTTCCTACTCCCGAATGTCCGGATAATAAAGTTATTTTATCTCTTAGTAATTCTTTCAAATTATCAATACCTATTTCGTTTTTTGCCGAAATCTTGTAACAAGGATAACCTATTGATTCATAAAGGACGATTAGCGCATTCATATATTCAATATCTTCAGGTTTATATCTGTCTGTTTTATTGAATATAAGCTTAATTTGTACCCCATATGCCTCTGCTGTTGCTAAAAATCTATCTATAAATGTGGTTGTGGTAATCGGATAATTAACTGTAATAATAAGGAATGTTTGATCAAGGTTTGACGCGATTATATGCGATTCTTTTGAAAGGTTAGAGGAACGGCGGATAATATAATTTTTGCGTTCCTCTATTTCTGTTATGAATGCTATTCCTGTTTGGTTTTCATCTATGACAACCCTGTCTCCGACAGCGATGGGATTTGTTGTGCGAATATCTTTTAAACGAAAACTTCCTTTGATTTTACAATCAATCAAATTACCGTCTTCTGTATATACCTGATACCAACTACCTGTGTTTTTTACAACTAATCCTTTCACTAAATCAGATATGATTAAACTATACGGTCATTATTTCTTTTTCTTTTATACCAAATACATCATCAACTTTTTTAATGTACTTATCGTGCGTTTTTTGTATATTGGCTTCACTGTCTTTTCCAATATCTTCCGATATACCTTCTTTTACAGCTTTTTTTATCAAGTCAACAGCGTCTCTTCGTGCATTTCTTACGCTGATTTTTGTATTTTCAGCTTCTTGTTTTGATTGTTTAACTAACTGTTTACGACGTTCTTCTGTTAATGGAGGGATTCCTAAACGAATAATTTCACCATTATTTTCAGGAGTTATTCCAACATCAGAATTTAATATCGCTTTTTCGATATCGCGAAGCATTGGCTTTTCCCAAGGAAGAACAGTGATTGTTTTCGCATCAGGCGTACTAACGGTCGCTACATTGGAAAGGGGAACTAAACTTCCGTAATATTCAACTTTGATTCCGTCTAAAATATGGATATTTGCCTTTCCTGCGCGAATGTGAGATAATGTTTCTTCAAGAAAACTGACAGCATGTTGCATTTTTTCTTCAGAATCTTTTTCTATTTTTTTTATATCAATCATAATAATGTATGGATTTTTATTTTGTGCAAATGTATAAAAAAAACTATTCATTTTGAAAATAATCACGTATAAATATATAACTTTACGGGTTCTTTTTTTTGAAAAATAAAAAAAATAACATATTTAATTTGCATTCAAATTGTTACAATTAAAATAAAGAACATTTTCTTGAGTATTTTTGTTTGACGTTATGAAAATGCGTAAGGATTTAGAGAGAAAAAATGAAAAAATAAATATATAATGATTACTAAACAATGGAATTATCAACCCCCCATAAAAGAACAAATACTTAAACGAGATGAATTGGCGGAATCTTTAGGATTTAGCCCCGCTTTGTGTTTGTTGTTGATCCAAAGAGGGATTGACACAGTAGAGGAAGCCCATAAATTTTTAAATCCGAGTCTTAGGGACTTACATGATCCTTTTTTGATGAAGGATATGGATAAAGCTGTGAGCCGTTTGAATAAAGCCTTGGGTAATAAGGAAAAAATTCTGATTTATGGAGATTATGATGTAGATGGCACTACTGCTGTTTCTTTAGTTTACAAATTTTTAGAACAAAATTCGTGGAAATCGAATTTAGATTATTACATCCCCGATCGATATGATGAAGGTTACGGTATTTCTAACAAAGGAATAGAGTATGCTTCTGAAACAGGAGTTTCATTGATTATCGCTCTTGACTGTGGAATTAAAGCAATCGATAAAATCGCATACGCCAAATCTTTAGGAATCGACTTTGTTGTATGCGATCACCACATGCCCGGAGACACTCTTCCTGATGCGGTTGCGATTCTCGACCCCAAGCAACAAGACTGTAATTATCCTTATGAACATCTTTCAGGATGTGGTGTAGGATTTAAATTTATGCAGGCGTTTGCGATCAGTAATGCGATTGATTTTTCTAAATTGAGAAATTTACTTGATTTAGTAGTTGTAAGTATTGCCGCTGATATCGTGCCGATTACCGGAGAAAACCGTGTTATGGCGGCGCAAGGATTGAAACAATTGAATTATAGTCCTAGTAACGGGATGAAAGGAATTATTAATGTTTGCGGACTTGCCGGAAAAGAAATCACAATGAGTGATATTGTTTTCAAGATCGGACCTCGAATTAATGCTTCCGGACGTATGATGAACGGAAAAGAGGCTGTAGATTTATTGTTGTCGAAGGAATTGGATGATGCTAAGGAAAAAAGTGAAAATATTAACCAGTACAATGACGATAGGAGGGAATTAGATAAAAAAACAACCGACGAAGCCAATCTTTTACTGGAAAAAAATCCAGGAATTCTGGAGCGGAAAATTATTGTCGTTTTTAATCCCGATTGGCATAAAGGTGTTATAGGTATTGTGGCTTCCCGATTGACGGAAAGGTATTATAAGCCGGCAATTGTATTGACAAAATCAGGAGAATTTATTTCAGGTTCTGCCCGTTCTATTACAGGTTTTGATATATATAAGGCAATTGAAAATTGTAAAGATATTCTGGAAAATTTCGGAGGACATACTTTTGCCGCTGGACTGACCCTTAAAGAAGAACGTTTGGGTATTTTTATTCAAATGTTGGAATCTTTTGCCGATGAATTTATGATAGAGGAACAAATGACTCAAACATTGGATATTGATGTCGAACTGAAATTTAATGAAATAAACAACCGGTTGATATCCGATTTGAAAAAGATGAATCCTTTTGGTCCGGATAATCAAAAACCGGTATTTTATTCATTCGGAGTTAAAGATGCCGGAACAAGTAAATTGGTTGGTAAAGAATTGGAACATATTAAATTGGAACTGGTAGATGATCCTACAGATTCCATTGTGCAAGGAATTGCTTTTGGCATGTCGCGTTTTTGGGAAACTGTCAAATCAAATCAACCTTTTGATATTTGTTATACTGTTGAAGAAAATGTTTACAATGGTAATAGTTCAATACAATTGTTGATTAAAGATATCAGACCTCACTAATATCATTTTCAGGTTTTTATTTTCAAATTTGGCTATATGTCCTTCCTCGAAATACTCAAAACTTATTGGGGTTATGATTCTTTTCGTTCATTACAAGAAGATATTATTACTTCTGTTTATGAAGGCAAAGATACGTTGGCATTAATGCCGACCGGGGGAGGAAAATCTCTTACGTTTCAAGTTCCTGCGATGAAAAAAGAAGGTGTTTGTTTGGTTGTAACACCTTTAATTGCCTTGATGAAGGATCAGGTTGATAATCTCAAACAAAGAGGAATTAAAGCTACGGCTGTATATTCAGGGATGAGTCGTGAAGAAATTATTATCAATCTTGAAAACTGTGTTTTTGGTAATTATAAATTCTTATATATTTCTCCCGAACGTTTGGGTACGGATTTATTTCTTGCCAAATTGCGATACATGAATGTGAATATTCTTGTTGTAGATGAGTCGCATTGCATTTCTCAATGGGGCTATGATTTTCGTCCCTCTTATCTTAAAATATCTGATATACGGAAACATATACCTCAAGTTCCGGTATTGGCATTGACAGCGACCGCCACTCCCGAAGTCGTGGACGACATTCAGGAAAAACTGCATTTTCAAACAAAAAATGTTTACAAAAAAAGCTTTGAACGAAAAAACATAGCTTATGTAGTGAGAAAAACAGAAGATAAATTGTTTGAAATGCTTAATATCCTTAACAATGTGAAAGGAACAGGAATTGTATATGTCCGCAGTCGAAAAAAAACCCAAGAAATTGCAATAGAATTACAAAGACAAGGCATTATCGCTGATTTTTATCATGCGGGAATTAATTCGGAACAAAAAAATTCAAAGCAAAATAAATGGAAATCCGGAGAATGCCGGATAATGGTTTGTACGAACGCTTTCGGAATGGGAATTGATAAACCTGATGTCAGGGTTGTTGTTCATTATGAAATGCCATCATCGTTAGAAGAATATTTTCAGGAAGCAGGCCGGGCCGGTCGTGATGGAGAGAAAGCGTATGCGGTAGCATTATATTCGGAAAAAGATTCGGAACGGTTGAAAAAACGTATTAAAGATGAATTTCCGGAACGTGATTTCATCAAGGAAATATATGAAAAATTGTCATGTTATTTTCAAATAGCCATAAATTCGGGATTTCAGATAACTCATAATTTTAATTTAGAAGAATTTTGTACCGTTTTTAAATACAGTTTCACATCAGTACATCATGCGCTTAAATTATTAGAACTTTCTGGATATATTGAATATACGGAAGAAACAGACAAACAATCCAGATTGATATTTACTGTTATAAGAGATGATTTATATAAATATTCAGAAAAAAATAAAGATTCGGAAAATCTGTTGAGAGTTATTCTACGTTCATATACAGGATTATTTTCCGATTATGTTTATATTAATGAAGAATTACTGGGAAATCGAACAGGAATAACTTCTCGTCAGGTGTATGAGATATTAAAAGCGTTGTCGCGACAAAATGTTATTCATTATGTACCCGCTAAGAAAACGCCTACGATTACTTATTTGCAAAATAGAGAAGATCTTAAGTATATAGCGATTCCTAAAACCGTTTATGAAGAAAGAAAAAACAGATTGACAGAGCGTATTGATAGCGTGGTTGAATACGCCAGCCGGGAAATCTGCAGAAGCCGTTACTTACTTCAATATTTCGGAGAAAAAAGCAATGAAGATTGTGGTCAATGTGACATTTGTTTACTCAGGAAAAAAGAAAATCTAACCAATTCCACATTCAATAACATATCACAACAAATACAGGATTTAGTAGAAAACACACCTTGTGAAATATCGAAATTGATTGATAATCTTGCCGGTTATACTCAGGAACAAATTATTCAAACAGTCAGATTTTTAGCGGATGAAGGGAAAATACGATTAATAGAAAATCAAATTTTTAAGAAATTTTAAGAATTAAGAATTAAACGTTTTTGTTTTCTCAAAGTCTATGATTCCAAAGTCGGTTATTTCAATTACTAATATTTTAATTAGATTCGTCATGAAAAACTTAAGATTTACTCTCTCGATAGGTTTAATTTCTCTTTTTACTTTATTCGGATTTAAAGCGTCTGCCGAAGTAAATATTTCAATTTTCGCGTCCATACCACTCGCTCCCAATATTAATTTAAATGTAAGTTATGCTACTCCGCAACCAAGAGTTGATTATGTTTGGGTTGAAGGATATTGGGCGTGGGACGACTATATGAGGACTTATGTTTGGGTACAAGGTTATTGGGCATTGCCACCGTACGCGGGAGCCGTTTGGATGCCGGGTTATTGGAATAACAACGGACGGGGATATGTTTGGGTAAATGCTGGATGGTGTCCGAGAAATTATGTAGTTCATTATGGATATTGCGCCGGAAGATATGATTATTACGGACGTCCGGTATATTACCATAAACCACATCATGAACATAGATATGGATATGTGTATAGATACGACCATCGCCCGGAATACAGAAATCGTTCACATAGCAGTAATCCCTACTTTAACGATAATGACAGACGCGCAGACAATAGAAAATACGATAATGAACGTAGCCGAAATTATCAAAATAATAATAAGGGCAATGATTATAGTAACAAAAATTACAACGAAAGAGCGGATAACAATTCCCGAAAAAACAATAGTTACGAAGAACGAAGAAATAATAACAATAAAAACAATCAAAAATATAATAATCAGGAAAACAGAACCCGTAATCAAGACAATCAGAATAGTAATAATGTGAACAATAACACCAGGTTAGTAGATTATTCAGGTAAAAATTCTCAAAATAACAGTGGAAATTCATCAAGAGAATATCGTTCTGAAAGAAGAAATGCTGAAAGTAGTGGAAAAATAACCACCAACACGAATACTTCTTCAAGAAGAACAAATCAAGAAATAAATAGAAGTTCGAAAGGAACAAGAAATAATGACAGGACTAATTCAGAAACAACAATTCGTTTTGCTCGCAGGTAAACTAAATTTCCAATAATTAGCTCATTTTACGCCTTATCAGGATTATCCGGTAAGGCGTAAATTTTATAAATCAAGAAGATAATTTTCCTTTCAACTTTAAACTAAAAAATCATTACCTTTGCTGTTCTAAAAAATAAAAATGAATATAGAATATATATGTGAGCAAGTTGTCGAATTAAGTTTGACTGTAGGAGAATATTTGCGTGAAGAAAATAAACGATTAGATAAGTCGCGCGTTGAAGTGAAAGGGGAAAATGATTTTGTGACTTATGTTGATAAAGAATCTGAAAAACGGCTGATTGAAGGCTTATCGAATATTTTTCCTGATGCCGGATTTTTAGCTGAAGAAAGTGCTTTTGAATTTCAGGAAAGAGAATATTGTTGGATTGTAGACCCGATTGACGGAACAACTAATTTCATACATCAATTATCGCCTTATGCGATAAGTATCGCGTTGGCTAAGAAAAACAAAATTATTCTCGGATGTGTTTATGAAGTAACATTGGATGAAGCTTTTTATGCTTATTCCGGTGGAGGCGCATGGTTGAATGGGATAAATATTCAAATATCTGGTAAGAAAGAAATCTCAGGATCGGTAGTCGCACATGGTATTCCATATCAATTAGAAGAAAAATATGAATATCTTCGGACAAAAATTGCTCAATTATACGGAAAATGTACTTTGAGACATTTAGGTTCCGCGGCTACTGAAATTTGTTACGTTGCCGCCGGAAGGTTAGACACATACTTTCATGATAATCTATCTCCGTGGGATCTTGCTGCCGGAGCTATTATTTTACAGGAAGCCGGAGGCGGAATTTCAGATTTTTCGGGAAATGACAATTATATTTTCGGAAAAGAATTAGTTGCTACAAATGGTTGGATGCATCAGGAAGTGTTAGAATTTTTGAAAAAATAAAAATTCTCTTATGAAAAAAATATGTCTTTTTCTTTTTTGTTTGCTTACAATTACTTGTAACGCTCAAAATATGCCTGTGATTTTTGGTAATATGCCCAAAAAATTAAGTCTTCCGGTAGATTCTATTGGCCGGCAAGATTTAATGGATATTTATAAGGAAAAGGGTTATGGAACTGTTAAAAACAAATTTAACGAAACAGTTGAATTGAAATCCATGACAGATAATTATCTCAAATTAGAATCGGGAAATTCTTCGTTTCAAATAATACTTCTTCCTTTAATTAATGACTCTAAAATTATATGTACGATTCAAACCGTTTGTGCTCCTGCCTGTGATAGCAAGATAAATTTTTATACAACACAATGGAAACAACTGGAAACGTCCGGTATTTTTCAGCCTGCCGAAGTTTCGTGGTTTATTAAAGAAAACGTCGATAAATCGGATGCCGGTTTTGAAAACGCGGTTAAATCATTAGATATGGACTTGATGCAATATGATTTCGATGTGGATAAAATGAAATTGATCCAAACATATATAACCCCGAAATATTTAAGTGAAGAAGATAAAAAAGCCATTGAACCATATTTGAAACAAGAACCGAAAATTTTTGAATGGCAAAAAATGAGTTTTAAATGAAACTGATAAAAAATGCGACAATCATCAATGAAAGAAGTATATATGTAGCTTCTGTATTGATAAAATCAGATAAAATAGAAGAAATCTATACATCAGATATTCCTCAGGAAATTGTAGATAACGCCGAAATAATTCAGGCGGAAGGTTTATGGTTGCTTCCGGGAGCAATTGACGATCAGGTACATTTCCGAGAGCCGGGATTAACTCATAAAGGAAATCTTTTTACCGAATCGAGAGCGGCTGTCGCTGGAGGTGTCACAACTTTCATGGATATGCCTAATACCAATCCTCAAACTACATCGATTGACGAATTGAATAAAAAATTCGACATCGCAGCCGAAAGTTCTTTGGCCAATTATGGATTTTTTATCGGAGCAACCAATGATAATTTATTGGAGTTGAAAAAAAAAGGAGCTCGAAGAGCCGCCGCCATTAAAGTTTTTATGGGTTCTTCTACCGGAAACATGTTGGTCGATAACCTCCAATCTTTAGAAAGAATTTTTGGCGAAATAGATATGTTAATCGCTTGTCATTGTGAAAGCGAATCGATTATCAAACAAAATATAGCTCGCTATACTGCCGAATTTGGAGAAAATCTAGATATTTCATTTCATTCCAAGATAAGGAATGCGGAAGCTTGTTATGCATCTTCTTCTCAAGCAGTAGAGTTAGCAACGAAACACAATACACGTTTACATTTATTCCATTTGTCAACAGAAAAGGAAATGTCTTTGTTGGAAAACAAACCATTGAAAGACAAAAAAATAACCGGAGAAGTTTGTGTACATCATCTTTGGTTTTCTGATGAAGATTATCCAAAATATGGAAATAGAATCAAATGGAATCCTTCAATAAAAACGACTGTCGATAGAGGCGCTTTGCGTCAGGCTTTAAGAGACGGTCGATTAGATGTTGTAGCTACCGATCATGCTCCTCATTTGTTGTCGGAAAAAGAAGGATCGTGCCTGAAAGCAGCTTCCGGAGGACCTATGGTGCAACATTCGTTGATTGCAATGCTTGAAATGAGTAGGAGAGGATTGTGGTCTCCCGACTTTGTGGTAGATAAAATGTGCCATGCTCCGGCTGAATTATTCAAGATAAAAGAACGAGGGTATGTAAGAAAAGGATATTATGCCGATTTAGTATTGATAAATCCGAATAAATGTTGGCAAGTTTCTTCAGAAAATATTTTATATAAATGCGGATGGTCTCCGTTGGAAGGACAACAATTTTCACACTCTGTAGTTAAAACTTTTGTTAATGGAGCTTTGGCTTATGATAACGGAATTTTTAATGAAAAGGTTAGGGGACGAGAATTTGAGATGAAAAGGTAAAAGTGATAAACTCTTTCTATATTTTATTGCAAAATCGCAACCAAATTTCCCATGAAATGAGAAACTACCGCGTATCCTATAAGTAAAGACATAAAAGCGGAAACTTTGATTTGTCCGTTAATTCTTTTTTGATTTTCGTTGTTGTTGCTGTTGTTGTTAATTGTTGCGTTAATGTTGTTTCGTTTTAATTGTGTATTTAATTACAATGCAAATGTATGGCGGGATTTCAAACTAGAATTGAATAAATTTTAGTTAATAATTCAAAATTTTACATGAATAATATATCCCCAATAAATATAAAAGAATACAATTATAATCTTCCTGAACAAAAAATAGCTAAATATCCTCTAATAAAGAGGGATGAATCGAAATTATTAATTTACAGGCAAGGTGAAATATCTGAAGATAGATTTAAAAATATCAATGGATTTTTACCGGAAAATTCACTTTTGGTTTTCAACAATACAAAAGTTATACAGGCAAGATTAATATTCCAAAAAGAAACAGGCGCGCAAATCGAGATTTTTTGTTTAGAACCACAAACGCCATCTGATTATTCCCAATCATTCATCCAAAATAAAACGACAACATGGAAATGTATGGTTGGAAATTTGAAAAGATGGAAACCGGGGAAATTGATAAAAGCAATAAAAAAAGAAAATCAAAAAGAAGTAAATCTTTTCGCGGAAATTGTAGGATCTTTTGGAGATACTCATTTTGTCGAATTTGAATGGGATAATCCCGATTTTACTTTTGCCGAAATATTGGAAATCTGTGGAGAATTACCCATTCCCCCTTATTTAAATCGCAAGACGGAAGAAAGCGACATCTCTACGTATCAAACTGTTTATTCCAAAATAAAAGGTTCGGTCGCTGCTCCTACTGCCGGATTACATTTCACTGAAACAGTTTTCGAATCTTTGCATAAAAAAAAGATAGATTTTGAAGAACTTACTTTGCATGTTGGAGCTGGAACTTTCAAACCTGTAAAAACAGAAACAATCGCAGAACATATTATGCATACCGAGTGCATAAGTGTGAAGAAATCAACAATTGAAAAAATCTTATCAAAACAAGGAAAAATTTGTGCTGTCGGAACAACTTCTGTAAGGACATTGGAAAGTTTATATTATATAGGTGTCATTTTATCAAGCAATCCGGATGCGTCCCCATTTCAGTTAGAAGTAACACAATGGATGCCTTATAAAGAAAAAAATAATATACTTTCCGTGAGAGAATCCCTTGAAAATATTCTCCTGTACTTTGAAAAAAACAATACGACATCATTGACAACTCACACACAAATAATGATCGTTCCCGGATATAAATTTAAGATTGTAAGTGGAATAATAACGAATTTTCATCAACCGCAAAGTACGTTATTGTTGTTGATATCCGCTTTCGTTGGCGAATCATGGAAAGAAATATATCAGTACGCGTTTCAAAATAATTTTCGCTTCTTGAGTTATGGCGACAGTTCGCTACTACTTTAATATTCATTCTAAACATTCGACAAAACAATATTTCAATCAAAAATCAGTTTATTAGAGAGAGAAAAATTCAATAAATGAATAAACTTACAAGTATTTTCTTCGCGTGCTTAACTCTGCTGATTCTGTATTCCTGCAAATCGGCGAAGTTAAGTGATGCCGTTGCTAAAGAAGAACTTGGAGAATATTATGAAGCCGCTCAAATATATCGTAGAGTATATTCTAAAACTTCTTCCAAAAATCGATATTTAAAAGGTAGTGTTTCTTACCATTTGGGAGACTGTAACCGAAAAATAAATAATACTAAAAGAGCGCAAACCGGATATCAAAACGCGATCAGATATGATTATGCCGACAGTACGGCCATATTTTATTACGCTTTAATGCTACAGCAAAACGGAAATTATACCGAAGCCATCAAACAATATAACAAATACCTTCAACTCGACCCTAAAAACCAATGGACTAAAAATGGTATTGCCGGTTGTGATTCGGCTTTATCCTGGAAAAAAAATCCGTCTCGTTATGTTATCAAAAAACAAGACAAGATAAATTCTCGCAGAAGTGATTTCGCTCCAATATTGTCGGGTGAAAAATACGATCAACTTTACATCACTTCTTCCCGTGACGAAGCCTTGGGAGATGAAAAAAGCCTGATAACCGGACAAAAAAATAATGATATTTTCTTGATTAAGAAAGATGAAAAAGGACAATGGCTGACTCCTGAAGATCTCGGTGAAGGCCTTAATACTGAGTTTGACGAAGGTATTTGTTCTTTTACAGCCGATGGTTCTACGATGTATTATACTTTCTGCTCGCAAGACCCGGAATCTCCCCGTACGGCGGAAATTATGAAATCCGCGCGTTCCGGAGCCAAATGGAATAAAGGTCAGAAAGTTGATGTTTTCAACGATTCTCTAAAAATGGCTGCGCATCCCGCGATTAGTCCCGATGGTAAATATTTATATTTTGTTTCGGATGTATTGGGAGGATATGGGGGAAAAGATATTTGGAGAATAGAAGTAGATGCCATCGGACGTTCGCAACCCGAAAATTTAGGAAAAGAAATAAATACTCCGGGAGATGAAATGTTTCCCTGTATGAGAAGTGATTCATTGTTGTATTTTTCATCAAACGGTCATCCCGGAATGGGAGGATTGGATATTTTCAAAGCCACTCTCTCTAAAAAAGGAAAATGGATTGTAGAAAATATGAAACCTCCTTTGAATAGTTCGGGCGATGATTTCGGAATCACTTTCGCAGGTAAAAACGAAACCGGCTTTTTCAGCAGTAACAGAAACGATGGCAGAGGAAGCGATCATATTTATTCGTTCGAATTACCTAAAGTAACCGTTTCGGTCGAAGGATGGGTTTTAGACAGAGATGATGAAATTATAGAAAATGCGATCATCCGTATCGTTGGAAAAGACGGAACAAACGAAAAAATATTCGCGAAAAAAGACGGAACATACCATTTGGAATTGAAAAAAGGAATGGACTATGTGATGATGGCTAACGCGCAAGGATATTTGAATCAAAAACAAAGTCTGACCACTCCGAAAGATGAAAAAAGTGAAACGTTTTATGTCGATTTCGCTTTAGCGTCGATCTCCAAACCCGTGCTGATTGATAATATTTTTTACGATTTCGACAAAGCTACTTTAAGGCCGGAATCTCAGAAAGCATTAAATGAAATGATCGAATTATTAAATGACAATCCGAATATTACCATAGAATTGATGGCGCATACCGATAGGGTAGGATCTGAAAAATACAATCAGGAGCTTTCGCAAAGAAGGGCTCAATCTGTTGTAGATTATCTGATTAAAGGAGGAATAGAGAAAGAACGTTTAACTGCCGTTGGTTATGGAAAGAATCAACCTAAAATTGTCACAAAAAATATATCCAAGCAATATGAATTTTTACCGGAAGGACAAATACTGTCGGAAGAATTCGTTTTGACTTTGAATCCGGAACAACAAAAAATAGCCGACCAAATCAACCGTCGGACAGAATTTAAAGTTTTACGTACAAATTACAGGCTATTTTAATTGTTGTTATAAGAAAAATTTTATCTTTGTAAATAATAATTCAAAATATTTCCACGACCACATTAAACCTTAAATATTAAGAAATGGTATTGATGTTACATGTAGACGTGGATTCCTAAAAATAATAATTATGAAGGATAACTATTGTGTAATTATGGGAGGCGGAATCGGTAGCCGTTTTTGGCCTTCAAGTAGAGAAACAATGCCAAAACAATTTCTTGATTTTTTTGGCACCGGAAGATCTTTACTTCAACAAACTTTCGACCGTTTCAGAAATTTAATTCCTGTTGAAAACATTTATATTGCTACAAATGAAATTTATGCCGATTTGGTAAAACAACAATTACCCGAAATTTCTGAAAATCAAATTTTGTTAGAACCAACGAGAAGAAATACAGCGCCTTGTATCGCTTATGCCACTTATCGTATCCATGCTATTAATCCTAACGCCAATATTGTGGTTACACCTTCCGATCACTTGATTATGCAAGAAAATCATTTTTTGGAAAATATTAGCAAGGGGTTGGATTTTGTGAAAAATAACCAGGCATTATTGACAATCGGAATAAAACCAAGTCGTCCGGAAACCGGCTATGGTTATATTCAATCGGAAGAAATAGGGTCGGATGGCGTACAAAAAGTCAAAGCATTCACAGAAAAACCCAATTACGAGTTGGCTAAAGTATTTTTCGAAAGTGGAGAATTTTACTGGAATTCAGGGATTTTTATTTGGAACGTTCAATCCGTTTTAGATGCTTTCCGTAAATATCTTCCCGATATAACTACTCGTTTCGATCAGGGATTGGATAAATTCAATACCGGGTTGGAAAAAGATTTTATCAAAGAACAATATCCTATGTGTCAAAATATTTCAATAGACTATGGAGTGATGGAAAAGGCAAACAATGTCTATTTTTTGACGGCTACTTTCGTTTGGTCGGATTTAGGAACATGGGGAGCTCTGTATGATATTTCTGATAAAGACAACGAAGAAAATGTAACCCTGAAATGTAAATCCCTTTTTTACGAAAGTTATAATAATATGGTAACCCTTTCGAGCGGAAAATTAGCTGTAATTCAAGGATTAGATGATTATATTGTTGCCGAATCGGAAAATGCATTGTTAATATGTAAAAAATCGGAAGAACAACGAATCAAACAATTTGTTACAGACGCGAGCCTGAAATTTGGAAGAGAATTTGTATAAAACAAAATCATAAATAAATCTTTTAAGCTACTCAAAATATTGGGTAGCTTTTTTTATGTGAAAAAATGTAAAATAAATCTAAACTTTTTTAAATTCTAATTGTTTTTTATTTGTCGATGATGATTTTATAATTACAGAATTTATCATATTCATAAGTTAAACAAATAAAAATTTAAGAAAGTATGAGAACAGCTATTTTGGATGAGATTAAGTATGCCGTTAAAAATTGGTGGTTATCACTGATTTTGGGGATCCTTTTTGTAGGAGTCGCCATAATGATTATGTTTACTCCCGAACCGAGTTACGCCGCTTTAGCGATTGTTTTGAGTGTATGCGTGTTTACATGCGGAATTTTTGAAATCGCGTTCGCGGTTTCGAATAAGGATAACCTAAGCGGTTGGGGTTGGTATTTAGCCGGAGGTGTTATTGATTTATTGATCGGACTTTTACTGATTTTTATGCCCGGATTAACCATGTTGATGATACCTTATTTATTGGCATTTTGGATCATGTTCAGAGGTTTTTCGGCAATTGGAATATCTATAGACATGAGTTCTATGGGATTAAGTAATTGGGGGTGGTATCTTGTCTTTGGCATATTAGCGGTTTTATGCGCTATCGCGATAATATTTATGCCTGCAGTCGGCGCATTAGCCTCTATTTATATTGTCGCCTTTTCTTTCCTTTTCATCGGAACATTCAGGATAATGCTTTCATTCGATTTGAAAAACCTGAAAGACCATAGTGAAAAATTGAAAGAAAGATTGACGAAAATAGATCAAATGATGATCGAAAAATAACTATAAATAGCTATACTACACGCTAAGCAGGACTGTCTCAAAGGTAAAATTTTGAGACAGTTTTTTTTGAAATCTTTACTCCTTTACAATTCTCTTTCTTAAAAGGGAATTTAGATGACGATGAAAGACGATATTTAGACTTTATGCCATGTATCTTGGTACGAAAACCTCTCTATAAATCACATTTTCCATTTAATTTTGTGAATTGTAAAAGGGAAATGAGATTTATTTTTTTTATGAAAAATGATAATTTGATAGTGTGGTTTGTTGTTTTGTGGGGATTGATTTGTTTGCCTTATACTTCCTATTCTCAATACAACTGTTCGTTTACTCAATATACGTTTGATAATGGCCTGTCGCAGAATACAATTACTGCTATAATGAAAGACAGTAAAGGATATTTGTGGTTAGGAACAAGGGATGGATTGAATAAATTCGATGGATATAATTTCAAAATATTTAATTCGGTTTCCGACAAAGATTTTGCAGTTCTAAGTAATCGAATCAGGACAATTAAAGAAGATTCTTTAAAATTTATATGGATCAAAACCTATGATGATATTGTTTACAGGTTGAATCCGTCTACCGAAAAATTTACAAGCGTAAAAGATGAAAAAGGATTGCCGGTTACCGATAAAATCAATGAAATAGTGATCCTTCAAAATGGGAAAGTTTGGTTAACTACTTACGATAACGGATCTTATGAAGCAATAAATCAAGAAAGAAATCAGGACATGTTTGTTCGGCATATAAATAAAGAAAATAATTTTTTGCCAAACAATAAAGTTCAATTAATAGCGGGAGACGCGGATAATAATACGTGGATTCTTACAGATAAAGGAGTTGCTCTATTTAACCCTTCCGGAAATAAAAAATTCTACTTCGAATCTTTACCTTTCTATTCGTTTGAAGAAACTGAAAAGCGAATTTTTTTCGGTTCAATGGGTAAAGTATTCAAATATGAAAAAAAGACTAAAACATTCGAAACAATCACTCTTCAAAATCCGGTTCCGGTAGTAGATATCGCCGTTTTTTCTCCTAATTCATTCCTTTTTGCGACATTGGGAGACGGTTTTTATACCTATGATGCCTTAAGAAATCAAACAGTACAATATTCAGTTAAAAAATATCCGGAGTTAAAAACCGATTATATACAAAATTTGTATGTTGACAGAGTTGGAGAATCCTGGATGGGAATCAGCAATTATCCGGGAGTAATCCATTTTAATCCTGATACGCAAAAAGCGGAATATATGGAATCAGAATTAAATGACGGACAAGTTTCTAATCCTAATTACATTATTTTTGAAGATGAAAGAGATATATTATGGATACAGCCTTTTTTGGGATCTTTTGCTCATTACGACAGAAAAAAAAATAAATTGGTAAAATTTGCGAGTGATACCCATAGCGATATGAACGCTCTTTTTTCTTATGGGTTAAATCATATTTTTCCGGATACGCAAGGGATTTTCTGGATGAGTACGAATCGGGGTAACGGAATTTACAAATGTATGTTTTTGCCTCAATATTTCGAACATTATCTTTTCTTGAATAATTCGTTATTTAATATCGCGAATGAAGTTAGAAATGTTTTTCAGGATAAGGAAAAACGAATTTGGGTTGCTACGAAAGATGGAAAATTGCACATATTTGATGAAAACAGACAGCTTTTGGGATTACTTGATAAATCGGGAAAAATTTCAAATTCAAATCCGTTGAATATTCTTGTCTATGATATATGTCAGGATTTTTCGGGAAATATTTGGTTGGCGACTAAAAAACAGGGAATATATAAATTAACGCCTTCTAAAGGAAAAAATGAATTTCGTTTCGAAAATTTCACTTCTAAAAAAGGAGATATTTATTCTCCCGCGAGTGATGATTTTTATTCCATTCTTCAAGATAAAACAGGGAATATTTGGGCGGGAAGTTATGGCGCGGGCCTACACCTTTTACAAGAAAACAATGGGAAAATCAGGTTTATCCATTCGAAAAACGAATTGAAAGGTTATCCTATCAGTAATTGTTCACGAGTCAGAAATTTATATAGCGATTCACATGGAAATATCTGGGTTGGTACAACCGAAGGTTTAGTGGTGCTCAATGAAAAATTTGAATCTCCGGAAAAAATAAAATTTGATTATTGCAAAAAAGAAGATGATAATCAGGATAGTTTGGGTGCAAATGATGTTCATTGTATTTTTGAAGACAATGCGTCGAATATCTGGATTGGTACTTTTGGGGGAGGCCTTAATAAATTGAAAGGGAAATATGTTTCCGGAAAAACCGCTTGTTTTGAAAAATACAATCAGGCAAAAGGATTCCCGAATAACATTATTTTTACCATATTACAAGATAAAGAAGGATATTTGTGGTTGACTACAGAAGGTTCGATTGTTAAATTTGATCCTCAAAATGCGAATGTAGAATCATTTGGAAAAAATAATGAATTGGAAAATGTAGAGTTTTCCGAAGGATCGGCATATTTATTACAATCGGGCGAAATTTGTTTAGGGTCCAAATCCGGATTATACTTTTTTATTCCGGAAAATGTGAAGCGAAGAATGGTTTATTCTCCATTGGTTTTCACCCGGTTTCAATTATTTAATAAAGATGTGAAAATAGGAGGAGAAGATTCTCCTCTTCAACGTCATATTGATGAAACACAAAAAATAACATTAAACCATAAACAAAATGTATTCTCATTAGAGTACGCGGCTTTGGATATGCGTACTCCAGAAAGCACACAATATACCTACAAGATGGAAGGCTTTGACGCCGATTGGAATTACGTAAATAACAAACGTTTCGCTACCTATACTTCATTGCCTCCCGGTAATTATACATTCCGGGTGAAATCTACTGATAGCGAGGGCGTTTGGTTGGATAACGAAAGAATGCTTGAAATTCGTATACTTCCTTCTTTTTGGGAATCGGTTTGGGCTAAAATTTTGTATGTAGTTTTAGGTTTGTCTTTATTTGGAGTAGCATTATTTGTGTTGATAACTATTTATAGATTAAGAAATAACATAGAGGTGGAAAAGAAAATTAATGATATGAAACTCCGTTTTTTTACAGATATATCCCACGAATTAAGAACTCCTTTAACTTTGATTTCTTTACCTGTAGACAATATATTGGCCGATGAAAACCTTAAGCCCGATTTGAGGGAACAATTGACAATTGTTCGCCGCAATGCCGATCGAGTAATGAGATTGATTAACCAGATTTTAGATTTCAGGAAAGCGCAAAATAATAAAATGCGGTTGAAAATTGAAGAAACTGATTTTGGACAATTTGTACGTTCCTGTAGTGAAGATTTTATAGAAATAGCTATTGAAAAAAATATAAAATTTGATATAATTGATGAAAGTAATGGAGTGAAAATATGGGCAGATAAAGACCGGTTAGACTCTATTATTTCCAATTTATTATCTAACGCTTTTAAATTCACAATGCCCGGTAAAAATATTATAATGAAAACATCGGCAACTCAAAATGAAGCGATTCTTTCTGTAATTGATGAAGGTGAAGGAATTGCGTACGATAAAATACCCGCGATTTTTGACCGTTTTTTTAGTACTCAATCCTTTATAAATGTAACTCAGAAAAGTACGGGAATCGGGTTGAATTTAGTGAAAAAATTGGTCGATTTACATAAAGCGACCATTTCCGTTGAAAGCGAATTAGGAAAAGGTTCGAAATTTGAAGTTCATTTCCCGTTGGGAGTTTCTCATTTTGATAGAGACGTGGATGTAACTCTTTCTGATGAAAACATTCCTTCCGAAGGATTTCATGACGAATCAAATCTGTCAGATTCCTTTGAACATAATCTCCCCTTAGTACTCATCGTTGAAGATAACAACGAATTGAGACATTTCCTTAAATCCTGTTTGAAACAGAAATATAGGATAGAGGAGGCTGAAAATGGACTTGTGGCATGGAAAAAAGCCGAGAAATTAATTCCCGATTTTGTTATTTCGGATTTGATTATGCCCGAAATGGATGGATTAAAATTGACAGAAAAAATTAAAAACGATGAACGGACATCTCATATCCCTGTAATTTTATTAACCGCTGTTACTGATATGGATGCCAAATTAGAAGGAATGAAGGTTGGAGTCGACGACTATATTACCAAGCCATTCAGTTCAGCTTTTCTTAATGCCCGGGTAGAAAACTTGATGTCTCAAAGAACAAAATTACAAATGCTATATCGTTCTCAAATTCTCTCTCCTAAATCCGAATTTGTATTGCCGCCTTTAGATATCCAATCGCAAGAAGAAGCTTTCATTCAAAAATTAATGCGAATAATGAATGAAAATATAGAAAATTGTGATTTGAATATAGACTTTCTAGCATCAGAATTAGGAATGAGCAGGACTGTATTTTTCAATAAGTTGAAAAGTTTAACAGGATACTCTCCTGTGGAATTTGTCAGAGAAGTTAGAATTGAACGGGCCGCGGAATATATCAAAAATACCCAACTAACATTCTCTGAAATATCTTATAAAGTCGGGATAGAAGACCCCCGTTATTTTAGCCGTTGTTTTAAACAAAAATTCGGAGTAACACCTTCCGAGTATAGGCAAAAAAGTGAATGAATTGAAAAAACATGTACCTTTGCAAATTAAATGTTTTTGAGTTACTATTTGTAACTCGTAATTTGTAACTCGTAACTAAAAAATGGCTCAAACACCCCTTTTAGAAAAACTTGACGTATTAGTAATTCGTTTTGAAGAAATAGGCAAATTAATTACCGACCCGAGCGTAATTGCTGATATGAAACGTTATGTTAAGCTCAATAAAGAATATCGCGATCTGGAAAAAATCGTAACGGCAAGAAACGAATACCAACGGATACTTTCCAACATAGGAGAATCGAAAGAAATTCTCGACAAAGAATCGGATGCTGAATTGCGGGAAATGGCGAAAGAAGAATTAGAAACCGCCAATCAACGATTGCCGCATTTGGAAGAAGAAATCAAGATTTTACTCGTTCCGGCCGACCCGCAAGACGGAAAAAATGCCATTGTGGAAATTAGAGGTGGTACAGGTGGTGACGAGGCGGCCATTTTTGCCGGGGATTTGTTTAAAATGTATTCCCGCTATTGCGAATCTAAAGGATGGAAAACGGCAGTAACCAGCCTCAGCGAAGGAACAATAGGCGGTTTTAAAGAAATTATTTTTACAGTAGAAGGGGATAACGTTTATGGTACGATGAAATATGAATCCGGCGTACATCGTGTGCAACGTGTTCCGGTAACCGAAACACAAGGACGTGTCCATACTTCCGCGGCAACAGTTGCCGTACTTCCTGAAGCCGAAGAGGTGGATGTTGAAATTAATCCTGCCGACCTTGAATATCAAACAGCCCGTTCGAGTGGCGCCGGTGGACAAAACGTAAACAAAGTGGAAACCAAAGTACAACTTTTTCATAAACCGACAGGTATTATGGTACAATGCCAGGTTACACGTTCACAAATGGAAAATCGCGAAATGGCTTTACAAATGTTACGCACTAAACTATACGACATCGAATTGCAAAAACACAACGATGCCATCTCTCAACAACGGCGCACAATGGTATCGACCGGCGACCGTTCTGCCAAAATCCGTACATACAATTATCCGCAGGGCCGTATTACCGATCATCGGATCAATTATACCATTTATAATCTCAACGCTTTTATGAACGGAGAAATTCAAAGTGTAATTGACGAATTGATTATCGCGGAAAACGCGGAGCGATTGAAAGAGAATGAAATGTAGTTTCCCTGGTAATTCTTTTTCACTAATTCTAAACATCCATGAATGCATCAAATTTTTATGTAAAAAAGATCTATTTAATTCTATTCATCTTATTTAGTTTGTCTTATGAATTATTTGGTATTAAATACAATGGAAAAACTTTAATTGAAAATACCGAATTTACAAGAAGTACTTTGGCTGTTATTGAAAAAAAATCTACCTCAGAACCTGAAGAAATTTCAGGTATGGCATGTAGTCGTACAACCAAAGGCTATTATTGGGTAAATTCAGATAATGGCAATAATGCGATTTACGCTCTTGGACCGGATGGGAAAACAAAATTTACAGTTATTCTGTCCAATGTAAGCATGCGTGACTGGGAAGATATATGTATCGCTACAGTGGAAGGGAAAAATTATATTCTCGTAGGAGCTTTCGGAGACAATGATCTTGCCTATAAAGATGATTATTATATATATCGTTTTGAAGAACCTGTTGTCAAAGAAGGAAGTTCAAAATCGGTAACAGTAGAAATAATCAGGTTTGGTTACCCCAATGGCAGTGCTTTTAATGCTGAAACAATCATGTATGATCCTGTTGGAAATCAGATTTATATCGTAAATAAAATAAAAGATGAAATCAATACCATATTTTCGTTGCCCTATAAAGCGAGTTACTCAGGTAAACAAACTTTAACCAAAGTACAGGATTTAGGAAAAAAAGGAGAAAAGTTCAATTTCCTTACAGCCGGTGATATTTCGGCAGATGGTACGCACATTTTAATTAAAAATAAAACCGATGTATTGTATTGGAAACGGAAGGGGTCAGAAGATTTGTCGATAACATTTGCCCGTGACCCGGAACACATCAAAGCATATTCGGAAGAAACACAAGGAGAAGCGATTGCCTGGAATCATGACGCGTCTGCTTTTTATACATGCAGTGATGTGAAAACCAAAGACGATACAAATCCCATTTATAAATATACATGTACCGTTTCTACAACAGGTATTCAACAACCAAATAATGATTTTTTGAATTTATTTATAGAAAATGGAATGCTAACGATTGAAAATAAAGAAAAACAACCTATTTCAATTTGTAATTTGACAGGACAAAAAATTATCATAGATAAGAAAAGTCCGGTCGATGTATCATCTCTACATGGAATCTATATTATACGAATTGGAGGCTTTTCGAAAAAAATGAATTTTAAGTAAAAATAATTTCCGGAGTAGTTTTTATATACCTACATAATACCAATATCCTTTCAAAAATCCCTAAAGTATGCGATTGTAGCTCTATGTTGCTATACGTAATTTTGCAGTCGATGAAATAGATTTTATTCTCAAATTTATAAACAACTAAAAAATAAACAACGATGAGTAAAAAGGGATTATTTTATGGATCATCTTCCGGCAACACGCGAAACGCGGCCGAAGCAATTGCCCAAGGTTTAGGTATTGAAAAAAATGATGTAATCGACATTGCCAAAGCAAGCCCCGAATTATTACAGGGATATGAAGTGCTGGTTCTTGGTTCATCAACTTGGGGATTAGGTGATTTACAGGATGATTGGGAAGGTTTCATAGGCAAATTAGAAAAAATGGATTTGTCGGGAAAAAAAGTGGCGGTTTTCGGAACCGGCGACTCTTCTTCTTATTCCGATACATTTTGCGATGCCATTGGTATTCTTGCAGAAACAGTTCAATCGGCAGGAGCCACTCTTATCGGACAAGGAGTAGACGTTTCAGACTATTCTTACGATGATTCAAAAGCGTTTGTAGACGGTTCTTTCTGTGGATTGCCATTGGATGAAGACAATGAGTCTGATAAAACCAAAGAACGCATCAATGCTTGGGTGGAACAATTGAAAACAGAATTGTAATTACAATATAATATGTTACAATTGTTGCTATGGATAAATTAAAAGTATTTTCTCATTTGGTTTACGAATGTAAAAAAGGAGTTCGTAGCGCGGCTCTTTGTACCCTACAAAGCGAATGTCGCGAATTAGCTGTGGCAAAACTAAAAGCAAACCAAATGGCATATTTCATTTGTCCGGTAAACAATACTAAAATCAATATTTTCTTCGGGGAGAGAGTCTGCATTGATGTGATCAGTGGTTTTTGTAACAAACCGTTGAATAAACTTTCACCCGAAGAAGATTTCATGCTTGGCGCCATTTTGGGATATGGCATTTGTGAACAATGCAGACGTTATTGCAAAATGAATAAAATCTCCGCGTGACTTTTTAATCTGATTTGAGAAAATCAATGTTTATTCGTAACTTCGCATTAAACAATTGCTGAGATGAAGATTAAAGAAATAATAAAGGAGATAGAAGATTTAGCTCCGCTTTCATTACAAGACGGTTTTGATAACGCAGGAGTACAAGTTGGAGAAGTTAACCAACAAGCGACAGGAGTTTTACTTTGTTTGGATATTACGGAAGAAGTCATTGATGAAGCCTGTGAACTGGAGTGTAACCTGATTATATCTCATCATCCGTTATTATTCAATTCATTGAAATCGCTGACAGGAAAAAATTACATAGAAAGATGCGTAATAAAGGCCATACAACGTCAGATTGTAATATATGCCGCACACACAAATCTGGATAATGTAGTCAATGGTGTAAATTACAGGATTGCCCAAAAATTAGGTCTGCAAAATATCAGGATATTAAGTCCGAAAAAAGATAGTTTGCTGAAATTAGTCACGTTTGTTCCTCAAAAATACGCGGATGTTGTGAGGAAAGCTTTATTTAATGCCGGAGCCGGACAAATAGGAAATTATGATTCTTGCAGTTATAATACGCAAGGAGAGGGAACTTACCGCCCGGGAGAAAATACCGAACCATTTTGTGGAGAAATAGGAGAATTTCATACCGAACCTGAAATAAGAATAGAAACCATTCTTCCTTTTTATAAAAAAAATACAATATTAAGAGCTTTATTGGCCACTCATCCTTACGAAGAACCAGCCTATGATTTTTATCGGTTGGATAATATTTGGAATCAAGCCGGATCGGGTGTAGTCGGTGAATTGCTTTCACCCGAAGATGAATTTACTTTTTTATACAGGGTAAAAGATATTTTTCAATTGCCAACATTAAAACATTCGCCTCTCAGAAACAAAGAAATCAATGAAGTTGCCATTTGTGGAGGAAGCGGCGCTTTTTTAATTCAAGACGCGATTAACTTCGGAGCAGATGTTTTTATTACAGGAGAAGCCAAATACAACGATTTTTATAATGTGGAAAAAGATATATTGCTTGCCGTAATCGGACATTATGAGTCGGAAGTATGTACAAAAGAAATCTTTTTTGAAATAATTACAAAAAAATTTCCTAACTTTGCCGTTCATTTTTCAAATACAAATTCAAATCCTGTAAATTACCTATAATCAAGATATGGCAAAAGAAGCAAAAGAAAAAAAAGCAGTAGAAAAGGAGTTGTCGGTTGAGGAAAAACTTGGAGCGTTGTATCAACTTCAAACAGTATTGACTGAAATTGACAAGATCAAAACTCTGCGGGGAGAACTTCCGTTAGAAGTCCAAGATTTGGAAGATGAAGTCGCGGGATTACAAACACGTATTCAAACTTTCCAATTAGATCAGAAAGATATTGAAGCTGCAATAAGTCAGCAAAAAAATAAAATTAAAGAATCTAACGACCTAATTGTCAAATATAAAGAACAATTAGAAAATGTCAGGAACAATCGTGAATTTGATAGCTTGAGCAAGGAAGTAGAATTTCAGGGATTGGAAGTTGAATTGGCGGAAAAAAGAATCCGTGAATTTACGGTGGAATCAAAACAATTAATGGAAGAAATCCAAAAATCCAAAAACTTATTGGAAGAACGTAAAATAGATTTGGTTTCCAAAAAAGACGAATTGGATGAGATTGTTTTCGAAACTAAAATTCAGGAAGAACAATTGAGAGAAAAAGCCAAACAAATCGAATTATTAATCGAACCCCGTTTGTTGATCGCTTTCAAACGTATTCGCAAAAGCGCTCGCAATGGATTGGCAGTTGTTTACATTCAACGTGACGCATGTGGAGGCTGTTTCAATAAAATTCCACCTCAAAGACAAATGGATATTAAACTTAGAAAGAAAATTATTGTTTGCGAACATTGCGGCCGTATTATGATCGATCCGCAACTCGCGGGAGTAGAATAACTAAAAGAAGGTAATTAAAAGTGAAAAATATTTTTACAAGTCAGGTTATTTTTCATTTTTTACTTTTGTTTTGATGTTATCTAAGATTCAAAATTATATAAAAGAACAGAATTTGCTAAGTTCCAGTGACCGGTTAATCGTCGGTTTGAGCGGGGGAGCAGATTCTGTTGTTTTATTATATATACTTCATCAATTAGGATATCATTGTATCGCGGCGCATTGTAATTTTCACCTAAGGAAAGAAGAATCAAACCGAGATGCTCAATTTGCCGAATCTTATGCCCATTCGTTGAATATTACATTCGAAAAAATTGACTTTGAAACGGAATTATACGCTTCAGGTAAGAAAATTTCAATAGAAATGGCTGCAAGGGAATTGCGTTACGAGTGGTTTGAAAAGCTAAGAGAAAATCACAACGCTAAAGCCATTGTAACAGCTCACCATCAAGACGATAGTGTTGAAACATTCCTACTTAATCTTATTCGGGGCACAGGTATTAAAGGCTTGACGGGAATAAAACCTCAGGCTGGATTTGTTGCCAGGCCCCTTTTATGTTTAAGTAAAGAAGAAATTCTTCAATACGCGGAAAAAGAAAATCTTGTTTTTATTACCGATAGTTCTAACCTGAAAGACCAATATACACGCAATAAAATCAGATTGAATATTTTACCCGAAATAAAGAAAATTAATCCCTCCGTATGTAATACCATACTCAACGTGATGAATAACCTTCGGGAAGTAGAATCAGTATATAACAATGAAATAAACAAGGAAAAAGAAAAAGTTTTTAATAGAGAAAAAAACAGGATTTCGATTTCGTTGTTGCGTTCCTTTATAGAACCCGGCACATTGTTATTTGAAATATTGAAACCTTTTGAATTTAATTCTACAGTTGTCGGAGAAATAATGGAATCTATTGACAGCCAATCAGGTAAAGAATTTTATAGCAAATCTTTCAAAGTTATAAAAGACAGGGAATTCTTACTCATTGTTCCCAGATATCCGGAATCGGAGGGTAATAATTATTATGAAATAAAAAAAGAAGATATCTCGTTGTTTCAACCTTTTCAGTTGCAAATACGTTACATTAAAAAAACACCGGATTTCAAATTTATTAATGATAAAAATATTGCGTATTTTGATGCTCAGCTACTTGAATTTCCCTTAACATTTCGACATTGGAAAAATGGAGATAAATTTGTTCCGTTTGGAATGAATAACTATAAAAAATTAAGCGATTTTTTTAACGATAAAAAAAAAGATATTTTCCAAAAAGATAAAATTTGGCTTCTTTGTTGTAGAAATGATATTATTTGGGTCATTGGAGAACGTTCGGATAATAGGTATCGGGTTACTCAAACAACGGAAAATATCTGTGAAATTAAAATAATTATTAAATAAGAGGAAAATTAAAAAAAATATTTACCTTTGCGGGTAATTACTTCGTAATAAGTACGACTCGATACTTTATTCTTCTTGGATTATATTCATTCAGATTAAATTTCTCTCCTTAAAGGTACAAGGCTTGAGTTGTGTTAGAAATCAAACGTAAATAAAATTATAACTTATTCTAAATTTTTATATGCAGAAATATAATATTTTGCAATTGAAAGGAATGGATCATGCGGATCTCATAAGCATGGCTAATGAATTAGGCCTGAAAAAAGTTGAAAAATTAGGTAAAGATGACTTAGTATACCAAATTTTAGATCAGCAAGCGATTGTAGGAGCGGCAAAACAGGCAGCCGCGGAAAAAGAATTCGAAGCAAAACGCGCGGAAAAAAAAGAATCTAAGTTTGCGAATAATCCAAAACAGCAACCGAATAACAAAAAAAATGCGCCAAAGAAAAAAGAGCCAAATAAGCAATCAGAAAACAAACCGGTAGAAGAACCGGTTGAAGAAAAAGTAAACATGAAAGAAAATAAACCGAAAAAAAAATCAACTGTTGAAGAAGTTAAAGAAGTAACCAATAAAACGGAAGAAAAAAAAGAAACTCAACTAGAGATTCAACCGGAAGTACAGCAATCTCAACCAGATGTTCCGGCACAAACAAATCAACAGGAAAAGAAGAAAAGAGTTAGAATACAGCAACAAGTAGAAACCGAACAAGTAGAATCTAAACAACCGGAATCGGAGCCCATTATTCAAAAACAAACAGAGCCGGTAGTTGCTAAACAGGAAGAAGTACAAGTTGCAACTCCTCAAAAAATGGTTTTCAGACATAGTCCAAGTGTAAATAGCGTAATGGATCAAGTGCTATTTTCCAAAAAAGACCCTCAAAAAAATCCGCAACAAACAAATACGCCACCTTCTCCGCAAAACCAACCGGTTTCTCAAAACACTCCAACTCCACAGCAAAATAACAATAATAACAGTAATAATAATAATACTGGAAATAGGAATAATCAACCTAAAGAAAAATCGTTTGAATTTGAAGGTATATTATCAGGAATGGGCGTTCTGGAAATTATACAAGAAGGGTATGGATTCCTTCGTTCATCTGATTACAATTATTTATCATCAGCCGATGATATCTATGTTTCCCAATCTCAAATCAAATTATTTGGATTGAAAACCGGAGATGTTGTTGAAGGCCCGATTCGTCCTCCTAAAGAAGGTGAAAAATTTTTCCCTTTGGTTAAGGTTGACAAAATCAACGGTTTGAATCCGGAGGAAGTAAGAGATCGAGTTCCATTCGACCATTTAACACCTCTTTTCCCGGATGAAAAATTCCGTTTGACTGGAAGTATGGCACCTAAAGTAAATGACAGAATATCCGTAAGGGTGGTCGACTTGTTTTCTCCGATAGGAAAAGGGCAACGCGGATTGATTGTTGCTCAACCTAAAACCGGAAAAACAATGTTGTTGAAAGACATTGCAAACGCGATAGCATGGAATCATCCCGAAGTTTACATGATTGTTTTGTTGATTGATGAACGTCCGGAAGAAGTTACAGATATGCAACGAAGCGTAGACGCGGAAGTAATCGCTTCTACATTCGACGAACCTGCCGAACGGCATGTGAAGATAGCCGAAATAGTGTTGAACAAAGCAAAAAGAATGGTAGAATGTGGCCACGATGTCGTAATTTTGTTAGATTCGATTACTCGTTTGGCTCGTGCTTACAACACAGTTCAACCGGCTTCGGGAAAAGTGCTTTCGGGAGGAGTGGACGCTAATGCCCTGCAAAAACCAAAAAGATTTTTCGGAGCAGCCAGAAATATTGAAAACGGAGGTTCTTTAACCATCATCGCTACCGCTTTAACAGAAACCGGTTCGAAAATGGATGATGTAATTTTCGAAGAATTCAAAGGAACCGGTAATATGGAATTGCAATTAGACCGTAAACTTTCTAACAAAAGAATATATCCGGCTGTCGATATTATTGCTTCAAGTACGCGCCGTGACGATTTATTACAACCACAAGATGTTGTTAATCACATGTGGATACTTCGTAAATATTTATCAGATATGAATAGTATAGAAGCGATGGAATTCGTCAAAGACCGTTTGATAAAAACATACGATAACGAAGAATTTTTAGCGTCAATGAATGGCTAAATAAAATAATCCGGAATTTTCGTAAACAAAATATATAAGTGTTTGTTATATGATTAAACTCTGTTCAAATAATAATTTATTAACATATAATAAAATGAAAAAGAATATCTTGTTTACGATGATGGCGGGATTAACTATTTTATTGTCATCTTGCGGCTCATCTTACACATTGCTGAATAGCAATGTATATCCCGATCAAAATGTGAATGCTTACAAAACATTCAGCGTATTGAATTATGATGCTACGAAACTTCCACCTGCAATTTCTATATATGATGTTCAAAACATCCAACGTGCGATTGCAAATGAATTATCATTAAGAGGTTATAAAGAAGATAAGTCAGGAAATGGAGAAATGTTGGTTATCACTACTTTGTATACAAAGATTGATGTTTCAACCAAAGATGCTATTCCTGAATGGGCTCCTGTAAGGCCGATGGGTATGTATTACAGTTATTATGATAATGCCCAAATTATTGATAATATAAGTAAAGACGGTGTTTTGGCTGTTGATTTAATTGACGCGAAAACTAAAAAAGTAATTTGGGATGCCGCTGTAAGTTCTGTGATTGATGACGCGAGGAAAAATATCAAAGACCCTATAGAAATCAATAAAGCTACAGACCTGTTATTCAGTAAGTTCCCGATTCAGGGGCCTAAGAAATAATTTAGTCGATATTATTTATTGTAGCCACGAATTATGCGAATCTGCACTTTTTTAGTGAACATTCGTGCAGTTCGTGGCTAAATATTTTTACATTTGCACTATCTAAAAAAATATAATAATGAAAAAATTAACACTCTCTATTTTATTTGTTCTATTTACAGCAATTTCTTTTGCGCAACAAGGAGATTTAACAGCCGGAGCCCGTGTCGGATATGTAACTCAATTTAAAGGCATCGTTTATGGCGTTAAAACCGCTTATCATTTGTCAGATCCATTCGAATTAAATCTTTCATTTTTGATGAATCCGAAAATAAAAATGGAAGCTACTTCCAATCCTAAAGATATTAATAATAGTAATTTAGCAATGTATAGCATTAACTTAGATACCCACTATTATATTTTGATGCAAAAAACATGGGCGATGGCTCCGATTATTGGAGTTCAGTATGCGATATTAAATAATGATTTTTATAACAATCCTATCCAAGGAACTCAAAAAACAGATTTTTGGGCTTTCAATATCGGATGGCAAATGCGATACAATATAGGCGAAAATCTTAAATTAGAAGGAGGTTGGAGATATTCCGCGGCAGGCGATAGTATGAGCCACCATACATTTTATTTAGGCTTAGGCTATACGTTTCAGTTGTATTGATAAAAAAATAAAAAATGATAAAAAGAGACGAACTATTAAAAATCGGACATTTTAATAAACCTCATGGAATAAAAGGTGAAATTTCGTTTTCATTTACCGATGATGTATTTGAAGAAAGCGAATGTAAATTTTTTATTTGTGAATTGAATGGGATATTTATTCCTTTTGAGATAGAAAATTGTCGCTTTACTTCAGATACATCCGCTTTTGTAAAATTGAAAAATATAGATTCTGAAATTAAGATCAAACCCTTCTCTCATTTAGACGTTTATTTTCCTAAGAAATACATACTACAACAGGAATCTTCTTCTTCGGAAATTAATTCATGGGATTATTTTATCGGATACACCATGGAAGACGAAATTTCCGGAAATATTGGTGTGATAACAGACGTTGATGAAACAACGATTAACACATTATTTATTGTAGAAAACAACGGTGAAGAATTCCTGATTCCAGCCGTTTCAGAATTTATTTTAGGTATAGATTCCGAACAAAAAATCCTTCAGGTTCGTTTACCGGAAGGATTGATTTGATAGGGAAAGTACTTTTATTTGATATAAAGGAAAACGTTTGGTTATTAGCGATGAATCTTATATATTATCAGTTAAACAGGTAAGAGATTTATTGGAACCTACATAACTAAAACTTTACGAATAATGTTTTTCCCTTTATTTTGGATTTTTACAATGTAATTACCTGGGAAAAGAGGAATATTTGAATTTTGGGAAATGTCATTCACATTTGTTACTATTTGCCCTAATAGATTGTAAACAAACGCCGAAGTTCCGGAAGGATAACTTGTAAAATACAATATTCCATTTTTTGTGTACATGTTACCTGTAGCGATTGTTAACTCTGTGATAGAGTTCGCATTGTCAATAATAATATTTTTGGTTGTGGATAATACACGTGCGCCGACTTTTACATCGTCAAGATAAAAAGGTTCAGTAGCAGCATTACCGGTACGAATGCCAACCGAACCATTGGAAAACGTATTATCTGTTGTAACATCGACTAAAAAATCATTTACATAACTCATAATGCGGTTACCTTCAACCGCAATCATAATTTTATTGGCCTGACCATTTGTATTGAGACCAAAGATGGGTGTTCGAGGAGAAGTATCCACATTGCTTCCATCAATCATAGTAAAAGAGCCATCAGTGCATTTTTGCTTTTTTAATGTATTGTCTTGCGGAAAAAATTGCCAAAAATAGAAATTGTTGTTATTGTGTCGAAAGGTAAGGCTGATTGGCCCGGAAATAGCTCGAGCGTTGACTAAAAGCGTATAATCAGTCCATGTAATACCATTGGCATAATATTTATTCGTGCCGGATCCGGTGCCAACATATAAACTTCCATCCGTTACAGAGGTAGACCCCCAAGTAGTTACAAAAGTATTACCGGAAGAAAAATCTTCAGAAAAAGCCGGGTTGGGAATAACAATCCGCCCGGCATCAAAGAGGGGGGATAGTTTGTCGAAAATAGCATTGTTAGTATTTTTGAGTATGGTCTGACCTGCCGAAATTGGCGTTATTAGGTTATCAATGATATTGACGGTAGCATCATCCGAAGTAATAATATTGTTGCCATTTATTGTTCCTATTGTTCCGTTTGCCATTTTGTATTTTAACGTAGCCAATATTGTTTCTGTTAATTTGATAATATTATTATCAGGATCATCTCCAAGTTGGATATACACATCAGTATAGCTATCATCATTTAACGAAGGAGATGGCATGATTTCATATTGTCCGGAACCCAATTCAATGGTTAAAAAACCATGATTATAAGTTGCTTGCATATTTTCGCCATTAACTTTGATATTAACCAAGCTACCATTTTCCAATTCTTGAGAAAGATTACCGGCGGGAATAGATACAATCGCGCGGGTATTGGCCGGAATGGTAACATTCGCTTTAAATACAGGATTAGCGATAAAAGAAGCTAAAATAGGACCTTTCTGAGATGGAGATTTGATAGATCCGGTATGTAATTTTCCATCGGGTTGGAATTTGATTTGGAAAAGATTGAAATTAGGTTCCAACGGACGAATGCCGAAAATACCTTGGGTAATAAGCGTTCCCGGTGTCCCTCCCCACGGATGTGAATAAGTCATATTTGGTTTGTTGTTCGGATTCCATGCTTCGGTAGTGATAGTCGCTTGTTGTACATCTAACATGTGCGCCCAGGAGCGAACAACACTCGGATTTTCCTGAAGCATAATGCTGTTGGCTAAATCTCCAGCTCCCGCGTTATATAAACCTCGAAGCAAGAAATACATGCCATAAACGCTAGGTTTCAAACCTCTCGAAGCAATATCGTTTCTGAGCCACGTAACCATTTTATCTGCCATAGCTTGATCGCTATAAATACCATAAGCCAACGCGTAAAAAGTCGCGTGTTGAGAATAGTGACCGGATTTCACATTAGCGTCTGTAATAGCATCATCGAAAGCGCCAGTGTTAGAATTATAAAGTTTTGCGATGAGGTTTGTTTTGATAGCGGTTGCGCGAGCACGATATGTAGCGGCGTCACTATTACGACCTAACAACATCGCGATATTAGCCATATCGTTGTATGCTCCGTAAGCAATCGCGTTGTAAGCGGTAGTATAAGACGTTCCGGTTCCTCTCACGTAACCATCTTGTTCACCCGCAGGCCAATCGACAAGTGCACCACCGGATTCAACACTTTTGTTGTCTACAATCATCCCCATTGTCTCGTTCCAATTATTATTACCTGTACCTGTAGCAGTTGGTAATTTGCCTTGAAGTTTGCTATAATTACGGGAAAGTAAAGAATTATCTCCGGTATATAAATAATCAGCCCAAGCCATTTCGATTGAAAATAATTTGTATTCGGGCGGCCATGTCGGATAGTCGATTAGATACTGATTCGTATGACGGGCTAACGCGTAATTATCCGAAACGGCATAACTGTTATATTGATTGAGTATCATATCTCCTTCGTAGGCACGTCGTTCGCGTAATTGAGAATCTGTATATATGTCTTGATTTGTGGCCATGATAGAATAACGACACAATTCTACCAATCTGCCTATGAATGTATTATTCGATTCTATAACAGCGGCAGTCTCGTCGAAAGCTTGGCGGGTAGGAAGCCCGGTTACCATTTCCGGAGTGATAGTAATAGGAGAATTTACAAACTGCACATAACGGAAATTCTTCATTAAAAAAGAAGACAATACATTAAGCCCGGGTTTAAGAGTCCATGTTTCACTATATGAGGGACAGTTATTCCATCCATCATACCTTACTGTTCCATAAGGAGCGTCGGCGGCGTTGTAATTGGTCGTGCTGCCTACATCGGTTCTGTCTTCAGATTTAATTAGAGATTCTCCCTGTTGAACAGTAAGGACAATCGGATTTTCTGTTGGGTTATTAATCGTTAGCCTGAGGCTGCCAATAATCACTTTACCCAGGTCGATAACCTGAAATTTTTTGCCTGTAGATCCGGTGATGGTATTGACACTCACGGCCGGTTTTTCAAGACGTAAGATATTTTCGGCCGGATAAGCTTTAAGTGGTCGTGTAGATGACAAATTCATACTGATATTGCCAGTAGGAGTTCTCCAAGAATCATCTTCAACAAAATTCACATCGTTCCATCCCGATGGATAAGCAACTCCGTTTATGTTTTCATAAGGTTGTTTGATAACACCTCCTGCTGAAAATATTTCTCCATTATCTCCAAACGCGGCAGTTCCATCTTTTGCTTTCCAACTATTCGAATCTGCTCCGGAATTGATAAATATGCTTCGCGTACCATCTTTGTGGAATAATGTTAACTGAAATAATACAGTTTTTTCTGAATATGAATAAGCTTGAGCGGCTAAAACGTTAGCTTCACTTTGGAGTAATTGAGTCACATCAAAACTATTGTAATATTGTCCGATAGAAGAACCTGACGCGTTGCGTGGGTCGCGGGCAGGGCCTACACCAACCGATTTTCCATTGATAAAAACGTCTATGTAATAGGATTTAAGATCGTTGTTTTCAGTACCGCGACCGGTTACGGCCAATATAGCTTTTTCAATATTGTTATATTCCGCTTGATTCAGGTTGAATGTTTTCCGGAAAAAAACAAAGCGATTGTTTTCTGTAGAAGCGGGAGTATAACGGCAATCGTTTCCTTGACTTCGAGGTACGTTTAAATATCCATTAGATATTGAAGCTCCGGGAAATTCCATTGGAGTAGAAGAGGAAAAGTTGTTTTCATAAATGACAGTAGAACCATTGGTTATTTTTACCCAATCGACTTTTCCGCTTTCCGTACTTCCTGTTCTGAAGCCAAAACGTCCGGGAGTGTTGACAAGAGAAGTCATTGTTTGCTCATCGACTTGAACATAATTATCTATTCCATTATCAGGAGTTGTATCAATCCATGTAGTAACGGTAACCGGATTGGTTCCGGTTATTTTTATTTTAGCGCGGAATTTGGTTCCGGCTGTAAGAGTTATTCCTGAATTAGATAAAGTTACCTTAGTTCCGGTAGTAGCGAGATTTCCATTGTTGGCTACATGTGGAATGATTGTATTCGGATTAGTACCAATGCCACTAGCCCTGAATTGCCAAACATACCTATAGTTAGAGTTTGAATCGCGGAAACTTACCCCTAAAGCTGTTTCATCGATAATGAGATCAGCTTCTACTGTCATATCCGTCCATCCCAATACAGGAGTTGCTCCTAACCACATTCCATTGATGTTGCTCCAACCGTTCGTATCGGTTGTATATCCGTTGCCAGCCATGCCGGTAACAAAAGCCGAAGGAGAAGACCATTCGCTTTCCTCGCCTGTTTTGTCTTTGGTTTTTACTCTCCAGTAATAAAGCGTATTTCCCTGCAACGTGTTGGGAGGTACGGTTGCTATTGTTTTATACGAACTTGAAGTATTGATCCAACCGGACGTGTAACTGTTGAAAACTTCGTTGGAAGATGTTCCGATTTCCACTTGATAAGCTGTCTGTACTTCGTTAAAATCGTTGTCGTTAAAAATCCAGGAAAGATTAATGCTATCGTTGACAGGAACATTATATCCTTCACGGAGAAGGTTAATCCGTAGATTGTTTGGCGGTAATGTTGTGTTTGCTTGCGCTACAGTCGAAATACAGATAAGTGTTACTAATAAGGAAAAACCCGAAACAGCTTTGCTGAATGAGAATTTAATTCGAAATAAATTTTTGAAATAATGCATGTATTAAATTTAGATATTAGATTAAAATGTTTGCTTACAAAAATAATAGTGTATGGAAGAGAAATATCTAATAGTAGTGATAAATAAACTGTGTTATTTGCTCTTTTCTTCTTCTGAATCATGTTGTTTTCTTCCGAAAGTACGATATTCTAAAGGAGTAAAACCTGTATGTTTCTTGAAAAGCGAGAAAAAATGTTCAGTAGATTTGTAATCCAACATGTAAGAAATTTCTTTTACAGAATGGGAAGTTTCTATTAGTAATTGTTTTGCTTTACGAAGTTTTAATTCCTGAAAATATTTGGCGGGAGCATATCCGGTATAATTTTTAAATACTTTACGAAACCATGAATAACTGATGTTGAGTTGCATAGCTAATTCTTCGGAATCAATATTTTTGAATATGCTTTCGTTCATAATGATCTTGGCTTGTTCGATTTTTTGGTCAAAATTACTTGTTTCAAAAACTTTGTTTTTGGAAATGGAAAGAATCATTCCGATCATGTGTAATACGATTCCGGCTAAATGTTGCTGACAGGATATCTTGTCTGTAGCGGCGATTTCGAGCGCGCGCGAAAACAGATTAACCAATTCCTCGTTTAATCCGACTTCAAGTATCTGGTTTTCTTTAGTAAGAAAAGAATTTAGGATGATGTTGTCGATAATTGATCCTTCGAAACCGATATAATATTCATTCCATCCGGTTTGTTTTAATGGATAATACGAATGCCATTGTCCGGGGAAAAGAATCATCAATCGTCCTTTAGATATTTGCTTGGGGGTATTGCTTTCGGAAGAAAATATTCCGTGACCTTTCGTAATGTAAACGATTTGGTATTCGTGTAATATTCTTCCTTTCTGAGTATTGAAATAATAACCGGTCGGATGATTTTTAAGAGGATAAGGAGAATTGGGTTGAATACATTGCATACCTACAGTATTGACCCAAAGGTTAAATTTTTTGTCGATATTGTTTACAATCAGATATTTAAATTCAATACCGGAGTTATCTAAGTTATTTCCCATAATACGATATCCTTGCGACAAATATAGGGAAAATATGTTTAGTTGACAAGTAAACGAGTTGACGAGTGAACAAGTTTATTTTTATAAAACTTCAAAACCTACCGATAAGCTATTTCCATCGTTGTCGACAGCCGTAATTGAGTGTTTCCCTTTTTCAGGACTCAATGTTATTTTGTGAAAATATTCTGTAGAACTGATGTAATTGTTATCTAAATGCCAAAAAACAGTGGCATTCGGGTTAAGGTGGGCCAATTCGAAAACAATCTGTCCGGGACTGCCATCTAATTGCTTGGGGAGAGTGATTTTCGCTCCGTTTTGTGGATATATGAATTGCATGGTTCGGAGGGTTTCGTCTCCTTCGCATCCGGGTTTAAATGGTGGTAAATCTTTGTAAGAAATGTGATTTTGTTTGTAATAATATGCCCATGCCGGAGGTAAAACAAACCAGGATTTTTGTTTAATACCATCATTTCCGGAACAATTTTCATAGACACGGTAATGTTCATCGTTTGTTACGTTGACTGCGATGTGATATGGACAAACGCCTGTTTTTGTTCCTTTCGGACAAATCTGTATTGTATCCGTTTCTTCACAATACGCGCTTTTCAAGCAGCCACTTTCGAAACAAACTTCCGCGTCAGTAAACGCGTTTGAAGGAGGATCAAACCATCTGGAAGATGGTAAAATATTGAATATATCAAACATCACAGGTCCGGCGGTTCTTGCTCCGGTTAATTCGGGTTTTCCTTCTCCGGAAGCGTTTCCAACCCATACGCCAACCACATATTTAGGTGTTACACCAACCGCCCAAGCATCGCGGAATCCGTAACTTGTTCCGGTTTTCCACGCTATTTTTTGCATCGAAGGAATATATCTCCAATCAATTTCTTCCGGACGGTTTACTTCTTTCAAAGCATCGAAAGTTTGATAAATTGCTCCGGGAATGAATGTGGATTTTTTTTCTTCGTTATGAAGCAGCGTTCTTGTCATATTTTTATAGGTCGAAGTTACATCCCACAATGTTACTTCGGCTCCTCCCAATATCAAAGAAAGTCCATAATGTGACGCCGGTTTTGAGAGTGTCGTAATCCCTGATTTTTTAAGTAAATCATAAAATTTAGGAACGCTGTATTTCCTTAATTCATATACCGAGGGAACGTTTAGCGAACGAAAAAGCGCTTCCGACGCAGGAATCGCGCCCGAAAACTGTCGATTGAAATTTTGCGGTGTAAATCCATTGATATTCAAAGGAATATCAGGAAGTAAAGTGTGTGGAAGCAATTCTCCTTCCTGCAACATGGCGCAATATAAAAATGGTTTTAAAATGCTTCCCGAACTGCGTGGAGAACGGATAATGTCGACTTGATTTCCATAAACAGCATTGTCGGCGACATTACCGCAATAAGCGATGACTTTGTTTTCGCAGACATCAATCACAATCGCGGCTAAATTTTTAATATCGCTTCGCATGAATTCGTTGTGATAGCGTTCGATGATATTTTCAACCTGGAGTTGTAGCTGTTTATCTATCGTAGAAACGATATGTTTTCCCTTATTTTGTTTGTAAAAATAAGTAACCAAATGAGATGCGGTTTGAGGTAAGGGTAGGGGAGCTTCTGGTAAAATTTCGGATAAAGCCAATTCATAAGTTGACGAATCGATAATATTTTTATCCAATAAAATTTTCAATAAACGGTTTCTTTTTTCAATTAATTTCTTCCGGTTTTTAGACAAATGTATCATCGAAGGAGAATTTGGCAAAACAGCCAAAGTCGCGGCTTCTGCCCACGACAAATTGGCGGATGAATGTCCGAAATACCTCCATGATGCCGCTTCCAAACCAACGACATTTCCTCCGAAAGGCGCATGGGAAGTATATAATCCTAAAATTTCTTCTTTAGAATATTTGAATTCTAAACGAGTAGCCCAAATCATTTCTATCAATTTCTCATAGAAAGTCCGGTCTGATTTCCTTGTCAAACGAATCGTTTGCATTGTGATGGTACTTCCTCCGCTAACAATCCGTTTAGCTTTGATATTTTGAGAAAACGCCCTTCCGATGGCAAACGGATTAATTCCCCAATGGTAATAAAAATGTTGGTCTTCGAAATTGATAATACAAGACTTGAATTTTTCAGGAACAGTATCCGACGGAGGAAAACGCCATTGCCTATCTTCAGCGATACGGGCGCCAAGTAATTCGCCGTCACGGTCGGTAACAACAGTCGAATAAGGAGTGTTGAATAATTGTTTTGGGAGACAAAAAATATATAATATTGTCAGTAAAACAACAATTGAACTGATTATTTTCTTCTTTTTAGTAATAAACATTTTGAAGATGATATTTAAGGCGACTAAATTACAAATTCTAAGTGTTATGAGAAAAAATGAAAAAACAAAAAATCTATTACACCGGTAAAATTATTCCTATATGATTATAGAGGAAAGATATATGAGATTCGTTGAACTATGATGAGTACAGGAAATACATCAAATCAAAAGTAGAACTTTGTAACGCCAAAATCAAGGACGAAAAATTAGACAGGTAGGATAATATGATTAAAAACATGATGCTTTTCAGTATCCTGACTGATACAATGAAGGTAAGAACCGGAGGAAAAACTGTAACAAGCTATCCGCTCAAATATGATTTGTATGACTACAAATCCCAAATATAAACAAATTGATGATTTAGGCTATGAAGAACTTCCCAAAGGAATTTATGCCAAATGGCTAAAGCATGTTGAGAAATTAAAGAAAGAATCAGAAAAAGAAGAAAAAACGTTTGTTTTTCCTCTCCATCGGAATTAAATTTAAAGTACTACACCGACCGCTTTATGAATTTTTGTGAAATAACAACCAAAAAAGACAACTATAATTAGTTGTCTTTTTCTTTGCTCTCCCTCTTGGACTTGAACCAAGGACCCTCTGATTAACAGTCAGATGCTCTAACCGACTGAGCTAAGGAAGAATTTGCTTAATTTGCTTTTTTATCTTAAAAGCGATGCAAAAGTAAATGTATTTTTTGAATTATGCAATATACTTTTTATTTATTTTTTAAAAGCGCGATCCATTTCTCTTTTATCATCTTTTTCTTTGATAGACTGACGCTTATCATAATTTTTCTTACCTTTCGCAATGGCAACAACGATTTTTACCAACCCTTTTTCATTGATAAATAATTTAGTCGGAACTATTGTAAAACCCGTATCTTTAGATAAACGTTCGATTTTTTGAAGTTCTTTTTTATTTAACAATAGCTTGCGTTCTCTTTTTGCCTCATGGTTATTGTATGTCCCGTAAAAATATTCCGCTATATACATATTTTTCAACCATAGTTCTCCCCTATTCATCACACAATATGTATCAACCAAACTTGCTTTTCCTAAACGAATTGATTTTATTTCGGTTCCGGTAAGTACAATTCCTGCCACAAAATCTTCCAAGAGTTCGTAATCAAACGAAGCTCTTTTGTTTTTTATATTAATGTTATTTGTTACTTTCATTTGCTTATTGAGGCCTCATTCCCGGCATTGTGAAAAACATAATTGTTTCAACTATCATAGGAGATACTAAAATAATCGCGGTAGCGGCTATTGAAAAACCAATTCTTTTATCCTCCGGAATCGACATGTATGATATTGCTCCCTCCCATACAATATATATGGTATACAACAAACCTATTTTTATAAAAGAAAAATCGGGAAATATTGCAAGAACCATATACATGACATAAAATAAAGCCGAAGAATATCCTACAAACCGTTCACATTTTTTATATATCTTACCTGTAGAAAAATAACGGGAAACAACTTCTGAAAGTAATGCAGAAGCCAAATAAAAACCTGCGAATAAAGTTATTACAACACTGATAGTTAATCTCAACGACAGTTGAATTTCAAACTCCTTTTTATAAAACAATACACCGACAAAAGTTAAAAGAGATATTATGCCAATTACAGGGTATAAATACGACTTCAAAAACAAATCGTTATTATCGGTTTCATCCTTTGAAAAGGTACTCCAGATTTTCGCGGGTTTTATTATTATATTAAAAAGTATTTCAAATATTTTTTTTAACATTTCAATTTATATCTTACTCTGTATCTGATTCTAAAACGATGATAATTGGACTTGATGTTGCAGATTGGTAGATATTATTACCATTTCCATCTACTCCAACTTTATATTTTAAATAAAATTTGATCTCTTTGTCTTTTTTATATTCATTTACAAAACTCAACATATCAAATACTTGAGTTCTATATGTTTCCTTAACCGCGGCAGATGAAGTATTTGTTTTTTTAGCGCAAATATACAAATATGGTATTTTTTCCAAATCACAAGAATCGGGATATGAAACCAATTTATATTCATATTCCTGATTATTCGACGCTATTTGGCCTATTGATAAAAACAGGTGATTATCAACGTATGGACTGCTATAATTATTCAAAAATTGGATTGCTAATATAGAATCAACCGATGCGGTATCAATATATGAAACATTTGAATCGGAATTGTGTGGTAACATCACGATACCTGATTCATTCAATGGAGAATCCTGGATATTTTTAATTTCGCTTGCTGTCTGATAATAACGGGATGGCTGTGAATCATAATTAATCTTAAATGAACAATATAAACAATCTCCAACATTGTATTTTCCTTTCAATTCATTCGCGGCAAATACACCATAAGATGTACTGATAAATAACACTCCGGGATATGTTTCAAAGGAAGTTACAACCGCGGCATTTGCCGGATATGATGTAAAATTCCCATTATCTTCCAAGCAACTTGTAAAAAACAAAAATCCGGATAAGGTTAAAATTATAATTTTTAATGATTTCATAAACTTATACTATAATATTTTACATCTAAATTAAAATCGGATGCAAAGTTACTGAAAATAAATATGCATGACAACTACATTAAAAATTTGTTATACCTTTGTCGCTTAAATTTTATTAACAATATGAAAAATAAAATCTTAGTAACCGGAGGAGCCGGATACATTGGGTCCCACACAGTCATTGAACTTCAAAATTCAGGGTATGAAGTAGTTATAGTCGATAATCTTTCCAACTCAAATGCCGGAGTTATCGATGGAATTGAAAAAATAACAGGAATCCGTCCTGCTTTCGAAAAACTTGATTGCAACGATTTTGACGGAATGAAAGCATTATTCGAAAAATATTCCGGAATTAAAGGAATCATCCATTTCGCCGCAAGTAAAGCCGTAGGAGAATCTGTTCAGAAACCGTTATTGTACTATAGAAACAATCTCGTTTCGTTGTTAAATATCATGGATTTAATGCCGGTTTATGGAGTAGAAGCTTTGGTTTTTTCTTCTTCCTGTACGGTTTACGGACAACCGGATATTCTTCCTGTTGATGAAAACGCTCCTATAAAACCAGCTTTAGCTCCTTATGGAAACACTAAACAAATCAACGAAGAAATTATTCGTGATGCCATCTATTCGGGAGTTCCATATAAAAGCATTGTTTTGCGTTATTTTAATCCAATTGGCGCTCACCCAACCGCGGAAATAGGGGAATTACCGTTGGGCGTTCCTCAAAACCTGATTCCGTTTCTTACTCAAACAGCAATCGGTATTCGCGAACAACTTAGTGTATTCGGTAATGATTATAATACTCCAGACGGTTCATGTATCAGGGATTATATAAACGTTGTCGATTTAGCTAAAGCGCATGTAATTTCAATTGACAGAATGTTAAACGGAAAATCCAAATCAAATTTGGAAACATTTAACTTAGGAACCGGACGCGGTTTATCCGTTTTGGAACTAATCAATGCTTTCGAAAAATCAACCGGAGTAAAAGTTAATTATAAAATTGTAGGACGCAGGGAAGGAGATATCGAACAGGTATGGGCTAATCCTGATTACGCCAATAATGAATTAGGATGGACTGCTAAAGAAACAATTGAAGATACGCTTGTTTCGGCATGGAACTGGCAATTGAAACTCAAAGAAAGAGGAATTATGTAATTTTTTAGATGAACGGTAAACAGATCGCATGTTATTTTTGTTTTATTAATTCACGAACTGTTTACCGTTCATTTTTTATATATGTATACCGGAAAACAACTTAATAAAGGAATAAAACAAGTCTTTTTCGTAATCTTATTATTATTCCTTTTTTGCGTTATATTCATGGAATTGAATTATTTTATCAGTTCCTTGTTGGGTGCGTTTACCCTATACATGCTACTTAGAAGTTCACAAAAAAAACTTGAATCCAAAGGATGGGGAAAAACCTTAACAACATCTTTTCTTTTAATTCTTACCGTCTTAATCGTTTTTGTAATTGGCGGAGCATTAATAGGGACAATCTACACTAAACTTAAAAATTTTCATCCTCAGATCATTATCGATAATATAAATCATTTACATGAAGTTATCCTTGATAAAACAGGATATAATATTTTTTCAAAGAACGTAGCGGATAATGCCATACAATCCATAACACAAATGCTTCCTAATCTATTTTCCGTAACAGGAAGTATCATCACCAATGCTTTAATGATGATTTTCGTATTGTTTTTCATGTTACAATCGAGTGAAGAAATGGAATCTGAAATCGAGAATAATCTTCCTCTTTCGATAGACAGCATCAGTTTATTGAAACATGAAACTCAAAACATGGTAGTAAGCAACGCCATCGGTATCCCTTTAATTATCATCGGCCAAGGTTTGGTTTCCGCTTTGGGTTATTGGATTTTAAATGCCGGAGATCCTTTTGTTTGGGGCGTATTAACCGGAATTTTCGGATTAGTACCGGTTATCGGAACAGCCGGAGTATGGCTACCTTTAGCAATCAATTTAATGATATCCGGAGAAGTTTGGATGGGAGTTATCCTTATTATATACGGTATTTTAATCATATCAAGCATCGACAATGTCATCCGGATGGTTTTCCTTAAAAAATATGCCAATGTTCATCCTTTAGTCACTATTTTTGGTATCATATTAGGAATGAATCTATTCGGTTTTTGGGGAATTATATTCGGCCCTTTAGTTATTTCCGGATTTATGTTATCGATAAAAATATACAAGAACGAATTTTTAGCAGACGATCTGACAGAATAAATGAAATTATACAACATATTACTATTTTTCCCTTGTTTGTTTTTAGTGGGATGCGCGTCGCAAAGTTCCGACATACAAACTTTTTCAGGAGTTCCATCTATTATTGTTTATGAAAATGATAATCCTTACCTGAAAAATAATTATTCTACGTTTTCATCCCCTGCTTTAGATACGATTCCCGATGAAACTTGCGGAATAGCCTGGTATACGGTAGATTATCAAAACCAACCCTCTACCCCTCCTCCATTTTCCGCTAATTTGACTTATTGGGAAACAATACCACAATCTCCGTTTCAGCTTATGTCGGGAGAAATGAATGATATATATAAAGATACAATGTTGTCTGTAAATCCGGTTTCTTTGCTCAATCAATTCATATTTTTATCTATCGAATCTGATAACACATTGAATTATGAATTGTTATGTAACATAGATTCACTTGATAAAAATAACATCACCAATATGTATTTAAGGGCTAAATCTGATTCTCAAAATAAAGACAGCCTATCGACCGATATAGAAACCATCGCGGTTTTTAATATTTATCCTTTTATATACGAACAAGTTCTACAAGGAAAAGACACAATTTCATTCAATATTCAATATGCCTCTAAAACCGATTCTGTTGGTAATATTCTATATTCCGGTATTAAACAAAATCCATTTAAAATTATTTTAAAATAAAAAAAAGCGTATAAAATTTTTCAATTTCATACGCCCTGTTCTCTTTTGTTTAGAAAATCACGCCAATTTCCTTGCTCCGTCTTTGATTACAACGTCATATATTTTTGCATCAATTCCGTATTCATTTTTGTAAGCGGCAAGTGTTTTTTGTAAGAATGAATCATACAATTCTTCTTTTACCACATTAATGGTGCAACCTCCAAAACCGCCACCCATTACGCGGGAACCGGTTACTCCGCATTCTTTCGCCATAATGTTCAAGAAATCCAATTCAGGACAACTTACCCAATATTTTTTACTCAAACCTTCATGAGTTTCATACATTTTTTGACCTGCGGTTTCGTAATCGCCTTTTTCCATGGCAGCACAAGCATCCAACAAACGTTGGATTTCTTCGATTACAAACTCAGCACGCATATAATCAATCGGGTTAACTTCCGCTTTGACTTCTTTCAACCATTCGAGGTTAGCGTCACGCAATAATTTTACTTCCGGATGTCTTTTTGCAATTACAGCCACTACTCTTTCGCAAGACGCGCGACGTTTGTTGTATTCTCCACCAGCTAAATTGTGAGTAACACAAGTGTTAATCAATACTACTTTGTAGCCTTTAGGATCGAAAGGAACATATTCGAATTCCAATGAACGGCAATCCAAACGCATCAAATATCCTTCTTTTCCATTGCAAGATGCGAATTGGTCCATAATACCACACATTACGCCGCAATAATTATGTTCGGTTTGTTGTCCCATCAATGCGATTTCCATGCGGGTGAATCCCAAATTATATTGGTCGTTCAAAGCAAATCCGAAACAACTTTCCAATGCAGCTGACGATGACATTCCGGCTCCAAGAGGAACATCTCCGGCAAATACGGTATCAAATCCTTGAACCGGTTTTCCTTTTTTTGCCATTTCACGACACATTCCGAAAATATAGCACGCCCATTGTTGAGATGGTTTATCGGTTTCTTCAAGTCCGAATTCGCAAGATTCATTCAAATCAAGCGCGTAAGCGCGAACTTTATTAGTTCCATTCGGTTTGATTTCGCAATACATGGCTTTATCAATGGCTCCGGGAAGTACAAATCCTCCGTTGTAATCGGTATGTTCGCCAATGATATTAATACGACCGGGAGAAGTGTAAACAACACCTTCTACTCCATACAATGATTTGAATTTTTCTCTTAACGCTGTTGTATTCATAATATTTTTATATTGAATGTAAAAAATTGAAAGTGGATTTTCCACTTTCAATTCTCAATTAATAATTAATTATACCGGAATATCTTTATTTACATTTTTACTGCCAACCAATGCGTAATACAATAGGAAGATAAGTCCTACAACTATCACCCAATAACTTGTAAGATAACCTAAGCCACCTGTCATGTCAACAATACCGTTTTGCAATAATGGCAATATACCTCCACCACAAACAAGAACCATAAAATATCCGGATGCTTTTTCTGTATATTTACCTAAACCTTCAACTGCAAGATTGAAGATTCCACCCCACATGATTGATGTACATAAACCGCAAAGTACCAATAATGCTGCGCTAAGAGGAACATTTGCTAAACCAAAAAGACCTTCTTCATTATTTTTGAATACAGGTAAATTTACAAAACTTTCAGTTGGTGCATACATTGCTGCTAAAACCAATATAACACCAAGAGAAGATGCTACCGTTAACATTGTTTTTGCAGAAACTTTCTTACCAATAGAGGCTCCAACAAGACGACCAACAAGCATCATCAGCCAATAAGTAGCTGCCACAGAACCGGCAATCGCTTCTGCTCCACCCGTAGCTCCTAATCTTAAAGCATCTAAATCTGCATTTTGTAACCATTTTTGCAAAACATTCGGAATTCCAACTTCAACTCCTACATAAACAAAAATTCCAATCGCTCCCAATATGAAGTGACGGAACGATAATGGACTATGTTTAGAAGGTTGAACCGCTGTATTTTTTTTGTTGTCAATTTTTTCCGGAATTTCAGTCAATGAAATAACAATAAATGCAAATGCAAAAATTGCTAAAGCCGCATACATCAGAGGAAAAACATCCCCAATTTTTGCATTTTTAATACCTTCCGGTATAAGTATTCCAGTCAATATAATAACTGCTGTTCCACAAAGTGAATTGAATGAACCTCCCAATTGGATTAAAGTATTACCTTCGTTACCTCCTCCACCAAGAGAATTCAACATCGGATTAACAACTGTATTGAGTAATGTCATTGACATACCGGCAACAAATGCTCCCAATAAATATACACCAAATGCCGCATCACTTCCGATAGTACCAGAAAGAGTTTGAATTCCGACTCCAACAAAACCAACGACAATTGCGATTAACGCTGTTTTTTTGTATCCAAGCTTTTGCAACATATTACCGGCTGGAATACCCATTACCGCATAAGCGATAAAATTACAAAGTACCCCTAATGTACCCATCCAATTAGCTACTTGGAATTGATTTTTCAAAATATCACCCATCGGTGAAGCCAAATTTGTAACAAATGAGATCATTCCAAATAGAAATATCATTGCAATAATAGCAACAATATTACTTTTCTTTTTTTGTGTCATAATACTTGATTGTTTGATTGTTAATATATTATTTTTAGTTTTTTATTCTACTGAAAATTTAAAAATTGTTTGGGATCTAAATTCTTCTTCCGGACGAAGTACGACTGTCGGATATTCCGGTTTATTGATGCTATCGGGGAAATGCTGAGTCTCCAAACACAATGCCGAACGCATCGGATAACGTTGTCCGTTTTTAGCGACAAATTCTCCTGTCATCCAATTCCCGGTGTAAAGTTGAACTCCCGGTTCTGTTGTGTAAGTTTCCATTACGATGTTTGTTTTTGGAGAAACAAGTTTGGCACAGAAAGACAATCCTTTTCCTTCTTTATTCAATACATAAGTATGGTCGTATCCCTTACCCCAAATCAATTGTTGGAAAGGTTCGTCAATTCGTTTTCCTACTTCATAAGGAGTTCTGAAATTCATTGGAGTACCTTCCAGTTTTTCCGCTGGTCCATAAGGAATCGCTGTTTCGTCTGTTGGAAGATAAGTATCCGCGTTGATTGTCAGAATATGATCGCCTATTGAAGGATCGCCTGCTCCCGAAAGATTGAAATATGAGTGATTGGTTAGATTGAGGATTGTAGCCTGGTCTGTTGTCGCGAGATAATCTATCTGAACTGCATTATCGTCTGTAAGTTTGTAAGTTACCGTAGTCGTTAGATTACCTGGGAATCCTTCTTCCCCATCCTTAGAAAGGTAAGTAAGTTCGACTGTTTGTTCATCGATCTGTTTAGCGTCCCAAACAACAGCGTTAAAACCTTTTATTCCTCCGTGTAGGTTATTTGGCCCATTGTTTATCGCTAATTTATATTCTTTTCCATCAAGCGTGAAAGTTCCTTTAGCGATTCTGTTTCCGGTTCTTCCGCAAACAGCTCCGAAATAGGGTTCTTTCGAACTCAAATATTCATCGATGGAAGCATGTCCGGTGACTACGTCTATTAATTTACCTGTTTTATCCGGAACATATAAGGAAACTATCTTGGCACCATAATTGGTAACGGACATTTCTAATCCGTTTTTGTTTGTTAGAATAAATAAATCTGTCGATTTACCATCAACATTTTTTTGGAAGTCTTCTTTCTTAAGACCTCCTAAGTCTGACGTTTTTTCCATGGGTTATTAAATATCTAAAAGTTATAGAATAATTAATGAGTTTTTCGGAATGCAAATATATAATTAATATCGTAAAAAAGGCATTAACTGTATAAAATTTATATTTAATCCGTCTCGACTTTTTATCAAAAACGGAGTCAAAAGAATTTATTTCACAGCGTATTCCATCACTATATATCAGAATCTATTCTGTAAATAATCACTCCGTATAACTCAGTGTTTAAAATCTATTTTCATTATTTCAATAAAATCTGATTGATCGCGTTCTCGAATGTTTCTTTAGGTAAAGCCCCTCTTGCTACCTGAGGTTCTCCTTTCAATGGGATAAACATAATGGTAGGGATGCTTTCGATACCAAATGTTTTTGCCAATTCGCGTTGCTTATCCGTATCAATTTTATAGACAATTATCTTTCCGTTATATTCTTTTGCTAATTCTTCAAGAATCGGAGCTATTTTACGGCACGGCCCGCACCAATCGGCATAAAAATCGACAATGCAAGGCAAACTTCCTTCATATATCCATTGAGAAGGATTTTTTTCATAATCGTAAACTTTAGAAATAAAATCTTTTTTATCTAAATGTACTACTTTCGAATCTGTTTGGGAAAAAGAATTAACTAAACACCCAAGAAAAAAAACAGTTGTTATTAAATATATTTTCATACGTAAAAATTAGTTGACGAGTAAATTAGTAAACGAGTTGACTAATATTAGGAATGCAAATTATAGGTACCAATCTAATACTTAATCCAAAACAAATTTCGATAAAATACCTAACTTTTGCAAACTTTCATAGACAATATTATTCCTTTATGGTTTAAATAGAAAATTTAATATTTTAACCATTTCCACTAAGTACATGACAAAAATTTGAAAATATCTATTCTTCTGTTGTTTATAGGGTTTAGTAAAATATTAGTAATAATCCCTAAACCATATTTGAATAGAGATTTTTCACTTCGTCCATGTTTTTTTAATTTAATCTGTTTTACATTTTGGTGAACGTAAATTCCCACGATATATGCCCAAGTAAAAGCGACTATTACCAAGGCAAAGAGTTTGTCTATTCGAACCATATCCGTCAGATGTGTCTCTTCGATATTGAATCCGCTAGATTTTAATGCTCTGAATGCAGTTTCAATCTGCCATCGTTCTTTGTATATCTCCTGCGCACTATCAGGCCTGTTAAATGAAACAATAATCTGAAGTTCAGGTATTCCGTCCTTGTTTTTTATCTTACTTGCCGATAAATAACAAAGTTGGTTATTGACATAATAGATGCGGTTCAAGAATTTACTGGTTCCTATTTTTACATCGGAAAATAACCAACTGGCTTTGACCCTTTTTCCTGAATGGGGAGCATCTACATAAAAGTTTTCCCGAATTCGGATGTGATATCTGATTCTCTGATGGTTCAGATAAGAGAGCCAATGTTCTCCTACAAATTCCCTGTCTGCCAATAAGCAATCAATGGCCTCTATTCCAAATAACCGGATATATCTATTGAGCAAACTAATCCGTTCTTCGGTATTGGAATTTCCAAACTTTGGCAGCATCTTGTAGAGAATCGGGAAGGCAACTCCTTGATAAACAATGGCCAAAGTCAAAATATTAATATTGCTTGATCCAAATTTCCAGTTCGTCCTATCTAAGGCCAATCGAAAAGGTGGCTTGTGAGGCAATAGCTTAAAAATCAACAGGGCAATCAAGTCTGTATCTAATTTGTAATCGGCCATAAAACGTTGAATCCTGCGTAAACTGGATTCGCTTTTTGAACCGCTTTCAAAGGCGACTGCCAATTTTTCAAACCCA
>JAVBKZ010000114.1:0-36908 GCA_031553755.1 Bacteroidales bacterium | reverse complement strand
AATGCATTGCTGTTAATCCGATTTTTTGATAAGTTCGGCATTTCCCCGAACAAGCCCAAAAATCAACAAATTTTCAAAGAACTCTTATTATTTGGCGCTAAAGCCGCGTAAATAATTACTAATTTTGAACGAACTATTGCTTATTGATATCCAAGTTTATAACATCCGGAAGAAAACTGATAATAGAATAAAGATTTTCATACGTTACATAATTAGCTGATAGTAAATCTACTATATTAGAGAGTTGTTCTTTGAAAAAATTCACACCAGGACTTACATTATTACAATTGTCAGGATTATTTATCCGGGCAAGGTAATACTTTCCATAGCCTGTTATGCCATTTCGTATACCTATTTGACCAAAAAAACGGGATCCAATACTACCCAACAACTTATCAACATCAACTAGAACTTCATTGATATCTCCATCAATAAATCCTTTTTGGGCCAAATACTCTACTCCGACACCTATTCCGGCTAAGCCATCAGCATAATTAGAGTTTACTTGCCGAATACTTTCAAAGATTTCATCAATTAATTGGTCGGCATATTCTTCGTATCTACAATCTACATGGCGGGCATATTCATAAAAAAACACTACACTGCCCATCTTGCCTTGTAACAAACCTAAATTTGTACACGAACTTTCCATCCTTTCTGCAATTTTTCGTAATTTTTGATCCATATAATCTATAATGTTAACTACTATAATGTTACTCACCCTTTAGACAGCAAACATCTAATCTAAGGTTTAAAGTTCAATCTAAGACAAATATAAAATATAAAGAGATGAGATTTAAGAGATATTTTGAACGCAACAAATGTAATGGCTATTTTTTGAAATTTTGGGTTAAATTTTAAAAAACTGATCTTAACGGACGATTTTTAAACCATTGAAAATTAGCAGTTAAAAAAAATAATTTCTTAACGGGCGTTTTTAACCCATTTTAACCCATTTTAACCCATTTATTAACCCTGATTAAAAAAGAAGAAAATAACGCTCAGAGCTACCTAGAATGTAGATTTGAAGATTTTTTATATGTTTTGGGTTCAGTTGGATAAAAAATAAAAGGAATTCTTGTTGTAATTACCACAAATAGGAATACGCGTCTCCAAGGAAGTCTTTTATTCTTTTTAAAGATTTGGTAATTTGTGCTTCTACGGTTTTGACAGAAATACCTAATTTTTCAGCAATTTCCTGATTCGATAAATTTTCATTCCGGCTAAGCTGAAAAATTTCTTTACACTTATCAGGTAGCGCGAAAACGGCTTCTTGTATAAGTTGGTATAACTCATCTTGCTCAAGAGCGATAGTATCTGTTTCAATGATGTCAGTATCTATTTCATTTAAGTAAATATTTATTTTTTCCTGACGCAGTATGTTCAAAGCCTTGTTTCGAGCTGACTGAAATAAATAGGCTTTAAATGAAAGTTGGATTTGTAATGTTTTTCGGTTTTCCCAAACATAAAGAAAGACGTCAAGAACAGACTCCTCTACAATTGTTCTTTCAACTATATATACATTCATAAAGCGACATAAAGGTGTAAAATAAGTTTCAAATAGGTACTTAAATGCTGATTCATCTCCTCCCCGAATCTTATTTAATAACAATATGTCGTCAATATTTTCTTTCACAAATCAATGAAATTTAGTGCAAACATACATAAAAAAAATAAATTTGTTTCTCCTAATAATATAAACAAAAAATGGAACATATATAATAATTACAATATTTTTGTATCTTAGTTGTTTGGTTTTACATAATTTAATATAAAATGAGATTTTTGGCTTTTATTATTCTATTTGTATTGATTGCCGTAATGGGATGGGCTACCTGGCAAGAACATTTGAATAGCACTCAATATGTGATGGATAATTATTATGGTACTATTTGGTTTAATCTCCTTTGGATGGCTTTGGTTGTATCCGGGGGATATTATATTTTGAAAGTAAAATTACATAAAAAACTCCCTGTCTTTTTATTACATATTTCTTTAATAATAATTCTTTTAGGCGCTTTAATTACCCGGGTTAACGGTACGACAGGGATGATTCATTTAAGAGAAAATGTTGAGGGTAATACTTTTATAAGTGAAGGAAGTTTGCAAAATATAGATTTGCCTTTTTCTTTAAAACTGAAATCATTTCAAGTAGAATATTATCCCGGAACCATGTCTCCTTCGAATTATGTGAGTATTGTTAATGTGGTGGACAAGGATGATAATAAAACCTTTGAAACAAAAATATCCATGAATAATATTTTGAAATACAAAGGGTATCGTTTTTATCAATCTTCGTTTGATGAAGATTTGCAAGGAACAATATTGAGCGTTAACCACGATTCTACGGGAATTGGGGTCACTTATTTAGGTTACTTTTTGTTGTTTTTTTCAATGTTGTGGATTTTGTTTGACAAAAAAGGCCGGTTTATAGAGTTACTCAAGAAGCAAGGAAAAATAAATCCTGTAGGAAAGAATAAGAAAGGATTTAAGAAAAGTATTTTCTTTGTTTTATTATTAATGGTGTCGTTGTCGGCCAAATCTGCCGATAAGAATAATATGCTGTCGGAAGATGGCGCTACACTTAGCCGAGAACAGGCAGATAAATTTGCCCGGTTAAGAGTCGATTATCATGGACGAATTTGTCCATTCCAAACTTTGGCAATCGATTTTTCTACAAAATTAACCGGAAAACCCCGATATAAATATGCTAACGCAGAACAGGTTTTACTCGGTTGGATTTTCTTTCCCGGCAAATGGCAACATGTTCCATTGTTTGAAATAAACAATCCTAAATTAAAACGACTGATAAATAATTCGGGAAACGCTTGTTTCGCGGATTTTTTTCATCCGGATAAAAGTTACAAACTGGCCGCTTATCAACACGAAATGTATGGTTCGGAAAAAAAAACGGGATTCGCCAAAGAAGCCTTGAAATTGGATGAAAAAATACAATTAATCATGATGCTTCAGGAAGGAGAATTGATAAGGATGTTTCCTATTGTTTTTGAAGATGGAAATATCCGTTGGTATGGCCCTGCCGATCATTTACCTGATAATATTGAAAAAAATGAGGGATTATTTATAAAGAACTTTTTCCCTTTATATTATGAATATATGAAGGAAAATAATGCCAAAGACGCTATTTTTTTGCTCGAAAAATTAGATTCTTTTCAACAAAAACAGGCTTTGGGAACATTACCTTCTGAAAGCAGATTTAAAGCCGAATTATTATATAATAACCTGAATTTATTTTCATGGTTGTTTAAAATTTGCCTCACAATCGGAAGTGTAGCCGTTTTCTTTTTTATTTTCTATATGCTCAGAAATAAAAGTTTATATCGTGTACAACGTATTTTTTTCTGGCTTTTGGTGTCTATTTTTGTGATCCAAACTTTTGGATTGTGTTTAAGGGGATATGTTGGTGGACGTTTACCGATGAGTAATGGTTATGAAACGATGCTTTTTGTAGCTTGGTGTGCTATGCTAATCGGACTTGTGGCGCGCAGGTATTCGTTCCTGATAGTCGCTTTCAGCTTTTTGCTTTCCGGATTTACATTGTTGGTGGCTCATATCAGTTCCGGAAATCCACAAATAACACCATTAGTCCCTGTTTTGCAATCTCCGTTGCTGAGTATACATGTTTCGCTTATCATGATGTCATATGGTTTCTGCGGATTCATGTTGCTTACCAGCCTCATGGCATTAGGGCTTAAACTATTTGCTCCAAGAAATTTCAGAACTAAGCGTAATGTTTTGTTGATGAAAGAATTGAATGAATTGTTCATGTTTCCTGCAACATTCTTCTTAGGAGCCGGTATTTTTGTTGGAGCAATTTGGGCGAATGTATCATGGGGGCGTTATTGGGGATGGGATCCGAAAGAAGTTTGGGCGTTAATCACATTTTTATTGATGGGATTCACATTCCATTCCAAAACATTGAAGTGGCTCAGAAATCCTGTCGTTTATCACTTATTTGTACTGCTGATTTTTCTCGCTGTTTTAATGACATACTTTGGAGTTAATTATGTATTGGGAGGAAAACATAGTTATGCCGGCTAATAATTCACTGTCAATTGTCCGTTGTCGACTCCTCTTTCACTGCCGGTTCTATTAGTTTTTCAACTATGTAGGCCGAATTTATGCCATATTGTTTAATCAACCGGGTAAATTCGGCTAATCCGATGTTCAATAACTTGATAGTATTTTTAGGTACAATCCTGATTTCTCCTCCGCTTAATCCTCCTTCAGAAACGTATACGGTATAAAAACTTTGACTTTCGTTGGTTACATAACAAAGTGAATACGAATTGCCATCAATCAATAACGCGGGAAGGAAGTTGTTTCCATTCTTAATTCCGACTTCCGTACTGAAAATTTGTTTGACTAAATTATACATCGGTATTTTAGATAAAACATTATCTTCCAATTTGTTGATTGATTTTTTAACAAAAGAAGATTTAATTAATAATCCACACAAATAACCTAATAAAATCATCAAAGCGGCAGAAATAAGAACTACTCCTAAAACTCCTACCATGCGAGTAATATGTAGTTTATTTTCAATAAAAAGAACCGCCGGGTAAATCATTTTGTGGAATTTTTCTAATAAAATAATACTGACTATCAAGGGAAAAAGTAAACCTAAATAGCCGTTTACAACGGTAAGGAAGAATTTCTTCATGATTGTATAATTCAATTTTTGATGTATATTTTATATATAAACAAAACTATCGTACCTTTGTTGCGATTTTTAAGTAAACAAGTTAATTAGTAAATAAGTTGGCGGGCAAACAGATAAACCTGTTGTTTTCACGCTTAACTTTTGATTGTTAATTTGTGTCTTCGTTTGTTTTTAATAAATTGTTTATATATGAATTTTGTAGAAGAACTGAAATGGAGGGGCATGATTCACGATATGATGCCCGGCACGGAAGAGCAACTCCGGAAAGAAATGACATCGGCTTATGTAGGAATTGATCCGACTGCCGATTCGCTACATATAGGGCACTTGGTAAGCGTAATGATGCTTAAACATTTCCAACGGGCGGGACATCGTCCGATTTCTCTTGTTGGCGGTGCTACCGGAATGATTGGAGATCCGTCGGGTAAATCTCAGGAGCGCAATTTGTTGGATGAAAAAACACTCCGCCATAATCAGGAATGTATCAAGAAACAATTGTCGAAATTTCTTGATTTTGAATCAGATGCCCCGAATAAAGCTGAGTTAGTCAATAATTATGATTGGATGAAAGAGTTTTCATTCCTCGATTTTATCCGCGATATCGGAAAGCATATTACGGTCAATTATATGATGTCGAAAGACTCAGTTAAAAAACGTTTGACAGGTGAAGCTACAGAAGGAATGTCATTCACGGAATTCACTTACCAATTGGTTCAGGGCTATGATTTTTTGCATTTGTATAACGAATACGGATGTAAATTACAGATGGGAGGCTCAGACCAATGGGGAAATATTACTACAGGAACCGAATTGATTCGTCGTAAAACGGGAGGTGAAGCGTTTGCCTTAACCTGTCCTCTGATTACGAAAGCCGATGGAGGAAAATTCGGAAAAACAGAATCCGGAAATGTTTGGTTAGACCGTAAATATACTTCGCCTTATAAATTCTATCAATTCTGGTTGAATGTAAGCGATGCCGATGCCGAAAAATATATCAAAATTTTTACGGCATTGCCGAAAGAAGAAATAGATTCGTTAATTGAAGAACAACGGGCGGTGCCGCATTTGCGCCCACTTCAAAAACGTTTGTCTAAAGAAGTAACAATCATGGTTCATTCCGAAGAAGATTACGATTCTGCGGTCGAAGCATCCAATATCCTTTTTGGAAATTCAACGTCCGAATCTTTGAAAAAGATAGACGAAGATACTTTATTGGCCGTATTTGAAGGAGTTCCCCAGTTTGAGATTTCGAAAGAAGAATTATCCGGAGGAATAAAAGCCGTAGATTTATTAGCCGAAAAAACAGCCGTATTTCCATCTAAAGGAGAAATGCGTAAAACCCAACAGGCCGGAGGAATATCTTTAAATAAAACAAAATTAGAAAGTCCAGATCTGATGATAGATTCCTCTTTCTTGTTGAATGACAAATATTTATTAGCACAAAAAGGCAAGAAAAATTACTTTCTGTTAATCGCTAAATAAAAATCTTACGCAAAGATTTGCAATTTAACTAAAAAGCAGTATCTTTGCATCGCTTTTCTAAAAAGCATAGGATTGTCCCATGGTGTAGTGGTAGCACATCTGATTTTGGTTCAGCCAGCCTAGGTTCGAGTCCTGGTGGGACAACAATGAAAATATAACGCCTGATATTCAATAACGAATGTCGGGCGTTTATGCTTTTTTTACTCACGAATAAAGTCACGAAATTATTTTATCTGGTCTTATTTTCTTTTGCTTCTTTTTTTACTCTTTTACTTCCACACAACCTCATTTTGTCAAATATGTATTTATCTTTGCAACTTTATTTTCAAATTCAAAAATTACCAATATGTTTTACTTAATGATTGTAGTCTTCGTGATTGGCTACGCGTGTATCGCTTTAGAGCATCCTTTACATGTGAATAAATCAGCGACTGCCCTGCTTTTGGGTACTTTAATGTGGGTTTTGTTTATACTTGGAGATCCGTCTACAATGCCTGTTTTTTCTTCGTTTCAGGAATATTTAGCTTCGCATCCTGATAGTACTTTCGCATCGTGGCTAACACATGGTTATCTACTCGAACATTTAGGTGAAGTAGCGGAAATCCTTTTCTTTTTGCTCGGGGCTATGACTATTGTCGAAATAGTTGATACACACGAAGGTTTCAAAGTCATTACAGACAAAATTACAACTACAAAAAAAACAAGTTTGTTATGGATTATCAGTGTCTTGACATTTTTCATGTCGGCCGTATTGGATAACCTTACAACTTCAATTGTAATGATTGCACTACTTCGGAAATTAATTGCTAACAAAAATGATCGTTGGGTATTCGCTGGTATCGTTATTTTGGCTGCCAACGCGGGAGGTGCCTGGTCGCCTATCGGAGATGTCACCACTATTATGCTCTGGATTGGCGGAAAAATCAGTGCTGTCAATATTATACTGACAACTTTCCTTCCAAGTTTGGTTTCCATATTTGTTCCTGTTCTGATTTTATCTTTCACAATGAAGGGAAATGTGAACAAACCAACTTCACAAGGAGAAGGACATCACAAATTTGAGGTGTCGAAATCCGAACGCAATCTGATATTTTTCTTGGGAGTAGGCGCTTTACTTTTTGTCCCAGTTTTCAAAACGATAACTCACCTTCCTCCATATTTAGGAATGTTAGGAGGACTTGGTGTTTTGTGGATTTTTACTGAAATCTTAAATAAAAGACGTCCTACTGAACATTCGAATAAATTATCCGTAACATCTATTTTGCAACGAATCGATACGCCAAGTATCTTGTTTTTCCTTGGTATATTGATGGCCGTAGCCGCGATGCAAACTTGTGGACAACTGAGTATGTTGTCACAATCTTTAGACAGTATTCCAATGGAAGAACCTAATAAATATTACCTTATCACTGTTATCATTGGAATTCTTTCTTCAATTGTCGATAATGTTCCTTTGGTTGCGGGAGCTATGGGAATGTATAATTTTCCGATGGATCATTATTTTTGGGAATTTCTGGCTTACGCGGCCGGAACAGGAGGTAGTATCCTGATTATAGGTTCGGCGGCAGGAGTTGCCGTGATGGGTATGGAAAAAATAGATTTCATCTGGTACCTGAAAAAAATCTCGTTACTTGCACTTGTCGGCTACCTTGCAGGTTGTGGAGTGTATATCCTACAGAGAATGTTGATGGCATAAATATCGTTTAATTATAATAAAATGATAAAAGAAAAAACACCGGAAATGAAATCCAAAGGATTTTCACGGGCATTTTGGGTTGCCAACTCTGTAGAATTACTTGAGCGTTTGGCGTATTATGCCGTGTTCATCGTATTGACAATTTACCTTTCTAATGTATGGGGATTTTCAGATGCCGAATCAGGAATCATTTCCGGTGTTTTTTCTGCTTTTTTATATTTATTACCCACATTTTCGGGTGCCTATGCCGATAAAATCGGATTCCGGTCTTCTATTATTTTAGCATTTTCGTTACTGACTGTCGGTTACCTGAGTTTAGGTATTGTTCCTACATTTCTTGAAAGCGCAGGATTAGTAAAATATGGATTTGGTTCGGGAACCGGCACTATTTTTTCATCCTATTTGCAAAATACAGAATGGGTTGAATATGGTACACAAACTACTTTTTCAGGGTTAGATGCAAGTCCGTTGAGATGGACTATCATTCCTATTTTATTGATAATTGTTGTCGGAGGTTCGTTTATTAAAGCTGTGATTTCGGGAACAATCGCGCGCGAAACAACTTCAGAAAACAGGGCAAAAGGATACGCGTTGTTTTACATGATGGTAAACATCGGCGCTTTCATGGGAAAAATGGTAGTTGACCCTCTACGAAAAGCGTTGGGTGATTGTGGCTTGGTATACCTGAACTATTTTTCCGCGGTAATGATTTTTCTTGCTTTGATTGCCGTCTATTTCTTTTATAAATCCGTTCAAACACAAGGACAAGGAAAAAGTTTCAAAGAATTATGGATGGGATTGATAAAAGTGTTCGGTAATTTCAGGCTATTGATTCTAATTCTCATTGTCAGCGGTTTTTGGATTGTTCAACAACAAATGTACGCCACAATGCCCAAATATGTGATTCGCATGATAGGAGAAAACGCCTCTCCCGGATGGTACGCCAATGTCAATCCGTTGATTGTTTTCGTTCTCGTTAATTTTATCACTTCGCTGATGAAAAAGAAAAAAGCGTTGACATCCATGGCCATCGGTATGTTTATCATCCCCTTATCGGCATTAATTATGGCGTGTGGAAACCTTATCGGGCAAGATTACATATTCGGATTACATCCTGTCGCCTTCATGATGGTTGTCGGAATCGCTTTTCAGGCTATCGCCGAATGTTTTATCTCCCCCAGGTATCTTGAATATTTTTCGTTGCAATCACCCAAAGGGGAAGAAGGATTATATCTGGGATTCAGCCACCTTCATTCATTTTTTTCTTCTTTAATCGCTTTTATTTCTTCCGGTTTTTTACTGGAAAAATTTTGTCCCGATCCTAAAAAATTCACTACGGAAGAATATGCGATTGTTACCGCGAACGCGCATTATATCTGGTATGTATTTGTCGGCGTAGGAATTGTTTCCGCGGTTGCTTTGCTGATTTACGGGAAAGTAACGAAAAAAATGAATAATCCGGCAGATAAATAGACACGCATTTCACTTCCTGTATATTGTTATTTTAACTCATATTTATTTGGAAAAAAGAATTTTTATTGCGTCATTTGCGCAATAACAAATTTCTGACAATAACAAAATGAATAAAACGCTAACCAACATCACATCAAGTTCCAAGATGTCAGACATAATCATATCTAATCCGAATACGATTACAGTTCTCGAACGATTAAATATTCCTTTCGGATTCGGAGATAAAAAAATAGTGGAAATCGCCACAGAAGGTCAAATTGAACCGAGTGCTTTTATTTCTATTTTAAGGATTTTCAGCGGGAATAAACCGGAAGAAGCTTTCCTTGAGAAAGAATCTATACGGAATATTTTGTCTTTCTTAGAAGCATCGCATCTATATTTTAAGGAAAAACAAATTCCCGAGATCAAAGAACTTATTAAACTATTTTCAGATACCCTTCCTTTAAAACATGGAAATTTAATTATTTCGTTTTTTGATGAATATATACGCGAAATAAACGAACATTTTCTTTATGAGGAAGAAACGGTTTTTCCTTATATAAAATCTATCATAGACGAATCGAAAACAATTTCTTTTGAAATCAGGGAATTTGAAAAAAACCATACGGATATCGAACAAAAATTATTAGACCTGAAACATATCCTTATAAAATATGTTCCAGGCAATATTGTTTCACCATACCGTTTACAAATTCTCAAAAAACTAAATACCTTGGAAGAAGATTTGTTCTATCATTCTTCTATTGAAGATTTTATACTAGTCCCATCCATCAAAAAAATGGAAAAACTTTCAAAAAGAAAAAAAATATAATCCGATGTTCAAATCGATCGCAATTATAGAAAAGTCGAAAATAATCAGGGATGGTTTGGAAACGCAACTTCGTACTCTTGATATATTTAATCAAATTATTTCTGTGGAATCTTTGGAAAAATGGCCTCTTGCTCTCAAAGATTCTGTTCCGGATGCCGTTATTATCAATCCCGATTTGGTAAGGTCAGGATTGGAAAAGTTGAAAACAAAATTTAAAACGGAGAAAAAAGTTTTTTTTATCGCTATTGTTTATCTTTATTTTTCTCATAAAGAACTCATCGAAATATTCGACGATATTATTTACATTACTGATGCGGAAGAAGATATCGCCAATAAAATCAAGAACTTGCTTAACCGGAAGAATCCGGAAGAAGAAAAAGAAAAAGAAAATGAACAATTAACCAGCCGTGAAAAAGATGTTTTACGTTTACTTTTACAAGGATTAGCCAACAAAGAAGTGGCAGATAAACTATCGATAAGTACCCATACAGTAATTACCCACAGGAAAAACATCATAGAAAAAACCGGGATACGCTCTTTATCAGGGCTGGCTGTTTATGCTATTTTAAACAATATTGCCGACATTGATGACTTGAAAAACTAATTGCTTTCGACGAACAAAATTCACGAAAGCCCGTCGATATATCCATTAACAATATCAATATATCGCGCTTGCGGATTTTTAGGAAGTCCCGGCATACGCATAATTTCTCCGGCAACAGCAACGATAAATTTAGCGCCATTATTGATAATGATATCATTGATTTTAAATTCAAAATTCCGGGCCACTCCATATTTTTTCTGATCATCGGAAAATGAATATTGCGTTTTAGCTATACAAACCGGAAAATGATTAAGTCCCATTTTATCAATTATTTTCATCATTTTTCTCGATTGTTCGCTGAATACTACGGTTTCCGCGCCATAGATATTTTTCGCTATCGCGTTGATTTTTGTTTCTATCGTATCTTCGTCTTTGTATGTAAATTTCAAATCGGCAGATGGATTTCTTTCAATGGTATCGGCTACAACCTTCGCCAACTCTACCGCTCCTTCCCCTCCTTTAGCAAAAGCTTCATTGATTGCGAATCCCACACCCGCTTTTTCGCAATATGCCTTTAATATCGACATTTCTTCATCAGTATCTTCCGCAAACTTATTAAAAGCGACAACAATGCTTTGTCCGAAATCACGCAGGTTTTCAATGTGCTTTTCAAGATTTTCTAATCCTTTTTGCAAACCGGCCAAATTTGGTTTCTTGATTTCATCGAGAGCGACACCTCCGTGCATCTTTAATCCTTGGGCAGTAGCTACAATTACCGTTAATTTAGGCCGAAGTCCTGATTTACGGCATTTGATATTGAAAAATTTTTCCGCGCCAAGGTCGGCTCCAAATCCAGCTTCCGTTACTACATAATCGGCATAAGTCAACGCCATTTTTGTCGCAAGCAAAGAATTACATCCATGAGCGATATTAGCGAACGGTCCGCCATGAATAAAAGCGCCTGTATGTTCAGTAGTTTGTACTAAATTCGGATTAATAGCATCTTTCAACAACACAGTTATCGCGCCTTCGATTCCCAAGTCTTTTACGGTAAATGGCTCTCCATCGTATGTAAATCCGAGTAAAATATCGCCAATACGTTTTTTCAAATCATCAATTCCGGTCGTCAAACACATGATAGCCATAATTTCAGAAGCAGGAGTAATATCGAATCCGGTTTCGGTTGGAATGCCATTCGCGTTTCCTCCCAATCCGGTTACGATTTTTCGCAAAGAACGGTCGTTTACGTCAAGTACTCTTTTCCAAACCACTTCTTTGAGCTGTTTGCCTTGCTCTCCCCTATTTTGGTATAAATAATTATCAAGTAAGGCCGTGATCATATTGTGAGCGGAAGTAATCGCGTGAAAATCGCCGGTAAAGTGCAAATTGATATTTTCCATTGGAAGTACTTGAGAATATCCGCCTCCTGCCGCTCCTCCCTTCATTCCGAAACAAGGGCCTAGAGAAGGTTCTCGTAAAGCGACAATCGCGCGTTTTCCTATTTTTTCCAATCCCAATGCCAAACCAATGGAAACGGTAGTTTTCCCGATACCTGTCTTAGTTGGCGTAATGGCTGTTACTAATATCAAATTACTTTGGGAAACTTTTTTTTCATCTATCAGTTCCACCGGAACCTTAGCGATATATTTTCCGTAGTTCAGCACCTCTTCACGCGGTATTCCGATGTTTTCAGCAATTTTTTTTATTTTTTGAAGTTCAATGCTCCTTGCAATTTCTATGTCTGTTTTCATAAAATGGATGTTGATAATTTTTGTTTTACTTACTAATAACAATATTTTGGCGTATTTGTTGATATTTTCAGAAATGAAGTTATCTTGACTTTTACAAAAGGCATATATATAATAATAGATTTTAAACACCGAGTTACATGGAGTGATTATTCAAGAGTAGATTTTGAAATATAGTGATAAAGTATTCTGTGAAATAAACTCCTTTTATTCTGCGTTTGATAAAAAATCGAGACAAATACATATTCAATATTTTTGCAATTCCAAAACTAATAATATATTTGTTTTTTTACAAAAAAATAGCGTAAAGAGAATTTAAAACCTTTTTTTCATGATAACATGGCCGCAAAAACATGTCCCATTATTAAGAAATAAGTCCCATTTGCAATAAAATATCCCAATTTACTGTAATGGGAAACATTAAGTGCTTTTCCTTAATATGGCAAAATTGTAGTTTTGCAAACTATTAAAGTACACATAGTCCATAGTTCATATTCATGATTAGTATCGCTTTACTCGTATTCGAAATTTTATTGGATATCACGGGAGTAGTCACAAGTATTATTATAATGGTAAATTTTCCACGGGAGAGGTTAACTCGCGCTTGGGGAATTCTTGCATTGACTCTTTCCTCGTTACTCTTATTCGATAATATAGAATGGATTTATCCTATCTTGAAAAATCCATCCGATATACCGTTTTATATAAACCAACCGTTAGACCATTTGTCATTGTGGCATATTTTCAGGGTAATTATTTTTCTGCAGGCATACTCTTTGTTTCCGGTAGCTTTTCTTAGGCAAGGTTGGTTGAATACTTCAAAAGCTATTTCTTTGTCTATTCCGACTATGTTGATTTCTTGTGTCGCGTTTTGTTTCGAACAGTTCAATAATCATTATACACATCTTGGAAGTTTTGCCGATATTGTCAATAATATTGCGAATAAAGACGTGATTGTCAGGTTAATACTATTTATAGCCAGCGTTGTATCTCCTTATTTTAGTTTTGCATTCATCTTTTTTCAAAAAGAAAAATCATACAAATGGCATGAAAGCCTTGGAATGAGGTTTTTCGCTATTAGCTTTATTCTTATTGTTTTAGCCTACTTTTGGTTGATGCTTGGTACATCTCCCTACAGTTTTCATATATTTGGCTGTGTAGTAATTTCATTGGTCATCTATATGAATATTTTGCATTTACGCGGACTGGAACCTTTTCTTCCGTATAATCCTGTTCCTGAGGAATTAATTAAAGATAAGAAAGATGCAATTGAAGTTTTGCCTGTTATTGTTGAATTAAGTCAGAAGCTACAGATATATATGAAAGAAGAAACGCCTTTTACAAATCCTAATTATTCCATCCACGATTTACTTAGTGATTTAAATGTAAAAGAAAATAAAATCAATCAGGCGTTGCATTATATGAATTATTCTGGTTTTAGGGATTATATTAACTATGAACGTGTAGAATATTTCAAAAAAGAAGCTGCTTTACACAGGAATAAAACAGTAAAAGAACTTCTTTATCAAAGTGGATTTACCTCTCGCTCCAGTTTTTACCGTCATTTTTCTAATATTGAAAAAATATCGCCTACCGAATACATTGAAAAATTGAATAATACTCAGGAAGTGCTAATCGAAAATGTTCACTTAGCTCCTTAATTGTTTCTTTATTTTATATCATTTACAATAATTAACATTAATTAACAAATCGCAAAAAAAACATGCCTTTTTCTTTCACAAAACATGTCTCATTTTTGCTAAAAATCCACAATGGGACATTTTTTTTCGCCTTTTCTTTTGAGTAAAATTTAATTTTGCTGGGTTCAATTAATGAATATTGCTTGGGGATTTTTTTAGTATTTTTCCCTAATGGTTAGGTCATGTCCTAACTTTTACATAAAACAACAGTAAAGAATAAACAATTAGAATGCTTTTTAACTCTTTAAATTTCGCGATATTCTTACCAATAGTTTTTATACTATATTGGTTTGCTACCAACAAAAGTCTTAAACTTCAAAATGCCTTATTACTTGTTTCAAGTTATTTCTTTTATGCTTGTTGGGATTGGCGTTTTATGTTTCTGTTGATGTTTTCTACCTTGCTGGATTATTTTACCGGATTGAAAATGCAAGATGCCGAAAATCGAAAAAAGAAACGCTTCTGGTTTTGGTTAAGCATCATTGTAAATCTCGGATTTTTGGGAGCTTTCAAATACTATAACTTTTTTGTAGAATCGTTTGCCGAAGCAGCTTCGCGCATTGGTTGGCAAATTAGTCCGTTGTTGATAAAAGTAATTTTACCTGTTGGAATTTCTTTTTACACCTTTCATGGATTGTCTTATGTGATTGATATTTACAACAGTAAAATCAAGGCTGAAAGAAATTTTGTGGACTATGCCGTATTTGTGAGTTTCTTTCCATTGTTAGTGGCCGGGCCAATTGAAAGAGCGACACATCTACTTCCTCAAATTAAAAAAGAAAGAACATTTGATTATGTAAAAGCCGTCGACGGTTTGCGGCAAATTCTTTGGGGGTTATTAAAAAAAGTAGTGATTGCCGACAACTGCGCGGAGTATGCCAACCAAATTTTCAATAATTCGGCAGAAATGAGTGGTAGTACATTAGTTTTGGGAGCTATATTCTTTACATTTCAAATTTATGGGGATTTTTCGGGTTATTCCGACATTGCTTTAGGAACTGCACGATTATTTGGTATTGAATTATTACGAAATTTCGCTTTCCCCTATTTCTCAAGAGACATTGCCGAATTTTGGAGACGTTGGCATATATCCCTATCATCTTGGTTTAAAGACTATTTGTACATTCCGCTTGGTGGCAGCAAAGGCGGAAATTGGATGCGTATAAGAAATACTTTTATTATTTTTATTGTGAGCGGATTTTGGCACGGAGCTAATTGGACATTTATCGCTTGGGGGTTTTTGAATGCCTTGTTTATTATGCCGTCAATCATTATGAAAACCAATCGTAACAATATGGAAATTGTTGCAAAAGGTAGATTGCTTCCAACATTCAAGGAACTACTTCAAATAACAATAACTTTTGTATTGACCGTTTTCGCGTGGATATTTTTCAGGGCAAACAATATTGAACACGCGGTAAATTACATTTCTGGAATTTTCTCACCTTCTTTTTTTGAAATTCCCAAGTTTACAGGAATGGATAAAGCTTTGACAACAATATTTCTTATCGGAATATTTATGATAGTCGAGTGGTTTGGACGTGAGGGACAATATGCGATTGCAAACTTAAAGTTATTTCCATACAGAACTTTAAGGTGGGTAATGTATATTGGAATTATTATATTAATATTTTGGCTGGGAGGTAGCGAACAGGCATTTATATATTTTCAATTCTAAGAATATTATGAGAAAATTTTTAATAACAATATCTGTTTTTATTTTCTTTTTAGGCATAACAGGAGAAATAATAATAAGGATTTTTCGATTAGTCCCCGACATTCCTGAAAGATATATTGATGATTATGGCATTCAAAGATACAAGCCTTTACAGTCCGGATATTACACAAAGGCAAAAAACAAATGGTATGTCAATGATTATGGATGGCTTGGCACTCATGAAATCAAAAAAGAAAGCACTATTAGCTTAATTGGAGATTCTTACATTGAAAACATTATGAATCCTATTGAGTGCAATCAGGGAAGTATATTGCAAGCGTATTTTCCGGATTACGCTTTTTTTGAAGCAGGAAGGGCTGGAGTTACTTTTATTGAGGCAATGGAAATAAGTAAAATTTTAGAAAAAGAAGTAAAACCCAAATACCAACTACTCTATTTAGGCAAGTCAGACTTTTTAGAATCCATATCGGAGATACAAAAATACAATGACAAACTTCAAATTTCGATAAAAGAAAAAAAAATATGTAAAGCCCAATTAAAATCTACAGGTTTAAAAAAGATATTATACAGTTTTAAATTAGCATACTATTTATACCTAAGATTTCCCATTTTTGTTGAAGAGCAAAATAAAAAAGCATTACCTGATAATAATTCAATAAATAGTGTTAATGTTTCGTTCATTTCAGAATTACTTGAATACTGTTCCGAACATTATAATTTAGAAAATTTGATATTTGTTTTACACCCAAATACTAATTCTTCAATTATAGAATTAATTAAAGCCCATAATATTAAGTTTATTGTCTTGGATTCTTCCAATGATAAACCTTGGGAATTGGGTAGTTATGATGGACATTGGTCGTGTTATGGTCACAATCAGATATGCAAACAAATATTTCCAAGATTGAATGAATATCTTGATAAAAAGTACGAACATGTAGCGCAAATTTGTTATTAAAATAAAAGTTGATGAATATTGATCAAAGCATATCTACGGAAGGTTCTATTATAGGAGATAATTATCAACTATATAATAGATGTGATGTTCTTAATTCTATATTAGGAAATAGTTGTATGATAGGAGAACAATCAAGAATTAGATCTTCCATCCTTGAAAATTTGGTAAAGATTGATAGAAATAATTTAGTATATCATTCTAAAATTGGCAAATGTTCTTATACGGGTCCATTTGATATGGTTTTCAAAGCAGAGATCGGAAAATATTGTTCGATTTCTTATGGATGTTCAATTGGTCCGGCAGAACATGATTATAGAAGAATAACAACGCATCCGTTTTTATATGATTCATTTTACAATATACTACCGAAAGAGATTTTATTGGATGAAACTCTTTTTGAAAAAGAACTTATTATCGGACATGATGTGTGGATTGGATGTAATTCGACAATATTGAGGAATATTAAGATTGGAAGTGGAGCTATTATAGGAGCGAACTCTTTAGTTAATAAAGATATTCCTCCGTATGCTATTGTAGCAGGAGTTCCTGCCAAAGTAATAAAATATAGATTTGAACCACATATAATACAAAAACTATTAGATTTATCTTGGTGGAACTGGTCGGATGAAAAAATACAACAAAATACATGTTTTTTTACTGCGAAAAACATAGACAACGCGCTTTCAGAAATAATTTAAATTCTCAAAAACACTATATGTAAATAATTACAATGCGAGTTACTTGTTTACTCGTCTATTATTTTACTGATTCTTCTATTTAATGTTATTTACAAATATTAACACTAATTAGTCGATTCAACTAAAAAATGCCCCTTTCTATGCTTGAAATGTGTCTCATTTTTTGCGAAAAGACATAATGGGACGTTTTATTTCTCTCCGTTTTTTTGATAAAATTTAATTTTGCTGAGTTCAAAATGAATCATCTTGTGGGGTTTTTAGGTTGATTGTTTATTCTCATATTCAGTTTTTTTACGGTACATTGAAAATTTTTCATTCAGGAAATATATATAATTCATAAAAAAGCATGGTAGATTTTAGTCTTTTAAGGGAACGTACTATCTGTTACGATCTCGAAGGTTTTGAACCTATTACAATTAACGCCGAACTTCTAAAAAAATTAGGCGTGGATTATCCCATTACAGATACTGTAAATAAAGAACTGATTGCAGGTTCAGAATGGTACAGAACTTTATTTGTAAACCGCACACTCACTCCTCCGAAGAGTTATCAAGAAGTTTTATGCGATCCTAATGAGGAACTTGAAATACATAACTATACAGGAATTTGTCCGACTAACGTACTCGAAGTTTCTCCTTCGGGAGGTTCGTGTGTTGCCGGATGCCAATATTGTTTGGTTACAGACGGCAAGCATGTGAAAGGCATTGATTTGTATACAAATTATGCCGAAAAACTGGCTAATTCAATAGAACGGAATAAAGACCGGGCAATCTTCTATTATTTCTCTCCTAAAACGGAAGCTTTTTCCGAAACACATTTATTCAACGGATTGGCTCACGATATTATGCGTGCGTTTGTCGCTCATTATAAAAAACATCCTGATTCGAAAGTCCGCATATTTATCGCGTCAAAAGGAGGTCCCGCGCATTTCGGAGTAAAACACAACGGAGAAGACTTGTTCGATATCATGGCTCAAATTCCGGACAAAATCCAGGTAAACGGAAGCGTTGGAATCATGCCTCAATATTTACGCGATATTCTCGAACCCAATGTGGCAAGTATCGCCGAACGGATGGAAACGTTGAAAGAATGTCGTAAACGCGGCATCTGGGCCGAGTCTGTACTTTGCCAACCATTATATCTGCCTTATTTAAATAGGGAAACAATCACCGAATATATAAAAACGCTGGCCGACGCCGGAGTTAAAAATATCAAACCTGAATTTTTCACTGCAGAAGTCCGGAATTTGGTATTGGTAGCTCAATACATCAATCATTTTGATCCGGATAAAGTCGGAGAATTTTTCTATCCATATTTGAACGAAAGTAATCTTACGCACATCAAACAACGTTCAAGAATTGCTCCCGACCGTAAAGTTTGCGCCGAAAAATTGGCTTTAATCCGGGAAATCGCTTCGGCGCACGGAATTACCATCAGTATCTGTAACTGGGTGAAAAAAGAAGTAGGAAGTGCTGCTGAATGGGTAAAAAGTATCGATAAAGAATCTGCGGCAAACGGCTATCGTTGTTTAGGTTATCAAACGAGGTTGTTTGAGAAATAAAGAATACATGTACAATATAATAGAAGTTTATAAGGAATTTTGTAAAACCAAAATTCCTTATTTCAGACAATACACTCACGATTTACCATTAGTCATGAGATATGAGACTTATGACAAAACCCGTGATTTAGGAAAGATATTAAACAAAGCGATCCATTATCTCATTGAAAATTATAGCCGTTTTTCAGGAAAAATGCAATTATCCGACAGGGATTTGCATATTCTTGAAATTTGCAGTAAATATCCTTTCCGTATCGGAACTTATCGTACCGATTTTGTTATTGATATCCATAATCAGATTAAAATTATTGAAGCGACCACTCGGCAACCTCTGAACGCGTATTTAGAATCTATTTTTACTGGTTTAATCGCGGAAAAATTAGCGCAGGAATTAGGTTTAACAGGGATAAAATACAACGTTGAACGTTTTATAAATTTCCTGCAAAACGACTTTTTGAAGAAAGGAAAAGTGACTGTCATCAAAGGAGATGAACGAATGGGTACATTCAAACTTTATTCCGAACTTTTTCCTGCTGCCGGAATAGAATATAACATCATCCACTTTTCCGACTTGCATTCAAAAGAATCTCTTTTGAATAATTCTCTTGTGATTGAGGAACTTTCGTTGAATGAAATCAGAAATCTTCCGGATATCCTGATTGACGAACTGACAGCGGCAGGTATCTTCAATGACTTCAGGAATTTACTGTTGGTACATAACAAACGTTTTTTCCAACTAATCACAGATTCTGATTTTTTGAATTCTGCATTGACCTCGGAAGAACAACGGTTATTAAGCGAATTTACGGTCCCGACATACACTCAACACTTTCATCCGGCAATATTCGAAAAAGCTTTCCTCAACAAAGACGAATGGATATTAAAACCCAGTTCGTTTGGAAAAAGCGAAGGAATTACTGCCGGATGCATAACCTCCGAAGAAGAATGGAAAAAAATATTCAATACGTATGATTTGCAAGATTGGATATTGCAGCCGATGATACAACAACGGAAGTTCAAAGGTACAATTGGAGATGAAATCAGAGACGATTACGTAGCCGGAACATTGCTTTATTTCGATAATCATTATTTCGGTCCCGGCATGTACAGGGCTTCATCTCATGTTGTAACCAATGTGGCTGACGACAGAAAAATGGCGCAAGTCGTAGCGAATGATTCATTTTCTGAAATATTGAAAGACAACATTATTTGAATTATTTATTCCCGCAGATCTCGCTGAATAATGAGTTATATTTTGACCACATAAGACACATAGGGTACATAGAAATTATTATGAGAATAAAGATTTATAGAAGTAAAGAATAAAGATTTTAAGACTTGTCTTTTAGTCTTTGTCCTTTTGTCTAAAATCTTATGTGCCTTATGTGGTTTAAAAATATTCAAATAGTTCTCGATTGTAAATTTAAACAGTTACTGAATACTTAGATGAAAATTTTAGTCAGCGGAACAGCAGGATTCATCGGATTTCATTTAGCGAAAAAACTGCTTGAAAGAGGGGATGAAGTAGTTGGATTAGATAATATAAACAACTACTACGATGTCCGTTTGAAATACGCCCGCTTGGAAGAAACCGGAATCAGTCAGGAGAAAATTAAACAAGGAGAATTGATACAAAGCGTAAACTACAGTAATTACCGCTTTATCAAACTCAATCTCGAAGACCGTGCCGGTTTAGAAAACTTATTTGAAAAAGAAAAATTTGATATCGTCTGCAATTTGGCAGCTCAGGCAGGCGTCCGTTATTCCATTGATAATCCTCAGGTTTACATCGATAGCAATATTGTTGGCTTTATGAATATACTGGAATGTTGCCGGCATAATCAAATCAAACATCTGGTATATGCCAGTTCCAGTAGCGTGTATGGAAACAGCGACAAAGTCCCTTTTTCGGAAGATGACAATGTGGATTGTCCGGTTAGCTTATATGCCGCGACAAAAAAAACATGTGAACTGATGGCGCATACTTATAGCCATTTGTATCAATTGCCAACAACGGGGTTGCGTTTCTTTACTGTTTACGGACCTTGGGGGCGGCCTGATATGGCGCCCATGCTTTTCGCTAAAGCCATTATGAACGGAGAACCGATTAAGGTTTTTAATCAAGGCAATTTGAAACGCGACTTTACGTATATCGATGACATTATGGAAGGACTTATCCGAACAATTGATAATATTCCGGGAGAAAAAGAAGTACAACCATATTACCGTATTTTCAACATCGGAAATTCACATCCTGTACAGTTAATGGACTTTATCCGGACGATGGAGGATGTTATAGGTAAAAAAAGCGTAATGGAAATGTATCCTATGCAAAAAGGCGATGTGAAAGTAACCTATGCCGATACCCGGAAATTAGAAAAATTAACAGGATATAAACCCGTTACACCACTAAATAAAGGAATTAATCACTTTATAGATTGGTATTTAAGTTTCAGATCGTAAAAAACAATGTTACTTATATGACCAATAATAGTTTGAAACATAAAACAGTTAATGGTGTCGGTTGGAGCGCGATTGACAATGTCGCGAGTGCCGGAATTACTTTTTTAGTAGGATTGGCGCTTGCCCGCTTATTGTCGCCTTCCGAATTCGGGATATTGGGAATGATTGCCATTTTTATCGCTGTCGCTAATTCTATTGTAGACAGTGGTTTTTCTAATGCCTTGATTCGTAAGACAAACGCGCAAGCCATCGATTATAATACTGTATTCATTTTCAATATGGTATTAAGTATTTTTCTTTATGCTATTTTGTTTCTTGGAGCGCCATTTATCAGCCGTTTTTTTGATGAACCTCAACTCATTCCGATAACAAGAGTCTTAGGATTTATCTTGATTATCAATGCTTTCGGAATTATACAAAAAACTTTACTCGTTAAAAAAGTTGATTTTAAAACGCAGACAAAAATTTCACTGATTTCTTCTGTTAGCAGTGGTGTTGTCGGAATCGGCATGGCCTTTTCCGGTTTTGGAGTTTGGAGTTTAGTCGGACAACAATTGTCCCGGCAATTATTCAATTCATCTTTCTTGTGGATTTTCAACAATTGGCGTCCGGCAATTGAATTTTCAATGCAAAGTTTTAAAGAATTATTCGGATTTGGTTCCAAACTGTTGGTTTCCGGACTGATAGACACTATTTATAAAAATGTTTACTACTTGATTATTGGTAAATTCTATTCTGCCGCTCAATTAGGACAATACACCAGGGCCGAACAATTCAACAGCATATTCGCGTCCAACCTGACCAATGTAGTACAAAGAGTCAGTTATCCTGTTTTGAGTAGTATTCAGGATGAACCTCAAAGACTTAAAGAAGCTTACCGGAAAGTAATTAAAACTACCATGTTAGTTTCTTTTGCTTGTATGTTGGGTCTGGCCGCTGTTGCTAAACCATTGATATTATTACTGATAGGAGAAAAATGGTTAGAATCGGTTTACTACCTGCAAATTATCTGCTTTGCGGGAATGCTTTATCCCCTTCACGCGATTAATCTCAATATATTGCAAGTAAAAGGCCGTTCGGATTTATTTCTGAAATTAGAAATAATAAAAAAATGCATTACCATCATACCTATTGTTTTAGGAATCTTCTATGGAATCGAATTCCTACTTTGGGGAAGTGTGTTTACTTCTTTTTTAGCTTATTTCCTTAACAGTTATTACTCTGCCGAACTTATCAATTATCCGACTTGGTCGCAAATCAAAGATATTTTTCCCTTATTGGCAATTTCAGTCTGTATTGCGGCGATAATGTGGAGTTTCACATTATTAAGCCTTTCAAATACAATCACCCTTTTATTACAGTTTATTTCCGGATTTTCTTTATTTATATTCAGTTATGAATTGATAAAGTTACCCGAATATTTTGAGATAAAAAACATCGTATTGGCAGGGATAAATAAAATCAAAAAGAAAAATGGAAACTGAAAAAATAGTAACAGTAACATCACCATTGATTCCTCCTTTGGAAGAATTTATCCCTTATCTTGAAGATATTTGGGACAGAAAATGGCTGACAAACAATGGAAATTACCACAAAAAATTAGAAAAAGAACTTTGCGAATATTTGGGAGTCGAGCATTTAAGTTTGTTTACGAACGGAACCATTCCGTTAATTACAGCGCTTCAGGCGCTTCGCATAACAGGGGAAGTAATAACGACTCCCTATAGCTTTGTAGCCACAACTCATTCTTTATGGTGGAATGGAATTAAACCCGTTTTTGTCGATATCGACCCTGTTACATGTAATATCGATCCCGAAAAAATAGAAGCGGCGATTACGCCCCGCACTACCGCGATAATGCCTGTTCACGTGTATGGATATCCTTGTGATACGAAAAAGATACAAGCAATTGCCGACAAATATGGATTGAAAGTCATTTATGACGCGGCGCATACATTTGGAGTAACAGCCAATGGCGAAAGTATATTGACGGCGGGAGATATGAGTACGTTGAGTTTCCACGCCACTAAAACCTACAATACAGTTGAAGGAGGCGCGTTGATTTGTAAAGATGAAACAACGAAACAACGGATTGATTATCTGAAGAATTTCGGATTTGCCAATGAAACAACGGTTGTAGCTCCCGGAATCAACGGAAAGATGGATGAAATACGTTCGGCTTACGGACTGCTTTCTCTTAAGTATGTAGATGCAGCTATCGCGGCGCGCAAACAAGTCGCTATTAAATATCGTGAAGCTCTAAAGGATGTAAATGGAATCTCATTTATGGAAGAAATGCCGAAAGTAAAACATAACTATGCTTATTTTCCCATTTTCGTAGATAAGGAAAAATATGGCATAGACCGGGATGAATTATATTTCAAGATGAAGGACAATAATATTTTCGGACGTCGTTATTTCTATCCTTTGATTAGTGATTTTTCTACATACAGAGGGTTGGAATCTGCCAATCCCAAAAATCTTCCGGTCGCGAACAAAATTGCCGATAGTGTGATTTGTTTGCCGATGCATCATGAATTGTCTGAAAGAGAGATAGAAAGAACAATCAGTATTATCACAAATGAAAAAATAACGCGATGAAATTAGGCATAATGCAACCTTATTTTTTGCCTTATATCGGTTATTTTCAATTGATAAACGCGGTTGATAAATATGTGATTTATGATAATATACAATATACAAAAAAAGGATGGATCAATCGAAATCGAATATTGGTAGAAGGGAAAGACGCTTATATTACGATTCCATTAGAGAAAGGTTCTGATTTTTCTGACATATACGAACGAAAGATAAGTCCAAGTTTTGATAGAAAAAAACTAAAAAAACAAATTGAAGGAGCATACAAAAAAGCTTTTCGTTTTGACGCGATTTATCCGGTAATAGAAAAAATTATAGATTTTGAGAATGATAATTTATTTGAATTCAATTTTAATTCAATTCAAAAAATTTGCGGGTTTTTAGAAATAAAAACAGAATTTATTATCTCATCAACTCTTTCAATCGACCATTCATTAAAAGCTCAAAATAAAGTGTTGGCAATTTGCGAGTCAATAAAAACGACAACTTACATTAATCCGATAGGAGGAATCGAATTATATGAAAAGGATAAATTTGCAATGAATGGGGTTGAATTGAAATTTTTAAAAACACATCCGATAGAATATCAACAATTTGGTAATGAATTTATTCCTTTTCTTTCTATGTTGGATGTAATGATGTTTAATTCAAAAGAAGATATTCAGAAAATGTTGGATGAATATACATTATTGTAATTCATGAGGATGTCTAGAAAATCTGTCATCCCGGCCTTGAGCCGGGATCTACTAAAAAAAACAGACTGTGAATCAAGAGATTGCGGGTCAAGCCCGCAATGACAAAACGTTCATTAATGATTTTTTAGACACCCTCAAAATTTCGAAAATGGCGATAATTGAACACCCCTCTCCAAACCTCTCCCCACAAGGGAGAGGCTATACTTACGCTCAAAATTAGGCGCAAGCGGCTCCCTCTCTTGTGGAGAGGGCGGGGGGAGAGGTGACTTAAATTGTTCTCAATTATAAATTTAAACAGTTTCTAAAATTATTTGATATTGAAAATGAATCAAGATATTATTGTTAGTGTCAATTGTCTCGCTTATAATCATGAACCCTATATTCGTGATTGTTTGGAAGGATTTATAATGCAAAAAACAAATTTCTTGTTTGAAGTATTGGTTCACGATGACGCGTCGACAGATAAAACGGCGGATATAATTCGAGAATACGAAACAAAATATCCCGATATCATAAAACCTATATATCAAACAGAAAATCAATATTCAAAAGGGATTGGAGTTGTTAGAACATTCCAATATCCTCGTGCAAAAGGGGAATATATCGCTATATGCGAAGGAGATGATTATTGGACAGATCCTTACAAACTACAAAAGCAAGTCGATTTTCTGGACGAAAATCCGGAATTCGGATTGGTTTTTACAGATATTGATATTTTTTATCAAAAGCAACAACAACTAAAACAAGCTGTATTTTCCAATGGAATCGTAAAACTACATCATGAGCGTTTTGAAGATTTTTTAATACATAGAGGTTACGCGGCTCCATGCACATGGCTGTTCAGGGAGGAGTTACTTTCTATTATTCCTGAAAAAAGGTATTGTGATGGAACTTTTATAATCATGTTGGAATTTATAGCCAATTCAAAAGTTAAATATTTACCTGAAGTTACCACTGTATATCGAAGCTTAGAAGAAAGCGCAAGTCACACAAAAAATCTCAGAAGTAGATATTCTTATAAGTTGGGTGTTTTTGGCATCCAAAAAGAATATATGGAAAAATATAAACTGTCTGACCGTGTTCAGATAGAAGTTCTAAGAAGCGCATATATGCATTTGTTTCCAATTTCGACCGTATTGAAAGACAAGCAGATGGTGATAGAAATACGAAAATTTTTGAAAAAAAACGCTACAACCACAAAAGAACGAATATGCTGTTTGATGGGATATATGCCCTGGTTGTCAAGGACGGTGCTATGTTATTTATTTAAAAAGAAAGGCTATCATTGGTTATGATATATATGTTCATCGCGTTCATATTATTATTGTTTGCCTATTATTTTGATTTTCGGAATCAAAATAATAAGAATAAATATTTATATTATTATTCTGTTCTAATCGTTTTGATTTTATTCGCGGGATTACGATATAGAATAGGGCTTGATACGATAAGGTATATGTCTTATTTTCAAGGAATTCCCACTTTTAATACAATATCTCTTTCCGACTGGAAGAATCCGACAGGTTATGAGCCGCTATATTACTTATTGGTAGTAATTTCGAAATCCATTTCCACCGATTTTTTTGTTTTTCAGATTATACACGCGACCATAGTTAATAGTATTATTTTTTATTACATAAAAAATAATACAAAATATATTTTTACAGGAGTTTTTTGTTATTTTATTTTTTGTTATTTAAATTTCAATTGTGAAATATTGAGGGAATCTTTGGCCGTTTCTGTATTCTTAATTTCTTCAAAACACCTGATAAGAGGCCAATATTTAAAGTATTACTTAGGCGTATTAATAGCCTGTTTATTTCATATTTCCGCGCTCTTTTTAGTAGCATTGCCATTATTAAAAAAAATTAAACTAAACTATGTTGTTTTGATTGGAACCATTCCTTTGGTTTTTCTTGTAGGTTATTTAATCAATTCGGACTCATCTACTTATTTGCAATTATTATTAGATTTAAATCAATCATTAGATGGTAAAATTGACCGCTATTCCAGCTCTACACTTATTCAAGACATGCTTAGTATTAATGGAATTATAATATTGATGATATGTAATGCTATTTATCCTATTGCTTCTCTTTTTTACCTGAAAAAGAAGAATCCTATTTTAGCACAAAAGTTCGAAATGTTTATTTTTATGTTTGTCATAGTTTCTATATTGACTCTATTTATTGCTTTATTTTATAGATTATTAAATTATTTTATAGTATTTACTCTTATCATTTTTTCCGAAGCAATCATTAACTTTTACATTAAATCCCGCAAGTATAAAAAAGCTGCATTTAACATGGTTCTAATTGTCTTCTTTCCGTTATTTTTTTTCAATATACATAGTTATTTTGGTAATGAATCCAATAGTAACATAAAAAAATATTCTCGATATCATCCATATTCTTCCATAATTGAAGAAGAAGAAGATAGAGAGCGGGAGTTATTATTTATATATTATGAAGCGCAATAAGATGATGAAGAATATCGCCTACTCTTGCAATGATAATTATGTTCCTCAAACAGGAATTTCGATGATTTCCTTGTTCGAAAACAATAGGAACGTTGAAGATATACATGTATATTTTATAGAAAAGAATGTGTCTTCTTCTTCAATTGAGGAATTAGAAAAAATAGCCTCTTCGTATAACCGGAAGTTTACGGTAATATCATTCGATGTTTTATGCTCCAAATTAAGAATCGATTCAACCGGACGCCATATCGCAACGGTATACGCCAAACTTTTCTTCTCCGGAATTACCGGTGTCGATAAAATCCTTTATCTGGATAGCGATACCATAATTAATGATTCTTTGGAAGAATTATTCCAAATAAATATTGATGATTGTTTATTGGCGGAAGTTGAAACATTTTCCGCGAAAGCACGGCTTGCGTTAGGAATGAAAAGTGATGATTTATTTTTCAATGATGGCGTAACATTGTTAAATCTCAAAAAAATGAGGGAACTCAACATGGAGGATTCTTTTATTGAATTTATCGCTAAATATGATGGACATCCGCCTTTGTTGAGCGAAGGAACCATAAGCGCCGTTTGTAGAGGGAAAATTTTATCACTACATCCTAAGTATAATCTATTGAGCGGAATATTATCCTTCTCACAAAAGACGATGAGCCACATATACGGACGTCCATTTTATTCGCCGTCTATTATTAAAGAAGCTATTGAAAACCCTGTAATTATTCACTTTTTATCAGCGTTTTACAACAGGCCTTGGTGCAAGAAATGTACACATCCGTATAAGGATAAGTTTTTACATTATAAGTCATTATCCGTTTGGCGTGATTTACCCCTGGAAGATAAGGATATCGCTTTTAGAGTGAAAGTGATAAAAACATTATATTCCTGTTTTCCTGATGATTGGTTTGAATTTTTAAGAAAGATCAAAAGCACGTTAAAGAGTTCATTATGAATGCAGTATTTGTCGGATTAGGCGGAGTACCTTATAAAAAAAGAGCATGTGATGTCAGGTTACATTCTTTTGCTAAAATGTTATTACTAACAGGTTGGAATGTTTCAATCTTAAATCGATTTCCCACAGATCCGTCAATCAGGTCAAATGCTGAATTTGTTAACGACGTAAAGATTATTGAATTATTTAATGACGGATATAAGGCGAATAAATTGATAAAAGTATTACTTTCCTTTGCCTCAATGCCTCTTGAGATTTATACACTAATTAAATTAAATAGAAAGCAAAAAATAAATATCCTGCACCTGTATTCCGGGCATTATTTAGATTTCGTATTTTATTTTTTAGTTTCTCGAATCGTGAGGGCAAAGTTGGTCTATCAGTATGTTGAGATCAGGTCGGTGCATGATGAGAAAAAAAGTGTTTATGGAAAGGTCAACGGATGGCTTTGTGATAAATATGGTTATCTCTTGTTTGATGGAGTTATCAGTATAAGTAAATATATCGAAGAAATGCTGCTTAAGCGGAACCTGAAGATGAAGATTTTTAAGGTTCCTCCTGTTTCGGAGTTTTCGTTTTTTTCAGATATTGAACCGTTAAGTACAGAAAAACCATACATTTTGTATTGTGGAAATGTGGGCTATTCAGAAGTCATTGATATGATTATCGACGCGTACAAAAACTCATCCTTGCCGGAAAAAAACATCGAATTGGTTTTAGTCTTAAGCTTGGGAAACGCAAATAAATGGAGAGGAATTAAAAACGTTGTGATTAAAGAAAATTTATCATACGCGTCACTAATCGCATTGTTTAAAGGTTCAAAAGCACTATTGGTCCCGCTACGGAATACGGTCAGGGATATTGCCAGGTTTCCTAATAAAATATGCGAATATACCGCGTGTGGAGGAATTGTGATAACGACAAATGTAGGCGAAATTTCATCTTTTTTTACTGATGGCGTTAACGCATTAATCGCGGATTCTTATTCGGAAAAAGCATTCACAGCACAATTTGAGAGATTAGTAGATTCAGATGAACAATCAATCCTGAAAATGAAAGAAAATTCATTGATGCTCGGAAAGCAGGTTTTCGAATTCTCGGTCTATAAGGATAAACTGGATGAATTTTTACGAAAAATATAATTGCCTTGCGTATCCCCCTTTGGAGGGGGCAGGGGGAGGGAATTAAGGAATTAAAAATGAAATATAACAGTAAAAATATGAATATGAGAAAATACCGGGATATAGCTGATTTTTTATTGAGCCTTTTTTTCTGTTGGGTGTATATTCCTCACCTGATCGTATATTTTTTTATCGAAAAAAAAGCTTTAAATGCCGACTTACGGAATATTCAAAAAAATATTCAGATAAGAATACCCTTATTTTGTTGCCTTTTGTTCGCATTACATAATGACGCGTATTTCAGGACAATTTTTTATTACAGGATAGGATTTATCGCTGCATTTCTTATCTCATGGTATAGGCCCGGATGCAAGTATTTTATTATATCTCAAACCGCAAAAATAAAAGGAGGATTAAATAGTAAACATCCGTATTCAACCATATTAAATGCCGGATCTATCGGAGAAAACTTTACTTTCCGGCATTTAACAACTATTGGAAATAAGGAAGATGGCTCGCCCGACAGGCCAATAATTATGAATAATGTTACCTTGGGAGCTAACGTAACTATTATAGGAAAAGTAAAAATAGGAAACAATGTTTCAGTCGGGGCAGGAAGTGTTGTCGTAAAAGATATACCCGATAACTGTGTTGTTGTAGGAAATCCTGCAAGGATAATAAGCCGTAATGGAATTCGAATCTCTGAAAAACTCTAAAATATGCCTAAACTCTTTATCGTCGTTAACGTAGATTGGTTTTTCCTCTCCCACCGGAAAGATATAGCTTTAAGCGCTCAGAAACGTGGGTATGATGTTACTATTGTGACTGCCAATACCGGAAAATTAAAAGAGATTGAAAAGTTGGGACTGAAAACCATTGATTTGCCCATGAACAGAACAAGGCAAAGTATTTTAAAAGAATTATATACTTGTTTGTTTCTATATCAACTTTATAAAAAAGAACGACCGGATATCGTTCACCATGTTGGTTTAAAAACGATACTTTGGGGAGGACTCGCGGCTAAGTTTTCTAAAGTAAATGGTGTTGTTAACGCTATCAGTGGTTTAGGCATCATATTTTCCCTGGAAGATAAATCTGTTTTCTCCGGAATCCTGATAAAAATACTTCGCTTCATTCATCATCGGAAAAATTTGAACGTTATTTTCCAAAATAATGAAGACAAGGCATTTTTTATCGAGAATCGAATTATTGCACCCAATCAGGCAAAAATGATAAGAGGTTCCGGTGTTGATTTAAATGAATTTCAATATACTCCCGAACCGGATACAGATAAAATAAGAATTATCCTGACTGCCCGCATGGTTTATGAAAAAGGAATTTTCGATTTAATTGACGCGGCTCATTTATTAAAAGGGAAATATAACAATAAAATTCAATTTTTAATATGCGGAGGCATTGACGCTAATCCGAAAGCAATCAAACAAAAAGAGTTGGAAACTGCCTGTGATGGAGATTATATCCAATGGTTAGGACACAGGACTGATATATTTGAATTACTGAAATCATCCCATATCGTTTCTTTGCCATCTTACTACAAAGAAGGAATTCCCAAATCATTGATAGAAGCGACAGCCATAGGTCGTCCGATTGTTACTACAAATTCTATCGGTTGCAAAGAAACCGTAATCGATGGATACAATGGATATTTAGTGCCGATAAAAGACAGCAAAAGCCTTGCTGCCAAGTTATCAGTATTGATTGAAAGCAAAGAATTGCGTGAACAGATGGGAATAAATTCCAGAAAATTAGCGGAAAAAGAATTTTCTATTAATTTTGTCGTGGATAAACATCTTGAGCTTTATGCAACTCTAATGAAAAAAACAACATGATTTATGCCCGGTTTTTAAAACGTTTCATCGACTTTTGCTTATCCTTATCAGGATTAATCATCCTTTCGCCTTTATTCGTTTTTCTAACCGTATTATTATTTGTCGTAAATTCCGGAAAACCTTTCTTTTTTCAAACACGGCCGGGAAAAAACGAACGATTGTTCAAAATCATCAAATTCAAAACCATGAACGACAAAACCGATGAAACAGGAAATTTATTGCCGAATATACAACGTTTAACGAAAATCGGTACATTTGTGCGCCGCGCGTCATTAGACGAATTACCCCAATTAATTAACGTATTGACCGGAGATATGAGTTTGATAGGCCCCCGGCCTCTGTTGACAGAATATCTGCCGTTATACAATGAGCAGCAAAAACGCCGCCACGAAGTTCGTCCGGGCGTCACCGGATGGGCGCAAGTCAACGGACGTAATGCTATTGATTGGCACAAAAGATTCGAATTAGATGTTTGGTATATAGATAATTTGTCTTTCCGGTTAGATTTGAAAATTTTATATTTAACGCTGGTAAAAGTATTTAAATCGGAAGGTATTAATTCGTCAGGGAAAGAAACAATGAAAAAATTTAAGGGGAATTGATTTATGAAAACACATATATTTCTATCACCACCACACATGTCGGGAAAAGAGTTGGATTTTATCAACAAAGCTTTCTTTCAAAATATGATCGCTCCCGTTGGGGAAAATATTTCCGGTTTTGAAAACGATGTCGTAACTTTTTTAGATAATAATCTGTATGCGGTTGGATTAAATACGGGAACTTCCGGATTACATTTAGCGCTTATCCTCATGGGAGTCGGTCCGGGAGATTATGTCATTTGTCAGGATTTGACATTCGCCGCTTCCGCCAATCCGATTGTGTATTTGGGAGGAAAACCAGTATTCGTTGATAGCGAAAAAGAAACTTGGAACATCTCTCCGGAAATGCTCGAAGAGGCTATACAAGACTGTGTCAAAAAAGGGAAAAAACCCAAAGCCATTATTTGGGTTAATTTGTATGGTATGCCGGCAAAAATTACTGAAATCACTGGAATCGCCCGGAAATACGACATTTTGCTATTGGAAGATGCCGCGGAATCATTAGGTTCGGAATATAAAGGACAAAAATGCGGTACATTCGGAGATATTTCCATCATCTCTTTCAACGGAAACAAAATAATAACCACTTCCAACGGAGGAATGTTATTGTCTCATAATAAGGAATTTGTAGATAAAGCGCGTTATCTGTCGACACAAGCCAAAGAAAAATTACCATACTACCAACACTTCAATGTTGGCTATAATTATGCTTTAAGTAATATTTCCGCGGGAATAGGCCGGGGACAAATGACCGTTTTAAAAGAAAGAATAGAAGCCCGCCGCGCCAATAATTCCTATTATCAAAAAATGTTAGGAGAAATTCCCGGAATAAAAATTCACAAAGAACCCAATAGCGATTACTTCTCCAATCATTGGCTGTCTTGCGTTTTGGTAGATTCAAAACAAACCGGAGGAATCACACGCGAAGACTTCCGGCTGAAACTGTTGGAATTGGGCATTGAATCACGTCCTGTTTGGAAACCGATGCACCTGCAACCCATATTCCAAGAATATCCTTTTTATGGAAACGGAACTTCCGAAGAATTGTTTAACAATGGATTGTGCCTTCCTTCCGGCTCTAATCTAAAACCGGAAGAATTAGAAGAAATCGCGGAAATTATCAAAAAAATGATAAAATAATCATTCCAAAAATCAAATAAAGCTTTTGTATCTGATACTATTTTCATAAATTTACACAAAATGTTTTTCAAATGAAAATCACAGAGCGAAAATATCTGAAAGAATATGTCGAAAAAATAGGATACGAGATACCGGAATTGATAGCAAATTACAATTTTTTGGAACTTAAAAATAATTTTGAATATCTAACAAAAGCGTCTGCCGTTTATTCTTCTAATATTGAGGGAAATAGTATCGACTTAAATTCTTACATGAATTACGAATTGAGTAAGGAAAAATTTAAATCAGGAAAAGAAATTGAAGAAATTGAGTAAGTTATTCGATGCGCTATTTGTAGAAAATATTATATTTTTGTAAAAAATCAATGAATTGATATGTTTTTTGAAAATCAAGATGCGAACAATATAACAACTTCCGAATTTTTGGAATGGGTAACAGCCCTTAAAACAAAAATTCAAAACGCAAGAAATAAATTAACCTTTTCTATTAATTCACAAGTACTTGAATTGTATTGGGATATTGGACGAGATATTGCCGAAAACCAACAAACAAAATAAAATTTCAATAATCAACATAATTATGTTTACACAAACAGATTTAGAACAACTCGCGAAAAAAAGCATCAGCGTTGAGAAAATAGAGGAACAATTAGCTTTCTTTGTGAAAGGATTTCCCTATCTATCCATAACAGCTTCGGCTTCGGTCGAAAAAGGAATCATGCATATTTCCGAATCCGAACAGCAAGTTTATTTGGAAGAATGGAATAACTACCTGTCGCGGAATAAACAAATTCTCAAATTTGTTCCGGCATCGGGAGCCGCGAGCCGTATGTTCAAAGATTTATTTGAATTTTTAGAAGCCGGTTACGATGCTCCTGCTAAAGATTTTGAAAAAACATTTTTCAATCAAATCAGGAAATTCGCTTTTTTTGAAGACCTGAATAATATTTGCTTAAAAAACGAACAAAAAGACATTGACTCATTGATAGCGGAAGGAAATTACAAAGCCGTTGTGAAAAACCTGTTGAACGAATCAGGATTGAATTACGGACAATTACCCAAAGGATTACTTAAATTTCATAACTATCCGGAGACAAAACGAACCGCGATGGAAGAACATTTAGCCGAAGGAGCTATGTATGCCTGCAACAACGAAAAGCAAGTAAACGTACACTTCACCGTATCGCCCGAACATCGCCCTTTGTTTGAAAAACTTACTTCTGAAAAAATTCCGGCTTATGAAACCAAATTCGAAGTAAAATACAATGTCGGTTTCAGCGAACAAAAATCATCGACAGATACAATCGCGGCTGATGAACAAAACCAACCATTCCGCGATAACGGAAAATTACTGTTCCGTCCCGGTGGGCATGGCGCTTTGATTGAAAACCTCAACGACATCAACGCCGATGTCGTATTCATCAAAAATATCGACAACGTTGTTCCCGATTCATTCAAAGCAATCACTATACAATATAAAAAGCTGATTGCCGGAATTTTAGTCCATCTTCAAAAGAAAATATTCGGCTATTTGGATTTAATAGAATCCGGAAAATATTCACAAGAACAGTTATTGGACATGATTCATTTCCTTCAAAACGAATTATGTATAAAGAATCCAGAAACTAAAAACTTGGAAGACGCCGAATTGGTTTTATATATCAAATCGAAATTAGACCGTCCGTTACGCGTGTGTGGCATGGTTAAAAACGCCGGAGAACCCGGAGGAGGCCCATTTCTCGCCGTTAATCCCGATGGTACAATCTCATTGCAAATATTGGAAAGTTCGCAAATCGACCTCAATAATCCGGAGAAAAAAGCCATGTTCGAAAAAGGAACACATTTCAATCCGGTAGACTTGGTTTGCGCGTTGAAAGACAACAAAGGAAAATCCTACGATTTACCAAAATATGTAGATAAAAATACCGGATTTATTTCCTTGAAATCAAAAAGTGGAAAAACGTTGAAAGCCTTGGAACTTCCGGGATTATGGAACGGAGCAATGTCTGACTGGAACACAATATTCGTAGAAGTTCCAATCGAAACATTCAATCCAGTAAAAACAGTAAACGATTTATTAAGAACAGAACACCAATGAAAAAAAATATATTCCTGATTATCTTTAGTTTAATCACTTCAACAGCTTGGACTTGTACCAATTTATTAGTCGGAAAATCAGCATCGGCAGACGGTTCTACAATGGTTTCCTATTCTGCCGATTCGTATTCACTCTATGGCGAACTTTATCACTGGCCGTCCGCAAGTTGGCCGGAAGGAGCGATGGTCGATGTTTACGAATGGGATACAGGTAAATTATTGGGAACAATTCCTCAGGTAAAACAAACCTACAATGTAATCGGCAACATGAACGAACATCAACTTTGTATCGGAGAAACAACATTTACAGGCCGGGAAGAATTGACTGATACAACAGGAATTATTGATTATGGAAGCCTTATTTACCTTACGCTACAACGGGCAAAAACAGCACCGGAAGCCATATCTGTAATGACCAATTTAGTGGAAAAATATGGATATTACAGTTCGGGAGAATCATTCTCCATTGTCGACAAAAACGAAGTCTGGATAATGGAAATGATAGGAAAAGGTCCCGGACGGAAAGGAGCCGTTTGGGTAGCCGTTCGTGTTCCCGATGATTGTATTGCCGCTCACGCCAATCAATCGCGCATCCATCAATTCCCTTTAAAAGATAAAACAAACTGTCTTTATTCGAAAGATGTTATTTCTTTCGCCCGTGAAAAAAAATATTTCTCAGGAAAAGATGAAGAATTCAGTTTTGCCAAAGCCTATAATCCATACGATTTCGGAGGATTGAGGTTTTGTGAAGCCCGTGTATGGAGTTTCTTCAATAAATTCAATAAAAATGCCGGACAATGGATTGATTATGCCAAAGGACATAATCCCGAAAATATTATGCCACTTTATATCAAACCTGACAAAAAAGTAAGTTTGGAAGATATGAAATCGGCCATGCGCGACCATTATGAAGGAACGGAATTAGATATGACCGTAGATGTCGGAGCCGGACCGTTTTCTTCTCCTACCCGTTTTGCCCCGTTAACATGGAAAGTAGATAGCGTGGAATATTGCAACGAACGACCTATCGGCACTCAACAAACCGGATTTTCCTTTATTGGACAAATGCGTAATTATTTGCCCGATGAAATTGGCGGATTATTTTGGTTCGGTGTGGATGACGCCACATTTTCGGTTTATACACCAATGTATGCGTCTATGACAAAAACACCCGAATGTTTCCGAGTCGGGAATGGCGATTTATACCACTTTTCTTGGACATCCTCTTTTTGGATTCACAACTGGGTAGCCAATATGGCATACATGCGTTATTCCCAAATGCAACCCGATATAGCAGAAGTTCAGTCGAAATTAGAATCTAATTTCCTCACAATGCAAAAAATAATAGAACCTCAAGCCGTTGAATTTCTAAAAGAAAATAAAGAAAAAACAATTTCTTTCCTCACGGAATACAGTATCACACAAGCCCAACACGCGTTCGATACATGGAAATCTTTAGGAGAACGCATGATGATTAAGTACATGGACGGAATTGTGAGGAAAGAAAAAAACGGAGATTTTCAAACCAATGAATATGGAAAGCCGACATCCCCAATCCGAGCGGGTTACAGCGAATACCATTATAGAAAAATCGCTAAAGATACAGGAGACAAATTAAAAACAAAAGAAATAAAATAACACGTAATGTCATTTCAAGACCAAATTTGTCGCTAACGAATATTTCCCGCAGAATTCGCAGAATATTTTTTTCGGGGAATTTCTTCAAAAAAATGTAACTACTCAGGTCAGAACTTTAATTTTACCTTTTGGCAATTTCTGCCAACGCATAATACCTTGACCTTCCATTCTTCCTGGCAGTATCAGCGATAGAAAGCAGTTGTGAGAAAGAGTCCGCACCGGCATCGGATCGGAA
>JAVBKZ010000098.1:0-6871 GCA_031553755.1 Bacteroidales bacterium | reverse complement strand
ATCATTTGGATTCGTCTCGACTTTTTTATTGAACCAACCCATATTTATTTAATTTTCTTATTGCCGCCAGTTTAAACTGACGGCAATAGAATGTTCTTTTTTAATTATTTATTTTTAAAGTATCAGACTCATTATACATTTTGAATGGTACATATATCATCCTTTCTAATTTTATTAACTTATTATCTAAAAAAGTAAACTGATATTCAAAATTTTTATATCCCTGATAAGCAATAATCTCAATAGTTCCATCTTGTGTTTTCTGAATAGATGCCACATAATATTTTTTCGATAACAGATTTTCAATCTCATTCTTTGTCATGCCAATATTTATTTTTTTGACATTTTCATCAAGATTAGTTATATTAAAACCTGTTATAACCGTACAAGAAGTACAGATAAAGATACTTAATAATACAAATAGCAAATATTTTGTCATAATTTTTTACAATTATTTATTTCATTTTTTCAAATCTGCTATAATCGTCATTTTCATCCCAAGAGGTTATTATCCATGGTAGATTATTACCTAAAAAGCCACTACCTTGAATATAAAAAATATCATTAAAAGTCTTAATTTCTTCAGTAGTCCCATTTTTCGTATAAGCTGAATACCGAAGACTCAATCGCCAACTTCCATTTATTTTTTGTAATTTCCAAGTTCCTTTTCCATTTATTTTTTCACCAGAAGTAGGCCAAAAAAAAATTTCAGATCTTAAATTTTCAATTGTAAATGTATCATTGTCATTTAATGTAAATATTTCTTTATATTGAGATTTCCATTCTCCAACGAGATCTTTTTTCGTAGGAACTTGCTCTTTAACACAACCTGATAATAACATTGAAAATATTCCTAAAATAGCCATAGTAATTGTATTTACCGATAAATTCTTTCTCTCCATATAAATGTTTGTGTTGTTTTTGACATAGGGCCTGATAAAAAACGTTCATTTAATCCTCTACCCACATTATTTTTCCACCACTCAGTATAGCCAATGACCGGAGGTCTTGTTCCTGAAGAGATCGTTGACTCATTATATACTCTGAATTGAACAACAGCAGAACTTTTATCTACTGAAAGTATCTCATAATTTAATTCATAAGATCCTAAGTATGTTACAGCAAGATTTCCTGTTGTCCCTCCTGTTGCTAACGTGGAATAATCTTTAACATATTTTCCAACTCCTTGTACCCCTTTTAATTCATAAGGGTTTTTTCCTGGTGAATAATCTTGATTTCGAATATTATCCAAAATCATATTTTTTGTATCCTCAATATGATCATGTTGCTTTAATAATTCTGTGAAATAATCACCATCATGAAATGTTCGGTCTCTTGGCCCTGTACCTGTTAACCATTCCATACCCACATCAACAGGGGTAAGATCTTTTATTGCTTTTTCCTTTTTCTTTCCAAGTGTATATGTCAATACACTTCCCAAGCCTAATCCGCCTCCAACAGTCATAATAATACCTCCTCCTGTAGATGCAGTTGCTGCTGAAAATGATAATAATTCTATTGAATTCAACCCAAAAGCCTGTACCCCAAAACTGATACTTCCTCCTGCTATCCAAACAGAACCAATACCGGCACCAATTGCCGCTCCTGCCAATCCTCCCCATAATGCGCCTTGCCACCAGTTTCCTTCCCATTTTGCAGGATTCCAACTGCCTCCTTTGATGGAAGCACCAATATAAGACCCGATTAAAGCACCTCCTATTATAAACAATAGCAAAGGATTTTCTCCTCCCGGATCCACATAACTCATCGGGTTATTCATCCCATAGCTGTACCTATTATGCGATTGCGTAAAATCAGGTTCCTGAATGTATGGATCAACCCCCATAAAGCGACCAAGTACAGGATCGTACATCCGGGCATTGAGGTTGATTAATCCGAAGTCATTCAAGTGTTCTTCCCCGATATAGCCCCGGTTAGTGATGCTTGCTCCTGAATAAAGCGTTTGTTTGCCCCAAGAATCGTAGTAATAACGGGTTTGTACGGATTTCGTTGCCGTTGTTACCACACGGATGCTGCCCAAATGGTCGGTATGTGTATAATAGAAAGAACGCGTTCCGTTGGTTTTAATGGCGATAGCCGATAATCCTTCGGGTGTGTAAATATAGTCAAATTCTTTTACAGAACCGCTCGCCGGTACTTCTTTTTCATAGTTTCCCGAATAATACATCGTTTTTTTCAACACCGAGTTTTCGTAGTATTGTGTTTTGCGGCGTTGGTTCCCGGCATTGTAATACAAGTCCAGTTTTTTGACGGTACTGCCTTGCTGTGTGACAGACGAAACCCGGTTGTAGGATGTGTTGGTGAAATCCAACGCCGCGGGATTATAATTTGCCGCTTTGCCGGTAATGCCCGACAAGGCATGGTTGGCATTGTCGTATTGGTAAGTCCCCACATCCGATTTGGTTTGGATGTTACCGTTGCTGAAATAATTCATCGAAAGGTTCGATACATTATTGAGGGTAACTGCATTCAAGCGGTTGAGGTTGTCGTAACCAAATGTTTCGTTTCGCCCAAGCGTCACATCGTTGCGTTGGGTGAGGTTGCCTGTTGTGGCATTGAAAACGTAGTTAACCTGGTCTACGACAGACGAACCGTTTTTCAGCATAATTTGGTTCGGTAAATGATAGGTGTCGTAGCCCGAAATCCGTTTCAAACCGTTGCCAAATGTACTTTCCGTAATCTGTCCCAAGGCGTTGACCGCGTCAGCTTGCCAGAGCAAGGAGTTGTTTTCGGCATTGCGCATCGAAACAAGTTGCCCGTTGTTGTATTGGTAACTGACACGCAACCCCGAAGGCGATGTTTTTTCCTGCAACTGTCCGCGGGAATCGTAGCTGTATGAAACCGTATAATCAACATTATCGATTTTTTCGGTTGTGGTAACAGGTTGGCCCAGGTAGTTATAAGTAAAACTGTTGATCACATTGCCACTTTCCTTGATATACTTCAATTGTCCGATACCATAACCCGAAGTGACATACTCATAACCTAACGCGCGTTCTGGATTCGTTTTCGATGTCACGCGTCCGGCAACGTCATACTGCATGGATGTAGTTTGTCCCCGCGCGTTGGTTTGTGAACTCATTTGTCCGTAAGCATCATAAACATACCGCACTGGATTGGAGATATTGGCATCTTTCAAGGTTTGTTGATAGCCCCGGTCATCGTAAGTAATCGTGGAGCTTATGCCGTTGGCTGTGGTAGTCGCCGGTTTCCCTAGACTATTATAAGTATAAGTTACGGAATCTCCCATAGCATCAGTTGAACTTGCCAGCAAGCCCGAAGTATTGAGTGTAGTCGATTTGGTCTTACCATCGGGAGTAGTGACCGAAGTGGTTAATTTCGAATAAGCGTACGAAGTGATACGGCCGATATTGGTTTCTTTTTGCAAACGGCCATAGCCGTCATAAGCATATTCAACGTATTGGGAGCTCCGGTTGCCATATCCGGGCAGATACTCTTTATAAAGTTGCCCTTTCGAATTGTATTCTTTTCCGGTAACAACCATGCCCGAAAATCCCGGCACCTGTTTTTTGACTTCTTTTCCCGCCTTGTTGTACCACGTAGATTGCGTTCCTGTGATTTGCGATGTGGCATCGAGTATTTTATTTTGTAATCCATAAATTGAATCCTCCTTGCTGTCAGTTTAAACTGACAGCAATAAAATGATTGTTCCTGATTATTTATTTTGCAATAATCACAAAATCAGATAATTATGTCGTTAAAAACGACCGCTTTATACGATGGCGTTATGAAAACGCCGCCGAACAGGGGGGGCGAAACTTTATCTGGCAGATGTTTTTTTCATTTTTATTTCGTATTTTTGATATTGTTTATCATTTTTGATTTCATAATAACCCTCCAAATCATATCCACTTTTCTCAAAATTGAAATTATACACATGACCCTTTTTAGGAAAAAACTCAAGTTCAAAACGACCAAGATTATTGCTGTATGTATTGCTGATAGGGATAGAATAACTCATAAAAGTATTTTCTTTTATTATGACTTTAACAAAATCTAAAGGATTATTTTCTGTATCAGTAATAGTTCCTATAATAATTATTTTGTCCTCAACTTTTTCTTCCGGTAATATATCTTTCATACATGAACAAAAACAAAATGTGATGAAGATAATACATAGTCTCGTACTCATAATGTGACATTTTTAATTATTTTAAATCTTTGTACCTTTCGGGCTTGCAATATTTCAACAAAATAAATACCGATAGGCTGATTTGAAATATCAATAAATATTTCATCTAAAAAATTAATATTTTGTTTATATACTATTTGCCCTTGAATATTTCTAACCTGTATTTGTTGTTCTAATTCAGACAAATCTATTCGAACATAAAATTTTCCGTTATTTGGATTTGGATAAACATGTACAAACTTATCAATATTTTCGACATTTGTTAAAGCATTATCTTGTTTATTATCAATTATATTTATATTATTCTTTGATACTGATGAAGATGTAGTATTACATATTTGTAATGGCGATATATAAGCATAAAATTTAGTGCCAGGTATAGTTGAAAAACCATCCTTTAAAGTTATACTTTCGCTTGCTCTCACATTACCTTTATTCCAATTTGTATTATCTAATACAATATTTTTGGGGACTAATTCATCCATTAACCATTTTACACAAGCTTCGGAGATGTATACATGTTCTTCATTTTTGTCTTTGGGATAATAAATGGCATCAAAAGAGGTTCTATATAGCTTATATAAATCAGAATCTATATTGTAAAATAAGTTTGATGTATATAAATCTAAAGAACTAATTGTTGGAATAAAACAATGATTGTTAACATTTGTTGTTATGTTTCCATATTCAGGATTTGTGCTTGCGATTTCTTGAGTAGCATTAGTCGTTCCTCCAGGTGCATTGTCATATGGATAAGAATTTTCTATACTTACTGTTGAAGACTGATCTGTGAAATTCCAATTTCCACTCCCAATATGTCCAACCCATGTTAAATCTATTTTCCCATAAAATATTGTTGTTTTTGGGGCTATATTCGGAACTGCCCACGAATTACCTTTAAGACCAAGTGTCCACCAATCATAATATTCCCATCTTATAATTTGGTCTGCTGGATTAAATATCGTACCATCATTTTTCTGTTGACCATAAGCATTACCTGAGCCATTAGCGATCGCTATTTTTCTTAATTTCGTGGGATACCCTATCGAATTTAAATTTTGAAGAAATTCAATCCTATATGGATTATTCGTTGGATCGGGAGAATATTCAGAATGATAAACCAACATTTGCCTCGCTGCGATAGAACAAATTAGTTTATTATATTTATCTTTAGCTGTTCCATTCATTTTTCCAAAAAACTTTAACCATTCTTGAACTCCTAATGGGATATTCGCTCCTTTATGAGGTGAATCAAAAGAAACAAAAAGTCTAGCATCATGATTGACCCCATTTTTTTCCATGTATGCAAGAGCATATCTCGAAATAAGTCCTCCCATACTAGCTCCGACAACAATTAATTCATTTTGTGTAATTTTTCTTGCATTAATGTTTTCTATAAGTCCTTTCAGTAAATATGCATTTCTTTCTATATATGTTGCACCCTCAGTAAAATTAAGAATAATAAAATCATATCCATTTGATTTTAGACATTCAATAAGATTCTGTCCATTTAGTATATTATATAATTCATTCCACCCTCTTTCATTTAATGGGTCAAAACCTTCGCATACAATAATTGGATTTCTGATATTTTGAGAACCATCTGAAGTATATACATAAGCCGTTCCTTTTACATCAACACCTCCATAAGGATAAGTTGATGGAATGGCTATATTTAAAGGTATTTCAAAAGTAAAGCTTGGTATTGTTAGTGCTTCTACTGAGGTAGAAAAAATAGCAATCGATTGTTCATCTTTTGTTGTACCTTTCAATTTGTTTTTTTTCGTCTTCACAAGTTTTATAGTTTTTATCCCAGTTGAAAAATAACTAACATTTAAAGTTTTTCCAAAATCTATATTTCTAAATCCAAGTCCATCGTCAAAATCGATGCAATACTGTATATTTTTTTCATTTTTATTAGAAAAATAAAAATCGTTATCTAATAAAAAATTTACACTTTTTCCTTGATAAATTTTACTTTTTAGAGTACTGGCAGCGTAAAGATTTTTAATCATATATGGAGATTTTTTTCCATTTAACGTCTCTTTAATTTTTTGATTAGAAACATTAAGTAGATTTTCATCAAAGGCATCTTTTCTTATTACATCATAGCTAATATCTATGACAGAGATTGGAATAAATTCTTCATTATCAATATAGTATTTTACGTTTTTATCATTATCCCCGTTTTTATATTGCTTTATCATCTTAGATTTTTCCGAATATTTATAGTAAATGCTGTCAAGATTTGGAAGTTTATTTTTATGACTTACTTGACTTACTTTTACCTGATCATAAAGTATCTGCCATTTGTGATAAGTAATATTTTTTGCACTATCAGAACCATCATAATCCGCAAAAGGTACTATTTGAATAGACTTATCAAATAAAAAGCCTGTAGATACTAAATTTGTATCAATATCAGAAAAAACTTGTTTATATTTTTCATAATCAAAACTTAAAGAATCTTTGGTAACGATTGGTGTCCTATCTTCTTGAGAATATAAATTTATATTGATTACTGTAGCGAAATAAAATAAAAAAATATATTGTTTCGTAACTACTCAGGTCAGAACTTTAATTTTACCTTTTGGCAATTTCTGCCAACGCATAATACCTTGACCTTCCATTCTTCCTGGCAGTATCAGCGATAGAAAGCAGTTGTGAGAAAGAGTCCGCACCGGCATCGGATCGGAA
>JAVBKZ010000064.1:0-34134 GCA_031553755.1 Bacteroidales bacterium | reverse complement strand
AGATCGAATAGACAAACTCTTTGCCTTGGTAATAGTCGCTTTTACCTGGGCATATATCGTGGGTATTTATGCCCACGAAAATATAAAACAAATTAAAATAAAGAAACACGGACGAAGAGAAAAATCTCTATTCAAATATGGTTTGGGCATTATTGCTAATATTTTGCTAAACCCTATAAACAACAGAAGAATAGATATTTTCAAATTTTTGTCATGTACTTAACAGATTTTTTTGAATATTTATCGAAGTTCAAAGAAAAAATCATACTTTCGTTTTTCCATTTTTAAAATTTTCTAAAAATTGATTCAAATAGACGATACGATCATCAGTCTTGATGTGATAGAAGAAACTTTTCTTTGCGACTTAAATGCCTGCAAAGGAACCTGTTGTGTAGAAGGAGATTCCGGAGCGCCAGTAGAAAAAGAAGAATTGCCTTTATTGGAAAAAGTGTTACCCATTGTATGGAACGATTTGTCGGCACAAGCTCAGGAAATAATACATAAGCAAGGGGTCGCTTATATCGATGAAGACGGAGAATATGTAACTTCTATTGTAAATGGAAAAGATTGTGTGTTTACATGTTATGATACGGATGAAATATGTAAATGCGCTATTGAAAAAGCTTTCCGTGAAGGGAAAACCGATTTTTACAAACCCGTTTCATGTCATTTGTATCCGATTCGGGTAGCTCGTTACAAAGATTTCCAAGCGGTGAACTACCACCGCTGGAGTGTTTGTAAAGCAGCTACGATATTAGGGAAAACTCAAGGCGTAAAAATATATCAATTCCTGAAAGAGCCATTAATCCGTAAATTCGGAGAAGAATGGTACGAACAATTATCTTATGCCGCCGATAGCGTCTCTAACCGCTAAAAGTTTCTACAAAATTCTAGGAGAAATCACACCTTTTACCAAAAACAAACGACGAATAGAGTTTTTGCTTAAAAAAGCATCATCGTATTCATTTTTATTTTTAGGCACTAACCGAAGTTTGGAATGATCATTTTCTACCATCCTGATAAACTTCACAGTACTGTAATTATCTGTAATAATGTAATACATTTCGCCAGGTAGAAGTAATTCCATCTCTATTTCCTTTAAAGCGATGATAGCTCCGGAAGGTATTTCCGGGGTCATGGAATCTCCTACGCAAATTGTCGCGAAATCACAATTGGAAAATACCGGGACTTCTATATAATACTCCGGAATAGGGAGTTTTCTCTCTTTATTAAATTCTAATTGAGAAAAATCATAATTGTAATATGGAATTTTCTTTTTTTCGTAATTGCAATTTTCATTTTGAGAAGAAGTTAAAAGCATACTTCCTTCTCCTGTCAATAACCACGATTTACTTATATTGCAATATTTTATTGCAATTAATTCTGCTAAATCCTTACTGATAGAATTGTTCCCTTTTTTAATTTGATATAAATTTTCTGCTCTCCTTAAGCCTATAGACCTTGCGAATGCATTAATGGAAAGCCCCGACCATTCTATGACCTTTTCTAATCTACTCCAACTATTCACCATAAAAAATCATCTTTTTTCATACAAAATATTGAAATTTCAATTTTATATTGTATGTTTGCAAAAAAATATTGTAAAACCTAATAATAACACAAACAAATAGGATAAAAAATCACTTTACATCGGTTATATTCAAATATCATGCCTATTGTAAAGAAGTATCTTAATTAACGCAACAAAGTGTCTTTTTGGTATATTAATTTTTACCATAGAAGGATTCTTTACTTGTGATAACTATATATTTAAAACAAAATTACAAGTTTTTGTGATTTTGTGATATAAAATACCTCTTGTTTTGAAAATATTATTGGTAGGAAATAGAAAAATACTTTTAAAAATCAATGTTATAAATTAGAGTTAATAATTAAAATTTTGTGTAATGAAGAAAAATTTGAAATTCTTTGGACAAATTCTCAAGCGAGGATTATTTGTTGTTTTTGCGGCGGCTCTTGTTGCTAGCTGTAGTGACTATGATGACGATGATTTTAAACGAATGCAGGGAGAAATCGATGCTAATACATCAGCTATCGGAGCGCTACAACAGCTTGTTGCTTCGGGCAAGTATATTCAAGGTGTTAAAGCTAATGCTTCCGGAACTGGAATTGTAGTAACTGATTCTGATGGAACTACTTATGAGATCAAGAGCGGGGCCAACGGAAAAGATGGCTCCGATGGAAAAGACGGCGCATCGGCAGTCGTTACAATTAAAGATGGATATTGGTTTATCAATGACATTGCGACAGGTGTAAAAGCTATAGGCGTTGACGGAAAGAATGGCGCTGATGGTAAGGATGGCGCTAATGGCAAAGATGGCTCCGATGGAAAAGACGGAGTATCTCCTGTTGTTTCTATCATTGACGGTTATTGGGCGATTAATGGAGTGAAAACTTCTCAAACGGCTGTTCCTGCAAACGGAGGAATGATTGTCGTTGACGCGACAAAATCTGGTTATTACGCTTTGAATATAACATCTGCAGATGGAACTAAAACTTCTGTAAACTTGCCTAAAGCTTCTACACTCGTTACAAGCTTAAGTTTTGTTCCTAAATATTATCTTGAAGAAGGAGATGCCAGCAATGCGGTAATCGCGTTTCCTTACATTAAAGCTTTGAATAGTAAAATATATAGAGGAAAAGCAAATATTAGCTATGCGGTTAATCCAACCAGTGTTCCTTTAGCTTGCTTTACACTTGAAGGATTTTCTAAAAAATCAGCAATTCTCCTGAAATCATCAAGTATTGAAAAGGACAATAGCATCTCTATTATTGAGAATTCTGCATCTGTTACAAGTGGAATTTTGTCATTTAAGTTAAAAGCTAATTTAGCGGTTACTGCAGAAAAAAAAGATTATGTTGCGCTTATAGTTAAGAATAAAGAAGCTGCCGATGAACAATATGTTTATTCGGAATATATCGCGGCTGTAAATAAAGAATTTAAAAATGTAGAACTCGTAAGAGAGTCGCAACCAACAAAAAAAAGAATCCCGTTGATTTCAAATAGCAATGATTATCCTGCAGCTGTAGAAAATTTCCAAATACTTTATACAGATCAAACAGGATTTGATTTAGTTGATAGTTTAGCCGCTTATTTTCAAGGATTACCTTCTCCTGATTATTTGAAAGATAATGGTTTTGATGATTATACTTATGAGTTTACAGGTGTAAGTTATTCTAACGAAGGAGTAGATCAGACAAAATATCTTGATAAAACCGATGCCACATTCAAAACAAAAGGACGTATCAAAGTAACAAAAGATCCTGATAATTTAACAGGAAATAGATATCACTTCGCGGCTATAGGTAGAACTCCAATTGTTAAAGTAGATCTAAAAAGCCCTGAAGGTGATATTCTCATTTCTAAATTCATTAAAATTAAAATTGTTCAAACTGTTACTCCAATCGTATTAAATGATATTCCTTTTGGAGGACCTGTTTCTTATGAACGCGCATGTACCTCTAAAGATGTAGAATTAGACTTGGACAAGCTATTCAATAATGTTGGAGTGCAAATGGGTAAAGTCGAATTCTTTAATACGTATAGTTACGCGGAAACTAAAACGACTACAGGATTTGCCAAAGGATTGACATTGGTCAGTGTTAAAGATCAAAATAGATTATTATTAACAATTCCTCATACTATCGCTGCCGGAACATATAAAGTAGAAGGCGTTTATACAGCTACAGGAAGAGCAACCATTAAAATTAGTTATGATGTAACTATTACTAATCCTGCCGTTAAACCTTTAGTTAAAAATATGATTTGGTGGACAGGTGATGGCAATAACACTATAGAAATTACAGGTCGTGCAAATAGCACCAATAATGAATGGTTAGAAGAAGGTCAATTGTCTAATGCATTTATAGACCCTAAAGCAATATTAGTAAATGCGTCTTCTTGCCCTATTGTTGACTTGAGATACCAATTGGTGACAGATAAAGGCGTAGTGACAACATATAAAGGCGTTACATTGAATAGCATAACAGGAAAAATTGAACTCGCAGATAATGCAGACGGCGAAGCTTATGTAAACACCGATTACAATAATTTGGTAAAACCAATCTATGTAAGGGTAGTTGCTATTTATGATGGAAATGTCGATGTATATGAAGTAATACAACAACCTTTCAAAGTATATTTCAAGAGCCCGGTGCTTGCATTGACAAATATTGGAGTAACAGATAAACTGAAAGACAAATATGATAATACAGTAGACGGATTTAAATTCTTCAAATTATTAGATTTCAAGAATCAAGTTATTTATGAAAATGGAGCATTTAATTTAGGTTTGCAAGATTTATATGACGTTACTCTTAAAAGTCTTACAGTAAATGGATATACGGATATGAGTGGAAATAAAGTTAATCTTGTTGCAAATCAACAAAAAGTAGATATTTCAGATCCAAGGAAAATTAAATGGATCAACACTGGAGAAAATCTTCAAAAAGCAATTATCGCAGTTATTGATGTTAAATTTGAGCACAAGTGGGGAATAAGAGAAGGACAAATTAAAATACAAATAGATCCTCTATAACATTTCAGGCAACATAAATTAATCCGTTTTTCAGAAGGTATCCACAATGGATACCTTCTTTTTTATCATCCTCAACCAATATCAACAGATTTAAATAGAATTCAATATATAATTATTTTTATCTTTGACCGTTTATTTAAAGGATGAAAAGACTTATACCGATAATTATCACCTTCTTGACTACCGTTTGTTTTCGGACGGCCGCGCAATACGATGCGCAATTAAGTAATTATTGGGCTGCTCCCGGATACTATAACCCTGCCTATGCCGGACAGGTCGAAAAGTTGGAAATGATGATTCTGAACCGCCAACAATGGATTGGATTCGACAATTCCCCCCGCTCAATGTTGATTTCAGCCGAAATGCCTTTTAAGTTTTTAGGCCGTACACATGGAGTAGGTATAATGATGTTCAATGAATCTTTAGGATTATTCAAACACTCTATTTTAGCCGGACAATATGCTTACAATAAAAAACTTTGGGGAGGAAATTTCAGCGCCGGAATCAAAATTGCTAAAATAGATGAAACTTGGTTTGGAACGAAAGTTGAAATTCCTGACGCTACAGAAGAACTTCAACCTGTTGATGATGGTATACCTACGATTGACATCAAATCGTCTTCGATAGATTTCGACCTCGGTTTTTTTTATTCACGTAAACAATGGTATGCCGGATTTTCCATTACACACTTACTCGAACCCGAAATGACATCCGAAGATGGAGAAAAAACCATAACTTATCTTCCTCGTGGTTATTATCTGATGGGAGGATACAATATTCAGTTTAGCAATCCGTTATTAGAATTACGTCCGTCCGCGTTTGTAAAATCAACCATACAAATGACACAAATGGAACTTTCTGCCAGATTGGTATACAATAAAATGTTTTGGGCAGGATTGGGTTGGAGGTATGACGACGCGGCGATAGTAATGCTGGGCGCTCAGATAAAAAATTTCCAGGGAGGATACGCCTACGATTTTCCAATATCTGCTGTCAGAAAGGGAACAACAGGCAGTCATGAGTTGTTTCTTAAGTACATGATCGATTTGAATTTGAATAAAGGAAATAAAAATAAACATAAGAGTATTAGAATTCTGTAAAATGAAATTACTGAACAAATCAATATTCATCATTGCAATTGCAACATTGTTGGTTTCTTGCGGAAATTCCTTGCAAGGGCCCGGTGGAGAACTTACCGGAGTAAGCGCTCCGGCATGGAGCGAGCCTTCTCCTTATGGAATGGTACTGATTAAAAGAGGATCATTCGATATGGGACCGGCCGACAAAGACTCATTATGGGGAATACATCAAGACCCGAAAGGCATTTCGGTGGATGCTTTTTGGATGGACGAAACAGAAATAACAAATGCGAAATACAGGCAATTTGTTTATTTTGTGAGGGATTCTATTGTCAGGGAACGCCTCTATGATCCTGCTTACGGAGGAGATGACCGTTATAAAATAGAAGAAGACAAAAACGGAGAACCGCTCGAAAAACCTATTTTAGATTGGAACCGGCCCATCCCGACTGAAAAACGGGCTACGGAAGATGAATTGGCGGCTATCAATAGCGTATACTATACCCATCCGATTACAAGAGAAAAAAAATTAGACCCGAAACAAATGATTTTCCGATACGATTGGTTTGATTATACAACAGCCGCTTTACGGAAAAACCGATTAAATCCTGAGGAAAGAATCAAAAATACAGACCTTACTGTCGATCCGAATGAAGTTGTCATGATTTCGAAAGATACCGCCTACATCAACGAAGAAGGCGTTATTGTTAACGAAACCATTACACGCCCTTTGGGTTCTCTCTTTGATTTTCTTCATACCCGGATTGTTAATATTTATCCTGATGAAAGCTGTTGGGTCAACGACTTCAATAACGCTTATAACGAACCTTATATGCGAATGTATTTCAACCATCCCGGATATAACGATTATCCGGTTGTGGGTGTTTCATGGGAACAAGCAACCGCGTTTTGTGTGTGGAGAACCAACTTTCAGATGATGTCGGCCAATACCGGAGGTAGAACTATCGAACCCTATCGTTTACCAACCGAAGCCGAATTCGAATACGCCGCCCGTAGCGGCCGGAACGAAAATAAATATCCTTGGCGGCAAGAAGGCGTAACCGGAGACAAAGGTTGTTTTCTCGGTAATTTCAAACCCGACAGGGGAAATTATGTAAAAGACGGAAATTTGATTACCGCGAAAGTGGCGTCGTATTCTCCTAATGAATTTGGGTTATACGATATGGCGGGAAATGTAGCGGAGTGGACTTCCACTAGTTTTCTTGAATCAGGACCGGAAATCATGAGTGATATGAACCCTGAATATCGTTATAACGCTGCCAAAGAAGATCCTTACGCGATGAAGAAAAAAGCGGTCAGAGGTGGATCTTGGAAAGATGTAGCGCATTTTGTCCGTTCCGATGTCAGGACTTTCGAATATCAAAACGAACAACGTTCTTATATCGGATTCCGTTGCGTCAGGACGCAAGTCGGATTTAGTAAGAAATAAGTGATAACTTGTCACTAATAACTCGTCACTCGTAACTAATATAAGATATATGGGAATAAAAAGAAGATATAAAAATATGGTTGAGAAATTCCTGTCGAAAGATAAAGGCAGACGTTTCTTCCAATTTTTCTACAATTGGGGCGCAACCATCGTATTGATTGGCGTATTAGCCAAATTAAATCACTGGCCTTATGGTTTAGGAAGTATTTTCCTATACATAGGTTTGATAACGGAAGCCATCGTATTTGCCATCGCGGCATTCGATAAACCTCCAAAAGAGTATCAATGGGAACAGGTTTTTCCTGTACTTGATACCAATGACGCTGAAGACCGTCCTGATTTTTCCGGGAACGGCGGAGGCGGAGTCATTGGCGGAACCTTTTCCGGATCGGAACAAGGTACTGAAGGCGATGACAATGGAATTGCCGCCACAGGTGGTAGAATCTCTGGATATTCCGGAGGGCCGGTTATCATTGGCGGAGGAGTTTTTGGCGGAGGAAGGGATTATACTCCCGAAGAAACCAAACAATCGTTCGGAATCCCATCACATGTCGAAATTTCGGAAGAACAAACAAACGCGCTTTCCGAAAGCATCAAGAAAATGGCCGGAGCCGCGGATCAAATCGCGAAAATGGCAGAATTGTCGGATGTTACCAAAGAATACCTCGATAAGTTGAGTGGAATGGCAGAAAACATGGAAAAATTCAGTTCCGTAACCAACGATTTGACCAATGTTTCCGAAACTCTTTTGGGCTCTTACCGTACTATTACTGATAATCCTGATGGTGTTACCGAAAACTCAAAAGGATATGTAAATCAAATGGACGCGTTGAATCAAAATGTGGCCAAATTAAATCATATCTACGAAGTACAGATACAAAGTATCAGTTCTCAGATGGAAGCCATCAGCAGAATCAATGCGGGCTTGTTGCGCATGAAAGACATGTATGAAGGATCGGTTATGGATAGCACTGTTTTCAGGGGAGAAACAGAAAAAATGACACATCAGATAGCAGCCCTTAATGCCGTATATGCTCGTCTGCTGAACGCTATGACAATGAACATGAATATGAATATGCCTTCAGGAGCAGGTTATAATCCAAACGCGGGTTATCCGGGATTCAATCAAAATTCGCCATACAATCCGGGAGGTGGATATAATCCAAACGCGGGAAATTATAATCCTCAGCAACAAAGTGGATATAACAATAATCCTCAACAAGGAAATAATCCGAATGTTTGAGATAAAATTAATAAATGAAAATAATTAAAGAAATGAAAACAACGAAGCGATGAAAAGTAAATATTCATTTCTTTCTTTTACTTCATTCTTTTATTAAAATTATATATGGCAAATAATACAAATTCACCAAGGCAAAAGATGATCAACTTGTTGTATCTGGTTTTCATCGGAATGCTCGCCCTCAACGTTTCAAACGAAGTGTTAGATGGCTTTGAATTGGTGGAAGAAAGCTTGCTTCGTACGGTCAAATCCTCGACAACGCGAAACGAACTTATTTTTACGGAATTGAATGACTACCATAAGACCAATCCCGAAAAAACAAAAGTTTGGTACGATTTGGCGGGACAGGTTAAAGCCCAATCAGATTCGTTATTCAATTATACCGAAAACCTCAAAATAAAAATAGTTCGCAAATCTGACGGAGATAAAGGAGACCCTCAGGATTTGAAACACCCTGATGATTTAAATGCCGCGTTTGAAGTGATGTTCGAACCGGGAAAAAATGACGCGACAAAACTGAAAAAAAATATCAATGAATATCGTGAATATGTCACTTCATTAGTTACCGATTCTTTGAAAAAACATATCATTGAAAATAATCTGAGTACGGCGCCTTCTAAAAAAGCGAAGGAGAACAAACAAACTTGGGAAGAATCGATGTTCTTCCAAATGCCTGTCGCTGCTGCTGTTACACTTCTTACTAAACTCCAAAACGATATCCGTTATGCGGAAGGTGAAGTATTGAGTACCTTATTAAAGAATATTGACGTGAGCGATTACCGGGTAAATAAAATGGAAGCGCAAGTGGTTCCAAAGTCACAAATGGTAATGCGGGGAAGTAATTACGAAGCGGAAATTATACTCGCTTCGGTAGATACCACTTTGCGTCCGGTTATTATCGCGAATGGAAGAGAAATTTCCAACGGACATTTCGTAGAAGGAGCCGGAGGAAGCGGGCAACGTACCGTCAAAGGAGAAATACAATTGAAAGGAGTGGACGGAGCAATCAAAAACTTTCCGTTCTCGACCGAATATTTTGTAATCGAACCCAACGCGACAGTCGCTCCGGTTATGATGAACGTACTATATTCAGGAATTGACAATGACATCCGCATCGCCGTTCCCGGAGTCGCAAGTCAGAATATTTCGGCATCTATGACTAATGGAACACTTACTCGCAAAGGAGACGGACTTTGGACCGCCCGCCCGAATACAATAGGAACAGACGCTATTATTACTGTAACTGCGCAAACCGGCGGACGTTCGCAGGAAATGGCAAAAAATACATTTAGAGTCAGAAGATTACCCGATCCGACTCCGTATCTGGAATATAAGGATGATAAAGGAAATGTGGTTCAATATAAAAAAGGGAAATTGTCAAAAAGCGCTTTAGCAAACATGACAGAATTGAAAGCCGCGATTGATGATGGAATTTTGAATATTCCGTTTACCGTAGTCAAATTTGAAACGATGACAACAGACGAAAGTATGGGAACAATGATGTCGGATCTTTCGAGCGGAAAAAACTTTTCATCTTCCCAAAAGGAACGGATTCGCCAGATGAACAGGGGAAAAATGTTTCTTATCAGGAAAATCGTGGCAAAAGGCCCTGATGGAATCGAAAGGGAATTGTCTACTATGGATATAACTATTAATTAAAGATATCTTGATTATATATAAAATATGAAAGCGTTTTATTATATCATTACATTGTTTTTATCTGTGTTGTATGTTCAGGATGCGGTATCTCAATCCGCGCCACCGCAGAGGAGAACTCCACGCCAACAAGCGGAAAACAAAGAATCCGGCTTGCCGTCTCTCAGCGTCAGGGCGGAAGCGAAAAATCAGGAACAAACACAAGATGTAGGCACTGTTCCCTGGCTCCGTGAAGTTTACCGTTGGATAGATGTTACGAAAGACGACAATGCCGCGTTGTATTATCCTACCTATCCCGTTGGTGACAGGATGAATTTGTTTACTCTTCTTTTCAAATTGATGGCTCAGGATAAAATCAAAGGATATAAATATCTTGAAGGAAGAGAAGTATTTACCGATAAAAATTTGGTATCGTTTGAAGATATTCTGAAGCGTTTCGAAATCACTTATACCACACAAAAAAACGGAACAAAAACAGAATATATTATTGATGATAGCGATATTCCAAGCGGAGAAGTGTTGTTATATTTGATAAAAGAAGCTTCGTATTTTGATGAAGCTACCGGAACGTTTAATACATCTGTTATCGCGATTTCTCCTACGATTGTTCAGCAGGAAGATGAATTTTCGGATGTAATCAAAGAACCGATGTTTTGGCTCACTTACGATGAAATACGTCCTTATTTGGCGCAATCAAAAATCATGACTTCCAATTATAACAACGCCATGACTTATACAATGGATGATTATTTCCGTAAACGAATGTATAAAGGCGAAATCGTTAAGACGACGAATATGATGAATAAAAGTTTGGTCCAAATCGTTGGAAATAAAAAAGAAGCCTTAAAACAAGCGCAAGATAGCATAGAAAGTCAGCTGAAAGTTTTTGAAGCGCAATTGTGGTTACCCAAAGATACGGCTACAGTTACTTCTTCTTCAACTAAGTCTAATAAAAGTTCAAAATCAACGACAACTAAATCTTCACGCTCAAGTTCAAGCGGCACAAAAACCGAAAAAGCATCAAAACCGCAAAAAACGACAACGGAAAAGGCTTCGTCTTCGCCAACCAAGAGTGTTAGGAGACGGTAATGAATTTGTATTGGGAAATATTCCTCACATTCGCGAAAATAGGCGCGTTCACTATTGGCGGAGGTTACGCGATGATTCCGCTTATCCAACATGAAATAGTTGAAAAAAAACGGTGGATTTCGAGAAGCGACTTTGTGGATATGATTGCGGTTTCTCAATCCGTACCCGGAATATTAGCCGTCAACATTGCCATTTTGTCAGGATATACGATAAAAAAAAGTAAAGGTAGTATAGTTGCCGCGTTAGGCTCTGTATTACCTTCTTTTTTAATGATTCTATTGATCGCGATGTTTTTCCGGCAATTCGAAAATAATATATGGGTACAAAAGATGTTTATGGCGATTCGTCCGGCGGTAGTCGCGTTAATTGTTGTTCCCGTTATAACTACGGCAAAAGAAGTAAAACTCAATTTAAGGACAATAATTATACCTGTACTCGCGGCGTTCCTGATTTGGTATTGCGGCGTTTCTCCCGTCTATATTGTCATTATGGCGGCTGCCGGAGGATTAATTTATGGAAAACTGAAAAAAGCTGACAACTGATAACTGATAGCTGACAACTGATAATGATTTCTAATTCCTAATTCCTAATTCCCTCATGCTCTACCTTCAACTCTTCATCACATATTTCAAAATCGGACTTTTCGGTTTCGGTGGAGGTTATGCCATGTTATCCTTGATACACGATGAAGTTGTAACCAATCATGGATGGATTTCGCATCAGGAATTTACAGACATCGTAGCTATTTCCCAAATGACACCCGGCCCGATCGGAATCAATAGCGCTACATACATCGGTTATACCGTGACAAATAATATTTTTGGCTCAATCATTGCTACAATCGCGGTTTGTTTACCATCTTTCATTATTGTATTAAGTATCGCCAAAATATATAAAAAATTCAGGAATAATAAATATGTAAATGACGCGTTCAAAGGATTGCGTCCGGCTACAGTCGGGCTAATCGCTTCAGCCGCCCTATTATTAATGAATAATGAAAATTTTACAGATTATAAAAGTCTAATAATTTTCGCGATTGCTTTTATCGCGACAATGTTCTTTAAATTACATCCGATTTTGATGATTTTCTTAGCTGGAATAGTAGGAATCGTTATCTATTGATAACCAATAAGATATGTTTATTTTGTAATTCTAAATTGAATTTCTCAAAGTTTATTTTATGTTAAAATATGTTATATTTTAAAATATATGTTAATAAACTATGTTTTATAACATAAAATCATTTACCTTTGTACTGTGTTTTTCATGGTATTAGATTTAAGGTTAAATTAAGATTGTGGTTGTCGTGAGACAGCCTTTTCTTTTTTAAATACATAGGGTCGATATTATTAAAAATGAGTATCCGTTATTTTACCTAAATAAATTGAAAGCCTAATTTGTCATTGCGGGCTTGACCCGCAATCTATTGATAATCAGCAATGATTGTAAAAGATCCCGCATCAAGTGCGGGATGACAGAGCGATTAGGCAGTATAACGGATAATCATTTTATTAAATAAATGATTGTTATTATACCAACAAAATGAAATAGAAATGCAACGGCGGTAAAATTTATGACGGTTGAAGAGTTCTTTGAAGATATTATAAGAAAAGATGCATTAAGTCAAAATTGTATGTTTTCTCACAATTAATCTGTAATTTTGAAGGAAATTAGAATAATTCACAAGGTATTTTATAATTGTGCAAGTCGTGGATAATCGTATTCAACAAGAACAAAACACAGTAGAACAGATGATTCGCCTCTACTGCCGGAAGAAAGAAGGAAACGCTGAATTGTGTTCTTCTTGCGGGGAATTATTGGAATATGCCCATATTAGGTTATCTCAATGTTCTTTCGGAGAAAAGAAACCAATGTGCAAACTTTGTCCGGTTCATTGTTATAAACCTGAAATGAGAGCTAAAATCAGGGAAGTCATGCGATTTTCGGGTCCGAGAATGCTGCTCTACCATCCAATAATGGCAATCAGGCATTTATTCCCATAAAATCCGTAAACTTTACAGTAAGCGGCATGTTATTTTAAAACACAATGACAGAAAAAGAAAAAAAGCTTGCCTGAGAATACTTCTATTATTCACATCACAACAACCTGACCAAAAATATCTATTAAATCGGCTTTCGTTATTTTTTCAAAATCGGTTAAACGTGGAGTTATAATTAATCCTGCCATTTCAACGGTGGCCGGACTAACCAATATTTGGCTTTCCCCTTCCGCGAAATATTGCTTGGGACGATGTTGTTTACGTTCGAAAACACAGCACGTCCATCGATCGTTTTCATACCAAACTAAAATATTCAGAAGAGGTTCCCGCGGGTAACGTTGATAAAAAATATCTGATAATTTCATTAAATCATCGCTTTCCAAAACAAAAAATGTTCTTAATTCATCGTTTATTTTGAAAAGATTATTATCAATAGATTTCATATTTTTTTTCAGAAATATGAAATCATTATACAAAGGTATTTCTGTTTTCAATCCGGCTTGAAAATGAAGATGTTCCGGAGCCGAAGCTCCACATTGCGGACCATTGTAAAAGACAGCAAAATCAGGAAGGTTTTGAGCCAACTGAAGCAATGTTTCAAAATTATTTTTTATCAATTGAGGAATATGTTTATTCGAAGCAATAGTTAAATGCTTTGAAAACACAGGAAAAGGATTGCATAAAATGGTAAAATCTTCTCCAAAAGGAATCCCTTGTTGCTCCTCAGGCAAATTTCCTTTACACAAGAAACAAGATTTGGGTAAATCCTCACTCATTTTAGGAGTTGCCGCAACAGATCTCACTCTTTCGGGATTGAATTGTATAATAACTTCAAAATCATCGAACGCGATTTCCCGCGTTTTTACCCGACTTAAAGATTTATAATTTTCTTTAGCTAACGGCCATAAAATCAATTGATCTTCAAATAATTTTAAAATTTTATTTTGCATAGATAACATTTGGTAAATAGTGAGCAAGTCTGTCTAAAAAGTATTATTAGCACACTGATAACACGGATTTTACGGATTTACACCGATTTATAAAATAATTTATGCTAAAAAATTTTCATTAAACACTTTCACTCTTAATTTCTAATTCTTAAATTTATGAAACCGCTTCTCTAACTCTCATTAATTTTACCAACAACGGCTCTAACGAATCTAATTGCAACATATTCGCGCCATCCGACTTAGCTTCTTTCGGATTGGGATGAGTTTCTATAAATAATCCGTCAACACCTACCGCTACAGCGGCTTTCGCGACTGTTTCTATCAATTGGGGCAAACCTCCGGTAACTCCGGTTGTTTGATTCGGTTGTTGAAGAGAATGAGTGACATCCATCACTACAGGAAAACCAAAAGTTTTCATTTCGGGAATACCTCTGTAATCAATTATCAGATCAGTATATCCGAAAGTCGTTCCCCGTTCGGTAAGCATCACATTGTTGTTTCCGGAATCCACAACCTTTTGAGCGGCAAATTGCATGGCTCCCGGAGAAAGGAATTGTCCTTTCTTTATGTTGACAATTTTTCCGGTTTCCGCGGCAGCTACCAACAATTCTGTCTGACGACAAAGGAACGCAGGAATTTGTAACACATCGACATATTCGGCAGCTAAAACCGCTTCATGTACTTCATGAATATCCGTCACAGTTGGTATTCCAAACGTTTCATTCACTTTCCTTAAAATTTTCAACGCTTTTTCGTCTCCAATACCGGTAAAAGAATCTATTTTAGAGCGGTTCGCTTTCCTGTATGAACCTTTAAATACATAAGGAATTCCTAATTTATCCGTAATATGGATTATTTTTTCCGCGATTTTCAATGCCATTTCTTCTCCTTCGATAACGCAAGGGCCTGCCAAAAGGAAAAAAGCGTTTTTGTTAGTTAATTGTTCTACTATCATTTTTATTTATTTTCTTAATTTTATTTGTTGAATCGACGTTATTTAAACGTTAAACACACTTATCTCACACCGTAATCAACTCATACGACCTTGTTCCAATACCAATTTCTTCGGCATGTCGCAAAGTATATTTCCAATCGGTATGAGGATGTGTAGTATGGAAACGGTCGTCCTCACAATGTTCACATTGATGTTCTCCTACTTTTTCAGCTAAACGGCTGCCTTTCATTATTGGCGCTTTATTGACTAAATCGACGGATGCCTGATCGAGTGCAACCGGATCGAATGACGCTAATATTCCGATATTCGGAACAATCGGAACATCACTATATCCCCAACAATCGCAATCGGGCGAAACATCTATGATAAAATTGATATGAAAATGAGACTTGTCTTTAATGACCGCTTGTGTATATTCGGCTATTTTATAACATAATTCATCGGGCGAACTCGACCAATCGGGTTGAGCCGCGTCGAACTGACAAACAGCGATGCATTGTCCGCATCCTACACAAACCAATTTATCAATAACGGCCTTTCTGTTCGCGTCAAGTGTAACCGCGGTATGGCGACATGATTTTACACACAACGAACATCCTGTACAGTTTTCCGTCTCAATAAACGGAATCGAAGATGAATGCATTTCCATTTTTCCAGGCACTGCTCCCGCGCCCATTCCTAAATTTTTCAACGCTCCTCCAAATCCGGTTTGTTCGTGTCCTTTGAAATGATTCATAGAAATAATCACATCGGCATCGGCAATCGCGGTTCCTATTTTGGCAGTTTTGCAATATTTCCCGTTAATTTCTATTTCCCTGAAATCCATTCCATTCAATCCATCAGCGATAATCACATGGCAACCTATGGAAAAAGGAGAAAAACCATTTTCGTAGGCCGAATCCAAGTGGTCTAAAGCATTCGAACGCCGACCGCTATAAAGTGTATTACTATCAGTTAAAAACGGTTTTCCGCCTAATTTCTTAATATCTTTCACGACTCTATAAGCAAAATTCGGACGAAGATAAGCCATGTTTCCCGGTTCTCCGAAATGAATCTTAATGGCGACAAATTTTTTATTGAAATCTATTTCCTGCATACCCGCGCGTTGCAAAAGCAAACTCAATTTTTTAAAAATATTCCGGTTGGGAGTTGTAGAAAAATCCGTAAAATAAACTTTAGAAGAAACCATGGTAAAATCTCATTAATACAAAAAATTACAAATAATCACAAATATACGAGAATTTCAATATTATTATTGTTTTTATTACTAATTTCGTGGCAAAATAACAACCTGTTATTGCGGGATCGGAAGATTTTAATTATAAAAAATATGCTCTACGGGCATAATTAATTGTTCCGAACATAACTGGGTCAAGCCCGCAATGGCATATTTAATATTAAATTTAAGGAAATGAGAAAATGGCGTGTTGAAGATTCTGCGGAATTGTATAACATCAACGGTTGGGGTTTAAATTATTTTTCAATTAACGAAAAAGGGCACATTACCGTAACTCCTAAACAAGGATTTGCTGGCGTTGATTTAAAAGAATTAATGGATGAATTAGTCCTTAAAGACGTTTCGGCTCCGCTTTTGGTTCGGTTTTCCGATATTTTGGACAACCGGATTGAAAAAATTTCCAATTGCTTTAAAATCGCGTCGGAAGAATACGGATACAACGCGCAAAATTTCATCATTTATCCTATCAAAGTAAATCAAATGCGCCAAGTGGTTGAAGAAATCGTCAGCCACGGAAAAAAATTCAACATTGGACTGGAAGCCGGTTCTAAACCCGAATTGCACGCGGTATTAGCCATTAATACAAGTAACGATTCTTTAATTATCTGTAACGGATATAAAGATGAAGATTATATACAATTGGCGTTATTAGCTCAAAAAATGGGAAAACGTATTTTCCTTGTTGTTGAGAAAATGAATGAATTGAAATTGATAGCCGACTTATCAAAGAAAATGAAAATCAGGCCTAATGTCGGAATCCGTATCAAATTAGCAAGCGCCGGAAGTGGCAAATGGGAGGAATCGGGAGGCGATGTCAGCAAATTCGGACTTTCGTCAAGTGAATTGTTGGAAGCGCTTGATTTCATCGAAAAAAATAAAATGGAAGACTGTTTGAAGTTAATACATTTCCATATAGGCAGTCAGGTTACGAAAATACGCCGCATTAAAAACGCGTTACGTGAAGCTTCCCAATTTTATGTCCAGTTACATAAAATGGGATTCAATATAGAATTTGTCGATATCGGAGGAGGATTGGGTGTCGATTACGACGGAACCCGTTCTTCAGGAAGTGAGAGTAGCATGAATTATTCTATTCAGGAATATGTAAACGATTCCATTTCGACACTGGTAGACGCCTGCGAAAAAAACAACATTTCTCAACCGAATATCATCACTGAATCAGGCCGTTCACTAACCGCCCATCATTCAGTACTTATATTTGAAGTACTCGAAACGGCTTCTCTTCCGGAATGGGACGAAAATGAAGAATTACCGGAAAACGCGCATGAGCATGTTAAAGAACTTTATAAATTGTGGGACGAAATGAATCAGCCACGTTTGATAGAAACTTGGCACGACGCGCAACAGATCAGGGAGGAAGCCTTAGACCGTTTCAGCTTAGGAATGCTTGATTTGGTTTCACGCGCTCAAATAGAAAGACTATATTGGTCAATAGCCCGTGAAGTCCATCAAATGGCGATTGAAATGAAACATGCTCCGGAGGAATTAAGGAAAATTTCAAAAATGTTGCCGGATAAATATTTCTGTAACTTTTCGCTCTTTCAATCGCTTCCCGATTCTTGGGCGATTGATCAGGTTTTCCCTATCGTTCCTATTTCCCGATTAGAAGAGAAACCTTCCCGTACGGCCACATTACAAGATATAACTTGCGATTCGGACGGAAAGATCGACAATTTCATTAGTGTAAAAAATTACTCATATCACCTTCCTGTTCATCCTATTAAGCACAAAGAACCTTATTACATAGGCGTATTTTTAGTTGGAGCATATCAGGAAATACTTGGAGATTTGCATAATCTTTTCGGAGATACGAATGCCGTACATATCGCTGTCGACAAAGACGGATATGAAATCGAGCAAGTTATCGATGGAGAAACAATCGCCGATGTGTTGGATTATGTACAATATAGTCCGAAAAAACTGGTTCGTACAGTAGAATCTTGGGTAACATCTTCTATGAAAGAAGGAAAAATTTCGGTAGAAGAAGGCCGTGAATTTTTATCGAATTACCGTTCTGGATTATACGGTTATACATATTTGGAAAAATAAATTTATGAAAATTATATCTTACAACTTAAACGGCATCCGTGCCGCCATGAACAAAGGTTTGTTGGATTGGCTTGAAAAAGAAAATCCGGATGTATTTTGCGTTCAGGAAACGAAAGCGCAACCCGAACAAATTGAAACATTGTTGTTTCAAGGATTAGGATACCAATCAATCCTTATCAATTCCGCGCGAAAAAAAGGATATAGCGGCGTTGCGGTTTTCAGTAAACAAAAGCCTGATTTTTATTCTAAAGGTATCGGAAATGATTTTTTCGACGCGGAAGGCCGGGTAATTCGCGTAGATTTCGGAGATATGACCATTGTTTGCGTATATATTCCTTCCGGCACATCCGGCGATGAACGCCAAGCGTTAAAAATGCAATTTTTGGATTTATTTACGGACTATATAATTGAATTAAGAAAAGAACGCCCGAATCTGCTGATTTGCGGCGACTACAATATTTGCCATAAACCCATCGACATCAATCATCCCGAAAGACACACCAAAATGTCGGGATTTCTACCCGAAGAACGCGCGTGGTTCGATAAATTCATTGAACTTGATTTTGTAGATACTTTCAGGGAATTTAACAACGAACCGAACCAGTATAGTTGGTGGAGTTTCAGAGCAGGCGCGAGGGAGAAAAATTTAGGATGGCGAATCGATTATCACATCGTTACTCAAGCTCTTAAATCCAGATTGAAATCCGCGGCTATACTACCGGAAGCCAAACATTCCGATCATTGCCCGGTAGTGGTGGAAGTTTAAAAAGGATCTCTAAAAATATTATCAACACACTGATTATATAAAATTTATGGGTTTATAATAGATTTTTGGGGAATACGAAAAAAAACAAGGTTTTGATAATAAAATTCAAAAATACAATTATTTAATTCAAGTTGCTAATTACCAATACTTTCGGATTCTATTCGAATAAATTTAGTACATTTTGACCGTTTTAATATTAAATTTAAGCATTCGAAGTTAATTACTTTAACTTATTTATTCCCGCAGAATTTCATGTCTAAATAAAAATAAATAGCAACTTAGGTTATTTATTGAAAACAGCGTGAAAAATGCTCGATTTGAAACTATTTTGAAAGTATTTGAAGCTTTGGGAGCAAAAGTCAGTTTTAACGTGGAATTAAATAATGGAAAATTAGCATACTAAAATGAATGCCAAACACACAACAAAACAGTTTGCCCTGGATACCCTCAGGAGTTGTTTCACAATTCTCCATTATTTTATGTAACTTTGCGTTTCATATCGATATTTTATGATTATAGTGCAACAAATCACCAAGTCTTTCGACAATTTACAAGTATTAAAAGGTATTGATTTAGAAATTAATAAAGGAGAAATCGTTTCTATTGTCGGTCCAAGCGGCGCGGGAAAAACGACATTACTGCAAATCCTCGGTACGCTTGATAAGCCTAATTCAGGAAAAGTGCTTTATGATGATGTAGACGTCAGCAAAATGAACGACAAAAAGCAGGCTGCTTTCCGGAATAAAAATATCGGATTTGTCTTTCAATTCCATCAATTATTACCCGAATTCACTTCTTTGGAAAACGTGATGATTCCTGCTTTAATCGGAGGAATGAAAACATCGGCCGCTGAAAAAAGAGCTAAAGAAATTCTGGATTATTTAAGATTAAGCGAACGGACAAGCCACAAACCGAATGAACTTTCAGGAGGTGAAAAACAAAGAGTAGCCGTTGCCCGGGCTTTAGTCAACAAACCGGCAGTGATATTCGCCGATGAACCATCAGGCAGTTTAGATACACAACATAAAAAAGAATTACACCAATTATTTTTTGATTTAAGAACTGAATTAAATCAAACTTTTGTAATTGTCACACACGATGAACAGTTAGCGGAATCTACCGACAGAATCATTCACATGAAAGACGGAGTGATTTTATAATTTTTCATTTTTTAATGGTAACTTTGTTGCTCAATTGAAAGTGGAAAATGGAAAATTTTCTATTCAATATAAAATAATTTTTTCAGATTAAAATATAAAAACAAGCATGATTCTTTTCTTCAAAGCAACGACAAACACGGTAATAGCCGTTGATGTAGCTGGAAAACCGGCAAAAGAAGACATTAAAAAATTAGTTTGGCTTTTCACCGAAGCGCAATTATTAAAAAATGAAACACTCAACGGATGGTTTGTCGGTCCAAGGCGGGAAATGATTACTCCCTGGAGTACGAACGCCGTTGAAATTACTCAAAACATGGGTATTTCAGGAATTGTCCGCATTGAAGAATTTTTTCCTGTTAACAATAAAGACGCGGAACACGACCCTATGTTGCAGCGAATCTACAACGGATTGGATCAAAAACTTTATACCATCAACAAAAAACCCGAACCGATTATTGAAATCAATAACATTGCCGCTTACAACGAATCGGAAGGTTTGGCTTTGAGCAAAGACGAAGTTGAATACCTCAACGATGTAAGCCGCCGCTTAGGAAGAAAACTGACCGATAGTGAAGTTTTCGGATTTTCTCAGGTGAACTCAGAACACTGTCGTCATAAAATTTTCAATGGTATTTTCGTTATAGACGGAGACGAAAAAGAAAGTACGCTTTTCAAATTAATTAAAAAAACATCAGAAACTAATCCCAATAAATTAGTTTCGGCATATAAAGACAACGTAGCATTCAACGAAGGCCCCGTTGTTGAACAATTCGCTCCCGTTTCGGGCGATAAACCCGATTTCTTCGAAACAAAAGAAATCAAAACAGTGCTTTCTTTAAAAGCCGAAACTCATAACTTCCCGACTACCGTAGAACCTTTCAATGGAGCGGCAACAGGAACGGGAGGAGAAATCCGCGACCGTCTCGGAGGAGGAAAAGCTTCTTTACCGATAGCGGGAACCGCAGTCTATATGACATCATATCCTCGCACGGAAGTAGAACGTTCATGGGAAGAAAACATAGAGCCTCGTCCTTGGTTATACCAAACTCCCGAACAAATTCTAATCAAAGCTTCTAATGGAGCTTCCGATTTCGGAAATAAATTCGGACAACCTCTGATTTGTGGTTCTTTATTAACATTCGAACACGAAGAAAACCGGAAAAAATTCGCTTATGATAAAGTAATTATGCTTGCCGGAGGAGTTGGTTTCGGGAATATGCGTGACGCGCTGAAAGGCGAACCCAAACCGGGAGAAAAAATCGTTATTCTCGGAGGAGATAATTACCGGATTGGTATGGGAGGAGGAGCCGTTTCTTCTGTCGATACCGGACAATACGAAAGCGGTATTGAACTTAACGCGGTGCAACGCGCGAATCCTGAAATGCAAAAGCGCGCGTCAAACGTTATCCGTACATTGTCTGAATCGGACAACAACCCAATCGTATCTATTCACGACCACGGAGCGGGAGGACATCTCAATTGCCTTTCGGAATTGGTTGAAACAACCGGAGGGAAAATTGACGTTAACGCTTTACCCATTGGAGATCCGACCCTATCAGCGAAAGAAATCATCGGAAATGAGAGTCAGGAACGAATGGGATTATTGCTCAAAAAAGAAGACATAGAACGTGTAAAAAATATAGCGGAACGGGAACGTTCCCCGATGTACGTTGTAGGAGAAACTACAAACGACATGCAATTTGTTTTCGAACAAAAAGACGGGAAACGTCCTCTTGATTTGCAATTATCCGATTTCTTCGGAAAACCGCCCCGCACAATCATGAGTGATAATACGGTGAATGAAAAATTCGCCCCGTTAAATTATGATGTCGCGAACTTACACGAATATCTCGAAAATGTACTACAATTAGAAGCTGTCGCTTGTAAAGACTGGCTTACCAATAAAGTCGACCGTTCGGTTACCGGAAAAGTAGCCCGTCAACAATGTCAGGGGGAAATTCAATTACCTTTGAGTGATTTGGGAGCGGTCGCTCTCGATTATCGGGGAAAATCAGGTATCGCTACTTCTATCGGTCATGCTCCTCAAGCCGCGTTGGTTGATCCTGCCGCAGGTTCGGTTCTCGCGATCGCGGAATCTTTGACTAACATTATATTCGCTCCGCTAACGGATAAACTTGCCGGTGTATCCTTGAGTGCCAACTGGATGTGGCCCTGTAAAAATCAGGGAGAAGATGCCCGTTTGTATCGCGCGGTAGAAGCTTGTTCGGAATTTGCCTGTGAATTGGGCATCAATATCCCGACAGGAAAAGATTCGCTTTCAATGACTCAAAAATATGGAGATGAAAAAGTATATGCTCCCGGAACTGTCATTATTTCAGCGGGCGCGGAAGTTTCTGACATAAAGAAAATAATTTCTCCCGTTTTAATAAATAAACATAATACTTACGTTTATTATATTGATTTTTCGTTCGATACTTTCAAACTTGGAGGTTCGGCGTTCGCCCAATCTTTGAATAAATTAGGAAATGAAGTTCCTTCCGTTCAGGACGCAGAGTATTTCAAATTAGCATTCAACGCTATTCAGGAATTAATAGAAAAAGACCTCATTTTGGCAGGACATGATATTTCAGCGGGAGGAATGATTACGGCTTTACTTGAAATGTGTTTCGGAAATGTAGAAGGAGGTTTGGAAGTTAATCTTGATAAAATCAAAGAAAAAGACTTGATTAAAATTCTTTTCAGTGAAAATCCGGGAATTTTAATTCAGATTAAGAATAAAGAAACTGTTGAAGCATTTTTGTCTGAAAGAGGTATCGCGTTCGCCCGTATAGCAAAAACAAGTAAAGAAAGACATATTCTTATAGAAAAAGAAGGAGTTCAATACCATTTCGGTATCGACTATATGCGTGACGTATGGTATTCTTCATCTTACTTGTTAGATAGAAAGCAAAGCGGAGAAACTTGTGCGAAAGCACGTTTTGAAAATTATAAACAACAACCGTTGGTTTTCAAATTCAATAAATCTTTTTCCGGTTTGTTACAGCAATATGGCATTGCTCCCGACAGGAAACCTTCGGGAATAAAAGCCGCTATCATCCGTGAAAAAGGAACAAATGGAGAAAGGGAAATGGCTTATTCCCTTTATCTTGCCGGATTCGATGTGAAAGACGTTCACATGACAGATTTGGCTTCCGGACGTGAAACGTTGGGAGACATCAACATGGTCGTTTTCTGCGGAGGATTCTCTAATTCCGATGTTTTAGGTTCCGCCAAAGGATGGGCAGGAGGATTCCTTTACAATCAAAAAGCGAAATTAGCTTTAGATAAATTTTACGCGAGACAAGATACTTTGAGTTTAGGAATCTGCAACGGATGTCAATTGATGGTCGAATTAGGATTAATCAACCCTAAACACAAGAAAAAAGCCCGCATGCTCCACAACGACTCTCACAGGTTTGAATCCGAATTTGTAAGTTTAAACATACCAAAAAACAAATCGGTCATGTTCGGTTCTCTTTCCGGAAGTAAATTAGGAATTTGGGTCGCTCACGGAGAAGGAAAATTCAATCTTCCGTTGGAAGAAAAAAATTATCATATTATCGCGAAATATAATTATGAGGCTTATCCGGCCAATCCAAACGGTTCGGATTATTCCGTTGCCGGAATTTGTTCGAAAGACGGACGACATTTAGCGATGATGCCTCACTTAGAAAGAGCAATATTTCCTTGGCAATGGGCGAATTATCCTCTTGAAAGAAAAAATCAGGACGAAGTGAGTCCTTGGATTGAAGCCTTCGTGAACGCGAAAAAATGGATTGAAAACACATTAAATGAAAATAAATAAAGAATTTGTTTCAATTTTTATATCAACACGAAGCAAAGGAGTTTATTTCACGGAGTATTCTGTCACTTGATATAAGAATCTACTCTGTGAATAATTACTCCGTGTAACTCTGTGTCTAAAATGTATCATTTTTGTCTTTTTTAAAAAGGTCAAGATGGTTTCAAAAATAAGTAGTTCAATATATACGAAATGAGATTGACAAAAGTTAGTCTCATTTTTTTATGTCAAAATTTTAAAAAATGATTATCCGTTATATTGCCTAATCGCTCTGTCATCCCGCACTTGATGCGGGATCTTTTATCGATCATTGCTGATTATCAATAGATTGCGGGTCAAGCCCGCAATGACAAATTAGGCTTTCAATTTATTTAAGTAGAATAACGGATACTCATTTTTTAAAATAATTTATGATTTTTATAAAAACATAGTGTAAGTTGTTTTTGTTTTATTTTCAAAATCCAAAATAAAATATAAAACTTTAAATATATGAAAATCAATAAATTAATACATAAAAAAACTTTTAATGTATATTTTTTATCTCTGTTTTTATTGTATTTGCTAAATATAAACACTTCTGCACTTGCCCAATGGTCAGGAAGCGGAACTGGAACTCCCGGAGATCCTTTTCTTATTAACAACGTAACGGATTTAGCGACATTAGCTACAAATGTTAACAACGGAGCCTCTACCTATACCGGACTATATTTTAAATTAACCGCCAACCTGAATCTGAATGTAGCGCCTTACAATACCGGATCCGGATGGACTCCGATTGGCAATGCTACAACATCTCAACAATTTCGTGGAAATTTTGACGGAGATGGTCATAAAATCACAGGATTGATGATTAGTCGGAGTGGAACCAACAATGTCGGTCTTTTCGGCTATACAACCGGAACCATCCGGAATTTGGGTGTAGAGACCGCCTCGGCAGGAGTAACAGGAGCGATAAGTGTGGGTGTCCTGATTGGCAATCAAAATGGTGGCGCCGTGATAAATTGTTGTGTGATCGGTCGGGTTTCCGGTACGAATAATGTGGGAGGCATTATCGGGAATATGGAGGCGGCAAGTGGCAGCGGCAGTATTACCAACAGTTATTCGTTTGTCCTGGCCTCGGGCAGCTCGGCCTCAAATGGTGTTGGCGGTCTGGCAGGAGTACAAAGAGGCAGTATAACCAACAGCTATGCTTTCGGATCCATTCTCTCAAACGGACATGGTGGAGGTTTGGTAGGAACAGGTAGTAATTTAGCTGTACTCAGCAATTCTTATGCTACAGCTACCATAAATACGATTACCAGTCCCTCTGCACGAACGGGAGGCTTGGTGGGAAACCAAAGTCAAAACAATGCATCATTGAAAAACAGCGTTGCGATTAACGATTCTGTTTCCAATTCGAGTTCTTCCTCCGATATAGGGCGTGTGTTGGGCTTTCGTAATAATGCAGGCTCTGCAACCAATAATTATGCATGGGACAATATGCCGGTGACATCGAACGGTCAGCTGAAACCAATAGTTCCGAATGCGAATAATATAGATGGAGCGTCGCAAACACTATCGAATTTAAAAACCCACTCATTCTATAGTTCCACAGCATCGTGGGGAAGCGCAATTGCTACCACAAATAACGGTTCTGCCGTATGGAATATCTGGGATGGTAGCAGTTATCCTTATCTGCAAACGCAAAGCGCTCCGGTACATGTGGAACCGGTTATGGGGCAGCCGTTGGAAGGAGAGATCCGTCCGGATGTTCTCGTCGATAGCATCGTAGTATATAGACAAACATCAACAACGCTTACGAAAATAGGAAATGCAGTCTTCAATAATACCAACCATACCTGGTCGTACACAAATACATCTCTCTCCATTGCTGATAAGCTAGCCATTGTGACTTATGAACAAGGTAAGGCGTGGCCTTCGTATCCGGTTCTGGTTAATTATCCGATTTGTACACCCCTTGAAGGAACTTACACCATCAAAGCAGATGGCACAGGAGACTTCACTTCATTGAAAAGCGCTGCTGATCGTTATAATTCATGCGGACTTACAGGCGATACGCGTTTTGTTATAGCCAGTGATTTATCAGAAACGGAACAAATACTATTTTCTGCTGCTGCTCCAAATTCCATGTCTTACCGGTTAACGATTGTTTCCGACGGAGTGGCTCAACGTACAGTATCAGGTAACGTGGCCGCACCACTCATCCTTTTTTCTTCCTCCAATAACATTACAATTGATGGAGGCGTTCCGGCAGACAGTATTGCCATTGATGCAAATAACGATAATACCCGGTTAGCCTTTTCTAATCTTTCGACCAATTCTGCACTACAGGTATTCGGGATACCAACCAATGATGCTTTGAACATTATTCTCAGGAATACAAAATTTTCAACGGGAGGCCTTACTACTCCTTGTATTGACCTCAGCGAAATAACTTCTCCTATAGAAGTCAGCGGATGCTATCTGACTTCCGGAAACAGAGGAATCAGTGCTATCAATGTGATATCCGCTCTATTCAACCGTAATGTTGTACGAAATACAAGGAATGCCGGTATATATTACTATGTGCCGGATCTCACTCTTCCTGTATCCGTCCAAATTACTCAAAACAATATCAAAAATATTAATTCATCTTCAGGAGGAGCCAGCGCTTATGGAATTCTGGCTTATATCGAACTTACTACGGGAACTGTCTTAATCGATGGTAACAGTGTATCGGGACTTAATCATTCTTATGCAGGAGCAAACCCCATGAACATGCGCGGTATATGGCTTCATGGAGCAGCCCATGCTACAGTTTCCAATAATACGGTTTATGATTTACAATCTACAGCTAATAGCAGTTCGTATGGTATTACAGGAGAACTGTCTGGTAATTCAAATGCAGTGTTCAACAATAATAATATACGGAATGTACAGGGAACTACAGAAACTATGGGTATTTATATCAACAAGACAACTTCCGGGGCTATTTATGAAGTGAATAATTGTACGGTGGATGGTGTTAGCTCTTTGTCTGGCGGTAGCAGTCGTGCTACCGGAATCTGGGTTGACGGACCGGGAAAACTGAATGCCAATAAAATAACCAATATTAACAGTATAAATGGTCTCAGCGCTTATGGTATTATTACAACGCTGTCGAGTGGAGGAAATTTTTTTCCTATGGTCGTTACAAACAATATGATTAGCCAGGTCAACGCACCGAATACTGCCGGTATTAATATAAACAGCGCCTTGCAACAACAGCAATTTTTCAATAACTCCATCGATGCATCCAACAACACAGTGTCGGGAGGAAATTCAAGAAACTTCGTGCTTAGTACGGATGCGTCCAGCAACTACCAATTCAGGAATAACCTTCTTGTCAATAACGGGAATACGGGAACAGTTACTTTATATAGTACAGCTGCTGCTTTGCAAGGAACTCTCGTTTTTACAAATAACCGTTATAACACAACCGGTAATCATGGGATTATCGCCGGTACAACATATAACACGCTGGCAAGTTGGCAAACGATAACAGGAAGTGATACTGGTTCTACGGATGCATCGGTTTCATTTGCATCGGCAACAGACTTGCATTTGGCAGAAGCATCCCAGACAGATGGTAGTTTAGTGGTTCCCATGATACCGGAAATTACATTTGATATTGACGGAGAATATCGCGATACTTGTAGTAACAAAGCGGGAGCCGATACCTACAATACAATGACGATAACCCGTGCGATTAACGTGCCGGAAGTTTGCGCCAGCGACTTGAAAACGATTACGGTTGTCATCAGCGGAGGTGTTGCCCCTTATACTTATGATATTGATTTTTCCGGAAACTTTGCACCGGTTGATGTCGCGATTCCGGTATCCGGGGGCGATTCTATCCGTGTCATCCGGACCATGACATCCGGCGCTCATACGTTTATTCTAAGAAATCAGACAGGATGTCAAATTTACATCCCATTTACAGTAACAGAACTTCCGTCACCCTCTTTTTCTACAAAGGATACTGTATTCTGTAATAGTGGAATAGTAAATTTACAAAACAACATTCTCAATCTGCAAGGCGCTACCATGAATAATGTTGTATTCAGTACATCGCCAACATTAACGCCGGTGATTCCAAATCCTACTGCTTATTCAGTATCTGCATCCACTGTTATCTATGCACAAGCAACCGGTGGCGGATGTAGTAGTGCGATTCATTCCTTCCAATTAGTGAACGATAATTTATTAGGGAATGATTATGTTTCCGTAGATGCTTATCCAACCGTAACCACGATTGATATTCTGAAAAACGACCTGTTAAATTGTTGTACGGCGGAGAATAGTACGTTTACTATTGATGGAGCTATGTTGCCGAAACATGGAACGGCAATAATCAATAATGGCAAAATAACCTATACTCCTGCTACAGATTGGTTGGGAATAGACAGTTTGAGATATATTCTGACGGATTGCGAGGCAAAAATTGATACGGCCAAATTATATATCATTTCAATGAATACCCGCTCCAACGAGTATTTTGCCTGTCCTAATGTGCTTGACTCCCTGACGGTAATTCCGATTCCCGGGGTAAGGTATGATTGGTATACCTCTCAAACCGGAAATACATTGGTATCCGGAGGTAGTAACACGAATGTCATTCATACCGTCAAAACCAATGCTCCTGTTGATAGTTTTTGGGTGGAAGCTTCTTCCGGCGGATTTGTTTTCGAACGGTATCTTGTAAAATGGAATGGTACTTTGACGTGCGGCGGTCAGGATTCAATTGATTGTATTGCAAACGGCACTTTATTGTTCAGAGAAGATTTCGGAGGAAATAATCCGGAAGATCCGAGGATTGCCCAAACAACCACATTACCTGCCGGAACAACAACCTATACGTTTACCAATAATCCATTGACGCAGATGGCCCCGGAACGTTATACCATTGTAAAAGAAGGTCCGGACAACGACCATACCTTTCCTCCTGCCGGATACTCATCCACATGGCACAATTTTGATGACCATACTTATCCGAATGATCGTACCCGCGGATATTTTATGGGGATTGATGCCGCCACATCAATTGGTAAATTTTATACCTACACAATCAATGAATTGTGCCCGCAAACCAGTTTGTATTTCTCTGTCTGGGTGGGAAACCTGATTCAAGTATTGGGTAATTACGCCAATCCATCTTTACGATTTATATTAACAGATACACAAACTGGAGAGGTGTTAGCTAATTACATTACCGGAGATATTCCTATGACTAGCGGAGCTGTCTGGGGGCAATATGGATTCCCGTTCACGACATCCATTTCTACTTCTATTCGATTAGATATTTATAACAATAAGCCGATCGAAGCAGGAAATGATTTGGTATTGGATGACATTGAGATTCATTCCTGTATTCCTCCTGTAGTCATCACCGGAAGGTTGAATTACTGTCCCGGGGAAGCTCTTAACTTGACGGTTACTGATAATAACGGAGATTCTTTAGATCCTACTCAGAAAGTAAATTGGTTATTCAGTACTTCTGATAATATTGGGCCTGAAGCTGAATGGACTGTTATAGCCGGACAAACCACCAATCACTTGAATACGGTTATTCAAGAAACAGGATATCTACGTGCTGTAGTTGGGTCGGTTGCCTCTGTCGACGCCGGCCTGTATAATTGTTGTAGTATCTCAGATCCAGTACGTATTGTACTGACTCCTGAATTAATGTATTGGAAGAAAGATGTGACAGATAATAATTGGAATAATCCTGATAACTGGGTAGATTCCACAGGAATAGCACTAAACGCAGTTCCTGGACCTTGTACTGATGTTCATATCCCGGGAAATGCGGATTATTATCCATTACTGGATAGCATAGCCACTGAACGTACAGATACTTATGGTGATCCTATTTGTCGCGATATTACTTTCCACTTTGGAGCAGAAGTAGCTAAGCAACATTATCTTACTTACCGTAAAGCTTATGTACTATACAATTTTGGATATTATGATGCGGCTAATACTTTTAAGACAGATGGAGACCCATATTCCGCTACTCCGATGAATCGAGGACGTTGGTATGCATTGGCAGCTCCATTGAAGAAAATTGTTTCAGGCGATTTTTCTGTTGGAGGTTTCCCTAATATGTGGCAACAAGGTTTCAAATCTCAACCGGATCATACTTCTACCTTATCTGGAGATTGGTATACTCCTGAAAATACGGCAGCTATTGAGATTGGTGCTCGTCAGAACTATGCAATCAGCGTTTGGGCAGGAGAATATCTGCCAAATGTATTAGGAGAGAACGATCATAAAAATCTCAATGATTTGAGAGGAATTCTTCAAATGCCATATTTTGAAGATTCTCTGATAAATGTCAAACATCGAATCCATACTTATTTATTGCCTGATTCGGTCAGTCGTTTCTATTACTATTATTATGACCGCCCAGGATTACCCATCGAATATAACAAATATGATGATTATCCACGTGCAAGCGAATCTTATCGTTTTGTTATTGAAGATAACAATAAACAACCATTACGAGATTTCTCGTTCTCTGTACCTGCAGGGACTGACATCATGGTGGGAAATCCTTTTGTTTCTTCCATTGATTTTCAAGATTTCTATAATCGTAACAGTGCAGTTATTGAAAATTATTACCGTTTATTTATTAATAATAATTTCGATACATATAGTATTGAAACCGGTTCAGAAACGGGATTGACTAATTACATCGCTCCGTTTCAGGGATTTTTCTTGGCGACAAAAGGGACCGGAACTGTTGATTTACATTTTCCAATATCTTCTTCTGTGACACGTCCGGGATATACCGATCATGAACTTAAGTCTGCACAAAACAGAATGTACGATATTTTAAGAATGAATGTTGAAAGTAAAGTAGGTAAGAGTCATGCAGCTTTGGTTCTTAACTCCCCGAATTCGAGTCCGGATGTACAGCAATTGTTTATAGTGAATGCAGATTCGAAAAATGTACCTCAGCTTTATTTGCTTAATTCTATGAATGTAAAAAATGTCATACAGTATGCAAGCGGAGACAGTATCAGTGTTCCGGTTGGAATCATGAGTCAAAGTACAGATTCGATGACATTTTCTATAAATATTTCTGAAGAAAATGATTATCAATCTATCATTTTGGAAGATAAATTACTTCATATAAAAACAGATTTATTGGAAAATAATTCTTATATATTCAAAAATCAATCTGAGAATGGAGAAAGATTCCTGTTACAAATTAATTCTTCAGGTACCTCAACGGATATAGAAACTGTGAACAATAAGACGTTTTTCAGTGTTTTTATAAGAGATAATGTATTGGAAGTACAAGCTTCTGAAAAAATATCTGAAGTAGAATTATTGACCGTTCAAGGAGTCAGAATATTCTTCAGGAAGAATGTAAATGACAATAATTTTATACAACCCATGCAAATTATCAGGGGTGTATATATCGTCAAAACCAAACTAACAACCGGAGAAGTAAAGACACAGAAAGTGATTTATTGAATAAAACCTTTTTCACATTCGCCAAAAAAAGAAAAAGCTATGAAAAGGGTGTATCATATAAGGCCAAGAGACAAATTACGATTTAAAATAAAATTGATAATTGTATTTTTGTTGTTGTACATTGGTTTTGTTTTTTCCAATCCTCCCAATGACAACGAACAAGGTATATATCAGCCATTTCAACCTCAATGGGAATACCAACCGGAACCAATAGAAAATCCGTTGAGATTAGATGAATTTTATAACGGATTGAGCTATAATCCGAATGACAATATTAATAGTGAATCTCAACCGCTTCTTCGAGGGCCTTCGGGACCTCCCATCACAGGAATTGCGCCAATAGAAGATGATGCGTTGGTTATTTTGTTACTTGTTGTTCTTTATCTTGTTTTCAAGGTAATAAGAAACAGGATGAGGAACAATAAAATATAGCAAACTTTTCTTTATCTAAAAATATAATTAGCAAGAATCCGGTTAATAATCTTATATTTTTTCAAAAAACTTTTATTGATTTTTTTGTCGATAAATATATTTTCTGAAAACCGGAAATTTTCATTATTTGATAATCTAAAATCAACTACATCATATTTTTTCTTTCTCGTTGTATTGGTCCCTTTTGAATCAAAACCGATATTATTTACTTTCGACTCAATTGGATAGACCGTATAAGTATTTGTTTTATATTGATGATATGCGAACCTCACTGCCCAAGAGTGAATTTTTCCTTTCATATAAGCCGATAACATTCGAGGTAAATCTTGTCCGCCTTTCATAAATTTCAAATTTTCAAGCAGATTATATTTGAATGCAGGATAGTCTTTCATTTCCCAATCAATTTTTTCCCATCTATCCAACCAAGTTCCCCATCCATAAGAAGACATACGGTGAGTGAAATAAACGTCATATTCATAATTATCCGGAATATCAACTTTGAAAGTACATCCTGAAATTGAAATAATCTCCGGATTATTCCTATAAAAATCCAATGCCTGATTCATATAAGACAAGAAGTTCGGTGATGTTACCAAATCATCTTCCAATACAATCGCGGAACCGTGTTTTTCTAAAACAGCCGTCACGCCATCAATCACAGATTTTGCCAATCCCTTATTTTTTCCGGATTTATAAACGATAACTTCCTTGAATCCTGTAACAGAATCAATAACATGCCTCACTTCGTCTACTTTTCCTTTTTGAGCATCCGTCTTAGCCGCATCAGAGAAAATATAGAGAATAGAATCTTTCGCCAAAGAATTTGCTTTTAGCGATTCAATCGTCTGTTGAGTTTCATGAGGACGATTATAAGTGAAGAGGATGATAGGGGAGTATGACATAAATGTGGTTCAAATATTTTTTTTATTCTTCTTTTTTATAACCCAAAAACCGTTTCGTTTACCATTCTGACGTTCAAGCATGTTTTTTTGTTGCAAATTACTTGTTATTGTTTTTACTGTTCTTTCCGATTTCTGAATATGAACAGCAATTTCTTTTTGGGTTGCATAAGGATTATTTTTCAAAAATTCTAATACAAAACGTTCTTCCAAAGCGCAAAAATTGCTCTTTAGATTTAATTTTTGCTCTTCTTTTGCACTTTGAATATCATTTTTGTCCGGTTTAATTAATAAATCTCTATTTTTAAGTATATTATTCTCATTCAGTAGGAGGTTTCTAAAAAAAAATTCTAAATATTGTTTTGTAGAGTGAATATTATTTTTGAAATCATTGTAATTGGATCGAACAAGAGCATTTCGAAAATACCACGAATGCTCGGCAAATTGAGTGTTGTTAATATCAAAACCAAATGTTCGTAAATACTTAATTGTAAACACAGCGGTAGTTTTTGTGTTTCCTTCGCCAAATACGTGAATTTGCCACAAATTTGATACAAAATAGGTTATATGTTGAACAATTTGAAGTAAACTAATACCTTGATAAGTAAATTTTTTTTCTTGTTCGAAATCATAATCAAGTGTTGCCTTAATACTTTCAGCACTTGCGTAATAAACAGATTCTCCCTTCAATACCCATTCAGATTTACTGATATTATAATCACGAATCTTTCCTGCAAATTCATATATCCCTTCAAAAAGTCGTTTATGGATGATTATATATTCTGCAGGTGAAAATGTAAATGTTTTTTCCGATAAAATTTCAGCAATTCGAATGGAAACTTTATCGGCTTCTTCGGTTCTGTCAATTTCATTTCTAATGGGTTTGGTTTTGTAATAGCTATCAATGCGATATTTAACCTCATCAATCGTAATATTACCTTCAATATTCAGTTTTGCGTTTTCAATAAGATATGACGAAGGTTTCAATCCATCAACCTCTTGCAGACCGATTGCCGTTTGCCAAGCATAACCTTTTTCTCTCTTTTCAGGTTCGCCTTGCCTGATATATTCATCAAAATCACTCATCGTTTTTGTGTAAAGTTAATAATTTTAATGAGTATCCGTTATACTACCTAATCGCTCTGTCATCCCGCACTTGATGCTGTCATCCTGAACTTGATTCAGGATCTCTTAATGAATTGCTGATTATCAATAGATTGCGGGTCAAGCCCGCAATGACAAATTAGTTTTTTAATTTGTTAGGTAAAATAACGGATACTCATA
>JAVBKZ010000014.1:0-47771 GCA_031553755.1 Bacteroidales bacterium | reverse complement strand
AACTGATATATTTAAAGTAGTACTTGATGTAGATCCGTCTGTATTTTGTACTTCAGCTTTTATGGTTATAGTGCCTACGTTAGCACTTCCTATCTTAGGACAAGTTGCCGATGTTACCTCAATAGGATTTATACCCGAAACGGATAACCCACTTGCTATAATCTCACCAGTAGTAACATTTGTAAATTTTAAAGTTCCACCTACGGCATGTTGATTGTCTGTAGATGAAAGTGTGAATTTATAAGGAGAGTATATATAAGTTCCTTGCTGTAATGTATTTATATCAGCATTGTCTTGTAAATTTCTTAGTTTCAGGTTAGATAAAATGCATCTGCCTGTTGTATCTGTACATGCATCGATTATAACCTCTCTTGCAGTTTTACCTATAGCCGGTATAATATCACCATTTACATATTTACCAAATGATTTTCCCGGTTTAAGCCGTACCGTAAGGTTTGCTGTAAATTTCTCCTGTACACCGGCTCCGTTTCCGTTGCCAACAGGCGACCATTCCTTTTTTTGAATATTCCAAGCGTAAAACAAATGTTCGCTTATCACAAAAGCAAACCAACCATATTCCCCGCCATCAGGATAACGGACGTATAATTCACTGGCATAATTAACCGGATCTTTCAAAAACCGGAGTACAGGAATATTTTTAATACCCCGCCATATTTCTTCCAACCGCTTTTCGTCCATATCTTTATTAATGAATAATGAATAATGAATAATTAATAATGAACAATGAAAGACTTGTCCACTTGTCAATTATTAATTGTTAATTGTTAATTATTCATTTTCAATTCTTAATTATCGAAATTCCTCCCCTTACCGATTCCAATCCCGGAAACATCTCTATAGCCCGCTTTACCAAAGCCTGTGCGATAGTATCTTTTTCAAACATCGTAAACACAATACTTGCCGACAGATAAGCCAACGGTTCGATGATTTGGTCGTTCAAACCTAAATCCTCATCCAAGCCGTATTTGTTCAACGGCTTGCAGACTGGAACATAAATCGCTTCCTCTATCTCGTGGCTCTGTAAACCTTTTTTAAGGGAATAATAATTCAACACCTGTTTCACATCCGCCCCAATCAATTTATTGGAGATTGTACAAACAGGACGGATTTCACTACCCCGGGTATATTCGTTCGATTGAACCGAAGATGTTTTTTCGTTATCGATAGCAGCTTCGTAAACCGCTTTTTGCCAACCGTTCATTTTCAGTCCAGTCAACAAATAAAAATCCGAAGGAAGTATGATATACCCGATTCCGTCCGATAACTTAGCAACCACTTGCGAACTGGCAAACGACAGGTTCTTGAACCACATACGAGGCATCACTTTCACGCAAGTACGCCAAGCATCCACGAACGAACCCTCTATATGACGGTCAACCTGTGCCACTTCTGCACCAATCAACGAATTACCGTCCTTATCCGTCAGGCCCGCTTCGTTCATGATCAACATTACCCGGTTTGTAAATTCTCTCCTTGTTATCATAAAAGATAAATAATTAAGAATAACAAGTGATGAGCTTTCATCTCACTACCCACCACTCGTCACTCGTCACTTGTCAACTTACTTCCAATTCGGAAACGTCACGCCGCAAATCGCCGCCTGTTCCCTGATAGCCTCCGGGGTTTTCAATTTCATGTGATGCACCTTGTAAGGTTCACTCTTCAATACCGCCACGGCTCCGTTGATGTCAGTCACTTCCGGGAATTCTTTCGCTTCAAACAAAGGAGTATCGTCTCCGGCATCTTCGTCTTCGTTTGTTTCTTGGTCGCACGTAATCTTTCCTTCAGTAAATAATTTGCAACTTTCAATTCCTTTCTGAATATCCTTGTCGTCTGTGTAGAAAACACCAACTCCGTTGGCTCCCTTGAATGAAATAAAACGCTGGCGAGTATCTACTGTTACCGGAAAAGTATATTCCGAACCTGTTATGCTTAAATTATATGTCTTCATAATTCTGTTTTTAAGTTTATTCCCGCCAACCACCTGTGCGATTCAACGGGAGATAAACTTTGTTGATAATTAAGCCAATGAAACCCTTGTATGAGCGTCCGCGTTTTTCAAGGTCAATCCGCAAGTCTCAATAAAAACCTGTCCTTTACTGTCCGATTCTCCTGTTTTAATGTGGTCTAAAGGAATAGCGCGCCATCCTTCTCCCCATTTAGTAAGGTAGTCAACATCAAGAATAAAAGCCTTACCTGAAAATCCGATGTCGTTCAACGATTGGTCGTGATAAACCAACAGTGTACCGAACTTGGATATGATACTGTCAAATTCCAATCCCGCTTTTTGCTTTTTACTTCCCACATGAACCACTTGGTTATATTCAACCTGTTCTAATGCTTCGATAAAATCCGAACCTCCCAACAGTATTTTTGTTGAACTTGAAGCGTTGCCGACAAAAGCGTTTTTCATTAAACTGACAAGGTTTTGAGCCGTAATAGGTTGACCTCCGAAACTAAAGTCTTTTCCGGCTTGCCACCAAATACCTTCCGAGAAATAAGTCTCTTCTAATTTGCGATTGTATTTGTTTTTAATTTTTTTCTTTTGTTTCGTTCCAATCCAAAATGAAGTATTCTGCCTGTCACGGAAATTGTCGATAGCCTGTTCTGTTAAATCAGAGAAATTCCATTTAACTTCCTTGTCTGACATTTCCATGTAGGTACTTTCTTCAATTTCTATGATGTGTTTTTGCAAGTACTGTTCTTTTGGAGTAGGAACAACATTATAAATGTCCGTCCTGATTTGTAATTCCGAAGCCGCGCGCCCGCCACAAATAATCATAGTTCCGGCAGGAAGATTGGGAATTGTATTTTTTCCTGTACCCTTTGTTGGCCCATTCAGCGGAACGCAAATAGGTTTTCCCGAAGCATCCCTGTCAACCACATTCAACACAAGGAAAGTGCCGTCCAAACTGCTTCCGTCTTCTTTATATCCCGGTACACTCGGAATGATAATTGTTTCATTAACCGCTATAATCGCGTTTTCCGCAAAATCAATGGCAGCTTGCGCATCGCCGTTAGTCGGAGCTGTATAAGTTGTTTTTACCGATGTAGATGGAGGTAATGAGCTAACAGAGTAATACTGCACAATCGGATTATTGCTGTGCCGTTTGTCTTTTATTGACCTTGCCAACGTATCCAACGCATACCTGTGAGGTTTAATTTTAACAACCTCCCTGTCGATTGTTTTACTGATTAAGTCCTGCGAATTTTCATCCGTAAACTCCAATGTTGTTACCGTTCCATGTTCTACCGCGCCGCCACCTTCTCCGGCAACCACATCCGCAGTCATGGCAGATCCGTCATAAACTCCTAAAAAGGAACACAAAAGCATGATCCCGAATATCAGTAATCCGCTCTCCTTAAACTTCTTAAAAAAATTCTTCATATTTGTAAACTAAAATTAATTATGATTTAACATCTTCCATATCGTCATAAAAGCTACCGCCTTTCTTTGCCGAAACAACTGCCTTTTTGCGCCCCGCCCCCGTCTTATTTCCCAAATCAGGTAAATTCGCACCTGTTTTCTCTTTCATTTTAGGTTTGATAACCTCATTTTTTCCCTCCACGAATCCGGTATCTGCCGCCTCCTGAACATCTTTGTCATAGTTCAGTCCTTTATAAATCAAATCTATAAGTTCGGTCGGGACAATACCCATCAGCAAATTGTCGGCAAATGTCATCACGCCCTGATGCACTTCGCTCAACTGTTCCTCGCTCAATTCATTGTCTTTTCCGTATTTCAATAGCGTTTCCTGATACGTTTCGATATTCTTTGCTGCCTGTTCCCGCTCTTTTTCACTTTCGGCCAACCGGTTCAAATTCTCTTGGTAACCGGATTCGAACTCTTCCATCGCTTCGCCTTCAAGGTCAAGGAAATCCTTACCATAAACCGAAGAAATAGCGTAAGGAAGCGATTTGGGCTTGTCGCCCGCGATCATCGAAAGTACCGCTCCAAGTTTCGGGTCTTTACCAACCAATTCGGCCAACTTACCATTTGCTCCATTCAGTTCGTTATATTTCCCCTCCAGTTCAGAATACCGTCCCGATGCGAAATCATGCAATCCGTCATCATCCGGTTCCTCCTGTGTATCGGGATTAGCCGCCTTGTATGCCGCCAATGTCGCCGCCCTACCTTTTAGCGGTTGTTCTTTTATTTCCTCTTTTAAATCTTCCATACCTTAAAAAATCAATTTTTTACAATCAGAGATACAAAAAAAGCAATAACCACGCTCTTAAAATGGCGTTGAAACGAAAACAAGAATCCATGTCGAAAACTCACATCTCCCATGTCGAAAACCCCACCCGGTTTTGTCGTCTCAACAACACCTTAACCTCTAATTTTGTGAATCAGTTAACAAGTAGACGAGTTGACAAGTCTTTATTCTTTATTCTTAATTTTTCATTCTTCATTCTCAAATGGAACTATTCTACCAACACGAACGCGATAAAGATTTTTTTGAAATCTGCGAAGCCATTCGCAAAGAAAAAGGCTCGTCCTACATCTCCGTTTCGGAAATCGTAAGACAAGCCATCAACCAACCTGCAAAATCATTCTATCTACACATTCGTGAATACACAAGGATATACAAACGAGCAAAAAACGGACGAACCGAAGGATTAAAAGCATCAAAAAAAGCCTTATACAATGAAGTTTACTCCCGGTACTCCCACATACTGACTGAGCAACCCAACCTATGCGCAATGGCAGTAGCCCGCCTTATAGCCGAACAACCCGCGCCCCGCTTTTATATTTCCCCCGCCTACGGAGCCGATTTATACTACAAGTTACTAAAAAGCAAAAATTTATGAAATACGTCTTCGTTCTAATATTCATAATTGTATTTGCATTTTTCGATACATCAATAGGTTACACAACCACATCCCCTGCATACACCCATGCTTTTTATATGTTTCAGCACGCTAACGCGCTGCACCTCGTTATCAACTCGATAGCGTTTATCTCCATTTTCCGGACAATGGAAAGATTCGTCAATAAATGGGAGTTATCAATCATCTCTATGGTAATAGCGTTCGCTGCCTCATTCATTTCCATGTACGAAATCCCCACAGTCGGAGCCTCCGGAATGATTTACGCCATGATAGGAATATTTTTCGGCTTGGTCGTCTCAAAAGAAATCACAATAGCAGACAAAAAGAAATTCGCCACATTTGCCGTGTCTATTTCCGTATGTCTGTTAATCAGCTTTCTCAAGCACAACAGCAATTTCTTCTTGCATATCTATTGCCTCTTATTCGGATTATTAACTTCACAAATAGTGACATGTAGACGAGTGACGAGTAAACGAGTAAACAAGTAGACGAGTTGACATTCTTAATTCTTAATTTTTCATTCTTAATTTTTAATTCTTCATTCTCAATTCTCAAAGTACCCATGCGCCCGCCTGATCGGCCTTGTCCGTTTCTCCAACAACGCCTTTGCTTCCGACAATACACTACTGGCCCGCTGTTGATAAACGGCCGCCTCTTCAGGTAATTTAGTTTCCAGCCAACGATACATAACATACGCGATTAAAAACTGTTTAATCTTGATATCTACCGGTTTTACCAAATGAAAATTCCAATCGTCCGGCATCAAAAGCACAAAACAAAAATCCCTGTCCTTCGAGAAATCCTGTGTTTCAAAATACCCGCCACCCGCCGGAACCTCTTTCATGTAAGCCGACAATGCCGGAACAACCTCCGCCTGAGCATCAAAAAACAACTCACGGAATTTAATCAAATACTCCTCATCAAACACAACCTGTTCAAACAAAGAATTACTTTCCCTGTCAAAACGCCTTTCCGCCAAATGCGAAGATTCCTGTTTCACACCCCGGAAAATATCATCGTGCGAATAGATGAAATTCAAAGCCCCCATATAATTATTAATTATTCATTGTTAATTATTTAGCATTCGTTGCACAAGCGGATTCCGCCCCAATTGCCCCTGTATTTCGGGCGATACCATTGGCGTCTGTTGCGTTTGAGGCATTTCGCCCCCCTGCATCATCGCGTTTTGCGCATTCTGCATCTCCTGCTCCCTCGTATTGATAGACTGCAACAACTTATCCGCGAATGGAAACGCCCCGGTCTCCAATACCTGTTTAATATCAATTGCCCCCGATTGCCAAATCTGCATCAAGAAATCATTCATAATCATCCTGTATGCCGGAGTAGACGCGCTTTCGGTAATCGACAAATCAAATTCGGCATTCCTTACCGTTTTCGGCTCATAAACTACACTCTTAGGGCGCATACTGCCACCATTCAGGTTAATATACCGGGGTTCAGTGTAAAACTGTTGAGCCAGTTTCATATTTTTAAAGTCCCGCTCCTCTCTCAATTCCCTGAACGCTTCAAACAATTCAGTAAGTGAAGTCGTCGAGTTTTGGATTTGTTGGGCATACAAAGCCGCCGGAGTTCCTGCCGCCGGAGCTTTTCCCTGCAAAGCCCCCTGAACGCCCGAAATATCCTCCAATAATTTCAATTGAATCTGCAACATATCTGTCACGCCCAATTGAGTAGAGTTCGACACGATCTGTTGGGGAATCTTAACCTGCGGATTCTTCTTTGTCGTGTACAGGATAACGCCATTAAACACCGCCCATTCATCCGCGATATCATCTACCGTATAACCTTCAGGAATGGATTCTTCATCAATCGCCAATACCCCCTTAGCCGAAGCCCTCGTCACAAAATCCTGCAACATAATCAACCGGTTGATATACCGCTGTTGGTCAATAAAGTCAGAAACAAAAGGGTAAACCTGACTATCGTAAAAAGGATAAATCTTAAACGTATAAGGATGCGATTCGTGCCAGAACGGAGTTTCCCCTTCTTTCAACACATCGCCCTGTGGCGACATGTAATAATAATACCAGTAATTATCAATCAGCCATTGGTATTCTATCAACTTCATATCTCCCGGCAAAACACCATTTGCCATCTGCTGCTGAAAGCGAACTTTGTTTTCAGCGTCCAATTCAGTCGATTCATTTATTTCAGCCTTGTAAAAATCGCCGGTCAGAGTGTCATGAACAAGCAATCTTTCTTTGCTTTCTTTCTTCCAGACCTCAATTACCCGGCATTTAGTCTCATCCTTAGGCATGAAAAAAGTAAGGTTCTTATGTGCATCATCCGTCAGGTTTTCGACATACGATACAACCCTGTCCTTATCACAGTAATTATAAATACGCCTGATCTCTTCCGCTTTCTCTTTCGAACCATCCGAGAACTGCGCCATTACATCATACAATCCCAAATCGTGAATTTCCCCGATCAGGTTACAATCCCATCCGCGCGGATCCTCATGTCGGTCAAAAAATATCCGGTTGTAATTCACAAGGTCATTCCAAACATCCATCTTGCCGTTTCTCCAACCAAACACACTCTTAAAAGCTGCCAATCCTGATATAAGGAAATAATTCAGGTTAGCCGAATCAACACCCCACAATTTATTTAGTTGGTAAATATATTGAACCGTTAAAGACATCATTTCGCCTTTCGATTGCTCATCCCGGTCACGGGCCACACACACAGGTTCCGTCTGTTGCGATTGGAAAACACCGATAACCGAACGCACAATACCACGTATACGGTTATTCTGCAACGGAATACTACCCTGCCGCAGGATATTCTGCCGTTCCGTCATCCAACCCTTTTTAGTCTTCACATAATCGCCCCACTGGTCCTCAAAAGTATACTGCTTGTTCCGCCTCGCTTTTTCCCTGAAATCCCTGAGAGCATTCCAAGCATTATGAGCATCCATCAATACATCATGATTCTTCCCAAACCCACGGTTAGCAACCGTATCAATCCTATCCTCCGCTTTCGATTTAGGAAAAAACTTAGCCGCCAACTTCAAATTAGCCTTTCTCGCCATATTTAACGTTTTTATCGGCTAAGGAATATATTCCTGCCTAATCTTTACGGCCTTGAAACGAAAAAATGAAGAGGTGTCGAAAAGTCATAGGTTAATTAGACTAAATCTAAATTAAGAAAATTATAAACCTCAGAAATGTGTTGTTACTATTTTTTATTTTATATTTGTAGGATATTAAGTCATGTTTGTAACATACTGATAAAACTATTAATAAAGAAATAGGGTTATAGTTTCGTTGTAGATTTTGAAAATAAAACTTATGAATCAAAATATATCTCTGCAATCTTCGCAAACCAAAGCGGGTGAGTGGAAAATAATATCCAACCCGAATGAGACTAAAACATTTTCTGCCGATGAAATGATTGATGCTTATAAGGCCGGTTTACACGATGGATTAAGCATCAAACGGACAGTGAAAAAAGAAATCATAAAAAATATTGACCTAATAAAATCTGCCGGTGAAGATTTTTTTTCGTTCTTGAATAAATCAGAAGATAATTGCTATTCTATTTTTCTCAAATTTAATAAGATAAACTCTTTCGATTTGATATGCGCCCTTAGAAAAGAATTGTATATAAATGACGACAAAGTTAAGTCTGTATATCAAAAATCATGGGAAGTAGAAAAAGAACTTGAAAACAGCGAAATATCCCTCAATATTTCATTTATTCCCTATTCAGAGAGTATCAATTCAAAGCGTTTAATATCTGACGGGTATATGTTTTTTTATGGGAAATTGCAAGAATCTTAATCATGCCCAACACAACGAAAAAGTTTGCAATTTTCTTAATCAAAAAGCCGAATTTGCAGATTGGATAATAACGACGGCATTCTATTCTTCACTACATTACGTCAGACATAAGGTTATCCCCCATACTCACACTGATAAATCAGGTAACACAAATACATATCCTGATTTTGAAGAATTATTCAATAATTTCAGGAATGATGGAGAAGGGCGGCATGGATTTCAAAAAAGATGGGTAGATTCAAGTTTAAGTGAGATAAAATTTGAGTATCAACGCCTTTACGAATTGTCTCAAAATGCACGTTATTACAATTATAACTATCAGAGAGACGATGCGGAAAAAGCACGAGGATATTTAAATACCATAAAAAAAGTTTGTCTAACAAAAAAATGACTTTTCAATAAAACAGTGTTTAAGCCAAATAGGGATGTCGTATTTCAACATCCCTATTTATTTTCTAATCCCCCACCACCTCCATCTTCAAATCCGAAATAATCTTTTCGGCTTCTTTTTGTTATATAGTTGTAAAAGGAAGAAGAGTTTGGAATTATTCTATTAACTCCGCATTAGGGTTTTTATCCAAGAAAGGAGGGATCTCCTCTAAATACAAGTAGTGTATTTTATTATTTGATTTGAGTTTTGATTTTTGGCAAACATTGAATTTAATTACATCCGCGATTGTTTCAGTTGCAATAGGAACCCAATCACTTTCACTTTCTTTGAAATCATTGCGAATGATAATACTTCCATCCATATTATAATCCACAGTTGAACTTATTTTAAACTTGTTCGAGTCACATTTTATACAATAATAATTCAACGAATGACTATAATTACTGTAATTTAACGAAAAAGTTTTACCTCCCCTGAAGTCCATGTTTTTTATCGTATTTTTTACATAGTCAATTTTATATTGTTTGGTATTGTTTATTATTAGCGCCCAAAATTCAACCGCGTTGTCTTCTTTTCTCTGTACGGATTTAAGATTCACAAATATATTCTTTTGCGGAGTTTCCACAACTTGGCAAAAAAAGTCAGGAATATTCTCTCCGAAAAGATTACCTTCATATTGGGGATATATTTCATCCGGCAAATTATCTATGTTGTTATTTACAGCATTTGTAGTTTGAAAATTATCTTCTTTATTTTTCGAATAAGAACAAGAAAATAATATCATTAAATACGATAGTAGTAGTATATTTTTCATAATATTCATAACTTGAAAAGGTTATTGCTTTTTCAAATCTACATTTTCGTCCAAAAGCCGCAATACTGAATAATCGTTTTTAGATTTGGCTTTATCAATAGAATCTTCTCCTGAATAATCTTTACAGTAAGTAAGTGTTATTAATTTCCCTTTTATTATTATAAGATTCAGAATAGTAAGGTTAATATGCTCTGCATCACCGGCGTTTAAATATGTCAATGTCACAAAAGATCTCGCTTTTTTACTGGGAGAATAGCTGTCAAGCAGTATAGGCTTCCCTGTATTTATTGGTTTATCTTTGATTGTTATTTCGTCTAAATCCCACTCCTCCAAAAGAGATTTTTCCATTATTTTAGCCATTTTGTCCAAATCATCAACGTTGCCTTTTGTGTTTTTCATATTTTCTTGTCCATATATGAAAAAATATCCATCAAAAGTAATCTCGTCTATAATATCTATCCATTGATAAATTTCATTGGGTAAGTAAAAGGCTAAATAAATTGTATTTTTATCATTAAATACATAATTGTATTTTTGTTTTATCTTTGAATTAGAATAACATTCGGTCATTCCGGCTATTTTTGGCAAAGAAATTTTTGTTTCCCCATAATATGCGTACCCCTTACTTTGTTGAGCAGAAGAAGGCTTTGTTGTAGTCGGCGTTTGATTGTGAGGAGCGGATTGATCGTTAGAAGAGTATTGCTTGTTTGAGTTTGAACCGATTTCCTTAATCGAGTATTCAATATCAAACAAAGTGTAAAATTTCTTAGAATAATCACTCCCTTTGCTGTATGAAAATTGTTGATTTTGGTCAAAACTCCTTACGGTATATTTTTTTGACAAACCATTAGAAATAGCATCTTTAAATACATAATCCTTATAATCTATTGTTTCTCCATCGAGTAACTTGTATACTATTCTTATTTTAACTCCATTTACGGTGTGCCCGGTAGTGTTTTTTATTGATAATATTTCCTCAAAATCAGCCCCTTTTTTCTCGAAAAAGTTAATATCCAACCCTTTATCCTGACTGAAACACAATAAAGAAGAAGCAAGGCAGAGTAAAATAAAATATATTCTCATCAGATATTGTTTTTTTTATTGAAAATCGCGATTTATTAGTATTTAAAAGTTAAGGATTTTTTTCTTTACCACTATTAACAATTGTTTTCCATATTAACACACAAATTCCGAGCATAATAAAAAAAGGAAAAGAAGAAATTTCTGATTTGGAAAGTGCTAATATGGTAATAAATGCAGCATAGATTAGTACACATATTAAAGATGCTATTAAATGTTTTTTGTATTTTTTCATAACTTTAAAAATTGAGTACACAAAAATATTTAATCTTTTTTGCAATTCCAAAATATTTTACTATTTTTGTAGTGCTTAATTCATATTAGGGCAGGATGCCCAACTTTTATTGTGGGCTTTTTTTATGTCCTTTTATTTCTTTATTGTTGTTTGCTCGTAAAAAAAAGAAATTTAGAACATAATCAAATCCTGAAAGTGATTATCAAAGAAATTGGTAACGTGTACCCCTGTTCGGAGCGTTAATGCGCCCGAAAATTACCCTAATAAGGAATTAAGCAGCAGGTCAGGCACGTTACTTTTATTTTAAAATTTTAGAATTATGCTTAATTCCGAAAATCTGGTCGAACAAACCAACGGCCAGCTTGTAACCAATAGTCTTTTGGTTGCAGAAAAATTTAACAAGAGACATGATGCGGTAATTCGTTCGGTAAAAAGGTTACTTGAAGACTCACCACAAAATTGTGGTGAGTACTTTGTTTTAAGCAATTACACCGATGAAAGCGGAAAATCAAATCCCATGTACATTATGAACCGTGACGGCTTTTCTTTGCTTGTTATGGGCTTTACCGGTAAAGATGCTTTGAATTTCAAATTGGAATTCATAGAAGCGTTTAACCGAATGGAGCAAAAGCTCAAATCCCAACAGAATGCTATTCCCTCTTCATTCTCCGAGGCGTTAATGCTTGCAGCTCGTCAAGCGGAGCAAATTGAGCTACAGCAAAAGGAATTGAAGCAAGCGGCTCCCAAAGTCGAGTACTTCGATGAGGTTCTGCAAAGCAAAAACACATACACAAGCACGCAAATGGCTAAAGAATTGGAATTGCGCCATGCCGAACAACTGCACGAGAAACTGAAAGTAAAAAGGGTAATGTTCAAGCAATCGGGGCAATGGTTATTAACTGCCGACTACACAGGTCAAGGCTACACAAAACCCCGCGTAACAACATTTACCCATAGCAACGGAACACAAGGTACAAACTCAATTACCGTTTGGACAGAAAAAGGCCGCCAATTCCTGCATTCATTATTTAATAACCACTAAACTAAACAATATGAAAACTCAAAATACAGCAATGTGTGTAATTCTTCCTGAACACGGAACCATCACATCCCATAAAATTACAGGCTCATGCCTTGACAGTTCTATAAGCCCGGTATTGATAAGGGATGGAGACCAGGTGCGCCTGAAACACGAAGAATTTACCCTCGAAAACGTAATCAATCACATGAACGAGATTATAGCCATCAAACAGCAAGGCGTTGATATCCTGCATATAAAACACCTTGTCGGGATTGACAAGAAAAATGAAGCCCTAATCATCCGTATGTATAATCCGATGAAAGAATTCATAGTTCAATCCAGCACAATCGAAGCATTTTTCTCGTTAGTTTCAATCACACCCGCAAGCAGGGAAATTAAAATATGCCGCAAGAATCCATATTTATCCGCCGTAGAAAAGATTTGGCGTGAGTTCCTGATGGAAGAACATAAAGGGCATCTCTGTGCCGAATTCCGCCTGCAAAAAGGAATCAGCATGGCTAAAGATTTTTATAGTAACGAACGAATAGCTTTGAACGTATGACTATCCTCAAAGCCCCTTACTCAGGGGCTTTGTTGTTTATCTCCGTAACGGCATTATTAATCCTTTCGATCCTCTCCTTATCAACACCTACAGAACCCGTCTCTCTGGTCGCTTTATCAACAGCTTTAAGGAAATTTTGCAATAGTTCAGACTGTTTTTTCAATTCCTTATATTTTTTCGATTCTTTGTCGCCTTCCTTTTTTAATTTTTTCCACAGCTTTGCTTTTTCATAAGCCCGGTTAAAGTCAGTCATCATGCCTTCGTTGTCGGAAAACAATTTTTTGCGAATCAATTTCTTTTTATCTCTCTCGAATTGCTGTTCCGAATCATAAGCCCTCGCTACTCGTTCCGCGTATTCCAAGATAGATTCATTTTCCCTTATCTTAGAGGCGTAAGATTTTCTTACAGATGCCGGAGCATTGAGGAAATATTGAGCATTAGTCATGTCCCAATCACCACGCTTTACGCAATCCTCAATAGCTGTGTACATATTAAGGAAAGTTTTAAAATCAACACCAGCCGTTTTCATCGTTCCCTTAGTAGCTTCCAAAGCAAAAGCAAGACTGATAACACCCTCGTCCTCCGCAGCTTTCATTGTTTTATTATAAATCTTAAGCCATTCCGCGGAAAGAATAAGCGGATTCCATGAATACCCATTCGAGACCGAACTTGCCAACGAACCTATGCCACACATACCATCGAGGGGAGAGGTTGCTATTGCCGAAATTATATCCTTCTTCTTTTCTTCATCATCATCCCAAAGTCCGAAAATCATTTTTTCAGCAAGTTTCCACACCGTTCCCATAAAGACGCCAAAAAGTAAAACATTTTTATACGCTTTAATTTTACCGGAAGTAACCTCTTTCTCCGCTCTTTCTTTGGCATCTTCAACGCTCATTCCTTCTCTTTCATATTCTTTTGCCAGTTGCGCTATTTGAGGTTCTTTATCTCTCGAAATTTCATAGATCGATTCGCTTAATTTTCTCAAATAAGAAAAATTGTTATTCTGAAACGTAGACAAAGACCTGTTTAACCACGTTCCGCTTTTTTGAATCGGAGCCAAGAATTCAGGTCTGGCCGATTGTTGTGTTTCGTTGTAAGAAACGGCAGCTTCGAACTTAGCCATATTGTCGGCTTCTTCTTGCGTATAGCCCTGTTTCTCGTACTTGCTTTTTGCAAAATCGTAAATAGATTTAGAACCGGCGACTACCGTCATCGCGTCTATAAATCTATTCGGAAACATTCCCCAATCAGTAAAAGTATCTAAAACCTTAAAACTTTTTTCCGAGAGTTTTTCGTTCCCGAAATTCCCCGATTCCCACCTTTCGGCAAAGCCCGGAAGATTTTCCTTCGCCCAATTAAAATTTTTCCAAGCGATGATAGGGTTGGTATTTTTTAAAAGATGTCCGTAATATTTATAATTATTTGAATACTCAAAAAACGCGGGATAAGACAAAATCTGTTTAATCGCAGTGTTAACTCTCCAAGATATTGCTCCTCCGGCAACCATCCTGTTTAATTTAGATACAAGTTTGTCCGTATCAAGTGTTTTTTCGCTATACGATCTCACGGCTACCCTTGCGGCACCCACAAGTACTTTGTGTGCTTTAGGGTCGTTAGCCTCAACCAAATTCTTAACATACAAGTTACTCAACAATCCGTTAAAATCTTTCCTTAACCGGGCGTAAGCGTTCCATTCTTCCATTTTTTGTCCATGCTCCATCAATACGTCAAAAGCATTAGCCGTCAAATCCAAAGGCCTGTTGTTACGAACACGGTTAATGATGTTTCCGGTCATGGTAGATGGCATACCGTAGCTGATTTCCCCGGTATCTATTTCTTCCCTTTGCGATTTTTGACTGTATTGTAATGGGAAATAATTATCCCTTTTAGCCATCGATGCGCCAAATATTTTTTTGTGGGTAATATCATATTTATCTCTTTTTTGGGGAAGGAACTCTCCTTGAATCCAATTGCTCAAATCAACATATTTTTGTTCGAGTTCGGCCTCTATTTTACTGATTTTGATTTCATCAATTCCCATTTTGCCTAACTTGGCTTTGCCGTCTCCCATCTTACTAACCATGTAGATATACAACAATTCGCCATAACTCATGTCTTTTCTTATAGTCTCTCCCTCGCTATTAAGGTACTCAATAACCCCCGCTGTCTTTTTACTGTCTTTTATTATCCGGTCGAATTTCATTCCGAAAATCTCTTCCGATTTATCGACAACTTCTTTCTGGAATTCTTTTAGTCCCTGATAGTAGTTTTCCCCGGCTTGAAAAACGCCATCTTTCGATTTTAAGAAACGTTTATAAAGTTTACCTTCTCCCATCGGATGGTTCTTGTCGATGTATTTCAGCATAAAATTAAGATTCCCCAGTGGAGACATTATCACATTGCGGAGCGCCGAATCGTCAAGCCAATGTTTGAATTTCTCTTTCATACTCCGGTTCTTTTCCTCTCCCTGTTCCAATATGGGTTTTGATTTTACTGCTTCAATCGTCTCTTTTCCGATTTCCCTGCGGCGTTCAATCTCTTTCGTTTTGAAATCCCTCAGTTTAGATTTTCCTGTTTCAAGGAATAAATGAAATTCCCCTACAGCAATCTTATAAGCATCTATCAAATGCCGGTTATATTCAATCGCTTCATTTTCTAACGCTTCTATGTGGGAATGATTAAGTTTACCGCCTATCTCCCTGCCGATACGCCTTACATTTTTGTTATAATTTTCGATTTCATTTTTAAGTGATGTTATTTTTTGATTGATGGAGTTTATCGCAGGGTTATCTGTTTCCGTCTTTAATCTTTCCGTGAGTTCGTTAATTTCTGCCTGAAGAATATTCCTTTTTTCTTTTTCCGAATCTTGTTCCTCAATCAAAGGCTTCACGGCATCTGTTTTATATTCTCCGTCTATCTCTGAATTTATTTGGCTGATATTATTCTTAATCGTATTAATATCCGACAGCAATCTAATCAACTCCAAATTAGAATACATTTGAATATCATGAGCAGTCTCTTTTCCGGTATCAAACCTTTCTTGGATATCTTTTAGCCTGTCGTCAATTTCTTTTTCCGAAAGATTCTTATTGGCGTTGATATATTCCATTGATTCCCTTGTTTCGTTATCTACATTTTTTGCAATGGAAACACCTTTGTTGTTTTTATCCAAAACTTTCATCTTTAGCAATTTGTCGAGAACCTTGCTATATTTCCGGTTCTGAATACCGTTGATTGTTTTATCAATCGCCCTGAATGCCGCGTCGAGGTCTTTTTTACTCTCCGGATTATGCAATTTCGAAACAAGGCGTTGAAAATCTCTCAATCCCATTTCATTGGCAATCTCTTCGCTCATATTGTCCCTGATATAATTTTCTATTTTTTCAGAAACATCTTTAATAACATTGACTTTTTCCGATTCAGAATCTTTCGCTTTTTGTATCTTGTCTTTCAATTCTTTTTCAATCGCTTCTTTTTTAACCTTTAAGCGAATGATTTCTAAATTAGATTTACTCAATTCTTTTGTGATATTCTTAAAGTCATCCGATTTTGTTTTCCACCAGTCAGAAACTCGTTTCGCATAATCCAGAATACCTTCTCCCTCGTTAATTTTAGGAACTTCATTTTCGATATCCCCCACCGACTGAAACCGCACTTCATTATTTCCCTCATTCCCTTGACTTTTTGATAAAGATGATGTATCTTTGTTGTGAGATTCGTTCTCAGAAAGTTCCGATGTTCGGGGAAGAAAGTCAGCCTTTGGTATGTGGTCTTCAAGTGTCCCATCGGAACTTTTTATTTCCATAACCTCATAACTATACGCTTTATTTCCTTCGTTTTTTATAGCTTTCACGGTTAATTTCACAGGGTACTCTTTCCCTTCATATCGAACGAACGCGATAAATCTTTGTATTTCTTTGATATTTGTATCATTATTCCTATCAAGATGAGACTCTTTCAATACAGATGTCTCAATAATCTTGGGCAATTGTTTTAATGCGGATAAGTGAGCATCCATATCAACACTCTTAGATACGGCTTTCATGCTCAAATATTTATCAATAGCCTTTCCCGATATGCTTATGTCCTCGCCGGTATCAGTATTTTTGTAAGTGCCTGTGATATTCTCTTTTGCCCATTTCCGGGCTTCACTGAAATTCTTAAAATCATGCTTGGGAGTATCAACCGGATTAACTTCCTTTCCGTTAACGGTAATTTGGTCGTTATGCAAATTAAATTCTGAATTTCTTCTTCCCGAATATTTTTTAAGGAATATTTGATCTTCCCTCGCAACATCTTCCGTTTCCCGGGCCAAAGAATGACGGCGCTGTTCGGGAGTTAAATTCATCCGGGATTGTACATTGCGTGATTCAACCTCTCCGGCAAGACGTTTATATTGTTCAATCGGAGTTATAATCAATCCGTTTTCCTCTAACCTGAATTGCTTATCCCTTAACTCAAATACCTTATCATTTATTTCCGGATATTTTTCTTCCATTTCGTCAAGAAACGCATACCATTGTTCGGTCTCTTTTTCTGTCCGGTTTTCTTTCAGTCCCAACTCATTACTTTTTCGGTACAGGCTGGCATATTCAGGATTTTCTTTTAATACTTCTTTAATTTGTTTGCCTATTTTTTTAATTTCATTAGTGTTATCTATTTCGGAAAACATACCCGGGTTTCCTCCTCTTGCAAAGCCCTCGATATCTTGTATCGCGTGTTGTATTTCGTGCCCTAAGATATCTCGTATATCATCCCATATTTTTGAATTAGAAGAAAAAGTATCGCCATTATAATATTTTTGATTAAATACAATCTCTTTTCTTCCATCCGCCCAATGTGCGCCACCGGTAGAATTTCCTATCCGGACATTTACTTTTAATAATTCCGGATAACTAATAAACAATTCGTTATTTTTTCCCTCTTTAACAAGCTCATGTAATTTGACGGACTTTCGTCTATTCTCAATAGATAAATTAAATAATTTATCCTCTCCTGTGAGCCTAAATTCTTCATCGTTGGATGTATTCCATCCGATTATCACATCTTCTGTCTCATATCTCCACTTCCCATCCGCACCTCGTTCCCATCCGGTAGCTAATTTAATGGACTTTTCATTTTTTTCGGCCGATTCCATTTCTCGGGCAACCCTTAAATTATCTATCCGGATGGTGGCTTCTTCGGCTTTGTCTAAATTTGTCGCGCCAATCTCGCCTATAAACTGGAACTTATCTTGTATTTCTTCCGAATTATCCGTATCTTTGTTCTCAGAAGAACTTAATTCTACAATTCGTTGACCTAATAAGTCAAAATGCGTTTCGGACGTAGAGAATAGAGAATTAAGTTCTTCTGTTATTTTATCTATGTCTTTTCGTGAGTTTAAGAACGATTTAGCCGTTAATTTCCCTCCCTTTTCTCCATATACTTCAACCAGTCTGTATATTCCGGTTTGATTCTTTTTAAGAAAGGTAAATTTATTTGTATTCGTTTTAGGGTCTTTTCCTAAGAATATAATTCTGTCGGGAGTAGACACAACATCAAGGATAGATTTTATATCCTCATCTGTTAATGGAATATTATTGCCTTTATCTTTTTCATTTTCTCCATAATGATCATTGTATATGTGTCGTAAATCAGAAGGATTTAACATAAAGTCCGTATACTCCCTAAAATCCAATCCTGATATTTTTGATAAATATTCTTTGCCCTTTTCTGTTAATTTGCCGATACTTACCGATTTTTTGGGGATTAAATTATTTTTTACCTGTTCAAATAAATCAGCGATAAGACTTTTTACATCACTGTCCACTGTCCACTGTCCATTCTCCACTAACTCCCCGCTCATCAAATCAGCCACTGCTCCCTCCGTGAATTGATCTAATGTTAAATCCTGAATCTGCTGTGATGAAAGACCACGAATGCCCAGTTTAGAACCTATCCAATTCCAAACCTCATTCAACCACGTTTTAAGATGGGCGATAGAAAGGATATTCTTCGATTGGACAACTGCCTCTCCTCTGTCGCCGATAACCATTGCCATTGCTTCGTCTACTTGCTGTTTCTCGCTTAGGTTAGCATAAGCGGGATTATTGCGAACTTTGTCCATATACAGGCTATTCTTAACCAACTCATAGCCTTTTTTATAAAGCTCCGGATTATTCTTTTCTATAAACGATTGCCAAAGGTGAGCAAACTCATGAATCGGAGTGTTAACGTTCATCTTGGTTTCGTCTAAGTAAACTGTGCCGTCAGATTCCACCCAACCATAAACATCCCCGGTGGGAGTAGAAAGGAACTGAACGCCCCATTCCGCAAGATTGCCTTCATTAAACAACTGTCCTGCTTTCACAGTCATTTCAATAACATCGTATTCTCCCTTCATATTTTCCTCTCCATGACGGTGGGCGTAGTCTTCACTTGGAGTTACCCAATCCCCGGTATTGATTTCAGACACGCCTTTAGGAACAGCCCTGTATACTTTCACATCCATTTCGGGCATTCCCTGTGCTTGACGTATCGCCGCGTAAGATTGCCTGTCCGATCGGCTGCTTTCATCTCCATACATCCTAAGTCCGCGGGCCGTATACAAATCCTCTCCATATACACCCGACAGGTTATCCATCGAATTACTTCCGTCTTTGCCCGGAGCGCGGTGAACACCCCTGTATTCAAATTGGAAACGCTTATCCGTAATCTCTTCAAATCTTTCTCTAACCCTCTTCGCGTCCGTCACAACCTCTTTAGCCAGTCTGGTAGCCATCAAGCGTTGTATCAGCTTATTGAAATTACTTTTGGAGGTAGGTTTGAATTTCTCCGATGAAATTTGTTTATCCGAAACGGCCGGATTCTCAAAATTTTGTATTATCTTTGTGGCATGGTTGAATAGGTTTCTAACCTCAGCGGAATTGTACCGCTGTTTGGAAATCCAACCTAATTGCTCGGAAGAAATATTAACGTCAGCGGAATTGTACTGCTGTTTAATATATTTTCCGAGCATTTTTTCTTTATCAACCCATTCCAATAACCCCTCTGTAATCCAATTTGCCATGTGAGCATTAGAGCTTCTGTAATGAATGCTTCTAATACTGTTTACATCAATTCGCCCTCTCGGAACATCGGTTTCAATTGCCACTACATAATTCTTACCCTTATGCTCAATTTCGGTCATTATTACATAACTTCCGATATGAGTAGCACTTCTGAATACTGCTAAAGGATTTTGTATTGCCTGTGGCAAGTTTTTAACTTCGGATAAATCAAACGGATGATTTTCTTGCATCGACTTATTGCCAAGCCTCGAAGCAGCTAACTCTATCGGTAAATTTGGTATTCCGGCCGATTGCAATACTTCCGATGGAGTACCCAACTGATAAACATGCCCTTTCGGCAACTTACCGTCAATTTGCTGCTGCAACTCATCATTAAACTGTTGGTTGATTCGTTCAGGGGTTTGTTCGGATTGGAAGAGGATATTCTTTCCGTCGTAATTCCGCACATCGTCAATTGTCAATCCATTAGCCTCTAATTCTTCATTTATCTTGGTTTTTTCGGACGAACTCGCTTCGTCATACCGGGAAACAACACCTTTCAGGTATTTAGGATATTCTTTTTGATATTGGTTATAAAGTCTTTCCCATTCGGGAGTTCCTTCAAAATCATCCAAATCAAGGTTATTATCTTTCGTGTATTGGTTTATTTTATTTTCAACATAATCAGAAGACAGTAAAAAGGCATTAGATCCTACCCTGACATCCGCTATAACCGGTTGGTTTCTTTTATACTCATTAAACGGCTTAACCTTTCTCGTTTCCGTTCCACTCCATTTCTTAAAATCATCAACGGTAGTCTCTGTAATATTACCAAATCCGGTCCATCCTTTTTCATAGTTGGATAGATAAGCGGCTTTGGCTTTCTCCAACGTCTCAAATCCCATCATTACCTTATGTTCATCGAATTCTCCGGTATTAGGGTTAATTTGGTCGACTACGAATACTTTATCACTATTCGGATTATCCCCTAAGAACACATCAATATGGTCACCGTCCTTACTTTCTGTTTTACGAATATATCCGTAAGTGTTTTTCATCTTTTGGCTCCATTTCTTGCCATTTTCGTCCACTCCGGAACGGACAGAGCCTTTGGATTGCTCTATCGAAATATCAAAACCTTGAATTGTTACATGGCCTTTTTTGTAGTTTCCCGCTTCTTTTTGCGCTTCGGTAGGAGAGGTATTTACTTCGGCTTCAGCTTTAGCTATCTCTGTTAATATATCGCCTTGATTGCGATAATCATTGAGTTTTTTTTGAATACGGACTTCGCGATTATTTATAAGGTTGTTTAATTCCGCTTGTGCCGCGCTTATCTTTTCTTGGATAGGAATAAGAATGTTATCTACTACATTTTCTTTGCTTAAATCGGCAGGGACATCAAATAGCGTAGATTGTTGTTCGTTTCCAAACAAGTCGCCCTGTGTTTTTGCCTGTGCTTTGGAAGGTCTTTTTTTTGCGGAAGATAATTCCTTTTGTTGAGCGATAAGCTCTTTTTCCGCCGCGGTTATTTCTGCTGAAATCTCTGTTGTTATTTCGTCTACAACATGCCGCTCTTCGGGAGAAAGGTTTATTCTATCTCTCCCACTATCCGGATTCGGGTCTGAATCTCTCGTATCATCTCCGGGTTCGTTTCGTTCGCCAATTGTTCGTTGAGTTCTTTCAGTCGAGCTTCTTTTGCCATTATCAATCTCAGCTTCGCCCTGATTTCCTCTCTCGTTGCCGGTCTGTCCTCGTCTTCCATCTTTTAGTTGTTCAATTAAATCAATAAAATCAAAAGAAGTATATAATCCTTTAAGTTCTTTTAGTGTCGCACCCAAAGATAACGCTTCTTCTTCAAACGACAGCGCACTTTCTTCATTAAATTGGTCTGTCGATTCTAAGATTAAAACATTTTCTTGTTCTCTTAATTCTTTCTCATATTCCGAAGTTGCTTCTTGTTGTTTTAGATATTCACTCTCTGACATATTCAGATTTTGTTCTAATTTTTCAAGCGCTTGTTTCCTTGACGATATGGATGATAAAACATTTATAATCTCATCTCTAATATCATTATCATTCAATTCGCCTCCTGTTTCCTCCCAAATAAGATGCGCCAATGTCGAAGGGGTATAACCTTCATTCGACAATAAACTTATCCTTACACGTCTCTCATTTTCCGAACCCGACAATCCAAGTTCCTTAGCCAAGCCAACACTAACACCTTTGTCTTTCCAACGAAATTTATACGCGCCCGAAGCAATACCAAACAAAATACGATCATGAATAGTGTGTACGTTTTCCTCCAAGATATTCAATCTTCTCTGAAAGGGGGTTGTTTTTTTAGGTATAGTTGCAACCTTTCCTTGATTGGTTTTTGCCGGTTGGTTTTTATTCAATGTTTTCCCTGTCAATTGCTGCGCAACACTTTCCTTTGTTGGTTGTATTGAAGAAAGAACGCCGCTCCAGTAATCTATTTTCTTTTGAATACCATCCTTTTCCGCTTTAGCTTTTTGTTTGTTGGTAATATCTTTTTGAATATCCCCACTGGGTTTGAAAGCCGACACTTTTTCAAGCTGTTTCTGATTATTGGCAATTGTAGCTTCAATAACCGACCTCACTTCTTGCTCGTTTTCAAATAACTCATTCATCGCGCCCAATGTCGTTTCCGCCGGAACGTTTTCAAACAACATCGTCCCTTTGTTGTCTTTGGGAATTTGCTCAACAAACGGAACAGCCTGCTGTGGAGTGTCTACTTCTGACACTTTGCTTTCTCCACCCGGTAGCACATCCGCATTTTCACCCTGAATATCTACCGATTCATTGACAATTTGATTCGGATTTCCTTCGTTTCCTGTCAAATTATTTTGCTCTTGATTAACTAATCCGATGATATTTTGAACAGGAATCACATCGCCGTCAATGCCAATTAGGCCCTCATTGCGCAGAGAAAACATATCATCTACCTCACCCTGCAATGTTTCGCCTTTGTCGTTACGATACTCAACCATCGAACCCTGTTCTACTCCGCGCAAATTATCTTCATTAACAATTTGTCGTGGCTCGATAGATGTTTGCATTATTCCGTTAGGCGTTTCAATCTGTATGGCATAACTACCATCTTCATTCATTCCCGCAACAACGCCAAACAAAGAAGTGTTTCCATTCGAAAACCTTACCGATTCTCCAATTTCATACGGACGAACTTCGTCATTCTCCTGTTCTGCATTAATAGGGGCGGTCAGAATATCAGATGCTTGCTGAATCGCCTGTTCTGCCGGGATATTCTCAACAATACCCTCAATATTTCCAATCGGGGCAACCTGAATCTTTCCGTCAGCGTCTTCGTAGTATATTTCTTTGTCCGACAACTCAACATCAATCGCTCCCTCTTCATTCAGAACAATCGTTCCATCCGTCACCCTAAGAGCCGTTTCCTGTCCTGCTACCTTAACCGTCATCAAAGAATTGGTTTTCGGATTAAGATTACTCGAAACAACTTCGTTCGCTTCCTGTTGGGCCTGTTGGATTTGCTCTTCTTTAACTTGATTTATGCCCGAATACGCTTTATATTGTGTCAGATATTCAATAGTAGCACGCTTTTGTTCGTCTGTAAAGTTTTCGGATTGAATAAATGAAGTTAATCCGGAATGAATTTCACTATCGGTATTTTTATCAACGAAGCTATTCAGCGTTTCCAAAGCGGCCGGAGCATCCTCTCCAAATAAATGGTTGAAATTTTCTAACGTTCTTTCATATCCTTCCCGGATAGCCCTCTTTGCTTGAACATCCCTCAATTTCCCGATATTATACCCAATTCCATTAATTGCGGAGAATGGTATCTGCATAATAGCGACAGAGCCAAATGTCTCTAAATTTTGTCGAGGGTCTAAAAAACCTTCAATCGTTTGTTCTCCCCTAAAAAGATTGATTAAATCAGATTCTTTTTCTTCCAAATATTCAGCCATAGGACCCTGAATGCCTGTTGTTTTTGAAAGGCGTTGAGCCGCTTTTGTTCTAAGAAATGCCGGGACAGGTAAATGTAGTTTTTGGAATACTTTATCCAATACAACTTCACCCATAACCTCGCCATGATTTTCTATCATTGGAGATAATAAAGAAAAGGCTTTTCTATTGTCAAATACAAGGTTTCCGTTTTCATCCTTATCGATTGCCTGCCCTTGCATTTCTTTGAAAGCCATAGCGTAAGAAGATGGAGAGAATATCGTTTGAACTGCGGGACGAACAGTTAAATCTGTCAGTGCTCCTGCCGCCCTTCCGCCCCATTTAGCTACATTAGGAAGTTCTTTCGCCAATAAACCGGCCGCGCTTTTAGCTATATTTGATGTAATAGCCTTTGCTCCTGCTTTCACTCCTGCCGATGCAGCACTACCAACACCACCGGTCAATATAAAATCACGCATAAAAGGAAGTGACTCCTTTGTTGTTGTCCCAATATTATACCAACTGCCCGGATCAACTCCCGCTTGTATTTGGTCGGCAATATATTTTGCTTGCAGTATGATATTTTCTTCCTTGTTCAAAGAACTTGGATTCTCTTGATATTTATCAATAATCTGATTAAGGACTTTATCATTATAAAAACTCTCTGTCAGTATCAACAATTCTCTAAGGTCTTCGTTTGTTAAGTGTAAACCTTTCCAGAATCCATTACCGTCCCGATTGGCCGACAATAGCAATTTGGTGTTTTTTAATAGATTTGCCGATTTATTAAGTATAGCATCATCCCTTCCGTTAACACCTTTTAATGTCCATGTGCTTATATTGTGTTTATCTGCATATTCTTTTGAGTTTTTCTCCGAAACATTTCTTATTTCTTCAATTTGTTGAAGTAAAGAATCAGCTTCGTTTTCTAAGTTTCCTATGAATTTTTCATGTGCTTGAGTAAGATTTTTTCCCGGTTCTGTATTTACGGAAAAATCTTTCAATTGACGCATCAATTCATCGTTATATTCTTTATCTTCTTCTTTTATCTGTTCGTAATCGCCAATAATTCTGTTGTATCGACCTTGTTTTAATACATATTTCTTGTTTTTCTCGTAATAATCACGAATCGCAGGAGAAAGATTTACTTTAGAATGCTCTTCATCACTCGTTTTATACGCATTAGGATTTTGTCTAAACACATCCAACTGCGCACGCATAACGTTATTAGGGTCAGACATAAACTTTTCCGACACCATTTGCGCCGCATCAAAAACACCTTTCTTACCTCCAACCGACAAATTCGGAGTTTTTAATTCCGGCATCTTGAAGTCAAACATATAAGGGTGTGAAATATCTTGACTTCCTGATTCTTTTTCTTGAGGATTGACTTTCGCTGGCATTTCATTCGAAACACTCTTATCCGGATGGATATAAGTCGTGTCTCCCCGCTCATCCACTCGTCCGGTTATTCCGTTTCCCGCATCAAAGGTTTGAGGTTGGAACGACTGTTGTATTTGAGAAATAAAAGTATGCTCATCCCCGATATCGTTAGCATTGAATATACCGGAAAGGTTTTTGTATAATTTTTTAGCGTTTCCTTCCCGCTTTAAATTATCTGAAAAAACTTCGTATGTACCTATATCGTCAACAGATACCTTTCCGCTCTTTATAAGATTGTCGTATAGTTTATTTAATCCCGCCATTATTTGAAGAAATTAGGAGTTTGAGATGATTTTTGAGAAATTGATTGATTTCCGTTTTGCCAAGGCATATTAAAATTCAACATGGAATCATTAATTTGTTGGCTTTGAGTGTTCCATTTATTGTTGTACTGGTATTCCATATATGCGGCAGCCAAAAGTCGGTCATTATTCGCTAATGTCCTGACAACTTCACCATCGACAATCTTTTTATCATACAATCCCGGATAATCATCCGGATTTAAAGCGTTTATAAACGATTTATCCCTTTTAGCATACGAAGCAACTTCTTTGATTTGATTAGGTGTAATTTGATGGGCGATCACATTGCCGTTCACAGCCTTATTAAACACTCCATTAGGGTCTTTTTCATTCGCCCGGATGTAAATAACATCGTTTTGTCCCGATTTATTCTTATTCGAATTAATATTCGCCAACGATATAGCGTTTTGAGTTCTCCTCTGTTTTTCAGTTGCATCAAACTTTTTATTTTCCCATTCTTCCTCTTTTTGCGCCTTTTCTTTATCGAAATCAAACTGTTTCTGCCAGTTCTCTTGTTTTTGCGCGGCCTCTTTACCGTCCTGCTCCATTTTCTTTTTATACATCCATGCCGATTGAAACGCCTTTTTATCGTTGTCATACCGCTGCATTCCGGTCATGAAATCTTTCAGTTTCGCGCCATACAATCCCTCTTCATACCTGTTAGACATAACAGTATATTTGTCTCTCATCTCTTTTTCCTCTTTCGATAGTTGAGCCGATGCCGATTGATTATAATCACGATTACGGATATGCGCTCCACGTCCCGCGCTCCACATCTGGGAGAGAAGTCCCAAGCTATCACCGATATGTCCGATTATCTTAGCGTTCTGTATCTTTTTTTCATCTAAAGGAGCAGGTTTAGAAAGAGAAGATTCGTAAATCCGTTGAAAGTAATTTTCGTTTTTGGACGAATCGTAAGGCGAAGTAATACGCTTAATATCATCATCCGACATTCCATATTGTAACGCCCATTCATATTGCTCATCATCCCACATCACGGGTTTATTCGGATATTTCACTTCAGGAACAACCTGTGTAGTCTGTTGTGCCGGTTGCTCAAACGATTTCACATTATTTGGCAACTCAGCCGGATTAATGGGAACGATCGGAGCTTCTTCCGTTTGTTCGGGAACTGCCGCTACTTGCGACCGCTTTTGAAACAAATTATTCAAAATCCCCTGTTCTAAAGGATTATTATTGTTAGGAATAGTAGTCATAAATTATACTAATTAAAAACCCATCAATTTCGGTTTGTAAACTTCAGGAGTTTGTAATCCCTGTATTTGCGTTTGAGGCGCGAAACTTTGGGCCGCTCCCGAACTTAAAAAACTTTTTGCGCTCGATGCCGCCGCGCCACCACCCGAACCCATTCCGCCTAATAATCCCCCTAAAGAACCGCCAAGCATATTCAATCCGTTACCCATCAGGTTTTCATACGATTGGGCGTTTTGCTCCATCATTCCCATACGTTGCTGTGCGAGCACGTTTTTGCGGTTCAAATACTGGTCGGTAACCCGGTCTTTATATTGTTGTCCCATTGCACCGATATTACTGTAAGTATCCGCGATAACTTTATTAGACAATTCTTTTTGTACCGCTTGTTGCTCAGGTGTCGCCCCGGTAACAACCGCCATGTTCGCCGCCGTCTTGTTTTGTTTCGATAGATTTTCCCGGAGGTTGCGCATTAGGTTTTGTACATCGGCCCGCTGTGTATAATCTCCCAAAGCATTCGCATTATACCACGCTTTATTATCCGCATCCTGTTGGTTTAAATACCTCTCCATGCGTTTACGTTCTTTCGAGGCCTTGTTTCCACCAAACAGGGAAGAAATACCACCAATAACGCCACTTCCTATACTTGCAATTGTAATCGGGTCCATAATTTTTAATTTTCTACAAAAAAAAGAATTACAAACCCCATAGGAAGTCCTTGAAACGAAAAAAAGAAACCCATGTCGAAAACTCATTACAGATAAGCCACTAAAAAGATTTAGAGACATTTATTTTTGTAAAAACTTGTATTTTATAAAATGGAAGAGAAAAAAGATAAAAAAAAGCCGGGATTAAAACCCGGACATACCAACAACCCAAACGGTCGCCCAAAAGGTAGCCTGAATAAAGTTCAAGCTACCGTTAAATCTCGTATTGTTGGTTATATCGAAGATGATTTTGATAACTTCCTGAAAGAAGTAAAGAAGTTAAAAACGAAAGACCGGGTAAAAGCCAAATTAGAACTTATCAAATTAGTCGTTCCTCGTCCTCTTAACGAAGAAGAAAAAGATGCTTATGCTATTCAATCAGAATTAGTGAAAAAACTATTTAGAGAAAATGAAGGATAGTTTATTAGGTCTGTTTTGTTATAGCTGTAATTTTAATCAATTGCATTTGTTAAAACATTCTCTAAAAGTCTTCTTGCGCAAGAATTCCAGCTACCGCAATCCGTCGTTTTTAAGAATTCTTTTACATTTTCAAGGTTTGAAAAAACGTAAGCCCCGTTTGCCAAGTTTATACACATAGCCCGCGCTTCTTCGTCGGTAGCATCTTCCCAAGAATCACAACCGGAGCAAGAACCGTAATAGTCGTTATAAATGGCAAACCTTCCGTCTTCCAATTGTACGCAAGTAGCTACTTCTCCTTGGTAGTCCCCTTCGTTCCAATGCCCTATAACTTCCGCGTTCTTAAAAAGACCTTTCATTTGTTCATCGTGCCCCCCTGCTGAACGCTCCATTTTCAAAAGGTTTTCCCAATCAATCATAGATTGTAATTCGTCTGTTTGAATGTAATTTTTCATTTTTGTTAGATATTATGTTGCAACTATTCTCTTTTTTATCAACCTTGAATTCTTATTTACCAACCTGACAATCCGGTCGTGATATTCCGTTACGCTATTCCGTAATCCCCTCGACTGGACCACTTTCATTGTTTTTAGCGAAACTTCGACTGTTTCTATGGGTTTTTCTTTAATACGAGCCGATAAAATAAGGGAGTCGGCTTTCAGGTGGTAATTGTTGGTAAACACGCAGTGATGGAGCGTGTCTCCTTCTTTAACATAATCTTGTACGTTCGAAAGTACTTTTATATTAATTTCTCCATCTGTAAATTCTATCCCAAAGAATTTAGCTTTCAGTTCCCGGAATTTCTTTTCGTCCTCCACAGCTTTCCTTTTCTTTTGTTCAGATTCTTCCTGTTCCTGTTTTTTCCGTTTCTTCTTCACAAGTCGATCGTGTTCTTTCTTTAGATTTTTAGGACAGACATAATGCGCGTTATGTAAATCTTTTCCGAAATATCGAAGTAAATCTAAATAATCAAACCATATCGAAGCGTCTTCTATTTTGTATTTATTCCTGATGCAGATTTTTATGGACGCCCAATATCTTTCAATCCTGTTATTATACTCCGAATTGCTGCCTAAAAGTGAATACTGTTTTGCTTTAAGCAGTGTTTCCGCTTTGGTGTTTTTCGGCAATAATCCTATCGCTTCGATAAATGTAAGTCCTTGTAGATTTTCGTTGATTCCGTACATACGGTAGATGTCTTTGAATTCAGAATCAGGATGATACTTATAGGGATATATATCGTATTTTTCGCCTTGTCTGTAATATCTCGGATAATCTTTACGGATTTCCATGTCTCCGTTCCAAGAATCACAATACCAATTTACGGTATGATTGCGAGCTACAACTTCTTTCTTTCCATCCGATCGAACCCAATGTTGAAGAATTTCCCAACAAGAATATTGTGCCGTTACTCCCGCTTTGTAATGTGCCGTTAGCTCAAAGTTCCGTATTACCTGGAATTCTCCAATTATTTCTGCTATTGCGAAATAAACGCTTTGTTTATCGGTTGTTTTCCTTGATTGTTCAACTTTGATTTTAGTTTTACAATGAGGACATACGGCTCGTTTCCTACTTACTAATTCTGGAGAAAATTTTCCACCGCAATCCATGCAGACAACCCTCGACTTAGTCGCATAACCTTTGTGTTCTAAGCATTCTTTGCTTGCCCACGGCAGTAGTTCGTTTTCCCGGTAATGAAGTTCTTTACTCAACCGCATCACTTCAACTTGAAGTTTCGTTCTCGGTTTCATGACTAATCAAAAAGGCTTGGAGAAATAACTGCCTGTTGAACGACTTTCTTTTTTGGTTGCTTCATTTTGGCGATGGCTTCTTCTTGTACTTTCTTTACCGCTTCCTTGCGGGCGTTTTCGATTTCTTCGGCGCTTAATTCGACAGAGTGATTTACAACCACTTTGCAATCCATAGGCTTGCCTACCTCAACATTTTCTTCATCGTAGTAATGAACAGCCATTGAATAGATTTCTTCATCGGTAAATCCGTTACAACCTGATTTTTTAACTGTGTTGAAAATGTAAGTTATGCAATCGTCGATGTTCTTGTTTCCTTTGGCGTAAGGTGCGGCGAATAGTTTATCTTCTTTTGCCCGATTATCTAAATACGCCTTGATTGTTTGTTTGAATGTTTCTGTTGATTTCATGATTTGTTTGTTTTTCGTTTATCAAAATATTCTTTTAGCCACTGCTGATGCCCTTCTGATCGTCTCATTTCTTCGGCGATTTCATATTCCAACATCATTTCCTCGTTTTTTTTCCTTTGTTCGTAAACTTCAATCGATTTACGCCTGTCGTTCGCAAATTGATCTAACGAAGACATGATTTTCATAGGGTCGACTGCTCCATAGAATTGACCGTATTTACCTGATTTCAACCAAGCGAAGAATAACGCTATTTCAGAGACTTTCAGGTAGTAATAGTTCAGATATATCAATTCGCTTAGTTCTGCCTTTTGCGATTCACTTAACTTCTCCCTAACCCCTGTAAAATCATCCAAACTATCTAATTGTAATTTCAGCCAGTATATTGGGACTTCTTCCGAATAAGCTTCTGATATCAATGATAACGTTGGCGTGTCTTGTAGAAATGCGATTTCGTTACTGTTTGCCGTTTTTAGTATTTCTATTTGATAGTCAGGATTAAATTGAGCGCATAAATGATACACATTCCCATATTGCTCACGAATCGCTACCGGATTCGCATTTTTGCATAATTCGTTGGAGTTCTTTAATTCGAGAAGTGTTTCGCTCCGTGATAGTTTGTTTATTTTCTGCAACATTCAGTCCTCCTTTCTTTTCGTAAATAAGTTCGTCATTCCATGATTTTTGATTCAAAAATGTTTCAAGATTTTTGCGATACTTCTTATCGGGTTGAGATTCTTTGTATTTTGGGATATACTCGAGTATGGCAAGTCTTTCCGATTCCGGCAGTTTTTCCCATTTCTTTATCAGTTTTCCCTTATCTCCGATTTTTTTATCGTAAAGATTCCAAAGCACATCAAACTCCCCGTTAAGATTTTTTTCATACTTCCTTTTTTTTGAAAGCAATCTCCCTTTATATATTTTTCTTAATGTTTTAGTTTTTAGTTTTAAATAGTCAGTACTATTGGTAGTCTCATTGGTTCCCTTATTGGTAGTCTCATTGGTTCCCTTATCTACCGTAAAATTTACGGTAGATGTTACGGTAGTTTTATTTTTTTCAAGCCTTTTAACAAACGAATAAGAACTTACTTTTCTCCTACTTTTTCCTGACTTATAATAAATCAATCCCGAATTAATTAAAGTTTCCCTTGCTTTCCCTAGCGTTTTTTCATTAATGTTCAGCACAAAACAAAGCTCAATGTTCGAGCAATCAAAAACCTCCTGCCAGCCCTCGCCATTGCAAACTGCCACTAATTCATAGAATAGGGCTTGTTCGGTGGCGGTAAGCCTGAAACGTCTCCGTGCTTGTCGCATCTTCTCTGTTAATGTATATCCGTCCATTTTTTTAATCTGTTATTAATTCATAGTCATACACCCATACGAATGGATTGCTTTCCCATGTGCCTTTTCCGTTAATTGAGTTGATTAGAGCAGCATAGGCTAACTTAGGATGAGCATATAACCGTTTTATTTGAACTGATTTATCTTTTGAAATTAATCCGTTTCCAAATCCGTAAGGTTGTAAATTTTCAATACCTTCTTTAATGCAATCTTCATCCGAAATATTCTTTAATCTCTCGGCTCTCACATTAGTTATCTTCATAAAATATTGCGCTGCCCAATTAGGCATAAATAACTTATTTGCATATCCAAATTTTGACCGCTTCTGACTGCTGTAAATACTTCCTATTTTTTGAGCAGGTATATTTAGTTTATTTATATCAACGAACTTACATTCTCCACCATACAAATAAGATATTTTATGTACTCCATTTCCGAGGTTTTCAAGCTTATACGGCTCTTTCAGATAAACTATTTCGCCTACTTTGTATTTGGGTTTGAAAAATCTATAATCAGTATCAATTTCGCGCAATTTATCATCTGAAAGAATGCTATAAAAGTTTTTACCAATATGCTTACTTTTCTCTATATCAGTAGAATCTAATAGAGTTCGGATACCCCAATTTCTGCCGTCATTTGGTTGGATATTAACAATTCTCCTTGTCTGTGTTTTTACCCCTTCAATGATTGAATTAAAAAGAGGTTCTTTGAAGCATATTCCTTTCATATGGTCTAATTAATTTTTTTGAGTATTAATATATCTGCAAATAGATACTATTTGCTTGGCGGTAAGATTGTAATATGTATTATTTTTATCCCACCATGGAGTATCACCACATATATCGTGTTTTTTAATCCACTCTTTTATTTGCTCTTCTTTTGTTTTTGCCATCGGTCTAATTTATTTAGCTGTTGTTTTTCTAAAATCTTTAACAACATTCCAATTCTCATCATAATAAGCAGTCTCCCATGTAGGATGAAAGCAGATACTTTTGTTTTCGTTCATTAATTTTGCTTTTAATCCAGAACTTGAAATTCCGGACACTTTTCCGGCTTTTCGGTTGACAATTACATTCATTCCAAATTTCAAATCAGGAATACCGTAATAATCGCTTATTTGCTGTAACGCATGCTCATTTACTGTCATTTCCATTATGGTCTATTCTTGAACTCAATTATTTATCATCATTGACATTAATAACGCTTTGAATTCTGTGTTTTCTTCTTGCTCTGCGGGTTGTATGACTACTGGTCTTGTTGAATCGCAAAATAAGAATTGAACAGTATCGGGAATCTCTGGAAGAATTTCTTGCAAGCATTTTCCGTTCAATCCAATCGTAATATTTCCGGTCGAAACAGCGGAAAGCGTCTCGGTTGCAGACTTGCTAAAAAATACATCTTCAGTGGAAAGTTTTAGTTCTGGACCTACTTCTATCTTAAGAATCGAAGATGCAGAATCTCCTACAAGAACCAGTCTATCAATAGCGCTTAATATCAATTCAGATTCAATATTAGCTTCTATAGGAAGTTCTTCGGGAAAAACAGAATCATAGTTGTAATATTTACCTTCGGTTTTGCGGGAAATTAGTTCTATGTTTTCTGCCTTGAATAGGATAGATTTTTCACCTGTGGTTATATCGACATTTTCTTTTCCTTTTAACATGGAAGATAAAACATTTACAGAGGCGTTGTTAATCAAAATGCCTATCGGGGATGTATTTATTTTATTAAAGTCGGTAAATTTTAATAAAACATTCCGGTCTGTCGCCACAAATACGATAGAATTTTCTTTTATATCTATATAAACACCGCAACCCATTGGCCTTAAGTCATTATTATCCGCCGCTTTTTTAACGGCGTCTAACCCTCTTTTGAGATTATGTGCGGGAAATTGAAAAGTTTCTTCATTTTTAACAGAAAGTTTATTATATAGATCGGGAAGTTCTGCCGGAAGATTAATTTTCCCTGCCGAATGTTTTAATTCAACTCTCATAGTTATTTTAATTCTTGTCTTATCTCCGATTTTTTCTTCCTCTTTTTTCCTGATGGCGGTTATTGAAATCGGCTGTTCCGGGAGTGTTTTCAATATCCCGATTATTTCTTTACTCAAACAAAATGACACAATTCCGGTTGAAGAAATAACTTTTAAGGGTGTTTGTAATTGATTTTCCGTATCAGAACCCGTAAGGAGTAAAGACTCCTTATTTGCTTCAAATAAAATATGAGTATAGGGGACAATTGCCTTGTTTGGGATTATTTGACCAACAAGCATTAGTCCTTGAAGTAGAGAGGATTTCTCTATTTTGAATTCATTTTTTGTTTCCATTTAATTTTGAATTGATTTTATTGATAATTTCTTCATTTGTCGCATGATGGCTTAATTCGCATAAATCACAAAGGAAATCCCGAAGTTGCCATTGTTGTAGATTGTTCAGGTGTTCGATAATTTCACGGTTTTCGAATCCACATTCGGACAATGTCAACGCTTTTGAAATGTCTGATTCGTCTAAATAGACATTGTCTAAAGCTTTTAATAATTTTGCTTTCATTTTATTTAGTTTTTATATGGAAATACATCCATGATTTGCGTTTCTTTTACTTCTACTATTTCATAATCCGCCATAGTTTCTTTCATGCCTTCTACTATTACATCTTTAGCCTGTTGGATGTCTGATGCTTGAGCTAAAACGGACACTTTCGTTTTCTTTTCGGCTCCCGATTTTTCATCAAGCGTAATAAAAGCTATCCGAGCCTTGTAATATCTGTCTCCATTTTCATTGAAGAATAGTTCTGAAAGCGGATAACGTGAAATGTCCTGAATTGTAAACTCGCCAGAGATATACGGTTTTAACTCTTCGATTGTATGGGCTTCTGCCTCTGTGAAACTTAAAACATCGACTAAGAATTGTTCTGTTACTTTTTTCTGTATCCCGTTTTCGAGTGTTTTTTCGTAGGACACTTTTGATAAAAACCAGTTCATAATTTTATTTTTTTTAATTGTTTAACTTTCTCTTTGTATTCTTTAATCAGGACTTCGTAGATTACTTTATCGAACCTTGCAATGTTATTTTTCTTGATCGTCAAATACTCAATTATGTAATCTCCGTATTTCTCAACAAGTCCATGGTTATAGCCTATCATATTTCCTTCATCGAAACGATTACAAGCCCTACATTGAGCGTTTACGTTCTTTTCGTCATATCTTAAGCTCATGTGTTTACGGTTGACGTAATGCCCGGCATCCGCGTCTTTCCAAAAAACTATTTTATTGCAGGAGATACAGCGACAATATCCTTTTTCGTCTGAATCCCGAAGGCGAATAAATTCGGAAAACACACGGTCGAGTTTTGATTTTAGGTCAGCCATTATTTTAATAATTCGGGATTTTCGTGGATGTTTCCGATTTTATAAGCTTCTTTCTTTAAAATCCATGACAAGGATTCTTTATTGGCCGTTTTATCATCTTTAAAAACATACCAACTACTAACAAATCCATCATTGAAGTAATAAACTCTGTGAATTCCACCTTTTCTAAATTCCGTTTCGGGAACATTTAATATGTCCCCCTCGTATATCTCAGCTCCGTTTTTATCTTTCAACCCCGTAAACTGCATTAACTTTTTATCTCCGTAATGGAGGATAAATGATTGCAGGGTTTCTAAATCGGGAGTACCTTGATAGGCCATATACTTTTGGCTTTCATCCCATGTTCGGAATTTTATTTCTCTCATGATTTTAATCTTTGTAAAATCCCTGAAACCTTACTACTCCCAAATACTCCGGGCTTTTAATCAAGCCATCGCCACGGCCATTAAGAGATTCTGCGCCCGGTTCATCAATCACCACCATAGAATCTATGTCTTTAGGAACTCTGAAACAGACCTGAACGGGGAAGTTTACTTTTGCATCGCCAGTAATTACTTTGGTTGATGCTCGTTGAGTTGCTGCAATAATTCTGAATCCGGAGGAGCGTCCTTTTTGAAGCAATATTCTTAGATTTTCTTCAAGTGATTTATCTTCTCCGATGCAAACTCTTTTTGTCTTTGCTCTGCCATCTCTGAATACTCCAATTTCTTCAAGTCCATATTGTTTCAATTCGTTTCCCTTTCTTGAATTTGCAACTGCGTCAGCGAACTCGTCAAATACCACGAGCGTGCGACTTATTGTTTTTGATTTAACACGGCTTTCCATTTCAAGGACTAAAAGAGCCATTTGAGCTTCAATTTCTTCTATCTCATTTACAACCGTCACTCCTGGTTTTGAATTATAGGAGGTAAATTCGTGTTTAGGGTCAAAAATGAAAATCTCTTTAATTCCATTTAACAAAGCGTATTCTATTGTTGATTTAATTGATACGGATTTACCGGAACCGGTCGCACCGCAGATTAGCATATGAGGTGTTGAATGATTATCCAAATCCCATACGACAGTTTGCCCGAAATTATCAACTCCGAGAGGGATTTTATTACTTTCAAGCTTTGATTTATCCCACATAAGTACGGCATTTCCCTTTTTGCCTGATTCAACACAGAGGTAAGATCTTCCTTGATATACAAATAAATCTTTATTTATTCTCACGTTCGAAACATTCAATGCGTTGGCGATATCCAATCGGTATTTACTTACGTTTGAAATCGAAGTTCCGGCATTCATCTCAAGTAAGTAAGATGAACTTGAATAGCCGTCAAATGTATATTGCACTTTCGCTACTATCGAGAATGAGCGTAGTACGTGTTCTATTTTTTCTTCTACTGTCATATCTTTGTTTGTTAGGTCGTAAGGAATAAATTCCTGCGCGTATTTTTGAAAGTTTTTAATTACTTTAGGCGTTGCGGTCGCTAACGACGCATCCCTGATTTTCTTTAACCGTTTTTCGATTAGTGGCTTCTTGTCGTCCTTAATGTTGAACTCTTCAACTTCAGCAAGCATTGTTTTGGCCCAAAACTCATAGATTTCAGCCTTATCTACAAAGTTGTCATTATCGTTTATCAGGTAAGTATAATCAGGATCGTTGACGGCTAAAACCATTCTTCTAAGAGGTTCGTACAGCATCGCTTCGTAAAGTCTCCTTGTGTTTTCGTCCAATACGATTTTGTGCTGTACTATTTGAGGAGATCCGTCTTTATTCTTAGAAGTCTTGTTTTCGTAAAACCAAAACTCATCTATCTTTTCTCCGGCTGCAGATTCGTAACCTTTTACGTAAGTTATTGCCTGTTTCCCAGATGTAAATTTCATATCCTTTTCGTCAGTAAAGGCTATTCTTAGTTTATGGTCGATAAGTACTCTTTTGCTATCATTAGTCAACACAACCATATCAATAGCGAGATGCAATGGGAGTGGAATGTCAACGCCGTTGATACTTACCCAAGTGTCTATGTATAATTCTGTCGCTAATACTTCTTTGATTTCAGAAGTATAAATTTTAATTTCTGAAAGAAAGTTGCTTATTCCTTTGTTTGAAAGCTCAAGGGCTGAATCTATACAATCCTGAACTGTTGGTCGTGTTTTTGAAATCTTCCAAATATCAGCAGGGAGTTCGCTGATATGGTCGAATACCGCTTGTTGCATATCAACAACATCAATCACCTTTCCTTTCTGTAGTCCCCAGAAATATAATTCAAGAGCTTTGTGATAAGCCTGTCCGGCTATTGTGGTTGAAGATTGTTTCCCTTTTTCATTATAGAGGTATCGCATCTCAAACTCTTTCTCATTTCGTGCAAAGGACGATACTTTGGAATACGACCAAGAATCGATCAAATAATTTGAAAGCAATTCTTCTATTTGTTCGGTGGTGTATGATTTGTAAATGCTCATGGCATATCTGTTGTTTGATGTTCTTTGTCATCTTTCATTTGTTCTTGTGGAGTTTTTATCGCTTCCATTGCTTGACGTTCGTATTCCAAAGCTGCTTCTTTGCAGACGTTTTTATGTGCTTCAAGTTTTCTTTTCATTGTGGGAGTCAACCTCTTCCAAATTTCAATTACTCCGTCAAGTCCAAATTCACAAGCCATCAGCATTTCTGATTTGATTCGAGACACTTCCGGATCTTCTTTTTCTCCTTCGTTAATCCAGTTGATTATACCTTTGCCAGCTTGTTCGTTCAGGTATCCGTTTCCGTCCCCGAATATAGGTTTTAGAAAAGATGGCATTTTTAAGAACGTTTGTCTTTTGCCCTCGTTCTCAATCAAAAAAGAAGCAGTCATTTCAAACATGAAATTCTTCTCACAAATTGGTTGAATTCCTAAAGATACAGGCTTGTTAGGGTTTTTGAAGTCAGTTTTTTCCCTTGCTCGGATGCAGCAGATAATATTCATGTTGCATTGTAAAAGCGTATTCATAAACACCTTGTGTTCTCTTTTGGCCCCTATCCAGTTTGCCATTTTCTTGCCTTGTTGAAGTGGAGCATTGGCGATATCATCACATCCGCCTTCCCCTTCCCATTCGTGAGTCACGCTGTCAATTACAAGCACCTCAACACCTGCTTCTTGAAACTCCTTAATTGCTTCGGCATATCTTTTTGGGGAAAAAGGAGGATATAGGTCTCCAATTAGAAATTCTCCGTCCAAAATATCAGCATACAGCAAACCCCTTTTGTTTTCCGTATCCAAGAATCCTATTTTAGAAGGCTTAGAAACCATACCTCTTGCTATCTTTAATGCCGTGTATGTCTTTCCGGAACCTGATATGCCGGCAATTCCTATTATTGCCTTGCTTCCACCTCTAACGGCGGCCCTAATTGATAATATTCCCATGATAATTTGATATTTATTGCGAAAATGCCCGTCTTTCCGGGCTGTCAACCAACGTACCGATGGTGCGTGCCGATTTTATCATTGCTTTGTCGTCTGATCAGTCTTGCAAGAACTTCAACTAATGCGCACTTGTTGTTAATCAGATTTAGAGGTCGCTCTCATTCCTGCCATCAAAAAAAGTTTGTGGAGTAGTCCTGAGTCGAACAGGAATGAGGAACGATATTGGGTGCACCCTGACATTCGTCTATAATACCCTCAATAGACTTTGCTATTTGCGTCTGCCATTTCGCCACTACTCCTTTTGTCTACCCTATCTCCTCATAATTCAACAGAACTTTTGCTTCCGGTTCTGTTTTTAATGAGTTTCGATATTCCTCGATTTCTTTCATTTCAATTACTTCATTGTTTGGCTTGATGATTTGTTTTCCTTTTGAATCCGTAACAACAGCTCTGATTATCTTAACCCTCATATCTTTTTTAGTTTTTGAATTGTTAATCTTGAAATTCTGACGGTGTTAGCAATTTTAATGCTCTTGCTTGCATCAACTTCTTTTATGAGAACCTCTAAGCACTTAATAATGTCACTAACCGTTTTGTCTGATATGGATTTCATTTCTTTTTATCTTTGCTCCGAAAATCCGGCAGTTTTCTATAAATATCCTTTTTCGTCTTATTCGCTCTTCTTTTTCTTCCTCTTCTTGTTTTATTCGTCTTTCGTAGTTGGTGTAAAGAGCATATCTCTCGTAATCGTTGAAGTTGTCGTAGTACATAATCTAATTTTAAAAATCAGGGGAGCCAAACCAAAGTATATAACCTAAAATCTAACCCTAAAACAATCTCAAAACCGCTCCCCTGTATTTGTTTATTTCTTCTTCCTGAACTCGTTCAATTGCGCGTTTTTCGCGTTCAATTCATCTTTAAGATGCTTGATTGTCTCATCCCGAAGATTAATTATTCCGTTAAATGACTTGTCGAGATTTCTCATCCTTTCGAGTTCTATGGTTCTTATGATTGAAAATCCGAACATGATGCTGCTTGTTTTGAAGTGTTTACTAAAAATTTTGCATAGTCCTCAGCCATTGGGGTTGATTCAAGAGAGTGTTCGGCAATTTTCTCGTTATGCCTAAATACATACACCGTGTTGAAATTGAAGTCGGTAATAACCGAAACGCCATTTTCAAATGTGTGAATCATTTGATTCTCGGCAGTGTTAAATTCAGTGTCCCAGTTGTACATGATTTTATTGTCTTTAAGTTTTTAATCCTACATCTTTTCAAAAAGCTCAATCGCTGTTATTATATCGCTCACAAGGAACCGACATTTCGATTTTGCTATTTTGTCTTTGCGGGTATCTTTGAGAATCCTATTTGTAATAAGCGTATCGATCATAGATTTACCAAACTGTTCATTTGCTTGCCTGCGAGTAATCGCATACATTCCGGTCTCGATAAACGCACGTTGAGAGGCCGCAATAATCTGCTGTAGTTTATCTATTTCGACAGTTACAGTCATAGACTCACTCTTCTTCTTTTCTGTTCCATACCACCCGATTTCACAGCCTCTTCCCTAATCCTGTCGGTAAGTTCACTTATCGTAACCTCCCTGAGTGCGTTTTTAATTGTTTGTGTTGTACAGCCAAACAGCTTTGCCATTCTTTTTTTTTCGCCATGTTTTACGATTATCTCTCCCATGTTACTTTATTTTTATATATTTGTAAATTGCTTTTTATATTTTCGATTTGAAAAATCATTTTCAAAATCACAGTGCAAATATACTCGGAATAAAACGAGATTACAAAATAAATAATAAATAAAATAGTAATATTACGTTTATTTATATTTATTCTAAATAATAAAAAAAATTAATTGGCTGAAAATGAGAAATAAAACAAGTTTGATAATTTCTATAATTTCAATAATTATAAGTGTTGTTGCGGTTTGCTTCTCTTATTTAAGAATGGAAACCGTTGATTACAATTGGATGGAGGTGGCAATTGGTATATTATCGCTACTGACAACGATATTGATAGGTTGGCAAATATACAATGTGATAACATTTGAAAGCAGGCTAAAAGAGGAAAAGAAGAATATAGAGATTAATCTGAAGAAATATTTTGATGAAAAGATAGAGGATTCAATAAGCTATAACACAGGGCTTACTTTCATAACAACTTCATTCTTGTTTTGCCAAAACAAAGAACTTCGGGGAGCGCTTTTTCTATATACAATCTTTACTGCCTTGTCATATTTTATTAAAATAAAAAACATAAAAGAAGTCCTTCCGGACGATGAAGAAGACCCAATTCTTCATTGCCTTGGCATGATTAAGGGAGAAGTCGAATATATAAAGGCTCAAAAAGGAAATTATAATATACGCATTTCCCAAAAGGATCAGAATGATTGGCTTGAGATATTATTCAAGGTTTGCCCTCAGGATTACGATTTAATTGAGTTTGTGAAAGGTATAAAGCCATTATTAAACCCCTGAGAACCTCTAATTGCAATTCCTTTCCTTCGATTTTTTCGACAGTGTCAATTGCATGGGTAATTTTTAGAAAAAGGTGATGTCGGGCAAAAAAGCCTTCATGTTTCGAATGTTTAATTGGCTCTGCTTGGGATTTACTAACTGGTTCTTCGAATTTTCCGGTCCCAATCATAAATATTAAGACCCACAAAGCAATAACTAAGAAAACAAGAGAAATGACCAGAAGATTAATAATAAGCATGACGATAAAATTTAATAATTAATAATAAATCACAAATATACTCGGAATAAAACGAGATTGCAAAATCTATTAAAATTTTTTATTAATATGGAAAATCAAATAAACGACAGATTGAGAAAGTTGATAAAAAAAGAAAGGCTTACTCAAAAGAAGTTTTGCGAAACTATTGACATTAAAGAATCTTCTCTTAATGATATGTTTTATAGAGACTATCATCCTAATACGGAGGTTTTGGTAAAAATTTCAGACAAATTCCCTCAATATTCCATGAATTGGCTACTTACCGGTAATGGAGAGATGGAGACTTTAAAAGATAAAGAAAATACTTTTTCAATATCTCAATTAAAAAAAAGAGGTTATGCCCCCTATTATCCGGAACTGTTAGTTAGTGGCGGACAATACGATCTTGCAACAATCTCAAGCAATGAAGAACCTGAAAGTTGGATAAAGCTACCCGGAGTTACCGCCGAAGGATGGTTTCCAATTATTGGGTGCAGTATGGAGCCAAAAATATATCCGGGAGATACTATTGGGGTTATTTCTGTCAATAACTATGAAAAATTAGATCCGGATAAAACATACCTAATCGTTACAAAAGACGAACGGATGATTAAGCACCTGCTTATTGACGAAGAAAGGTCGGATATTATTTGGGCAGTTTCCGAAAATTATCCGAAATTTAAGATTTATGTGAACGACATCATCAGAATATTCCGTGTTGTTTGGGCGGGAAGGTTAGTGTAATAAACAAATATGAAAAATGATTATGGTTTTTTTGATGGCTGTGTTTCGATGATATATTTAATTGGAATTATAGTTACTTTATTTAGCCTTGCAATAAGCTTCTTCTCCATTTTTATGCGAGACAATTCATATTTCATAGAAAGAAATTACGTAGTTATTTTTTTGTTGATTATTCTTTTTGTTGTAATTAATGCTATTGTGATTTTTTTTAAGGCAAAGAAAGATATTTCATCATCCTTAAAAGAAAGAGACGAGATGAAACATAATCTTGCAAAAGAAAGAGACGAGATGAACAAAATTGCAGAAAAGAGTGAGATAGAAGTAAAAAAAATGGAGGATGTTATTCGGAATAAAGATTTGTTTTATGAATCTATTATAGAAAGAAAAGACTCTGATTCTCTCATTTTTCTATCTTCGTATTATTCTGACCATTATTTAGTTCAATATGATATTTCCGAGCAGTATTTCAAGACAAAAAAGCATCCTGCTTATAAAAAAGCAGAAGATATAAGAGAATTAAAGGGGAAATGTAAAGAATATATACAGCAATTCAAAATAATGCAATATAAGTACGAGGAATTACTTTTTTCGTTTCCTGAATTAAAAGAGTATGCAGAAGATTTTGAATCACTTAAGGAATTGGAAAATATAAAGAACATAAACCAATTGCAACAAGAATACGATAAAACCAAAGACTATTTGTCAAAAGAAGAGTACAAGCTACTAACTGAAGACGAAAGAAATCAACTTGCATTAAATAGGTATATCAACGGAAGGAACAAAACGAAATGGCAAATAGGAAGAGATTATGAAATGTATTGTGCTCATATTTATAGAAGAAATAGTTGGATTGTAGAGCCATTCGGAATAGATAAAAAACTGAACGATATGGGTCGTGACATAATTGCCGAGAAAGGGAAAGCATTACACATAATTCAATGTAAGTATTGGTCATCAGAAAAATTAATCCACGAGAAACATATAATGCAATTATATGGATCTATGGTTGAATACACAATAGGTATTGAATCGGATTTGATCGGATACAATGTAGTTCCTGTTTTTATTACAAATATTGAATTGTCGGAAACAGCGAAGATTTTTGCAAATAAACTTGGTGTAACGATTGTGAATTGGAAAATTCAAGAATTTCCCCGAATAAAATGCAATATCAACAATGGAGAAAAAATCTATCATTTGCCTTTTGACCAACAATATGACAGAACGAAAATAGAAAACGAAGGAGAATTTTACGCATTTACAATCAAAGAGGCAACCGAAAAAGGATTTAGAAGAGCATTTAAATATTACGGAAATTGAAAAAGTTACAAAATCATGAAAGCAAAACTTCTATTACTTCTTTTCCTTTGTTTCTCACTATTTAGTTCCGGAGAAACAAAAGAAAGTCAGAAAGAAACAACAGTTATGATTTGCACAGGAAAGCACTCGAAACGTTATCATAATTCCAATTGTAAAGGAATGAAAAACTGCAAAGGTGAAACAAAAAAAGTTTCTTTAGAAAAAGCAAAAGACATGGGTTTAACCCCTTGCGGGTATTGTTATAAAAGATAAAATCAATACTAATTTTAATACTGTTCATTTTTTAAAACTATTATATTTTTTTGATTATAAACAATTTGTATGTAATTTATTAAAATCATTGACAGGGCGGGGGTCAACGGTTCGAATCCGCTACAGCCCACTACTCATTATCAGGAAGTTACAGAGAAAATATTAAAAAACTCCCCTATCCTAGCAGATTTTATTTGTCAGTTATGGTTTAAAATAAATTCTTTAATTACATTTGTTGGACCAAGATAAAATTAAATTTTAAACCTATGAATGATTCTCTACAAACTATCTGCGCCATATCGACCCCTTCAGGCCAAGGAGGAATCGCAGTAATCAGGATATCAGGTAAAGATACCTTTGAAATTTGCGATAAGATATTTTATCCTAAAAAAAGAGCGCAAAAACTAGGCGAGCAACTTCCTTATACTGTTAGTTTTGGCAATATACAACGAGAAAATGAAATTATAGACGAAGTATTAGTTTCCGTATTCCGGAATCCGCATTCGTTCACAGGAGAAAATACGGTAGAAATAAATTGCCATGGCTCTATTTACATACAACAAGAAATACTTAAACTATTACTTGAAAATGGCTGTAGGTTAGCCACGGCCGGAGAATTTACCCAACGTGCTTTTTTGAACGGAAAAATGGATTTATCGCAAGCGGAAGCTGTGGCTGATTTGATAACTTCGTCGTCTGCGGCATCACATCGGCTGGCAATGAACCAAATGAGGGGAGGATTCAGTAGAGAATTGCAAGAATTGCGTTCTCGCTTGCTCAATTTTGTCTCAATGATAGAACTTGAACTCGACTTTGGAGAAGAAGATGTTGAATTTGCAGACCGATCTCAGTTAAACAATTTAGCACAAGATATTAAATCGATAATCAATAATCTTGTAAAGTCGTTTAGTACAGGTAATGCAATAAAAAACGGAATACCGGTAGCGATTGTGGGAGAAACAAACGCCGGAAAATCAACTTTATTGAACCATTTATTGAAAGAAGAAAAAGCTATTGTTTCGGAAATACACGGAACCACCCGCGATGTTATCGAAGATATTGTTGACATCAACGGAATACAATTTCGCTTTATAGATACAGCAGGAATCCGAGATACAAAAGATGAAATTGAAACCATAGGAATTGAACGTACATTTCAAAAAATAAAACAAGCTTCAATTGTTATTTGGATGATTGATTCTACCCAATTCAGCGAAAAGATAGATGAAATTGCAGACAAAATATTACCCGAAATAAAAGACAAAAAACTAATTATAGTTTTTAACAAATCAGATAAAATAAACATTGAAGAACAATGTATTTTAGAAGAAGAATTTCTTCCGGAAACAGAAGCCGACCGCATCCATTTATCTCTTAAAGAAAATCACAATACGGATAAATTAGAAGAAGCACTTATTAAAGCAGCCAATATACCGGAACTTCGTGAACAAGACGTAATCATAACAAACCTTCGTCACTACGAAGCATTAACTCATGCCATGAGTGCAATCGAACGAGTAGAATCCGGACTCCATAATGGAATCTCCGGAGACTTCATTTCTCAAGACATCAGGGACTGTATGCACTATTTGGGTGAAATTACAGGACAAATTAATACAGATGAAATATTGGGAAATATTTTTAGTAAGTTTTGTATCGGAAAATAGACATTAATAAGTAAACTAATAAAAAATATGACAAACCGCTGTAATTATCAATATTACAGCGGTTTTTTAGTATCTTATCTTTATGATTGTTTAGTTTTATTATCAATTTATTTAGGGTATCTTTGTACCATATTTGTACCGCATGAATAAAATAGTCATATTTGTACCACAAAAATGTGATATAAAATCGTTTAATTAGATTATAATAGGATGATATAAAATCGCTTTATTAGACTTATATAGACTATTATGGTATAATATGGATAAAAAAGACGGATAAAACATACTCAAATGAAATCAAAGCAACTGATAAAAAAGATATGTGAATATTGTAAGAAAGATTTTGAGGCAGGCAAAGCAACTGTTAGATATTGTTCTCATAAATGCAATAGTCAAGCGTTGAAAGATGCGAAAAGGAAAGAAGTCGTACAATTGACAGAATCTTTAACAATGCAGAAGAAAACAGAATCTATAAAAAAAGATTTGGCTAATCGTCCGTATTTAAGTATTTCAGAAGCTGCAATGTTATTAGGCGTTTGTAAGCAAACAGCATACAACCTTGCTCATTCAGGAAAGATTAAAGCTGCAAGAGTAACAAAAAGATTAACTTTTGTCAGCCGAAAAAGTATTGATGATTTATTGGAAGCAAATTTTTCTTATGATATACTTCCGTCAAAAGAGCGGAAACCAATTGAAGACTGGTACACATTAAACGAAATTACAGAACGATACGGAATATTGCGACATCAGATTCGGAAAATTGTAAATACTGAAAAGATAGCTGAGAAAAAAGACGGAACAAAAACATTGATTGCAAAACGACAAATAGATAATTATTTCAAAAATAGAGGATTTGATTCTTCTTTGACTAATATTGCAGAGTGGTACAGCATTTCAGAGATAATGCAACAGTATGAGATGACTGAGAAATCGGTATATTTGTTTGTTTCTCGCTATAAAATACCAAAGAAACAACAAAATGGCAAGCGGTATTATTCTAAACAGCATATTGACAAATTAAAAAAGAAAGGACAATGAGAAAGAAGAAAGCAGCGACAAAAGTTACTTTGCGTTTTAGAATGCTTGACACAGGTAAGGAAACTTTGTATCTTGATTATTATCCTCCGACTTTTGATATTGAAACAGGAAAACAATCAAGACGAGAATATTTGGGAATGTATGTGTTTCCGTTGAAAAATCGAAAAGGCGATTTTCAAACGGATAAAGATGGTAAATATAAATATAGCCAGACTGACACAGAAACAATTCGATTAGCGGAAATAATACGTAATAATCGCCAAAATGTGCTTGATAAAGCAAATATATACACTGATTCTGAAGCTGAAATTCTAAAATCAAAAGAACGTAGCAAAGGTGATTTTATTCAATATTTCAAGCAATTAGCGGAAGAGAAAAAACAGTCAAACCATGATAATTGGATTTCAGCATTAAAACATCTGAAAATTTACACAAAGAAAACAGATAAAAGAGAGTCTATTCGTTTTTGTGATATTACTTTGCAATGGTGCGAGGGATTTAAGAATTATCTACTTACGACAAAGAGTAATCGGAGTGATAAAGAGCAATTGGCAAACAATACGGCAGCAACTTATTTCATCAAACTGAAAGTTGCTCTAAAATCGGCATACAAATATGGATATTTGCCAAAGGATTTGAATGCTGACTTAAAAAGTATAAAAGAAGTCGAAACACGTCGAGAATTCTTAACTCTTGAAGAACTGCGCAGATTAGTTGATGCTCCATGTACTAATCCAATATTGAAAAAAGCGGCTTTATTTTCGGCACTCACAGGACTACGACATTCAGATATTCGAAAAATGAAATGGAACGAAATAAAGGAGGTGAACGGAAAATATACTTTGCAATACACTATACAAAAAACGAATAAATATCAAGAGCTGCCAATATCAGAACAAGCCATACAGCTTTGTGGAGAACGAAAAGAACCTAACGCATTAATATTTGAGGGTTTGCAATATTCCGCATACGCCAATAAAGCATTGGCACAGTGGTTAGGTGTAGCTGGCATTACAAGAGATGTTACATTTCATTGCTTTCGGCACACGTTTGCGACTCTTCAATTGGCAAGCGGAACACAAATTACAACGATTCAAAAAATGTTAGGGCATAATAAGATTGAAACTACAATGGTTTATGCTAAAACACTTGAAGAAGCTAAGAGAGAGGCGGCAGATAAAATAAAGATTTTTTAATTAACAACTATGAGAGCAAAAAAATATTTGAAAAACAGAGAAAAAACAATGTTTTTTTATGACGAAGTTGAACGAATTATAAATGATTTGTATGATTTAAGGCTTGACAAAGAAGCCACAGAACTTTATTATAAAGAAATTTTAATATCTGACATGAAATTTGAAGATTGGGAAGGGAAGCATAAAGAATGGGAAAATATTACTAAAAAATATGGCTTGGGGTTAGATGAACCTGAGTACATAAAAAACAAGTGGGAGGTAGACAAAGATGATGCATTTGGAATTAGAGAACAGCTTTTAGAGGTTGTGGAAAATGACGAAACTTTTGGCTATATAACTTTTTTATTGTCAGGAAAAAAGGGTTGTGTGCCTAATCAAGAAAAAATCAAAGAAGCAATTCTTAAAGAGCCAATAGATGAATTAGAAATGGCTAATGCTCGAATTTTAGAACTGGAACAACAACTAATAAAACTCAATGATACCAACATACAAAATCTATGTGATTTAAAACAATTGACAGAAGAAAGAAAAGCTATAAGCAAGGTATATTTATCCGATCAATTTGGCATGAAGATAGATTATATACGAATTATAAATTGCTTATATGAATTAGGTTTTTTCAGAAATGGTAACTACTCAGGTCTCATTCTCCAATAAAAAATCAATAAAATAAAATATTTAGGAGTTTTAAATACTAAATCTCCCGATTTTTCGTTTAGTATATATAAAACAAAACGGTGTTTCTATTTTGACTTTACCAGTTACCT
>JAVBKZ010000092.1:0-5345 GCA_031553755.1 Bacteroidales bacterium | reverse complement strand
AGATTCACCAGTAATATAAATAAATGCCACATCTTTTTCTGAAATACCATTCTTAATCTCTATAAGTTCCTTCATGTTTGATAGACAAGGAAGGCACCATGTAGCCCAAAAATCAACAACAACTGTTTTGCCTTTATATTTGGAAATGATAGCGTCCATCAATTTTTCTTTTGCAACATCCGGCGTTTGATTGACAACCAAGTCACTTTTTCCTTTTGCAAGTTGGATTATTTCTTCATTTTTTTTCGAAAGAATTTTTGTTATTTCACCATTATCTCCCCAATAAGCAATTATATTTTCCTTTTGTTTTTCTGATAGTGGAGTTAATGAGTCATTAAACTGTTTGGAATAGGCATTCGCGGCCAATAAATCATAAAATTGTCCGGTATCAAAACCTACTAAATCTGATAATTTCATTTTGACATCAACCATCCATTTATCAATTGAAATATCTGAAATAGGTGGAATATTCAATCCTTTTGCCGAAAGCAATCGTTGTATTACTTTTGAACATTGACTATTGTATAAATATTGATTATTATCTAATTTGAAAAATTTCAAAAAAGAATAATAACTCGAATCTGGTTCTTGAGTAACATATTCATTTGCCTTGCTTTCTCCTTCAAAATTCAAATATGAAAGCTCCGTTGCTCCTTTATAACTTAAAAGTCTTCCACTTAGATGATAAAGCCTGCATTCATTTAATACAAAATTTTGCCCCATATCTGATAATTTTGATCCTTCGAATGCATAATCTATCCTCTTTTTCATTATTTCCATTTCAATTTGCGCATATTCTGATGGAGGCATTTTATGGATTGGTTTCTGTTCATAATGATAAGTCATATATCTACTAATCACATTTCCATAATTATCTTTATCTGTTTTTGTCAGAAAAGCATCTCCATTTTCTCTAATTTCCAACACTTTATGATTATCAATTTTAAGCTCTATATTGGTTTCTTGATCAGTAGATAAGGTTACTAAAACACCGCCATATCCAGGAACTACAATTGAAGCCAAAACGACAGAGCATTCGATGGGTACTCTAAAATTAAAACCGCCATCTGCATTTACATTGGTTTCAACAATACTTTCTTCCGCTGTTATCAGATTTTGAAACCGAAGAGTCAATGATGAAATTTCCTGAACAGGATTAATAATTTTACCGGATAGTTTGGCTATTCCTGATTTGATTACAGGTACAAGCAATGGATTTTTGTTTGATTGAGATTGCGCTTCTGCGCATGAGAAAAAAGGAATACAAATTCCAATAATTAAAATTTGTTTCAATAAGTTTCTAAATTTTTTATTCATATTCAATTAGTATAACATGACTTTTAATAATTTTTTTCTTAAGGTAAAATTCAAATGAGGATGAACTTTAACTCACCCTCATTATAGAATACCTCAATTTAAATTGAATCAGAACAATGAAGTGTAAAGTCAGGAGCATAGGCCCTACATTTTCCATAACTCGTTCGTCCATTATAATCAAAAGCACATCTGTCTCCTTCTTTCATTCCTTCACAAGCACCTACTTTAACACCACTCCCTTCCTGCTTTTTCATACATCTTAAATAATACACACTATACTCTTCATCGTCTTCACAATCCCATGGAAATATGCTTCCACCACTTCCACTTCCTCCAACAACAAATTTCATTTCACTGTCGGTCATTTCGCTGAAATCCTTTAATTGCAACTTTATAAGTTGTTTCTTGATCTTAAAATTTAATTTATTAATAATTTTTTGTTGTAACTCCATACAATAAACGGCCTATTTATTGCCTATTACTCTACAACGAAGTAACAGTTATTTAGTATCGACTTCTAAATTCATAAAGTATCTCAAGCCTTTTTATTGTCAAATTATTATTCGATTTTATCAATTATATTGTAAAAAAGTTCTTCTAAATTAGTATTTAATGGGCCTGATGAGCGATAGATAATTGTACCGGACTTGTCTACCATAATGTATGTGGGATAATGTTCTATTTTTAATTTTCCATGTATAGATGATGGATATCTCCTATCCGACCAATCACTCCACACATTCAGCCAAGGGATTTTTTTTTCTTTCAAAATGTTTTTTGTTTTATCCAAATCTTTTTCATTTTCCAGTGCAACTCCAATTATCATAAACTCTTTTTTGTTTTTTATTTTTTCATAAAACATATTTAGTTTTGGAAATGACGCTACACAGGGTCGACACCAACTTCCCCAAAAATCAAACAATACATACTTATCCTTCATCAAATCATTTAAATAAATAACTTTATTGCCATACAAAGATTTCGCATAAAGACAAGGAATTTTACTCCCAACAAAACAACTATCTGATGAAAAACCTGAAGATTCTAAGTAAAGATGATTTTCATCCGATTTTTGTAAATAAAATAATGCTCCATCCAACGATACAGTATCTCCTACACAATAAGAAAGTGGAAATATGGTGTCGTTTTCTTGGAAAAAATAAAAATTGGAATCCTCTTTTAATATTTTTTTTTCAAAAGTATCTAATTTGGATGAACTTGAGTTGACAATATATTTTCGAGCATTGATTTCAATATTTCCGGTTGCGTATTGGTTTGTTAAAAACACCACATTTAGAAAATATTCTTCTTTTGAAGAATAATATTTTTCGTCAAAAAAAGACATAAAAGGACTTAGTAATAGACTTATTTTAAGAGGTTTTTCTTCATTTTTATCACAAGAAACAAAATTTACTTCTACTTCAGAGCTTTTTATACATTTTTCTTCCCAATCAAGAGAATAGTCTTTCATAGAAAAAACATATTGTTTATCATCCGAAAAATCCAAGTTATTATTGCTGTCGACAACCACATATTTGTTCTTTCTTTCCTTGTCTAAAGCCACATATACATAAAATTTTCGTTCATCTCCTCCATCTCTGTCCGGATTTAACAAAACAGAGTATACTGCAATCGTATCAATTAAGATTTCATCATTGGGTAATCCTTTAAGAAATGAATACTCAATTATTTTATCTGTACCAATGATATTTCTACTGATGTATTTGGTATCTGTTAAAGCTACCTTATTTTTAAATTTAATGGTGTATTTTTCAGATGCAATCAAAAAAGAATTATTGACTCCGATAAACATCATTGTTACAAATATTAGTCTATTCATAAAATAAAAAAAAATTAAGGAGTGTGTCTAAAATTAATTATTCCTCACCAAGTTAAATATAAAAAATTGACACCATAATCAAATGAAAAATCAAAATTTTGACACACTCCAAATTCAAACTTATTATTTACATTTCTTTTCTAAAGTTTGCGTCTTTCCCTCACATTTTACAGACACACCATCTACAGCCGTACATGTTCCAATACAATCTTCTATCTCTATTGTAACTCCACTTGAACATGTGGTAGAACAATTTGTACCACTTGAATCAGAGCCACTCCCTCCAACAACAAATTTCATTTCACTGTCGGTCATTTCGCTGAAATCTTTCAACTTTAATTTTTTAAGTTGTTTCATGATTTTTAAATTTTAAATAATTAATAATTTTTGGTTGTAACTTCATACAATAAACGGCCTATTTATTACCTATTACCCTACAACGAAATATCAGTTATTTAGTGTTAACATCTAAATGCGTAAAATATCTTAAATCTTCTATTTTGTAGTTATCAGGCAATTCATAGCCATTAATCAATAGAATATATTGTATACCGATTTATTTCTTCAATAACTTTTCTAAATAATTATCAAGCAAAGCTCCATTTAAATTAACATTTCTTATTATTCCTTTTTTGTCTATCAATACCCCATAAGGTATTCCTTTGAAACGATACGCCTCTTTTAGTTTGCTTTGAGAGTCGACCGGAATCAATAATTGATTCCAAGGAACATTAATTCGTTTTAATCCTCGCTTCCAATTCGATTCATTCGAATCCAATGATATTCCCACAACTTCCAATCCTATATCTTTATATTTTTCATAAACTTTTTTCAAATTAGGCATATCCGCAATGCATGGACCACACCAAGATGCCCAAAAATCGATAAATAGATATTCGCTTTTTCCTATATAATCAGATAGTTTAATTTCTTTTCCTTCGGTAGTGATTAATGTATAATCCTGATATTTTGTTCCTAACAATTGAAATTTATTATTTTTCAATTTTTGGGAACTTTCTTGCTTTTTTAACACCTTAACGACTTTCGATTCTTTTTGAGTTTGTTTATCTAATAAAAAATAAATTTCCATGAAATCTTCATAAGATAGATTCCTCATGTAGTAACGAAACAATTCTTTTCCCAATGCATTATCCAGATTGTCTACTATGAAAGTTTTTATAATTGATTCACGTCCTATTTCCAATATACCCAATTCTTTTCTATAGTACATAACAGAATCAGCATCAGACATACTTTCTTTTAATTTTATTTTTTCTTTAAGTGTATTCTTTATATTTGCATAAGAAGTTCTTCCATCTAAAAAGTTTTGATATTCATCATTAAGATGAGTTCCTGTTACAGAAGTTTCCGTATCCATCCTAACATTAATACTACCCGGCTCTAAAATAAATTTTACAGATTTTACCGTATCCAAATAATTACCAGTGGTTATAACCGCAAATTCATCAGAAAATTTATTACCTTCAAATAAAAATGTATCTTGAAATATATGGGTGGTATCAACACTATTCACTTTTTGATTTTTAAAAGTAAATAACATAACTTGTTGTCCATTTTGTCCAAATGCTCGGCCTTGTATTTTATATGCCGGTTGACCAGATGTTGTAAAACTGAGGCTTAATAAAACAAGTATAATGATAAGATTTTTCATTTAATTTTTTTTAGAGGTTCTTTAGTTACAAAAATATAAATACCATAGCGAGCTTTTTCTCCATAATTAAAGACAGCATCTTGGGATTCCGCTAAACCTTCAATGCAAGTTATTTTTTCATTAACGATCAAAGGAATAGCTTCTTTTTGATTGATTTCTTTACCATCCAATATAAATAATGCTAATGTATCTATAAATTCTGATTCAGTAGAATCGGGTATTTCTCCTTGTTTGGAATTATTTGTATTACTTACAGAATTTGAAGAATATAATCCCGGTAGTATTAAAAAAAATATAAATAATATTAATACTGCATATTTTTTCATGAATTTATTTTTTTTATACTTGAAATTTCACAAAAAATTTATTAAAATCTTGTAACTATTCAGCCCTTATCATGGGCTGAATAGTTACTTTTTTTTCATCATATTCTGCAAGAGTATACCTAATGACTCTCCTCCCAAATTAACGTTAACAATATATCCTTCCTTATTCAACAATATACCATAAGGAATA
>JAVBKZ010000056.1:0-8135 GCA_031553755.1 Bacteroidales bacterium | reverse complement strand
TAAAGGAACTTGGACTGAAATTTCTTCGTTTTCTCACTTAAATTCGACAGAAATAAATGTTTACAATAAAGAAGAAATAAAACCAATAAAAAGACTTTATTTTCCTTATTTTTGGAAAGTTAATTAAATGAAAACTATCATATTCAAATCCTATAAGTTTTTGTTGAAAAGGAGCAAAACGTTTTTGTTTTTCTTCTTGCTTATCACTTTGTATATTTTTCCAATACCCATATTATATATTTCGCATCTTATTCAAGGAAAAAAAAGCATGACAGAATTGCCTGTAACCGGATTGTCTGACGCTTTTATTGCAATAATTATTATCCCGGTTGTTGAAACTTTGATATTTCAGACTTTGATATTTTATATATGTAAGGAAAAGTTGAAGATAAGGAACTTTTTGCTTATCGTTTTTTTATCAGCTTTCGCTTTTGGAATTTATCATTTTTATGATTTAACATATATTCTATATGGGTTTACTTCAGGTGTAGTATTTGCTTTAGGTTATGGAATTTTCAGAAGAATAAATTTTCATCCAATTTTAATAGTTAGTTTAGCCCATGCTATTGTGAATGGGATTGCAGTATTGGCAAGATATTTAGAGTATAATGTCTAATTTAATGAACACAAAAACAATTTTTAAAATTCTGATTGCCATTATTTTTTTAGTTTTTCTTTTTTATGTTGGCTATACAATAGGGAAAAACGCGGCAATAAGAGAATTGCAGGTAATTTCGATTTGAATACATGAAAAAAAATCTAATTTTATATATAATAACACTTTATATGTTTTTCCCAATATATTCTCAAACATTAATTTCGGGAATAATTACGGATTTAGAAAGTAAGTTACCTCTTACAAATGTGATTATTGAAAATAAAAATATTAACCAAAAATCTGTCTTATCCGACTCATTAGGAAGATTTCAAATTTTAGCCAACTCTTCAGATGTTTTATCTTTTTCATTGTTAGGGTATGAGCCTTGCCAAATCTTTGTTTCTGAAATTTTATCCAATAATAATATTAAATTAAAAATACAATATTTTAATCTATCAAGTATAGAAATCAGCAATGAAGATGCCAATCAATTGCTAAAAAAAGCGGCACAAAATCTGATGAAAAAATTATGTTGTAACCAACAAATCTCTTATCTATGGCATGGCGTTGATTCAGAAAAGAATACAAGAGAACAACGGGAAGGTCATGCATTGATTTCTTGTAAATTGACCAAAGCTGATGTAAAAAAAGGTAAAATCGAAGGAAAACTCAACTTGATTGAATTACTACACAATTATCCTTTAGAAAAAAAGAATATGAATAATTCAATATTTTATAAAAATGAGAGGATAATAAATGTTGAATATTTTCCATTGGATACGAAATACACACAAATTTCCTCTGATTTTGATGTGATCATGGAATCTTCTAATGACTCAATTATTGAATTAAGAGCATTTCCTAAAAAAAAAGAATATTACAAGTCACTAACAATGAGGATTCTAAAAAAAGATACGACATTAATATCGTATATAGGCCAATCTGTAGATTCTATTTTATTAAAAAGAAATTACAAAAGATATGGTTCTACTAAATTTAAGTTACTTGACCAGGATTTTTACATTTCTTACACGAATAAAAATGATGTTTATTTTTTGGAAAAATTCTCTCATACAGTGAAAATTTCTCTTATACGAAATAATGTTGAACAGATTTTTGAAAGTAAGCAGGATGTGTTAATTGTAAATAAAAACGAAACAGAAGAATCTAAATCAAAGATTAAATTGAATCGTTTCTCTAAGCAATTATTTGAATTACCTAACACAACGGAAGCCGACTTTTGGAAAGAATATTAAATCATCAATATATATAAATATGAATACATCAAAAACACAATTCAAGAATTTTATCACGCCATCAATCGTTGCTATTTTATTTATTCTTTACTTGCTGATGCAAGATAAAATAAACGAATTTTACCATTTTTCCGAATGGGGAAATTATATTTTCATTCTTCCCCTGATTTATTGTTGTTATTGTGTAATTTCAAAATCGGCATCAAATAAAGAACGCGTTGTGGTTTTGGTTTCAACGTTATTTGGAATAATGATTCCCCTGTTTTTAAGTAGAAATCCGGAAAACAATTTTTTGTTTGAAAAATTAGCAGCTACATTCTTAGGCGCTATTATCGCATGGATATGTGGAAAGACCATTAAATAAATCACTAAAATGCCCTCCATTTTTCCACCCGAAATCATCAATTATTCAGCCGAAACCTATTATTCGCGGCTCAGCAATACCCATAAAACTATTTATTGGGTGGTACTGGCTTTTTTTGCTTTGGCAATTATGTTGTTGCCGGTTATAAAGATAGATATCAGCACACAAAGCAGGGGAGTTGTGCGTTCTCCAATAGAAAATACGGTTATTCAATCGGCTGTGTACGGAGAAGTTACCCGATTCAACCTAAAAGAAAACGCCGGTATTTCAATGGGCGACACATTATTGGTGTTGAACACAGAAAGAATTGAAGAACAAATCGCTTTGGAAAAACAAAAAAGAATTGAAAACGAGCGATTTATCAATGATATACAATTACTGCTATCCGGTCAAAAACCTGTTGGCCTTAAATATATGAGTGAATATAACCGTTATCAATCTAAAGTCAAAGAACAAAACATACAAATCGATTATTTGCAAAATGAATATAACATCGAAAAAACATTATTCGAGAAAGGAGTGAATGCCAAATCCGACTACCTGTATCAAAAAAATAATCTGGATAAAGCCATCGGGGTACTTGCTTACTTGCAAGAAGAATACAAAACCTCATGGCAAAGTGAACAAACCCGCTTGGAACTCGAAAATCAGACGATTGATTCCAATATCAAACAATTGGAGAAAGAAAAACGGCAATATGTCATAACCTGTCCGGTATCAGGCACATTGATTCAGGTTGCCGGGTTTCAACAAGGTAATTTTATTTCGCCTTCTCAGCCATTGGCCTATATTTCAGTTGCCGATTCTTTACTGGCAGAATGTTATGTTTCGCCAATGGATATTGGTTATATACATCCCGGGCAGGAAGTTTCTTTCCAAATGGACGCTTTCGATTATCGCGAGTGGGGACTGATTTCAGGAATGGTTGATGAGGTAATAAATGATGTTATCTCAATTGAGAATCAACCCATGTTCCGTGTTCGTTGCATCCTCAACGAATCATCTTTGAAATTAAAAAATGGGTATGAAGGCAATGTAAAAAAGGGAATGACCCTTACCGGTCGTTTCAAACTGAATAAACGGTCGTTGTTCCAGTTGCTTTTCGATAAAGTCGATGACTGGATGAATCCTAAAATCGTAAAAAATAATTGATTCGTGAATATAAAAATCAAACAACGGGATATAACTGATTGCGGAGCTGCTTGTTTGGCCTCGGTGGGAGCATTTTATAAATTGCAAATGCCGGTTTCGCGAATCCGGCAAATTGCAGGAACCGATACTAAAGGTACTAACATTCTTGGGATTGTTATCGCGGCCGAAAAATTAGGATTTTCTGCCAAAGGAGTAAAAGGAAATAAAGATTCTTTATCTAAAATTCCGGCACCTGCTATTGCCCATATAGTTGTAAATAATATGTTGCAACATTATGTAGTAATTTATAAAGTGAAAGATGGTATGTTGGAATATATGGATCCCGGCGATGGGAAAATGCATAAACTTCCAATCGAACGTTTTTGTGAGATGTGGACCGGATTTCTTGTTTTGCTTATTCCGGGAGATAATTTTCAATCGCGCAACGAAAAAATCTCAAATTTTAAGCGGTTTTATTATCTACTGCAACCTCACAAAAACGTATTGCTTCAGTGCCTGTTTGGAGCAATTATATATACAATATTGGGATTATCAACATCAATTTATATCCAAAAAATAACAGATAATGTTATTCCATCCGGAAATAAAAACCTACTCAACCTGTTGGGAGTTGGAATGTTAATAATAATGTTGTTGCAAATTTTTCTTGGAACAACCCAAAGTCTTTTTATGCTTAAAACCGGACAACAAATTGATACAAGACTCATTCTGGGTTATTATAAACATTTACTCCGGCTTCCACAGCAATTTTTTGACAGTATGCGGGTAGGCGAAATTATTTCCCGGATTGGCGATGCCGCTAAAATCCGCACATTTATCAATGATGTTTCTATTTCGTTTGTAGTCAATGTTTTTATAGTTATATTTTCTTTCATACTGATGTTTATTTACAGTTGGAAGCTGGCGTTGATTATGTTGGTTGTAATTCCGCTATATACGATATTGTATATAATTGTAGATAAACTCAATAAAAAGCAGGAACGAAAATTAATGGAACATGCCGCTGATTTGGAAAGTCAGCTGGTAGAATCGCTCAATACGGTTAAAACTATCAAACAATTTGGTATAGAAGATTTTGCAAACACCAAAACCGAATTTAGATTCGTGAACTTGATGCAAACAGTATACAGGTCGGGTATTAATTCTATTTTTTCCGGAAATTCTTCCGGGTTTATCAGCCAACTTTTTACAATTATTCTTCTTTGGGTTGGTACATACTTTGTTTTAGACAGCACAATTACCCCGGGCGAACTTCTTTCTTTTTATGCTATTACGGGTTATTTTATAAATCCTATTTCAAGTTTGGTTGGATTTAATAAAACACTACAAAATGCATTGATTGCAGCTGATCGTTTATTTGAAATTATGGATTTGGAACAGGAATCGGAAGACAAAAAAACTCAATTGAAAAAGGAAAACACAGGAGATATTCGATTTGAAAATGTTTCATTTTCTTATGGAACAAGGAAAGATATTTTTACTAATTTTTCTTTTGATATACCCAAAGGAAAACTGACTGCTGTTATCGGAGAAAGCGGCTCCGGAAAAACAACCTTAGCTTCAATTATTCAAAAATTGTACCCTGTAAAAGCCGGAAAAATCACAATTAACGAGCAGAATATAGACTATTTCGATAATGAAAGTTTACGGAAAATTGTAAGTTCAGTTCCACAACAACTAAGTCTCTTTAACGGAAACATTGTTGATAACATAGCTGTTGGAGAATACAATCCTGACATGGATAAAATTTTGTCGATTATCAAAAGACTCGGATTAATTCCTTTTGTCGAAAAATTACCGCAAGGGCTCAATACCAATATTGGAGAAAACGGTGTAACTCTTTCGGGAGGAGAGAAACAACGGTTGGCAATAGCACGCGCCTTGTATCGTGAACCTGAAATTTTGATTTTAGACGAAGCGACTTCTTCGCTTGATTCCGAATCCGAAAATTATGTAAAACAAGCTATTAACGATTTACGAACACAAGGTAAAACAATTTTAGTGATAGCTCATCGTTTGAGTACTGTTGTGAATGCTGATAAGATTGCAGTGTTAAATAATGGAACTTTGCTTGAAGAGGGAACCCATAAATCATTGTATATTCCGGGAACCAAATATTATCAGATGTGGCAGGAACAATTACCGTTTCAGTGATAAATTAGATTACTTATACAGCATAAAAAGTATTACAAAATATGGAAACAAGAAATATTCATAAATATTAAAAGGTAGGAGATGTGTGTATGTACAAGCTTATAACGGCAAAATTCTTGAAATTAAATCCGATTGGTTTGTAATAAAGAAACAAATCAACGATTGTCTGTCAAACTTAAATCCAATAATACGGGCAACGAACGATGGATTAAATTGGGATTACAGGCAGGCAATTGTTTTACGACAATCCCTATTTCCCAATCTGCGGAATAATTTTAATCAAAAGGTTGTCTTTGTAATGACAGCACTGCAAACGCTGCCGAACGTGGGAAAGTGGAAAGGTGTTAGATTGGTAGGTAAATAAAAATACAAAGATGTTATTCATGAAATGGTCATTTATACTGCTCATATTCGTCCCTTCTTGCCTTTTTGCCAAAGGCTATAATGAAGATTACGATTATAGCGGAGGTTTTAAATTTTCCGCAAATATGAATTTTTATCAATTAGAACCTACTATTGGTTGGCGTATCAATAAATCATTTCATATAAATTGCGGTCTAAGATTTCAGACTATCCTACGTGCGTATCCGTCGGTTCATTCCCTTAATTATTCTTGGGAAATAGAAAATGAAGATAATGACAACAGATCAATCAATTTTTTCGTTGCTCCATCGCTGCAATATAAACTTTGTATAGTCGAGCAAAAAAAGGAGAAATATACTCGCTATTTTAATTTGTTTTTGGAACCGGGATTGTTAATACAACCCTTTGTTTTTGATCATTTTTATGTTGTACACAATAATCCTAATAATAGATATAAACAAATTGACAAACGTAGAATAGATAATTTTAAATGGGCATATTTGTTTTTTAACAGTCAAATAGGATTAGAATATTTGATTAATGATGGCTCATTTTTTATTGGATATGAACTTAACAATCAGGACTTTTATATAAAAAGAAGAAATATTGTAGTTGAAGGAGAAGAATTAAATCAGTTTTTTCCTAAAAAAGAAATGTGTCAAAGTATTTTTATTGGTCTTAGAGTTTATATGTAAAAAAGTATTAAGTATGAAAAAAATTGTTATTAGTGTATTATTGTTCTTGTGTATTTCAGTATTACAGGCGCAATCTAAATTTCAGGTAATTTTAGATTACCGGTATATGTTGGGGTTAAGTGAACATGGAGATGTTATGGATTTAAGCAGGAAAGAAGCAAAAATGTATGGGAATGCCCTTAGATTATCATGCCTTTATTCACTTTTTTCGCAAGTTGCTACAGGTATTGGCGTTGGGGCAGATAGATATGAAATACCATCATATAATACACTCCCTGTTTTTGCCATAGTTCATTATAATCCGAATAAAAACATTCCATTTTATCTTTTCGGAGATACAGGATATTCCTTTGAAATGGGGTCAGCAGTATCAGGATTTCTGATGGATATGGGAGTCGGTTATAAACTGCTGATTAAACGGAATTTTGGATTAAACTTTCAAGTCGGCTATAATCTTAAACAATTTAACGGAGAAATTTATGATTTGGAGATAGAAAACAATATTTCGTGTACACAAACAAGACAATCTTTGACTTTTGGAATAGGGTTTATTTTTTGATTAAAGAATGTTCACCCTGTTTGGCGGCGTTTACATAACGCCATAATTATATGCTTATTGCAAAATAAATAATCAAAAAAGAACATTCTCTTTGCCGTAAGAAACTGACGGCAAGAGAAAATAAATACTATAGCATAAAATTACATCTATCGTTTTTGGATTACTTATGGCAATGACATTTGTTGGTAAGTTTTCAAAAAAGAAGAAAAACAATTGAATAGGTGAAACGTGATTAATTCTCAGATATTACTCCTAAAATAATTTACAATAATTTGATGTATGGACGATAAAACAACTCAAAAATTATCTAAAAAAAGAAAAACTTTTATTATCCTCATTGCTGTAGTATTGGGAGCAATACCGGGAACAGCAATAACAGCATTTATCAATCATTGTCTGATACCCGAATTTGATGTTGGATTTAAATTTATTGCATTGTCATTCTTTATCAACCTGTTCAATCTGTTTTTCGTAGTTTGGACTGTTAAGTTTATTTCAAAGAAAGAAGAATAACAAATCAATTGATTTTCCTATACGGCGGCGTTTTCATAACGCCGTCGTATAAAATAGTCGTTTTTCACGATATAACTATATGTTTATTGCAAAATAAATAATCAGGAATAATCATTCCCTTACCGTCAGTTTAAACTGGCGGCAATTAAAAAAAACTCTTCCGCACCTTCCTCTAACTTCCTTTTATTTTCTATTATTTTCCTGAATTTTGTAAAAAATTAATTAAAATATAAGTGTTAAAATGAATGATTTGTTAACGAATGGTAATTATTTGTATTTGTAAAAACATTTATTCTTCCGGTTTGGAATTCCGCTGTACATTTGCATTGTAATTAAACAACACACACAGACAAAATAAAGATACACACACATTAAGAACAAAAAATTAAACACACAACAATTAAAAATTAAACAACATGAACGCAACAATTAACAACAACAGCAACAACGAAAATCAAAAAAGAATCAACGGACAAATCAA
>JAVBKZ010000063.1:0-5517 GCA_031553755.1 Bacteroidales bacterium | reverse complement strand
ATAATGCAGATTTTGAGTATATCGGCTTTTGATAAAACGCCAATCAGGGAACTGCTTACCAATTTTCAAGTCAATCAAAATGTCAAAGAACTACAATACAATTTGTTTGATTATTGTTAAAAGTTAATGCAAAAGCAGTATACTAATATCAATAAATATTCTGTCAATTATATAATTATGGAATCGGAAGAAGCCCAAAATATAAAGCCGGAAAACATAAAGCCTTATGCTTTTGTTTCTAAATTGGCTTTAGACAATCAATTTGTCGGTTATTGTTATCGGGAATATCCTGAAACAAAAATAGATAGTGGTTGGCGATTTATGCACGGAACAGAAGATGAGGAATATTTGGACGAACAAGAAAATTGTATTTCGATTTATTTGGAGGAAGTATTAAGTATCAATCCTAAATTGAAAGAAATATTCGATTCTCCTGTTAGTTCGGAATATGAATGGGATGAAAATTTACAATTTTATTCGGAGATTTAGACATGAAAAAAGCTTTTTATTACAAAACTAAAATAGGAAAAATCGGTATTGCGGAAAATGAAGGATTTATTACAAATGTTTTCTTTGGAAAATCTGTTGTTCCAAAATCATTTGAATTGGAAGAAACTCCTTTATTAAAAAAAGCCGCGGAACAATTAGACGAATATTTTGCCGGAAAACGAAAAGATTTCGATCTTCCGCTTGCTACCGAAGGTACACTATTTGAAAAAGAAGTTTGGAATGCTTTATTGACAATACCCTACGGACAAACAAAAACATACGGTCAAATAGCGGAGCAAATAGGGAAACCTAAAACCTGTAGAGCTGTGGGAAGAGCCAATGGACTTAATCCTATTTCCATATTTATCCCCTGCCACAGAGTCATCGGAACAAATGGAAAATTAACCGGATATGCAGGAGGATTGGATATAAAGAAAATATTATTGTCTTTAGAAAATAAATCTCTTGAAAAAATTATCCAATAATAGTCACTGAAGCAGATTCTAAATCGCCTCCGAAAGGTGGATTTTCTTTAGCCAAAGAAAATTCAACTTTTTCAATTTTTGGAAATTGAGTTTTTATTCTTCGTAAAATTCTTCCGGCTACATGTTCAAGCAAATTAGACGGAATATTCATTTCGGTTTTGATAATATCAAAGATTTCGGCATAACTGACAGTATCGCTTAAATCATCCGATTCAGCAGCTTTCGATAGGTCTAAATAAATTTTAATGTCGGCAACAAAAACGTTGCCGACATTTTTTTCTTGTTCCATTACGCCATGAAACGCATAGAACTTCATTTTATTTAATTGAATAATTCCTTGTTGCATAAACTACCAAATAGAAACTCTTTCGGCTTTAGGAACAAACAATTTGTTCGTCTCTGTAATATTAAACGCGTCATACCAAGCATCGATTTGAGGTAGAGCCGCGTTAACTCGCCATTCTGCAAGTGAATGAGGGTCCATTTTTGTTAAACGGCGAATTTCTTCGTCCCGGACATTTGAAGCCCAAACAGTCGCATATCCGATAAAGAAACGTTGAGCGGCTGTAAATCCTTCAATCGGAGCAGGTTCCGGCTTTCCTTTCAATGTGTTTTGATAGGCTTGCCATGAAACTTGTAACCCTCCTTGATCGGCAATATTTTCTCCTAAAGTGAAACGTCCGTTGGCATGGATTGAGTCAATAACAACGATATTATCAAAGAATTTAACCAATACATCCGCTCTTTCTTCGAATTTTTTCGCGTCTTCAGCAGTCCACCAATCATTCATATTTCCTTCTTTGTCGAATAAACGCCCTTGATCATCGAATCCGTGTGTCATTTCGTGACCAATTACAACGCCAATCGCGCCATAATTTACGGCATCGTCTGCTTCCATATTGAAGAATGGAGGTTGTAATATTCCGGCAGGAAAACATATTTCGTTGGAAGACGGATTATAATACGCGTTAACCATTTGAGGATTCATGTGCCATTCGCTTTTATCAACAGGTTTGTTATACTTGTTGATTGCGTAGTCGAATTCGAAATTGGAAGAATGCATCGCGTTTGTAAAATAAGAATCTTTTTTGTCGATTTTCAAATTGGAATAATCTCTCCATTTGTCTGGATAACCGATTTTTACGTTGAATGCGGCCAATTTTTCCTGAGCTTTAAGTTTTGTAGAGTCTCCCATCCACGACAAACCATTGATTCTTTCGCTTAACGCTGACTGAAGATTTTTTACAAGAGTCAACATTCTTTCTTTTGCCGCTGGAGGAAAATATTTTTCCACATAAATTTGACCAACTCCTTCTCCTAAGGCATCATTAACCATACCTACCGCGCGTTTCCAACGAGGGCGTAATTCTGTTGCTCCGGAAAGTGTTTTTCCATAAAAATCGAAAGAAGCGTTTACAAAATCGTCGCTTAAAAGAGACGTGGACGAATTGATGACTTCCCAAGTTAAATAATATTTGATGTCGGTGATAGAAGTTTCATTCAATATTTTATTTACTTCGGCGAAAGGTTCAGGCTGACATAAATTCAAATCTTTTACATCTTTCAATCCGATTAATTCGAACAACTTTTTCCAATCGATGGCAGGCGTTGTTTTTTGCATTTCTTCGATTGTAATTTTATGATAATTAATTTCGGGATTACGCAATTTTTCTCTCGGATAAGCAATTGTCGCCAATCGTGTTTCTATTTTCATAATCGCGTTAGATGCTTCTAACGCTTGTTTTTCATCATATCCTGAAAGAATAAACAACTTTTGAATTAATTCAACATATTTAGTCCTGATTGTTTCCGAATGTTTGTCTTTTTCCAAATAATAATCACGGTCCCCCATGCTATATCCGCCTTGGAACATGTGTAATATGTTCAAAATACTGTTTTTATCATCAGGTCCTATTCCTAAGCTAAAAAACGGACTAAATCCATCCCTGAAAAGGGTCGCTAATTTTTCGTTTAATTCCGATTTTTCATTGATAGCTTCAATCGTTTTTAAGTAATCTTTTAAAGGAGCGGATCCTTCTTCCTGCAATCTAGCACTATCAGTTGCCGTCGCGTACAAGTCTCCGATTTTTTGCGCGATACTTCCCTGGCTGTTTTCTTTTTTACCAAGTTCATCAATAAGACTTCTTACTTGCTCTTGTGCCGTTTCATTCAATTGATCAAACGTTCCGAAATGGGCATATTCGGCTGTCAACGGATGATTTTTCATCCATCCACCACAAGCATAACGATAAAAATCGTTGCCTGGGATAATCGTAGTATCCATATTGGCAATGTCGATACCTTCTGTCATTTCATTTTTAGTTTGTTTACAAGCTGTTGTAAGCATAACAAATGCGATTAAATAATAAAATAAATATTTCATAAGATAAAAAAATTAATTTTCCAATTCAATTTGATATTCCGTCCACTTTTCCATTACATCGTCAAGAGTTTCTTTCAAAGAAGAATATTTCATCAATAGATCTACATCAGAAGCACCTTCGGGAGTTGCTAAACTGATTTCTATAGCTTTAATTTCATTTTCCAGATTCTCTATTTCTTTTTCACATTCAGCGATATTTTTTTCAAGACGACGAATCATTTTTTGTTGTTCTTTTCGTTCTTCGTAAGATAATTTACTTTCAGAAACAATATCTGGTTTTGAACTCACATTAACTGATTCCGGGTTCTTTTTTTCTAATTCGGATAATGATTCTATTTTTTTTCTTTCAAGGAATTCATAAATACCACCCAAATGTTCTTTTACTTGTTTATTTCCAAATTCATAAACCTTATCTACTAATCCGGACAAAAACTCCCGGTCGTGTGAAACCAAAATAACCGTGCCGTCAAATTCTTTCAACGCGTCTTTCAATACATCTTTCGAACGCATGTCCAAGTGATTGGTCGGCTCATCGAGAATCAATAAATTAACCGGCTCGAGTAGCAATTTAATCATTGCCAAACGACTTCGTTCTCCACCTGAAAGTACCGCGACTTTTTTATCGGAAGCTTCCCCTCCGAACATAAAAGCACCAAGAATGTCTCTGATTTTAGTACGGACATCACCAGTCGCAACATAATCAATAGTATCAAAAACGGTCAACTTTTCATCCATCAAATCTGCCTGGTTTTGCGCGAAATATCCGATTTTTACATTGTGTCCGAGTTGTAGTTTGCCATCGTATGGAATTTGTTCCATGATACATTTTACCAAGGTTGATTTTCCTTCACCATTTTTCCCGACAAAAGCGATTTTTTCTCCACGGTTGATAGTCAAATTCGCGTTTTTAAAAACAATATAATCGCCATATTGTTTTGAAACCTCTTCAACAATAACGGGATATGAACCCGAACGTGGAGCGGGAGGAAATTTCAATCGTAAAGCGGAATTATCTTCCTCGTCAACTTCAATCCGGTCTATTTTTTCCAATTGTTTAATACGGCTTTGAACTTGTACGGATTTAGTCGCTTTATACCTGAAACGTTCGATAAAAGCCTCCGTATCTTCAATTTGTTTTTGTTGATTTTCAAAAGCGCGTAATTGTTGTTCGCGCCGTTCTTTCCTCAGTTCCACATATTTGGAATAACTAACACGATAATCGTATATTTTTCCGAGTGAAATTTCTATGGTTCTTTGAGTTACATTGTCGATAAAAGCTCGGTCGTGAGAAACCAAGATAACAGCATTCGCCCGTGTAGACAGAAAATTTTCGAGCCATTGTATCGATTCGATATCCAAGTGGTTGGTGGGTTCATCAAGCAATAATATATCAGGTTTCTTTAGTAACAACTTGGCAAGTTCTATACGCATCCGCCATCCACCGCTAAATTCGCTTGTCAGACGGGTAAAATCCGTTCTGTTGAAACCCAATCCGATAAGAGTTCGTTCAGCTTCGGCCTGAAAACTCGATGCGTTTTCCATCAATAGACGTTCGGTCAGATAGGTTACTTTATCAATGATTTTGTGATAAGTATCCGATTCATAATCGGTTCGTTCGGTAAGTTCGAGATTCAGATTTTCAATATTTCGTTCAATTTCTTTTATATGTTCGAAAGATAAAGAAACTTCATCCATGACAGTTCTTCCATCGGTTAATAGCATTTGTTGAGGTAAATAACCGATGCAAACATCCTTCGGCATGGTTATTCTTCCTTTGGAAGGTTCATTCAATCCCGCGAATATTTTCAGTAAAGTACTTTTTCCAGCTCCGTTTTTTCCAACTAAAGCAATCCGGTCTTTTTTATCTACAACAAAGTTAAGATTATCTAATAACGTAAAACCTCCGAAAATGACACTTAAATTTTCAACTGAAAACATTTCTTATTTTTATTTAAAAACGAAGCAAAGTTACAAAAAAAGAAGAGAGAATGTTCCAAAAATAAAATTTGATATAAAATCTCTAAGTACATGACAAAAATTTAAAAACGTCTATCTTTCTTTTGTTTAGAGGATTTAGCAACATATTAGCAATAACCCCCAACCTATATTTGAATAGAGATTTTTCTCTTCGTCCATGTTTCTTTATTTTAATTTGTCTTA
>JAVBKZ010000061.1:0-115233 GCA_031553755.1 Bacteroidales bacterium | reverse complement strand
ATTAAAAACCTAATTTGTCATTGCGGGCTTGACCCGCAATCTATTGATAATCAGCAATTCATTAAGAGATCCTGAATCAAGTTCAGGATGACAGCATCAAGTACGGGATGACAGAGCAATTAGGTAGTATAACGGATACTTATTTAAATTTTAATTTTTATTAGTACTTAATTCAAAAAAATGATAATTAAATGCAAAAAGATGCCTTTTGATTTCGAAAAAACGGACAATGAATAAAATACGATATATTGCTATTTGGGAAATAACGCCGATTAACATACTTTTGCAAAATAGGAAAGAAAAATAAAAAAATATGTAACTGAAAGTGTTTAGCTTTTATTCCGGGTGGAAATCTAGCAAATTTTACCTCTAAAGTACGAATAAGACACGACACGACTCCATCACTTCGCGCAGGAGGCTGTCCGAAAAGTCATTAATGAACATTTTGTCATCGCGGGCTTGACCCGCAATCTATTGAAAATCAACAATGATTTGTTCGGAGATCCCGGCTCAAGGCCGGGATGACAGACTTTTTTCGACATCCTCTGCCCGTAAGTGTGGGACTGTTGTTTTATCTGTACTCAGGTTCTGCCGAATCTCCGTTGGATATAAACTAACAATCCCACACTTTCTTTTTTAAAATAATCGCTTCTTAGGGGGTTGGGGGGGGGGGAAATATTCAATAAAATATGAAACAAAAATTACTACTTACAGCAATCTTATGCTGTGCATTACTACAACAAAGTTATTCTGAAGAACCTGTGCTAGAATTTGTGAAAAATTATACACATTCATACGGCGGAAACAGTGGTTTGAGCGACTATTGTATGAAGGATGTTAAATATTTTTTCACAAAACAAATTAGTAATGGAAGTACATGGTATTCCCAGATGGAGATATTTAACGATGATTTTACTTTATACAAAACAATAAATACAACTACCTTAATGGCAGGTGCAAGAAACTTTGATTGTATTTATATACCTCAAATGGGAGATAAGGAAGTATTCATAACTCAACATCTATTTAATGATGATGATTTATTCGAATTTTTTCTTTACGGAGAAAATTTTGGAGCGATTGTTAATGAAGAAGGTAAAGTTTTATTTTTTCAACAGGGAAATGAAGGTATATATATGTCTTTAATTGAAATGGGAAATAAAAACTATTTAAGTGTTAGTAATGTAGCTTATAATTCTGATATTTATTTAATTAAAAAAGGAGGTAGCTCTAATCTTCAAATGTCGGCATTAAGTAAAATAAATACGTTCCCCAATCCTGCCAGTGAATTTGTCAATATCAGTTATGATTTACAAGGAGCATCTGCAGGAAATCTTTGTATAACCGATTTATCGGGAAAAATTGTCGATAAATTGAGAATACAGGGAAACGAAAATTCGATACAATATCAAACCAACAAATTACTTTCCGGCACTTATATTTTCACAATTGAAGTAAATGGAAAACAGTTAAGTCAAGAGAAGATCATAGTAAAATAAAGTAAGTTTGACGTAAAATAATTTCTTTGTAGTTATAAAAGAGAAGTCATCTTGACTTTTCCCCAAAGATCTAAAATAATAGAATTTAAACACAGAGTTACACGGAGTAATTATTCACAGAGTAGATTTAGGTATATAAGAGACGAGATACTCCGTGAAATAAACTCCTTCCACTCCGTGTTTGATAAAAGTCGAGATGAATTCATAGTATTATTAATTTTAAAATAACAAAAATGAAAAATTTAATTCTAAAACTAACTTTTTTTGTCACATTGTTAATGGGAGTGCAAAACGCCTATTCACAAGAAGTACAATTGGCGACATTGCAACATGGCGATGATTTGCAAGTGTTTTATGGTAAAGAAGCATTGATAAATGCCATGGTAGCAGCCGACCATGGAGATTTGATTACGTTATCGGCAGGTACTTTTGAAGGAACCACAATCAACAAAGCCGTGAAATTGCAAGGTGCAGGATATATTACTGATGTGGAAAAAGAGAGATTTCCGACTGTAATAGGAGACATATATATATCATTAGAAAGCGGTATTGAAGGCTTAGTTATTGAAGGTATCTATAGTGGATATATTGAGATTAAATCTTCTATTATAGCTTTTACATTAAAAAAATGTCGGATGGAAAATATTTCTTTTTATGGTCAATCTAAAAATTGCACAATAGACCAGTGCCAGATAAAAAGAAATCTTTCTCCTGATGCAAGTGCTGAAAATTTCTACTGCAAAAACTCAATAATAGGATCAATTTATACTTATAGTACCACAAATTCTTCTTTGGTAATTGAAAATTGTCTTTTGTTTGATGTTAGTGATGTTAGCATAGCTTTGTTTAGAAATAACATCATAACAGGTATCTGTAAAGGTAATTTTTGCGCCAATAGAAATGGGAATTTATCATTTAGTTCTACTGCCTATAATAATATTTTTTTTAATGGAAGCGGTATAATTGGAGTCGTAGTACAGTCTGCCAATATTCAATCAAATAGCAATCTAATTTTTGGAAAAGAAATTGATACTAATTCTTATTCCGACACCGAAACCTACGAACTCACGGATGACGCTAAAACTACCTATTTAGGAACAGATGGTACTCAAGTAGGTATTTATGGTGGAGAAACTCCTTTCTCTGATATTCCTACCAATCCGCAAATCACGGCAAAATCAATTGACGCCAAATCGTCTGTCGATGGCAAATTGAAAGTAAATATTACCGTTGAAGCACAAAAATAACCGAACCAAAATATGAAAAAAATAACATTATTGCTGATATTATTTTGTCCCTTATTTCATCTTTTAGGACAAAATATAACAGGATATGAGTATTGGTTTGATTATCAGAGTACAGAAAGAACTCAAATTACGACCACAGATCGGAATATTTCTTTAACATTAGATGTTTCCGGGCTTAGTGAAGGCATTCATTTTTACAATTTCCGGGCAAAAGACACAAAAGGAAGTTGGAGTTCTCCTCTCACTCAGTATTTTTATCGGACCAAAATGAACCCTGTCGATAATAAAATCGTTCAATACGAATATTGGATAGATAAAAATTACACCAACAGAACAAATGAAAATTCAACAAATGGTATTGTCAATCTGAATCTGGATGTCAACTCGTTATGTGAAGGTATTCATTTTTATAATTTCCGGGCAAAAGATACTAACGGAAACTGGAGTTCTCCTGTCACACAGTATTTTTATCGTACCAAAATGAATCTTGTTAATAATAAAATTACCCAATACGAATATTGGATAGATAAAAATTATGCCAACAGAACAACCGAAAATTCAACGAATAGTATTGTCAATCTGAATCTTGATGTCAACTCGTTATGTGAAGGTATTCATCATTTCAATTTCCGGACGAAAGATACAAAAGGGACTTGGAGTTCGCCTGTTACACAATATTTTTATCGAACCAAAATGAATCCTGTTGATAATAAAATTACTCAGTATGAATATTGGTGGAATGATGCAATAAATTTAAAAACTATTGTAAATATAGAGCCAATCAATCCCGCTGAATTCAAAGATATGATATTTGAATTGGGAAATATTCCGGTAAAATGTACGCCTCAGTCTTTTGTATTTATGCCCGATATTCTCGGTGGGAAAGCGCTAATTTATTATTCATCGAAAAATTTCTTTAATATCAGATTTAAAGATACTTACAACAATTGGAGTATTATATCTTCCAATGAATTTGAAGAAGGACGTAGCATAGAAATTTCGGCAGAAGAAATTTTTGAAAATAATCCTGTAACAAAAAATAAACCGGCAGCCGATGAAATTCATTTTTACAAATTGAATGCTTTGAGCGGAAATAATTTGTTTTGGAAAACCGATGTCCCCTGTATTGTTCAGGTATTCGATGAAGTTGGAAATGAAGTATGTAAACTAACACCTGAAAATAGTTTGAGTGGTGCTAGTTTCCAAACGAATCAAAACAGTACTTATTATGTAATGTTACATTCTGTTGAATCGCGCGAACAAACGGTTACGTTAAGCTATAAGGTGGAAAATACCGCCAATGCTATCGAATTAATAAAAAGTGACAACATTTTAATCCAGGCAATCAAGGGTGAGATCTGTATCACAACACAAGGACAATCTGTTTTGGTTTCAATTTTCAATATATCAGGTCAAAAAATATATAATTCCGAAATAAATGGAAACGAGAACATCAATTTGCCTGCAGGTATTTACATTATTAAAATCAATAATAAGACAATGAAAATTATTGTTAAGTGATTCCAAACTGATCATGCAAATAACATAGACTATGTTATAATTTTCTGAAAGTGTTTAGTTTTATTTCCGGGTGGAAATCTAGCAAATTAACATTAAGTACAGGAATAAAACAAGCCTGAACATCGAATAGAACTAACAATCCCACACTTTCTTTTTTAAAATAATTGCTTCTTTGGGGGTTGGGGGCGGAAATATTCAATAAAATATGAAACAAAAATTACTACTTACAACAATCTTATGCTGTGTTTAAGCAATTTCATCGGTTAAAAATCATAGTGAAATAACAATATAATTCTATAAGAAAGAAAAAAGCGAAGTAAAATATTATTAAAACATAACAAATATTTAGATGAAAACACATTACTTTATCAATCTCTCAATGATTGCGTTATTGATTCTTGGAATCAATGTTCAAGTTTTAGGTGGCATTACCTATGCTAACACAATCAACGTTCCTACCGCGGGAACCCTCTCATCTATCCTTACCCAGCAACAAAAGGACACTATCACGAGCCTAAAATTGACAGGATTTCTGAATAGTACGGATTTCTCAACAATAAGGAATAATGTAACTAAATTGAAATATTTAGACATTTCTGTGGCTACAATTTCAAATAATAAACTACCAAGTAGCGCTTTTAGTGGAAAAAGCACATTAGAAGATGTTGTTTTGCCCGATGTTATCACTGAAATTGGCTATAGTTCATTTTATAACTGTACTTCATTAAAGCATGTTAACTTCCCAAGCAATTTGACAACAATAAAGTATCAGGCTTTTTATGGTTGCACTTCATTATCAGGAGAAATTATCTTCCCAAGCCAGCTTACAACCATAGAATACACTGCTTTTTATAATTGCAAATCATTAACAAAAGTAACTTTTCCTGAAGGTTTATTATCCATTGGAGAATCGGCTTTTAGTGGTTGTTCTTCTCTATCAGGAGAATTAACTTTACCTGCGTCTCTTACTTCTATAGAGGGTAATGCTTTTTATAATTGTTCTTCTTTAACTAAAGTTAATTTTAAGGAAGGATTACAATCTATAAAAAGTTATGCTTTCCAAAATTGTTATAATTTAACCGGAGAATTAACACTTCCGTCAACAATAACAAGTGTCGAATACTATGCATTTAATGGTTGCAATAAACTAACTACATGTAAAGCATTAGCAACCACGCCACCTACTCTCGGAGATTCTTACAGTATCGGAAATGTAAAAGTTGTTTATGTTCCGGAAACCGCGGTTGCAGCCTACAAAGCCGCGAACTATTGGAAAACCAAAATTATTATCGGTGGCAATTCTCCCAAAACGGTTGAAGTAAATGTAACGACTGCCGGAACGTTGGGAGAAAAATTGTTGGAACATGTAACATTGGTAAGTGATGTAAATATATTAAAGGTATCAGGTACTTTGAATTCAACCGATTTCAACCGGATTAAAAATGATATGACTTCGCTTATTTCTGTTGATATGTCGGGATGTACGAACACAGAACTGCCCGATCAATTATTTTACGGAAAAAGCGGATTGCTTGAAGTAAAGTTACCTGCCAACTTAAAGAAAATAGGTTCTCAAACATTTTACGGATGTTATGCTTTATCTGTACCTGAATTTCCATCAACATTGGAAGAAATAAAAAATTCCGCTTTTTATTATTGTTATAATTTTTATTCAATCGACTTTCCTAACTCATTGAAAACATTAGGAAATTCAGCTTTTGACAATTGTACTAATTTGGTATCTATTACACTTCCTAATTCTCTTACTACAATTGGAAATGCTGCTTTTGCGAGTTGTCATTCTCTCCAATCAGTAGTAATCCCCAATAGTGTCACCAGTATAGGAAATATGCTTTTTTATAGTTGCTATACTTTAACTCAAGTTATAATTCCCGATCATATTACAAGAATTGAATATGAAACTTTTTATAATTGTTCTTCATTATTATCAATAGATTTACCGACTGGGTTAACTTATTTAGGTAGTGATGTTTTCCGAAACTGTGTAAGCCTAAATCAAATTACATTACCATCAGGCTTAATAACTATTGAAAGTTATTATGGAGCATTCTACAATTGTACCAATCTTCAAAAAATTACATGCTTACAACCAACTCCTCCGATACTTTCTTCGGATCCTTTTGGTTATATAGATAAGTCCAAATGCGAATTAGTTGTACCATTATGGGGAGAAACCATGTATAAATTGGCTGATTATTGGAAACAATTTACAAACATTACCACTTACAATGAAGAAATTGCTCATTTACCCATCAACAGCGCCTTAACTTTGAGTAGCAATATCCGTCCATTGGGAACTCCGAGTGTTACTATTTTACAAAGCGGCAGTTTAACTGTAAATGGAAACACGCCTTTTAATACCAATGAATTTGTGATGAATTATAATGCAAGACCTTATTATTATTGGGAAGAAACTGGACAATTTTCAAGTTTAATCAGCGAATGTAATTCCATGACTGCCCAGTATTGTAAACTGAATTTTCAGTTATATGGTAACAGATGGTATTATTTCTCTTTCCCGTTTGACGTGAAGCTTTCGGATATCACCATTGACCAAGATATTCAATATGTATTCCGTGAATACGACGGCAGTGCCCGCGCGACTTCCGGCTCCGGAAATAGTTGGAAAAACCTGACGAATGATACGATTCGTGCCGGAAAAGGTTATATTTTCCAATGTAGCAACGATGTAAGTAACTTAGTATTGAACGCGACCAACGCTTCTAAAAACAGGTTATTCGAACCCGACGCGAAATCAACGCAATTAAAAGAATACGCGGCACAAAACGCGGCAAATAAAAACTGGAACTTTGTGGGAAATCCTTATCCAAGTTATTTCGATATCCGTTGCATTGATTATACCGCTCCTATTACGGTTTGGAACAGGGACTACAGCCGTTATGACGCATATTCTCCTGTTGATGATGAGTTTATCTTGCGTCCTTATGAAGCGTTCTTTGTTCAGAAGCCGGCAGATTTAGAGGCGATTACTTTCAGGCCGGCCGGACGTCAAATGACATCGGAAATACAGGAACGAACTACTACTGAAGAAAAGTTAAGAGCTGCAAAAAATACAGACAGAATACTTATCAACCTTATGTTGAAAAATCAGGAATTAAGTGATAAATCCAGGATTGTAATTAACCCAACCGCGACTTTGAATTATGATATGGAATGTGATGCCGCGAAATTCATGAGTACCGACAACACTATTCCTCAACTTTATTCCATAGATAATTCATCTGTGAATTACGCGATTAATGAACGTCCGTTAAATACAGGAATCATTCCATTAGGTTATTACGCCGGAGCGACAGATTTATTTACGATTGCTTTATCTAATGAAACCGAAGGGATGTCTGTAGATTTGATCGACAAAACGCTTAATCGTACAACCAACCTGAATGAAAGTTCGTATGCTTTCAATTCAGATGCCGGAAAGTTTGATGACCGTTTTGTGTTGCGTATCGGACAATCAACCACCAATATGGAAACCGGCAAAGTCTCAGCTATTAAGGTTACCGGTTCCGAAGGAAGTTTAGTTATTGAAAATGCTATAGGAAAAACATTCAATGTTTATACATCAACAGGTTCTATCGTCGCGAGCGGAAGTATTTCTTCTGATACTGAAACTAAAATATCTTTAGCGCAAGGCGTATATATTGTGGCTATAGGTAAAGAAATTTTCAAAGCTGTTGTATTCTAAAATTAGAAAAATATGAAACTATATAAATATATCTTTCTCTCGGCGCTACTCCTCTGTTGTGTAGCGTCGCGAGGACAGTTTAACCCTTCCAACCCTCCCGAACCGAATGCTTTGTATTCGTTGACGGTTCAATCAAACCCGAAGGGGGCAGGGAGTGTTTATGGTGGAGGAAAATACGCTTCCGGAAAAAGTGTTAATGTATACGCTTATAATAATTCCGGCTTTAAATTCAAGTCATGGAAAAAAGGAGATACGGTGATATCGACCTCTTCCTCATTCTATTATACCACAGAAGCCCAAGATGTAACTCTTACCGCCTATTTTGAGTATGACCCTACGAATCCGGCAGAACCTAATCCAATCGTGTTACCTGTAAAGCATAAACTATATTTAGAAACCAACCCGAAAAACGCCGGAAGTTGTAATATCTCAAGTGGCAATTCTTATGAAGAAGGACAAAGTATTTACCTGTATGCCTATACAAACACAGGATTCAAGTTCAAAGAATGGCAAAAAGATGGCAATACCCTTTCTACCGATAGGAATTATTATTATCAAATGGGAACTGAAGACGCGACCATCAAAGCCATCTATTATTACGATCCGGGGAATCCTTCCGAGCCAAATACTCCAACAGGGGTAGAACATGGCTTAATCGCTTTGGCTCAACAAGGAGATAAAGGACAAACAATTGCTTATCCAATCTATTTACTGAATCATAATATTGATATTTATTCCGCGACATTCAACATTACATTTCCTGAAGGATCGGTTGTAAATACAACTCAGGCGATGCTTTCAAGTCGAAAAAACGGTCATGATTTATCCATTACATCAATAGAAAGTAAAAATAACAGTTATCAGATTAACATCAGCAATACAACTTCCCAACCGTTTTTGGATTCGAATGGAATATTACTGACAATTCCGGTAACATTTCCCGAATCTTGGAATGTAGGACAAATTTATCCGGTAGCTATAGAAAATGTAGTGTTGGGAGGAACTTCAGGTAATGTAAATTCAACAGCGAAAAACGGCTCATTAAGCCTCAACGCCTCGGAAGCGCATAACGTATATGCCAGTTTTCATCCCGACCAGTTCCTGAACAGGGTGATGTTTACCAATTTATCTTCAGACAATGCAGACACCTATTCGTGGAGTTTTGGAGACGGAACTACAAGTACGGAAAAAAATCCTTTTCACATCTATACATCCGAAGGAAATTATGAAGTAAAATTAGCTGTTTCCAATGATTACGCTTCCGATACTTCCAAAATAAATATTCGGGTTAATCCTGAAAATATGTGGAAAATGTCGGGAACGTTTTCCCTGAATAAAAATAAAACAGATGTAAAAAATTTCACTTCTTTAGAAGATTTTTTTACCTTACTCTCAAAATCTACAATTAACGGGGATATTACAGTTTCAACACAAGCGGGAGAAATGTTTGAGTTGCTTCTATCAACAGAAACAAGTAGTCTTTTATCATCTGTATCTGAGAAATTAAAACAAGGAAATTATAATATTCTTTTTACAAAAGAAGGCGAAGGAATTAATCCATCAATTTCATTGACAGGGTTACCTAACGCGGAAACAATAGCGTTTATACAAACATTATCCGGTTTGTGGATTTTGGATAACGTCGATTTGTATGTTTTCGGAATAAAAATAGACATTTCAGCAGTTAATAATATCAAATCTCAAACTATTTGTTCCGGAAATACTACAACAGAAGTCGATTTTTCAGTAATAAGTACCGGACTAAGTTATCAATGGAGTTTGATTAATTCTGTTAATCATATTTCCGGACATACGAGTAGCGGAACGGGTGATATACCTTCTATGACTTTGGTAAATAATACCATGTTGTCGGATACATTGAAATATAAAGTGGGAATAAAATTAGGCATTCTTACTTTATTTGAAACAGAATATAGAATTGTTGTTTTACCGCTTTTTTCCGGAGATTTGAAAACAATCTCACCTTCTATTGATGAAACACTGTATACTACAAAAATTAATTATTCATGGGAAAGTGTCGGAAATGCGTTATATGACTTATATGTTTGGAAAACAGGAGAAACAATGCCGGAAACTCCATTGGCTAAGGATTTAACATCGACGACCTATACCAACAACTCTTTTTGTCAATATGGAGAATCATATTCATGGAAAGTAGTCGCGAATGGAGGATGTAATTCAATAGAAAGCGCAGTTGCCTCTTTTTCTATCCGCAGGTTACCGGATTTGAAAGTTTCGCAAGTATCTCTACCTGAAAATATGCAATCCGGACGTAAGTATGCCCTTTCTTATACAATCACCAATGATTCGGAAGTTGAAATCACAGGTAGCTGGTCTGACCGTGTTTATCTGAGTAATTACAATTCTCTTTCTGCCGGTAGTTATACAACACTCGGAACAATAGCGCGAAACAATGTAACAATTCCTGCGGGAAGCGATATTTCTTACGAATTTGAAATTACAGCTCCAACAGATACGCTGCAAAAGTTCTATTATCACGTAGCAACTGATGTGTATAACTCCATTTTGGAAAGCGATGAAAATAATAACATACTCAATAGTTCTGACATAATTATTTCTCCCGATATTATGGACAGTGAAGATTATCAGTTATTAAAGGCGTTGTATACAGCCATGAACGGATTTTCGTGGAATAATAAATGGAATATCAATACAAATAGAATTACACCTAACAATTGGCATGGAGTACAGTTCCTGAATGGGAAAGTTGTGTCTATTAACTTAAATAATAATGGTTTAAGCGGAAATATCCCGGCAGAATTATTTGCATTCAGTCAGATCAAAGAAATTAATTTGGGAAATAACGCGTTGACCGGAAATATTCCGGCGACAATTGCTAATACTCAAACAATTACCTCTTTGATATTGAATAATAATTCATTGTCGGGTACCATTCCTGATGTTTTAGGAAATTTAGCAAATCTGGTAACGTTGAACCTGTCAAATAATAAACTAACCGGAACAGCGCCCACGTCTTTGAATAATTTAAGTAAACTGAAAACATTGAATTTATCATACAATTCAATTGATCAATTGGCGGAGGCGTTCGGATTTGATTCCAATACCAATATTTACATTGACAATCAAACAGTTCAATACGAAAACGCATTAATAATTGATGGAAATACAATCAAACTTCAATTACCTAATATTTGTACTTATAACATAAGTGGTAAAAATTTCAATGCTCAAAATGGATTTACCATCCAAGTTGCCGGAGAAACGAAAGGGACAGCTACCGCGAATACACTCGGAGAGTTGACATTTTCCGCTTCTTGGGTAGAAAATATAGGAGAAAATGATAAAATTTCAATCGTACAGACCAATGGAAACGCATATAATACTTCGCTCATATTCACGGCGGTACATGTAGTCACTACTCCTGTTCCGGACGCGGAATACCAGGCATTGGTCGCGTTCTATGGAGTGACAGGTGGTGATAGTTGGATTAGACAATGGACTGTTTCCAAAAATAATCTGCATCTGCAACCTTGGACAGGTGTTGGAATTTTAGATGGGCATATTGTTTCTATTGAACTTCCATCTAATAATCTTGTAGGAACTATCCCTGCTGTATTGAGCAATTTACCGCAACTTCAGAAATTAGATTTACAAGGTAATTCTCTTACTGTAATAGAAACGGTATTACCTTCTTCTATCCTCTCATTGGCAATCAACGGACAAATTTTTAATAAAGGAAATTTGGCATTCAACGGATCTTTCTCTGTAGATATGCCCAATATTTATACTTATGATCATGCCAATCAGAATTTTGGAGTTGTACCTATGTTTGACGTTTATGTATCTTCAACCAAAGTAAATAAACAATCCCTTTCTTCTACCGGAGTAGAAACATTTTTTAATAACATTGGAGAAGATGTCAAAATTCCGGTAAACGCAACAATTGAAATTCGTCAAACTAACGGAACGACAATAAATTCATCTTTGAATTATACCGCGATTTATGATTCAGGAGATTCAAATGTAGATGGATTGGTTAATATTTTAGATATACAACAAACATTGAATCATATCTTGATAGAAAAACCTGTTCCTTTCAATTTCATGGCAGCCGATCTGAATGCCGACAGTAAAGTAAATGTACAGGATATTGCTTTAACAGTCAATCTAATTCAATCATCGCCATTGCAAGCGCCTGCGGGATTACGTTCCGCGTCAGAATCCGGAACCCAATTGTACATTGAAAATGGAATTGTATATCTTGATACTAAAACAGAAATAACAGGATTAGATATCCGTTTGAGTCAGGATTCAAATAACGATGTAAAATCTTTGATAGGCGATATGCAAGTTTCGATCCATGAAACAGGTAATCAAATCAGCGTATTGGCATTCTCCATTGCAGGAAATGCGATTCCGGTTGGTAAAACGGCATTGTGCAGTATCGCGGTCAATCAAACAATTGAAGGAGTATTGTTGTCAGACAAGCAAGCCCGTCCGGTTGAATGCCGTATTGTAAATGCCCCGACAGGAATAAATACGCAGCAACAGGAAAAATTGAATTTATTCAATGCTCCCAATCCATTCAAAGAAAAAACAGAAATTATTTATTATTTGAATGAAAATATTTCTTCGGCGCAAATCAAAATTTACGACACAAGCGGACGAATGGTAGATGTAATTAAAGATCTTCCTGTCAATCAGGGCGAAAATAGAATGACTTATACCAACTCCAAATTAGCCGCCGGATTGTATTTCTATGAACTGGAAGTTTTGAAAGAGGGTAAGCTTTATCTGAAAGAATCTAATAAAATGTTGATTGAAAAATAAGAGATTCTTTAAAAAGAATATAAACTAAATGTAAAATAATAAATTATGAAACCTAAATATATTTTATTTATTGCATTCATGTGGGGACTACTATTAAATATTTTCCCCACATATTCGCAACAGGTAATAAATAAACTGTTTATTCCCGGAACGGATGTGAATGCCGGGAAAAAAGTCAATGTGCCGGTGAATCTGACAAATGATTCGGAAATTGTGGCCTTGCAATTTAAGTTGCAAATCCCGGAAGAAGCCTTATTGCCAGTTTCGGAAGTTGTTTTAACAGAACGTAAAAGCGACCAAACAATTACTGTCAAACATCTCGGCAGTAATAATTACCAGTTTGTCGTATTTTCCCTCACCAATTCGCCATTGAAGGGAAATTCCGGAACAGTAATCAATATTCCCATTCAAATTCCTTCCTACTGGGCAGAAAATTCTACTCATTCTTTTTCGATGAGCGAAGTAGTGTTGAGCACAAAAACGGGAAATGATGTGTTGAGTTCATTCGAAACAGGAAATCTCAAAGTGCTTGTAGAACCCCGGCCGGACATTGCGGCTTTGAATGTAACCGTAACAAATAACTCATATACTCCAAGCGACCGGATTTCTCTTTCTTATATTGTAAAGAACGAAGGCGATAAAATTACCGGGGCAGGATGGAGTGAACAATTATCGCTTGTAGCTGATAACGGAGAAAGTTACTTTTTAGGAACAGTTTATTACGACCAGTTGTTGGCGGCAGGAGCTTCTGTCAGTCGTCAGGTCGAATATACATTGCCCGAAATACTGGGCGTTTCCGGAAATGTGAAAATAAAAGTAAAGTTAGTTCCTGATGCCGGATTGGGTGAATTGGCTTCGGCACAAACAAACAATACCATGCTATCCGCATCCGGAATTACAATTGGAAAAAAATTAAAACTGGAATTACCACAAGCTACTATTCACGAAAATAACGCATCACCTGTCAGATGCACTTTGTACAGAAGTGGTAGCCGCGTATCTGCAGAAACATTTTCTTTATCTGCGGATGATGCGACCCGTTTGAATGTTCCGGCTTCGGTTACAATACCGGCCGGACAATCAGGCGTAACATTTTATATCAATGCCATTGATAATGCTGTTTTAAATGTAAATCCAGCAATAATTATTACAGCTAAAGGAAACGGATATCCGGATGTTGCAGGAAATATTTCAATCGAAGACGATGAAATACCTTCGTTAACTATCAAAGCTTCCAAAACAGAATTAAATGAAGGAGATATTTTTACACTCACCATTGAACGCGAATTGATTACTAATGATCCGCTGACTGTTTATCTGACTTCCGACCATTCAAAACGTTTTGAATTACCGGCTAAAATAGATATTCCTGCCGGGCAAAAAAGTGTTGTTGTAAATGTTACAACAATTAACGATAATTTACCGGATGTAACAATAGATGCCATATTTACAGCAACGGCGTCGAATCATATAACCGCAAAAACTACGGTTACCTTGTTGGATGATGATTTACCTGAAATATCGTTGACAATCGCTCCTGAAACGGTAAGCGAATCTGCCGGCCCGATGGCGGTCATGGCAGTGCTTAAACGGCTTACCAAAACAGACAGTAATATCACAATTAAATTGTCGGATAATTCGAATGGGAAATTATACTATTCTTCTCAAACTTTGACATTAGCTCCCGGTGTACAGGAAGCGCGTTTCACTGTCGGAGTCATTGATAATGCTTTGGTCGATGGTGATCAGGAAATAGATATTACAGCGGCAGTTTATATATCATCCTGTAGCTGTTCGGCTTCCGGAACAAGTGCCGGAATTGTTCATGCCAGGCTTACCGTTTTAGACGATGATGGACCTGCTCTGAAAATAACATCTTCTCAAACCATGTTGCTCGAAGGAAAAACAGATGCTGCTGTGTTGACAATCAGCCGGAATACGGCTACTGCGCAAGCATTAACTGTAACGCTTTCGAGCGATCACGATAGTGAACTGACTTACAACAAAACAGTAACGATTCCTGCCGGACAAACATCTGTAGATGTTCCGGTGTCTGTCAAGTCAAACGATATAACAGAAGGTGACAGAACTGTAACCTTTACCGCCACTTCTACCGGATATACAAAAGGGGTTTGTTGGGTAATGATTACTGATCAAACGCTACCGGATGCTGTTATCTTTGATTTCAGATTGTCGGCCAGTCAGGTTGAGGCTGCCGGTAAATTAGATATCAATATTACGATATCCAATCAAGGCGCGGCCGTTCTTCCTTCTCAAACAAAAGTCAATGTATATTTAAGTAATAGTACAGCAAAACTCATTACCTTGTATACACAAAAAGCATTGGCTGTTGGAGAAAGCGAAACGCTTACGAAAAATATTACTTTACCGGATATTACCGGCAGTTATACTATTTCGGCCATTGTAAATGAAGAAAGGGCTGTAAAAGAATTGTTGGATATTAATAACAACTCAGAAAAAATAGCCATCCAATTATTGCCCAAATATACAATAACTGTAACGACAGATAAAAAGATATATAAACCAGGAGAAGCTGTTATTATTAATGGAACAGCTTCCGGAAACGGCATTGCCAATGCTCCGGTTGATGTTTATATCATTAATTCGGGAATCCGTCAGGTCATAAATGCAACGACAGGATCCGATGGGAAATTCCAAACTACATTCCAACCGCAAACCTATCAATCGGGGCACTTTGCCGTTGGTGCATGTTATCCGAATGAAGGTTTATCGACCGAACAGGCTACATTTGATATTTACGGATTGAAACGTACAGCTTCCGATTATATCAAATGCGAAACGCTTACAGATGAGCTTTATAACGGAACGATCCAACTCTCAAATCCCGGAACGCTTAAGTTGACAAATATTTCGACAACAATTGTTTCAAAACCTGCTAATTGTGACGTAAGCTTCGAACCGGTTGCCGAAATTGCTGCAGATGGAACAATTGACTTGAAATATACCATTACCGGACATGCTCCAACCGAAGGCAGTGACTGGGAACAAATCAAGGCGCATGTTACAACCACCGAAGGGGCTATGTTGGATTTGACAATTTATTATTATTGCCGCTCTCCCAAAGGACAACTGACCGCGAGTATTCCATTTATCAATACAACGATGACCAAAAGTGCTTCGCGTGATTATCCGTTCACCATAACCAATACGGGTAAAGGCGAAACCGGAAAGATTACCTTGAGTTTACCTAATACGTCTTGGATGACTTTGGCTACACCAAAGGAAATGGCCTCGCTGAAAAACGGCGAATCGGCAACAGTTATTCTTCGATTGACACCGACAAACGATATGGCCTTGAATGTTCCGGTTACAGGAAATATCGGTATCAATTGTGAAAACGGACAAGGTATGTCACTCAATTTCAGTGTAGAACCTGTTTCCGAATCGAAAGGCACTTTAGTTATTGATGTTTGCGACGAATATACTTATTATACAGCAGAAGCGCCCCATTTGGCAGGAGCCAAAGTGGTGGTCAAACATCCGGTAACCGGAGCTGTTGTTGCTCAGGGAACCACAGGTGTAAACGGAATATTTTCGGTTGAGTTGCCTGAAGGATATTATGGCATAGAAGTATCGGCGGAAAAGCATGATCGATATCAGAATAATATTTTGGTCGATCCGGGAAAAGAAACAAAAAAGGTGGTCAATCTGAGTTTTCAGGCGATAACATATTCTTGGGAAGTTGTTGAAACAGAAGTCGAAGATAAGTATGAAGTGAAAACTACTGTAAGTTATGAAACAAATGTCCCGGTTCCAGTAGTAGAAGTTATTTTCCCTGAAAAATTAGAATATGAAGATCAAGTATTTTCTATTGTAGCGACAAATAAAGGATTGATAGCCGCAAATAATGTTACGATTGCATTACCTCAAATAGATGAAATTAGCTTTGAACTTCTTTCTCAAAATCCGATAGAATCATTAGCACCTCAGCAAAGTACTATATTTTATGTGAAGATGACAATCAATGAACAATCGGAATTAAAGGCTGCGGGTCCACATCATATAATTGGTTGTATTGCTGGAGCAATTGGACTTTACTATACCTGGTATTGTGGTCTTGAAGATAAATTGGGTACAGCTATGGCCAATTATACTTGGGGTGAATGTTCTTCTATATTTCCCTATATTTCTGGAGGTTCAGGATCTGGTGGAGATACGGGTCCAGGTGGCCCAGGAGGGGGAACTTGTTGGCAATGTATAGTTGATGCTAGTTATAATTCAAATCTTCCAGTAATAGAAAGAAATTGTAATGATTGTGAAGATAAATTTAGGAATAAAATAATTGATTGTGGTTTAGGACTTATTCCTAAATTTGGTTGTGCTTGGGGACTTGGTAGATGTGCCTCTGGGTGGACTTTTAAAACAAATAAAGAAAAAATTTGGTGTCCTGCTACATCTATCGGAGGATGTTTACCTACTAATGGAGGAAGTGTTGGATCTTGTTTAGTTGGTTTTTTGGACCCTTGTGATAGATTACTTAAATCTACAAATGAGACTGTAGGTTATCCTTCTTACATATCATCTTTTCAAGAAAGATTAAAATTTGCATACGAAGAATATCTAGAAATATTAAATCTAACAAATTATTATTTTGGAGATGAAGCTTGGTTAACATGTAATGAAAATGAATTAAATAATTTTTACGTTTCCTTTTTATCATTAAATCCTCTTGAAAATTCAATTTCGTATGAAGATTTAATTAAAATTAAACCAATCAATATTGAGGAAGATAAATTAATTAGTTTTATTGAAAGATGGAATAATACCCGCATGATTTTAAATGGAGAAATGGTAAATAATGAAAATTATGTGAATTTGGACAGGGTAAATGATTATATGAATGAAATTCAATTATATGAGGATAAGGCAAAAGAGTATGGATATGATTCTATGTCAGATCTACTTAATAACGAATTTGAAAAAATACAAAAACAGATAAATGAACATAGTAATTCTGTTTGTTCTTCTATCTCTCTCCAATTCTCACAATCCATGACCATGACCCGCCAAGCATTCCGCGGTACATTGACTGTATTTAATGGACATGAAAATATTCCAATGAATAACGTGAAATTGAATTTGGTGGTGAAAGATGAGAATGGAAATCAAACGACACCTCATGAATTCCAAATCAATAACGAAAGTTTGGATAAATTCTCAGGCGATTTGGATGGAGCATGGACATTAAACGCTCAGGAAACAGGAAAAGCGACAATCTTATTTATTCCGACTAAATATGCAGCACTAAACGAGCCGAAGAATTATTCTTTCGGAGGAACATTGTCATATCTTGATCCATTTACAGGATTGGAAGTTACACGAGATTTGTATCCGGTAACACTTACTGTGAAGCCATCACCCGATTTGGATTTGACATATTTTATGCAACGCGATGTGTTGGCCGACGATCCGCTTACGACTGACGTAGTTGAACCAATGGTTCCTTCCGAGTTCTCATTGTTAATTCATAACGTTGGCGCCGGAGAAGGCAGCAACATCCGAATGGTAACAAATCAACCTGAAATTGTAGCCAATGAAAAAGGTTTGCTTGTGAACTTCGAATTGTTGAGTTCTCAATTGAATGGAGCAGATCATACATTGGCATTGGGAGGAAATGTAGCTACTGAATTTGGAAACATTCCGGCTAGAGGTGCCGCTTATGCACAGTGGTGGTTCACAAGTACGTTGCAAGGACATTTTACCGACTACGATGTAAAAGCAACTCATGTAACCAGTTATGGTAATCCGGATTTAACATTACTCAATGAAGTAACCATTCACGAGCTGATTCGAAGCATCAGGATTCCTGCTGCTAACAATTCATTCCTGACAGGATTTATGGCAAATGATATCCCCGACGCGGATGATTTACCGGATATGCTTTACTTGTCGGACGGAACGACAGAAAATGTATACATTACTCCCAATGCTCAATTTGTTAGCAATGGAAATAATCAATATACATTCACAATTAATCCTGTTCAAACCGGATGGAATTACGGAATTGTGAATGACCCGACGAACGGACACCAAAAACTATTAAGCATCAAACGCTTAAGCGATAATACAATAATTGATTTACGCAATTTCTGGCAAACCTATTGCACCTTGCGTGACGGTAAAGATCCGTTGTATGAAAACAAACTCCATTTCGCGGATAAATTCGGAACAACTTCCGAACAATATTTGTTGACATTCGAAGAAAAACCGGCCGTAACATTGGCCGTAGAATCATTTACCGGAATACCACAAGAAGGAACTGTTGCTTCAATTCCGGTATCGGAAATTGTTGTTCGTTTCAATAAACCAATTGATATGTCAACGTTCGCTGCCGAAGATATCACATTGAATTGTCAGGGAATGAAGCAAGATGCAAGTCTGATTTCAATCACAAAATTAAATGACCAGGAATTCAAATTGAATATAGCTCCAATTGCTCAAAATGATGGATATTATGTACTTACCATTCAAACATCCGGCATAACGGACAACGAAAATTTCAAGGGAGAAGTTGGTAAATCAGCAAATTGGATTCAATATCTGGATGGAAAAGTGCAGTTTACGCTGAATGTTACACCCGAAAATAGTGGAACTGTTACTCCTGGATCTGCAAAATACGGTTATAAATCAGTTCTTAACTTGTTGGCAACTCCCAAACCGGGATATGATTTTGTAAGTTGGAATATGAATGGAAATACTCTTTCTTCCAATGCTACTTATAGTTATACATTGCAGAGCCCAAGTTCAATTACAGCTTTATTCAAAATAAAATCTTATAACGTGACTGTAAACTATAATCAATCGGGAGGAGCGATCAGCGGTGGAGCAACAGGAATCTATGAATATGGCAAAGTGTTTAATTTAACCGCTATACCGGTTTTGGGATATGTATTTACTGGTTGGAAAGTAAACGGAGTTTTGACGGAAACAAATCCTTCGCTTCAATTTACTTTAAGTGATAATATAATCATAGAAGCCTTGTTTATTGCCACCGAAACAAGAACATACAACCTGCAAACAGGATGGAACTGGATTTCTGTAAGTGTAAAAGATCCGAATCTGAATAATCCGGTTGACTTGTTCAATCCTATTTTGAGTAATTTGATTACGGTTAAAGGACAGGATAAAGAATTAAGTAATGAGGGAGAATCCGGTTTACAAGGAAATCTTGTTTCAATAGAACCCGCTAAATCCTATAAAATCAATATGTTGCAACCCGCAACATGGCAATTAAAGGCTTTACCGTTTATGACAGACGAAGCAACAATCAATCTTGTTAGTGGATGGAACTGGATAGGATACTTACCATCTAAAGAAATGTCGTTGAAAGATGCATTAGCTGATTTGGCTGCAGAAGAAAATGATGTGATTAAATCGCAAGACAGATTTTCCATGTTTGATGGCGAAAACTGGATTGGTAGTCTGAAAAAACTTTCACCAAACTCAGGTTATATGTATTATGCCAATCAAACTAAATCATTTATCTATAATTCGACAATTAGTCAAACTCCAGAAAATCATAATTTTTCCGGAATATGGAATTATGATGCCCGGAAATATCCCGACAATATGAATATTGTTGCTAAATTATATAATGGTAGCGACTTGGTAGATTCAGACGTATATTCGGTTGGTGCTTTCGTTGGAGAAGAATGTCGAGGGGTAGGACTCGCAACAAGCGGTTATCTATTTATTACGGTTCATGGAGAAGTAAAAGATGAAACAGTTAAATTCAAAGTCAAAAATAGCTCAACAAATGACATACTTTCAATTAAGGAAACTGTTAAATTTTCAAGTATTATAAATGGAACGTTGGATAATCCGATAAATATGCATTTAGGAGAAATAACCGGAATAGATAATATAAAGATAAACAATATTATTGGCTTATATCCCAATCCTGTTAAGAATACGGCTACAATCAAATATGTTATAGATACAAATGTAACATCGTTAGTATTATCCGTACATGACATGTTAGGTAAAGTAGTGGATAGGATTGAAATCACATCTTTTGCAGCCGGAGAAAATGAAATTGTATGGCAACGAGGTAACCTACCTGCCGGAAGTTATTTCTGTACTTTGGAAGGATTTGCCCAAAACAAAATAATTTTCAAAACAGTTAAGAAACTCTTGTTAGAATAGTTTAATTTTTCACATACACATATTATTTTAACTAAATTTTCCATCAATAAGGGACTGACCTCAAAACCGGACAGTCCCTTATTTTGTTTTTCATTATATCAAAGTTTGTTTATAAAGTCGAATAAAATTTTTCACAAAAAAACAAAAACTTTGTAACCAAACTCCAACGATTCGTGTCATATTTGTAAATAAAGAATTATTCATTTTAAAATTTATAGATTATGAGCGAGTTTTTTGATTCAATTGTGCCTATCGTGGCAATAACATTTTGTATCGGACTTCCTGTTGCCGGAGGTATTTTTCTATTGTGGAGAAACAATATTAACAAGCACGAGGAAAGGATGAAGATGATCGAAAACGGATATATTCCGACCGAAGAACCAAAGTCAATCGGAAAGACAAAAACCTTGCGTAACGGCATGTTGATGTTGGGTTTAGGTGTTGGAGCTATACTTGGATATTTTCTCGGAGAATGGTTAGGTTATGATAAAGAAAATTTTGCTTTATTAGTTTGTATTTCAGCGATTGCCATCGGAGGTTTAGGACTTTGTCTTTCGTATTTTATCCTCTACGGAAGATTAACTAAAGAGGAAGACCTTGAGTCTGAAAAAACAAAGATACAAAAGGAAAATCCGGATAAAAATAATGGATGAGAGGCAAATCATATCCTCAATCCTTGATGGTAATTTTGCCCTCTTTGAAAAGCTGGTGGAAAAGTATAAAGATATGGCCTTTTCCATCGCTTTTCGTATTTTGGAAAATAAGGAAGACGCGGAAGACATTACTCAAGAGTCCTTCCTGAAGGCTTTCAACGCGTTAAGTTCTTTCAAATATCAGTCTAAATTTTCCACATGGTTCTACCGGATTGTTTATAATATGGCAATCAATCAAGGCCGGATTTCATACATCGACAATGTTTCTTTCGAAGATTATTTTGAAGAAAATACAGACCTGATTTCTAACGAAATAGAATCATTGGATTCAATAAAACGAAAGGAAATTATTGAACTTGTTTTGAGTAAAATGCCTGCTGACGAAAGTATTTCCATTACGTTATTTTATTTGGAAGAATTTTCGATAGAAGAAGTCGCGGAAATAACCGGTTGGAGTAATTCGAATGTGAAAGTCAAATTATTCCGGGGAAGGAAACGCTTTTATGAATTATTGAAAACATACATGAAAACAGAAATAAATTGTTTGTTATGAATCAGGATAATCCTATACCAGACAAATTACTACAGCAATTGCTTGCGGAAAGCCCAATGAAAGCCCCTGAAAATTTATCAGGAAATGTCATGCGGATAATAAAAAAACGTGAATATGAGAAAAAATTAATCCGTGAAACAAGAGAAAAGAAGAAAAAACTCGCGCTTCAAAGCATTTGCATATTTGTCGTTATGATAGCGATAAGCTTAACCTCATTCTTTATTTTTTCTCCTTTAAAAATAGATATTCATATAGATGGAAAAATGATCAATATCCTGAATTTTCCGGTTATCCTTTTTTATTTAGGACTTGGATATATTTTCCTGAGAGAATTTGCCGATTATCTAATTCCGGGAAAACCCCTCAAAAGGCAAAATTGAGACCTAATATATTTGTACAATTAAAAAATACTTTGCACTTTTGTATTGTAAATCTGCACGTTGGCTGTCATGTTGAACGAAGTACGATAACGAAAACAAGTAAGTTATGAAGAAAATACTATTTTTTTGCAGCACATGTGTAATCTGTCTTTTTGCTCAAGGACAAAATCTAAAAATTAGTTCACCAATTTTATCTCCGAAAAAAGATAAGATAGTTTTTTCGATATATTCAGGCTCTAATGTTGATATTTACACATATTATTTTGCTAAAAATACAATAGAAAGAGCAACAAATTCAACAGGACTAAATTACGATTACCAGTATAAATCCTTTTTTAACTGGCTTGACAATGACAGAATCCTTTTTATTTCAAAGTATGATACTGGAATGGCCCAACAATGGATTTTAGATTTATCGAAAAACACATTGGAACCCAATGGACATTCCCCATCTAATGAATATTTTTTGACATATTCGCCGCTAAATGAAGAATCGTATTACATTTCTTCTCTAAATGGGAATGAACCTGCTGTATATAGGAGAAAATTATATTCGAGTAAATTTCAGAAAGTAACAAAGAAAAACATAAATCATATTGGGACTAGCTTATCCCCAAAATCGACTTTTCTGACATTTAAAGAAATGCCATTAGGAACTCTTTTAATTTATTCTTTAATGGAAAACAAATATATCAAAACTACTTTACCTAAAAAAAATGTTTCCATCCTTTCATGGAATCCCAAAGAAGATAAATTCATATATTCACACGGGTATTTCCCAAATAATCAAGATGCTCCAAAACATTCAATTTTTGAATACGACATTGAATCTCAGAAATCAACTATACTTTTCAAAGATTTGGATTTTGTATATAGTACAATATGGAATCCATGTGAAACAAGATATTTATATTCTTCTTTAAACAAGTTATATATCAAAGATATAATATCAAACGAAATTCGAGAGTTCGACATCATTGGAGAACCTGTATGTTGGTTTGAAAATTGTTCTTCAATACTTTTTAAAACTGACAAACAATTATTCACATTTAATACAGATACAAGTGAAATAAGAATGATTATTGACCTGAATTAAAACACGAACAGACAACAAGCAGTTTGCCGTCAGGCGGAGTGGAAATCGTGAATTGAAAGGTTTGTGCGAGAAAACCCCGCCCGAACGGCAAGCTGCCGACCGGTTTTTGCTACAAAAAATATGTGATTTCGTTTTATTTTTACTAAATCAAAGACAAAATGTCTACTTGTACTGAAATAATAAAAGATAAAATAACTTCTGTATGTGAAGATTCTTCAAACATACAGAAATACACTAATATTGACTCTTTCCTTGATGTTATTTTAGATTTTCAACATGATCTTAAGAATTTAACTACTAAAATCAATGAATTGACTGATTTATTATTAAATTTTTATATCGAATTATAAAAAGAGGATTTTGGATTCTTTCAAGAATCGTTAGAAAAATTATTGGAAAACTCGGTAAAACTTTATATTGAATTCCGTAAAAGCACCCTTATTTATTCAGGAGTGAAAACTGTTTTAATGGAATATCATAACAGTTACGACAATTTACGTGAATGGTATCAAGATTTTCAGATGTTTAAGATACACTTACCTAAAGATAATGAATTTAATCGCTTGATAGAAGAGATAAATTCATTGCATACATGACCTTTTTTTACTCCATTGAAATTTTTAGAACTTCTTATTAGCTAAATACATATCAGAAGTCAAAGAATCTTCAGTATTTTGTCACGATATCCAAAATCAGTTAACACAGATTATTGAAACCGCTCCATTGGATAAATTATTGGTAGAAAAAAGATAAAAGCCTCTCAAAAGGCAAAACTTCCGGTAATTAGAAAAGTGCCGCGATTGGGTTTATTGCCTCCGTCAGCCGAATTTTGGGTGTACGTTAAACGGCGGGCGTAATCGACCCTCAGTATTTTGAATAAATTGGCTAGACCAATGTTGATTTCGGTATATGGTTCTTCTCCTAAAGGTTTTACTCCTTCGTTAAATACAAATAAATCGGGATGAAGGCTTGGATTGTTTTTGTCGGAAAGCGGACCGTAAATAGCCCGTCCTCCTAATGTCGTTTTTATTTTGCTGTTTTTATTAAACCATTTCACAGGAGACCAATTGAACACAAAACCAAGATTTCCTGCGACAAAACGGTCGGTAGTAAATTCGTAAAAGTTCATACAGTTATAGTTTTCAGCCTGATAGATATAACTTTGATTTCCGATTGGAATAAACAGCAACGGAAATGGGATTTTATTCCAAACCATTCCTCCGGATAACCTGACATCCAAACTTCCTACATTGTTGCTTAGGGAAAATTTTTTATAAGCGTTCAGGTCGGTTATTTGATAATTATAATCCGAACTGAAAATTCCTTTTAATCCAACGCGATGATTCAGTTTCACTTCAACATCTCCTTTCCGGATATTGACGCGTTTATCCCTGTTTTGTATAAATTTTTCCCGCGGAGCATACCTGAACGAACATGTTATTTCGGAAGTAATTAATTTATCGACAATTGTCGTTTCCTGATTTTCATCAACAGTCATATATTTAACAACTCCCACAGGATTATCATCCATATATTTCGCCCCTATTTTGTAGGAAAAATTATACCTGTTTTCACTTTCAAATGACATTACCGCGATTTTTTGAAGCGACATATTATTTGTCGATGTATGAGAGAAAGAATAGACGACATTGTCGCGGGTTGTAGTCAACAAATCTTCTCCCGGAATATTGAGATCGCTTACATAAGAAAGAGAAAGCAGCCGCTTAGGATATTCCCAAATATACTTATAGCGGGGAAAAAAAGAATAAATAAGATCACCGCGGTATTTCCATCTTTCGTCTTTCACTCCATAAGCCACATATCCGCCCACTAAAAAACGGTTCATCAGGTTTACGTTTGTATTTCCTCCGAATTTCAACCGCAGGCCTTCCATATCGTTATAACTGATAAATTGTAATATCGGGCCAATTTCCACTTTTCCATCAACTCCGCCTATCGTTATATGATCGCTTAACAAGAAAATAATCAATTCCTGCGCCCTTGTGAAAACGGTATTCTCAGGAGCTATTTTCATCAATTCATCGATTTGGGTTTGCGCGGGCGTTAATGGAATCGGACGAACTTCGTTCCAATACAAACTGTCGCGTTTATCAAAATCCTGTCCATAAACAGGTTTCCAATTCCCTGTCGTATTATTGGTTTCTTCATAACCGGAATAAACCGAAACGCGGGAAACAAAGATGCTGCCTTTTATTTCATCTCCCAAAACAATGGCGGTTTCTTTTTTTACCGGCAAAGGCATGTTGTTCTTCTCCTCATAATCGTGCGTGATTAAAATATCTTTCAGGAAATTCATGTTTCCGGGAGAGTTCAACGTAAACACAGCCTTACGCAGTGCATAAGTACCATCAGTTGCGATATATAAATATCCCGCGAAAGCGTTTTCTTTTTCATTTTTCGCGAAAAAAACGATTTCGTAACAAGGCGTTCCTGTTATATTTTTTATCCCCGTTAAGTTATATTGGTAGATATTCATATTTTTTTCGGAGAATGGATTTTTAAACTCAAGCAACATCATTTCCGTATGATTTTGATAAAAATCCACATCGCCAAACATCTCATCGAGGAAATGTAATACGTTTTGTTTTCCTATCGTTTCAAAAAAACCCGTATTCCGGGAGGCTTTTATATCAATCGAAAAACGATTTTTAATCCGGTCTTCCGTGATTGTTTTATAATCTTCGTAAAGTAGTGTTGTTAAAGCCAAATCGTCTGTTCCGGGAACATCACGCGCATATTCCAACCACGATTGAAAGGGAGCTATATATTTATTGAAGAATGTATTGTTGTGATTTTCTTCTTTTTGAAATTGATTTTTCAGTGTATTTTTATCTCCTACAAAATCGACCGATGTTTTTTGATAAAAATCATATTTGATAAAAAGAGAATCTGTTTTTTTATTGGCTTTTTTCTTTTTAACAGCTTCTTTGAGAATATCTTTTCCATCTTGAAAATCATGGGAGTTACGAAAGCCGCGAATAATCATTACCGAACTTCTGACATCCACCTGCCGTTGAGCTTCAACTGTTAATACAGAAAGGATAGTCAACAAAACACATATTTTCAGTTTTAGTAAATTCATAAAAATTGAGAATACTAAGTAGGTTATGAGTTAATAGTTTAGACTGTCCCAAAAACCTGTCATTCCGCGCTTGACGCGGGATCTTCTAATAAATCATTGTTGATTTTAATAGATTGCGGGTCAAGCCCGCAATGACAAATGTTCTTAACATGACTTTTGGACATCCTCCCTTCATACTCATTTACCCTTTCTTTTTCGAAGTCGCTTTAGCTGTTTTCCCTTTTTTGCCACTTGTTTTTTCAGGAGCTTTTTTAACTATTTCCATGCACTCATCGTAAGAAATTTCTGCCGCGACCTTATCTTTGGGTAATTTATAATTACCTCCGTCGTAACTAATATAGGGGCCAAAACGACCGTTCAGCACCTGCAATTTATCATCCTGAGTAAATGTTTGGATAATCCGTTGGGATTCTTTTTCTTGCTTTTCTTTGATTAATTTTTCAGCTTCTTCTATTGTGATGGAAAGCGGACTCATTGTTTTAGGAATAGTTACATACGAGTTGTCATATTTGATAAACGGACCAAAACGGCCAATCGCGGCCGTCGCCGGTTTTCCGTTAATGTCGCCAATTTCACGTGGAAACTGGAATAGCTTTAACGCTTCCGGCAAAGTGATGGTTTCGATTGACAACCCTTTAACAAGTGACGCGAATTGAGGTTTTTCTTCATCATCGGCTTGCCCGATTTGAACAAATGGTCCATAACGTCCGATTTTCACAGAAACAGGCTTTCCTGTAACAGGGTCATTGCCCAATATCCGTTCCCCGATTTTATGTTCTGTTTTAGCAGCCGAAGCCTGTTCTACTATCGGATGAAAAACCTGGTAAAAATCATCGATTGTTTGCGTCCATTTTTCATCTCCTTCGGCCACTTTATCCAAGTCTTTTTCTACTCCGGCCGTAAAATTATAATCTAAAATAGAAGGAAAATATTCCATCAAATAATCATTAACTACCAGTCCGGTATCGGTTGGCATCAATTTTCCTTTATCCGCTCCTATTGTTTCTTTTTTTGTTTTGGAAGTTATTTTTCCTTTGCTCAAAGTCAGTGTGGTAAGATTATGTTCTACACCTTCTTTGTTCCCTTTTACGACATAATCCCTATTCTGTATGGTTGAAATCGTAGGCGCGTAAGTAGAAGGACGGCCGATTCCCAATTCTTCCATTTTCCGAACTAAACCGGCTTCGGTATATCTTGCCGGACGTTGTGACAAACGTTCCTGCGCGACAGCTTGTATCAAAGTCAATTTTTCATCGATTTTCAATGGAGGAATAATTCCTGAATCATTATCTTCCGCATTGTCATCATCGTTACCTTCCATATATACACGAAGAAATCCATCGAATTTAATCACTTCTCCGGTTAATTGGAATTTATCTTTCGGACAATTATCAATGTCGATGGTTACGATTGTCCTTTCCAGTTCCGCGTCGGCCATTTGCGATGCTATTGTACGTTTCCATATCAATTCATACAGGCGTTGTTCCTGCGCGGTTCCTTTAATGGTATTTTTATCCATATAAGTAGGACGAATAGCTTCGTGAGCTTCCTGGGCGCCTTTGCTTTTGGTTTGAAACTGACGACCTTTTACATACTCTTCTCCATACTCTTTTTCTATTTCTTTTTTGGATGTTGATATTGCCAACGAAGAAAGATTAACCGAGTCGGTACGCATATAGGTGATATGTCCGGATTCATATAATTTTTGAGCGATCGACATGGTTTGGGATACCGAAAAACCCATTTTCCGGGAAGCTTCCTGTTGCAATGTGGAGGTCGTAAACGGAGGAGCCGGAGATTTTTTTACCGGTTTTACGGAAATATCTTCAATCGAAAATATCGCTTTTGTTAATTGTTCGAGCAAATGATTGGCTTCCTCTTTTGTTTTTAACCGGCGGGATAATTCGGCTTTTAGGATTGTTCCGTCTGATAACGTAAATTCGGCAGTTACTCGGTAATACGCTTCCGATTGAAACGCGTTAATTTCCCTTTCCCTTTCTACAATCAGCCGAACGGCTACAGATTGCACTCGTCCGGCAGACAAAGACGGACGAATTTTTTTCCATAGTACGGGAGATAATTCGAATCCTACAATGCGGTCTAATACCCTGCGGGCTTGTTGCGCATCTACTAAATTATAATCTATATTTCTTGGATTTTCTATCGCGTGCAGGATCGCGTTTTTCGTAATTTCGTGAAATACAATCCTTTTCGTATTGTTTTCATCAAGTTCCAACGTTTCGTATAAGTGCCATGCTATAGCTTCTCCTTCACGGTCTTCATCGGAAGCCAACCAAATAGTTTCGGAATTCAGGGCTTCTTTTTTCAAATTTTCAACCAGGGATTCTTTTCCGGAAGGGATAATGTACTGAGGTCTATAATTGTTTTCAATTTCTATTCCTAATCCTTTATCTTTCAAATCGCGGATATGGCCATAGCTCGACAAAACTTTATACTCTTTGCCTAAATATTTTTCTATGGTTTTTGCTTTCGCGGGCGACTCTACAATAACTAGATTTTTTTGCATACATCCTCTGTTTTAAATTCAGGGCGCAAAGTTATGAAAAGATTTAGATTACTCTAAATAAAGTTGTTTCATTTTATTCAAATCCACATGGAGATATTTAGTCAAATAGGTTTCAATTCCTCCAAAATCCTCATCAATCATGCCTAACGCGCCTTCTATATACTCTTTTTTTACAGTCAATAATGGTTCGTAAATGGGATATGCTTTTATAATTTGAGCATATTTATCTTTCATATATACAGCAGATAACATATAATCATCGACAATTGTTTTCCTGTCAACCCCAAGTGACGCCAGAAAAAGAGCCGCGGCATAACCAGTCCTGTCTTTTCCTGCAGAGCAATGGAATAATAAAGGAGCTTTTTTTTCGTCCATTAATATTTTGAAAAAACCGGTATAAGGATTTTGCCAATCTTTCACAAAACTTTTATTTACATCAACCAATAGGGTTGGAATCGTTTCCGCTGTAATTTTACTTATGTCAATCAGGTTCCCCGCTGTAATCGGCAAATTGTAGGCATGAATTAAAGTTTCCGGTTTTTCGTCGGGCGCCATTTCTATTTCGGAAGAATCCCTGAAGTCGATATATGTTTTTAAAGGGATTTCCGATAAATATTTCAAATCATTTTCCGTAAGATGATTCAAATCTCCTGAACGAAACACCCTACCCCATTTTACTATTTTTCCTTCTTTGGTTTTGTATCCTCCTAAATCCCTCACATTATAAGCGCCTTCCAATGGTAAATGCCTAACTTGTATTTTTTCATTTACTTTCTCAACATTCTGTTGAAATGAGTTTTGTTTGTATTCGTTCATATCGTTTTGTTTTTTATACGATGGTAAAGGTAGTGAAAAGATAAAAACTAAAAGATAAAAACTGAACATAAATTAAGTTAGATTGTTTTAAGGTCATGATATCAATAAAATAACAAAAAAATATGATTAAAAATTTCTTATTTCCAAAAAATTCGTATAATGATATTACTTCCATCGCCATATTATTATTGCGTCTTTCTTTTGCGGGCATGCTGATAACACACGGATGGGGTAAATTAAGCAATTTCGATGCCACGGCGCAAGCTTTTTCCCAAATGGGAGGTTCGATTGCCGCCTATCTGGTTGTTTTTGCCGAATTTTTTTGCGCGATGGGCGTAGTTGCCGGACTTCTTTACCGATTGGCTTTAATTCCGATAATCATTAATATGTCGGTCGCGTTTTTTGTTGCTCACGGAGCTAAACTAACAGGCGAAAACAATGGGGAAATGGCTTTTCTTTATTTAATTGTTTTCGTTGTTTTGATTCTGACAGGACCTGGAAAATACGCGATAGATAATTGGTTTTCAGGTGACAGGTAACAACTGACAGGTGATAGGTAACGGGGTTCATTCTTCATTCTTCATTTCCACAAACCTCCAAGGCCTGTCTTTCCATTCTCCCGCGTAATTTATTCCAACGCGTGGAGTTTGTTTATATCGCGGATGAAAACCATCGTCTTCGATCCATAAATTTTCGGATAATACGGATTGCCCATAAAATCGGGAATCTATTCGCAAGCGTTTTGTCAATTTTCCCGGACCGGAATATCCTTCCACGCCACGAATCAAAACCGCTTGCGGTTGATTTTCTTTTCCGGTCACAAAATTCAACATCCAATACATTCCATATATGAAATAGACATAAATCCGGCCTCCTTCATGATACATGATTTCCGTTCGTTTTGTGCGTCCTTTGGCGGCATGGCAAGCTTTGTCTTCTTCTCCGCGATAAGCTTCCACCTCTGTAATCCTGAAACGCCCGACATCTCCGTTTTCGAATTTCCGCACAATTATTTTCCCCAACAAGTCGGGCGCGACAAGCAACACGTCACGTTGAAAAAATTCAGGGGTTAGTTTCATGTTTAGCTCTTATTTACAAGCGCTTAGTCTTTTATCCATTCTTCAATATCCATACTTTGATGAAGGATTCTTATTATTTCGACAACTTTTCCTAATTTCGTGTATTTGTAGAATATCAAATGCGATTTTACTTTCGAACATCGATAATCTTTTCTTACATTTCCATAATCTCTTCCCAATAATGGATTTTCGACTATATTTTCGATTTCATCAAAAATCAAATTATAATACCTGTCCGCTTGTTCTACCGACCAAGTTTCGAGGGTATAAAGCCAAATATTTTCAATATCTTCAAAAGCCTTCGAACTTATTTTACATTTCATCTTGTAAATGTTTGGAATGAAGCGTTGCAAGCCCTTCTTTCCTGTCGAAGTTTGATATCATTTTTGATTTTTCTCCAGCCTCTAATTCCTTCACAAGGATTTTTTTGCTATTTTCTTGCTGTTCAAAAAGGCGTAGAGCGGTTCTTACAACTTCGCTTGCGGATGAAAATTTTCCGGATTTAACTTGGTTGTTAATAAAATTATCAAAATATTCGCCTAATAATATGGATGTATTTCTTGCCATTAATATATGTCTTTTATTTTTTACAAATATACCATTTTTTGGTATAAAAACAAAAATGTATAATAATTTTTATACCTTTGTTTTTTCAGTTATCAACTGTCAATTGTCAGTTGTCAATTCTTAATTAATTTATTTTATGTATCCAGTTCAAATCAAAAAAGACCTTTTTTACGTAGGAGTAAACGACCGTATCAAAAATTTATTCGAAAATTTATGGCCTCTACCTCAAGGCGTTTCATATAATTCTTATTTATTATTAGACGAAAAAACAGCGTTATTCGACACAGTCGATATTTGTTATTCTGATGTATTTTTCTCCAAATTAGAAAAAGCGTTAAACGGAAAAAATCCTGATTACCTGATTATCAACCACATGGAACCCGACCATTCAGGTTCATTGTTGTTGTTAAGAACTAAATATCCCGATATAGAAATTATCGGTAACGCGCGTACTGCCGATATGATCAAAGGATATTACGGAATTACCGATAATGTAAGGGTTATTAAAGACGGAGACGAACTGTCTTTAGGCAAGCATGTTTTGCGTTTTTACCTCACTCCGATGGTGCATTGGCCTGAAACCATGATGTGCTACGACACACTCGACAAAACGATTTTTTCGGGTGACGCTTTCGGTTCTTTCGGAACTTTAGATGGAGGAATAACCGACTTACAGCTCAATCCCGACAGGTATTGGGACGAAATGATCCGTTATTATTCCAATATTGTGGGTAAATTCGGTTCTCCCGTACAAAAAGCTTTAATCAAATTATCAGAAGTCGAAATCGCAACCGTTTGCTCGACTCATGGTCCGGTTTGGACACAAAAAGAAAATATCGAAAAAGTGGTTGGCATATACGACAAACTGAGTAAATACGAGGCTGAATCGGGCATTGTTATCGCTTATGGAAGCATGTATGGACACACCGAACAAATGGCGGAAGTTATCGCTTCGGAATTATCACTTCAAGGGGTACAAAATATCGTGATGCACAATGTCGCGAAATCCCATCATTCCGATATCATCCGGGATGTTTTCAAATACAATACTTTAATTGTAGGCTCTCCGACTTACAACAACCATTTATATCCTGAAGTCGAATCATTGTTGTCGAAATTAGGAAGCCGTGAAATAAAAAAACGCTATTTCGGATATTTCGGTTCTTTCACTTGGGCGGGAGCCGCGGTTAAACGTTTGTCGGAATTCGCCGAAACCTCCGGATGGGAAGTCGTGGGCGTTCCCGCGGAAATGAAACAATCGTTGGATGAAAAATCGTGTGAAGCCGCCATCGAATTAGCGAGGGCAATTGCCGATAAACTTCAAAATTAATTCAAAATGAAAAATATATTGTCTATATTATTGATGAGTATAATTTCATTATCAACATCAGGAAACGACATAACCGGCCGGTGGAATGGTGTTTTAGATGTTCATGGAATGAAATTGACAATTATAATTAATATTGACAAAACATTGGATGAATATGCCGCGACAATGGAAAGTCCGGATCAGGGAACAATGAAGATTCCGGTATCTTCGGTAACTTTCGACAATAATCAATTACAATTTAACATTGCAGGTATTGGCGTTGAATATAAAGGAAATTTAGATAATGATAGCACTATAAATGGAAATTTCAGGCAAAACGGAATGTCTTTTCCTTTAACCCTTTCAAGAAAAGCGGTCGAAAAGAAAAAGGCAAATCGTCCGCAAGAACCTGTAAAACCATATTCTTATTACGAAGAAGAAGTCAGGATTGAGAATAAAAAAGCCAATGTCGTATTGGCCGGAACATTGACACTCCCTCAAAAAGAAGGAAATTTTCCGGCCGTAGTATTAATAACAGGCAGTGGCGCTCAAGACAGGAATGAAGAATTAATGGGACACAAACCTTTTCTCATTTGGGCGGATTATTTAACTAAAAACGGTATCGCGGTTTTGCGTTTCGACGATAGAGGGATCGCTTCTTCTACTGGAAGTTTCGAAAACGCCACCACGTTTGATTTTTCAACAGATGTAGAATCTGCCGTTCAATACCTGTTAGGAAGAAAAGAAATCAATAAAAAGGAAATCGGACTAATCGGCCATAGCGAAGGAGGAATGATTGCCCCGATGGTTGCAAGCCGTTCTAAAAATATAGCATTCATCGTATTATTGGCTGGCCCCGGAATTCCGGTAGAACAATTACTCCTACAGCAACAAGAATTGATTGGCAAAGTATCAGGAATGACAGATAGTGATATTTCAAAGGCAAAAGAGATTAATTTAGGAGCTTATGAAATCATCAAAAAATCAACGAATGATAATCAATTAAAAACTGACCTGACCGCATATTTTGAACAAAAAATAGAGCAAGGTTCCATTCCTGAAAAAAATAAGGAAAAATATATCAAGACATTAGTAGCTCAATCTTCAAGCCCATGGACACAATATTTTATAAAATACGATCCGGCTACTATCCTGAAAAAAGTGAAATGCCCTGTATTGGCTGTAAATGGAGAAAAAGACTTGCAAGTTTCGGCTAAAGAAAATTTGGAAGGGATAAAATCCGCATTACAAAAATCCGGCAATAAATCTGTTACAACGATAGAATTTCCGGGATTAAACCATTTGTTTCAAGAATGTAAAACGGGTTCGGTAAATGAATACGCCGAAATTGAACAAACAGTTTCTCCTGTCGTTTTAGATACAGTTTCACAGTGGATAAAAAGACAAATTAAATGATCGCTTTTAACGAATGGGGTTATTTAGGACTTTTTTTAGGTTCGTTTTTGGCGGCAACCGTCGTTCCTTTTAGTTCTGACGCGCTATTCGTCGGATATCTTACCTTAGGCAGTAATACCTGGATTTCTTTGTTTTGGGCCACGTTAGGTAATTGGTTAGGAGGATTAACTTCCTATTGGGTTGGCTATATCGGCAAATGGGAATGGTTGGAAAAATGGTTCAGGATAAAAAAATCAACCATCGAAAAACAAAAACGAAAAATAGATAAATATGGCAGTTGGATGGCTTTATTGGTTTGGGTTCCTTTTATCGGAGATTTATTTGCTGTCGCGTTGGGTTTTTACCGGACAAATTTTTATTCTTCCGCGTTTTTTATGCTTGTGGGGAAATTCCTGAGATTTTTGTTGATTATTTTCGTTTTCATATATTTCAAAGACAAGTTGGATTTGATTGTGAAAAATTGAATTAATATGAATTTTCCACAATCAAAATAAATTAAAGAAATATTTCTTTAATCTGTTTGAATATTGTAATTTTGCAACCGGAATAACGGGTAAAGTTGAAAACAGGAAGTAGGATATTTATCTTCACCTATCTTCGTTTAACTTCTTCTGACTCCTCTATTCATAAACAATAAAACTAATTAATATTTTAATAAAATTCAGTTATGGCAAAAGTTACGGTTGTTGGCGCGGGAAATGTAGGCGCTACATGTGCAAATGTATTGGCATTCAATAAAATCGCGGATGAAGTCGTGATGCTTGATGTAAAAGAGGGTGTTGCTGAAGGTAAAGCGATGGATATGATGCAAACCGCTCAAACATTGAGTTTTGAAACAAACATTACCGGTGTTACGAACGACTACGAAAAAACAGCGAATTCTGATGTTATCGTAGTTACTTCAGGTATTCCCCGCAAACCGGGAATGACTCGTGAAGAATTAATCGGTGTAAACGCGAACATTGTAAAAAGTGTTGTAGAAAGCTGTTTGAAATATTCTCCGGATGCTATTTTTGTTATCATTTCCAACCCGATGGATACGATGACTTATTTGACTTTGAAAGCGACCGGACTTCCTAAAAATCGCGTAATCGGTATGGGTGGCGCATTAGACAGTTCTCGTTTCAAATATTATCTCAGCAAAGCATTGAACGTAAATCCGGCTCAGGTTGAAGGAACCGTAATCGGTGGTCATGGCGATACGACTATGATTCCATTGAAACGTTTGGCTACTTACAACGGAACTCCGGTTTCTTCTTTGATGGATGCGGAAGCGTTAAACAAAGTTGTTGCCGACACAATGGTTGGTGGAGCTACTTTAACCGGACTACTCGGAACTTCAGCATGGTATGCTCCGGGAGCGGCAGGCGCTTATGTGGTCGAATCAATCGTAAAAAACTACAAACGCATGATTCCGAGTTGCGTATATTTGGAAGGAGAATACGGACAAAACGATATTTGTATCGGCGTTCCCACCATTTTAGGCCGCAATGGCGTTGAAACAATCTTGAATTATGAATTAAACGCGGAAGAAAAGGATCTTTTCAACAAAAGCGCGGACGCTGTTCGTAAAACAAACGATGTTTTGAAAGAAATCAAGGCATTGTAAGATATGATCGAAGAAAAAAGAAGTTAGAAGTTAGAAGTATAAATTCTAACTTCTTTTTTTATCTTTGCATTTCGTTATGACAGGGTATATTCTTTTTAAAGGTTTTATCATAGGAATATTAGTTTCCGCTCCAATGGGACCCATAGGCCTGCTATGCATACAAAGAACGCTAAACAAAGGCAGATGGCATGGTTTCGCATCCGGAATCGGCGCTACATGTTCCGACCTTTTTTATGCCTTATTAACCTGTTTGGGAATGGGGATTGTTATTGATTTCATACAAAACAATCAAGAAATTTTACAGATTATTGGCGGGTTATTGTTAATGATTTTCGGAATTTACACCTATCGTTCCAATCCGACTAAAAACCTGATTAAACCCAAAGTCGCTCCTGTCACATATCACCAAGATACCTTTACGGCTTTTCTACTCACACTATCCAATCCGTTCATTATATTTCTTTTTCTCGCTTTATTTGCCCGGTTTAATTTTATTTCGGATGAATATTCATTTATACCTTCTCTTTTGTTAGGACTTATGGGTATTGCCGCCGGAGCTTTATCCTGGTGGTTTTTAATCACTTACTTGATAGGAAAATTACGTGGAAATTTCAATGTAAGAGGACTTTGGCTGATGAATAGAGTCGTTGGAGTTGTTATTATGATTTTATCCGTCATCGGCATTTTTTTCGCCATTTGGGAATACCATCAAAAATTTGTTTGAAAAGTTACCAAATTCGCCATTCCGGAATATCAACCGAATAAGTTTTTTCCGGTTTCATTCTCATCCCTAAATACATTCCAGGATTGGAACTGAACGTTCCGATAAAAAATTCCGATTCTGCAAGCAAATCCATCGAAACAAACAAATTAAGCAACTGTTTGCGTTTTTGCTCCTTACTTTGTTTTTTAAATTGTTGGTGATAATAACCTCTTTCCTGCTCCTCGCAAAGTGTAAAAAATGAATAACCATGATAATTTTCACGGAGATTTTCAATCACGGTATAATCATCGGTCAGAACAAAAATATCTTTGATTCCGGATAATTCGTGTGATTTTTTCATATAGATATCAATGCTTTGAATCTGAGTTTCAATGAATTTATCTCCGCCACGAATATGAAATCCCGCATATTTTTCAGGAAGATTCAGCGTTTGTTTTATTTCACCCACAAACACTTGCGTTTCAGTATTATACCTCCAGGTCATTGAAATTAATTCCCTGCAAATATCCCTCAGATTTCCTCGTAAATTCAATCGCGCGATCGAATATGTTTTTTCAACAGGAAGGTTTCTTATTTCATTCCATAAATCGGATGTGATAAACGTATTTTTATCCAATGTTTTTCTGAAAAATCCGACTGATAATCCATACAATTTTTGAACCGCCTCGATTTTATATTTTCGTATCGGCCTGTAATTAAAAAAACGATTGAAAGAATTCGTATTTTCTTCGCAGAAAGGCAAAAAATAATCCGGCCATCCGTTTTTTATTCCGAAATTAGCATCTTTAGAATATAAAGTAAATTGAATATTATGCTCCAAGCAATAAAGCATCGCAAGAATCATATTATTGTATTCGGAAAAAAAACCGCCATCGCAACCTAAATGAAAAATCAATTTTTTATCAAAAGAATTATTTATTTCCCGATACTTTAGTCTGAACTCCATGATTACGATTTAATAAATTTGGACAGCATTCCTAAACCTGATAGTTTTTTTTGCCTTGCCATATATCGTTGAGTAAAACCATAACAAGTTGTTCTTTTCGCGGCAACCAATGGCTGTTTTAATATATTGAATAAAAATACTTTTAATTCATTTTGCCAGTCATCGAAGTTTTTTTCTTGCAACCAAGGTTGTGATAATTTTTCTAAATAAGCATTATCATCGTTATCTAAACGGATTATTTCTTCGATAGATTCATCTATTGTATTAAAATCGGCGACACAAATAAATGAATGTTTGTTGAAATCAAGTTCTACTTTCGGATTTCCCCAATAAATTGGTAAAGAATTAACCCTCATCGGCTCAGATATTTTTTCCGTCGTGTATCCCGAAACACAACTATTTTCAAACGCGATGGTAAATTTGTAATCTTTGATGAAAGATATTTTATCTCCAACCCGTTTTCCTATATTATTCAAACACGCTCCTCCCGAATCTATTTTTTTATATCGCGACAGTTGATGAAAGAATTTTTCCCGGATTGGATCAGCCCATTTATTATTAGAATAAATAAAATTGCAAAATTTACGATTCAACACTTCTTCTTTTTCTATCCTTTTTACGGATAATTCTTGAAATCCATTATATAAAACATACAATGGATAACGGAGATAACGGTCTTCAAACGAAATATGATGAAACCCCATAGCATAATCGCACAGGTTAAAGTCGGGAACATCATTTTCTCCTGTAAAATAAACCTTTATACAATTATTCCACTTCAAATGATTTTGTCCGAAAGATGAAAAAAACAAATAATCCGGATTTTTATCAAGTGATATTTCATAATCAACAGACAAAATATCTGAAATAAAATTATGATTCATATCGAAATCCGGCCAAAAATCGGAAAAATATATTTTTATCTGTTTTTTCATTTGTCAATATTTTAAACAAAAATTTGATGCAAATATAAATCAATATTCCCAAACCTTAATAAATTATAAACGAGTTGGGGCACCTCTCTCCGCCTTCTCCACAAAAAAGGGAGCCGCTTTCGCCTGATTCTGAGCATAAGTTAAACCCTCCCTTACAGTAAAGGTTTGGAGAGAGGTGTTAATCTATAACCCTACTCGAAATTTTCAAACAATTTCTTATAAAAAATATAAAATTTAAATAAAAGTAAAAAAAATTCACTTTTTTTTGGATAAAATATTTTTTGTCGTAACTTTGCGGCCAAGTTACACATTACACGATACGAGTAAGGTAAAAAGGTAAAAGGAAAACGATGGATAAAATATTGAGATACACACAAATGATCAATTGTATATCAGCAATTTCTATTCAACAAAACAACCAACACACCGGTTGAAAGGAAGAATCGTCATTAAACTTATTAACTATCCGAATAAGTTTTAATAAGATTAATTTGGTTCATTTTTATCACACACTTTGTTTATTCGACCATTTAGAATAAGCATAAAAAATTTGATTGTACTTTTTTTGACGTATCAACGGTATCTATTATTGATTTTATTAAAATTAATGTGATTTTAACTGCTCTGGTTGGGACAAATCGCGGCGTAATAATTATTAACCCTCTGGGATGATATACAAAAATTCTATATAATTTATTAATATGAAAATCAAACATTTATTATTCGCATGTATTGGCGCATTAGCTTTACATGCATGTTCTTCTGATGAAGAAATTTTGAATACTTCTAACGAAGTAGCAGGAGAAGTAGTTGCGACTTCAGTCAATTTGGTTGTTCCTGTTGGTTGCCGTGAAATACGCGTTGACTATCCAACCGCTTCTGGTATCGAATCTTTGACAGCAAACATCTCTCCGGTAGCTAAAGTTACTCCGGGACGCGATGTTTCTCCATTCACAAACACAACCGTTAACATTGTTTCTCCGGTCGATACGTATGTAAACGTTTATGATGAAGACGGAAATCCTTTAGTTGAAAACTACCCTATCCTTGCTACATCGTCAAGAGTCGTACAAGTGCCCGCTGGAACTATCACTCTTCCTGAAGACGCGGTAAAAGAATATGTAACAAGCGATGGACCATTTACTTTCTATCATTCAAGCGGAGTAGTTATGTTCGATGACAGCTGGCCCAATTCATATACAAATGACGGCGACTTCAATGATGTAGTAATTGACTACGATATCGAAGCGAAAACTGTGGATATGAACGTAGCTCCAAATCAAAGTTGGAGAGAATGTATCAAAGTAGTAATGCATTTACGCGCTGTCGGCGGTGGCTATCCTAAATTCGCAGGATTAGCTCTCGAAGGATTAGATACTAAATATATCGACAGTTACGAATGCACAATGACAATCGGAAACTGGAATACAAATTTACCGGGTGGAAAAAGAATAAACGGAAACGTAGACATGACCGGAACAAATCCGGTTATTACTTTCGATGGATTCAATTGGCTGATTACTACCGGTCCGTTAACTGCAGAATATGTTAATTCCAAAACAGGTCAAACTCAAAAATTGAATCCAACCGATGGACAATCTCGCTTCTACAACGTATGTCCAGGTTTTATCAACACAGGTGGAGACCTTTTCACTTTGACTGTTATTTTCAGGGGAAAAGATCGTTCAACTATCAGCAAAGAAGAAGGTGACGCTATGATATCTAATTTCATCAATTCAGTAATGGACACTGAAAGTCAAAATTTCTATATCGGAGTAACAAACGACTTTATAGATGTAAGAGAAATTCACATGAAAGGATACAAACCTACCGCGGCATATACAAAATATGATGAACATGTAGCTTCCGCGTCATTAACAATGGACGCGTCTACAACTTATTCAGAAAAAAACGGTTATGTATGGGGATTCAAAACACCGGTCATGACTCGCCACGCATGGGAAAAAATCTCATTCTACAAAGCTTATCCTGAATATACAGCTTGGGTCACCAGCAAAGGCGCGACTAATGCCAACTGGTATAAAAATCCGGATGTGACTAAAATCTGCGATTGGTGGTAAATAAAAATAGTTCCCGGTAAAATTTAATCGTTATCGATGGAATAAATGAAAAATTATTAATTTCAAGGAAGGCGTGCCTGTTTTCAGAGCACGCCTTTTTGCATATAAAATAAGGCATTTACTGAAAATTCGTTTTTAATTCAACTTAAAAATAAATATTTTTTACAAATTTTATAAAATATTAAAACATTATTGTAACTTTGCATAGGAAAACAAACACACTGATAATAAGGTAAATTTCAATTAGGTTGACGACAAATGTAACACACAGTTAAACTTATCTTTTTCAATAAAATTAAGATATTAAACAAAGGAGTGTTTCTAATTTATCACACGCTTAGTATTTTCAAATACTAAAATTGGCATGGAATTTGACTTTAATAATTTTTCAATTGTGTTAATTTTATTAAATTTTATTTATTTTTCACTTAAACAACTGGATAGTGATATTCATTTTCAAGACATAAATTTAAATTATATTAATATGAAAATCAAACATTTATTATTTGTTTGCATTGGCGCGTTAGCATTGCACGCATGTTCTTCTGATGAAGAAATCCTCAACGCTCCTAATGGAGGAGTAGGTGAAACAGCCGGAACTTCGGTTGAATTAGTAGTTCCCGTAGGTTGTCGTACGATACGCATTGATTACCCAACTGCTTCGGGTATTGAGTCTATGACAGCGAGCATTTCTCCGGTAGCTAAAGTTATTTCCGGACAAAATGTTTCTCCAATCACAAACACCACTGTAAATATTGTTTCATCTGTCGACACTTATGTAAACATTTATGATGAAAACGACACAAAATTAGTGGAAAATTTCCCCATTATGGCGACATCTCTTCGCGCTGCTTCGGCTGGAAACATTATGATTCCTGAAGATGCCGTAAATGAGTATGTGACAAGCGACGGCCCATTTACATTCTATCACTCAAGTGGTGTAGCTATGTTTGATGACAGCTGGCCTTTTTTCGCGGCTATTGTAGACGCTGATTTCAGCGACGTTGTTGTTGACTACGACATCGAAGCTAAAACAGTGAATATGAATCAGGCTCCAAATCAAAGTTGGAGAGAATGTGTGAAAGTGGTAATGCACTTGCGTACGGTAGGTGGAATGTTCCCCGAAAAAGTAGGTCTTGTTCTTGAAGGATTAGACTCTAAATACATTGATAATTATGAAGCTAAACTTACATTAGGAAATTGGAATGAAGTTATTCCTCCAAATAGTTTAAGTTCGACTGTAGATATTAGTGGAGCGCATCCTATAATCACCCTTAACAATATTGATTGGGTAACATCTACAGACGCGACTCATGCAACATACATCAATTCCAAAACAGGAAAAAATCAGAAAGTAAATATTTCCGGAGCTAAATATTACAATGTAGAACCAGGATTTATCAATGTTGGAGGCGACCTTTTCACTTTGACTGTTACTTTCAGAGGCAAAGACCGTTCGGTTACAAGCAAAGCCGAAGGAGACGCCATGATAGCAAACTTCATTGGAGCCGTAATGAATACAGAAACTCAAAACTTCTTTATCAATACGGATACCAGACATTTCAATGTAGGTAATTTTGAAATTCACATGAAAGGTTACAATCCGACTGATGCTTATAGCAGCATTTATCCATCGGCATCAACTATTGGAGTAGCAAAAGACAATTCTACAACTTACTGCGATAATCAAGGTTATGTTTGGGGATTCAAAGTTCCTGTATTAACTCGCCACGCTTGGGAAGAAACTTCATTCTTCGAAGCTTATCCCGAATATGAGGCTTGGGTAAAAAGTAATGGCGCTGTGAACAAAGAATGGTATAAACACCCGGAAGGAAGTAAAATTTCTATTTGGTGGTAATAAAATCTAATAAAAACAGTGATTAATAAAATAAGGTGTGTCAAAAATGACGCACCTTATTTTTTATCCATAAATTCAAAACAATATCTTTCAAAAATACAGCAATAGACCTTTTCTTTTTTTTACGAATACTGTCTTCATAAAGCCGATCAATTTTTTGGGATTGTGTTCTTATATATTCTTTATCAAACGAATTTTTAAGTAACGTTTTCAAAAAGAATACTCTTTGATTATCTAAATAATCCACCAATTCGGGAAATTTATCAAACAAAAAATTTTCTTTTGACATCTGTATTATTTCGTTTAAAACAAAGTAATGGCTTTCTATATTCTTTTGAGTTTTGCTTTGAGTAATCGACTGTTGATGAATATGATAAATATATGTAACTTCATTCGTGACAGCCATCGAACGAGCACATAGCGCCAATTGAAAAGACCATAAATTATCTTCATGTAAAATACCTTCTTTGAAGTAACAGTTATTTGTCGTAAAAATTTCTCGTTTTACGAGCTTATTGCATGCCATTTCATACCATTTTTTTGACAGAAAAGTTTGTGCTATTTGTTCGTTTTCCAACCAATCTCCATTTTTAAGTTTTAGCAATGGATAGTTATTTCGATTTGCTCCAACTACGTCAATTTCTCCAATAACCATGTCCGGAAATTTATCGTTTATTTCAGCAAGCAATATTTCGATAGCATTCAAAGGGAGTTCATCATCGCTATCTAAAAAATAAACATAATCACCCGTGGCTTCTTTTATTCCGGTATTACGAGCGGCCGACAAACCTCTGTTTTCCGGTTGATTTATAATTTTGACATTCTTTTGAGGATATTGCGCCAGCATTTTCGCTACAATAGACATGCTATCATCGGGAGTCGCGTCATTTACCAAAACATATTCTATATCCGGGCATGACTGATTAAGGGCAGAAAACAAACATCTTTCAATGTATTGTTCGACCTTATATATCGGTATGATAATGGAAACTTTCAATTCAAATTTGCATTATTAATATAGTGTATAAAAATTTACAACTTAGAATACAATTCCAAAAAAATATGGAATAATTTGTAGATTTTGGTGTATTTACTTAGACGGACGAATCCCGAATAAACGTCACATTCCTTCAAGAGCCTTATGTTTTCCTGAACAGATAAATTGTATTTTTCTACGGAAGATATTCCACCCTCATCAAAAAGAGTAATGAATCTTGGTATAAATTCAAATTTCACGTTGTCCTTTATCATTTGTACAAACATTTTGTAATCTGCAGAAATAAAATAAGATGTATCAAATTTGTATTTTTCAAACAATAAAGAAGAATAAAAGGTTGCCGGCTGATATACAGGACAACCAAACAAATAGTTGATTTTTAATTTATTAACCGGAACATCAAATACAACCTTTTGTCTGCTTTCGTTTTCCCACAAAATTCGTCCGTAAACGATTTGGACATTTGATTTTGACAAACATTCTTTTATGTTTTCCAAAACGTAATCATTCAAATAATAATCATCGCTATTTAGGAATTGAATCCAAGGTTGAGTTACAAAGCAGACTCCTTTGTTCATCGCGTCGTATATACCATTGTCTTTTTCAGAAATCCATTTAAATTCAACGCCTTTATTTTTAAATAACAATTCGTATTCTTTAATAATTTCAACCGTCCCGTCAGTCGAACCTCCGTCTATAACAATATATTCTTTAGGTTTAAATCGCTGATTAATAACCGAATCAAAAGTTCTTTTAATTTTTTTTTCAGAGTTATAACAAACGGTAATTATCGAAAGCATAAGCATTTTGTTTTTAAGGCTTATTTTATGTAATTAGTCCAAAAAGTTTCATATTCATATTTCATCCAGGCATGACATCCGAAAGGTAATTCCGAATTATTCAGAAAAAATAATTTTTGAGGTTGTTGCTCCATCGCAAATTGAATCGCTTTTTTGAATTCGGGTACTTTAAAATTCATCTTTTTTTCAAGAGCCAAACATGCAAATAACCCATCCTCGTTATTTTTATATTTTCCGACAAAATAAGATATTGTATTTTGAAATCCAAATATTGAGAAAAATTTTAAATAAAATACTTTCCATTGAGGACTGTGTACGTAAGTATATCTAATTGTATCAGGAGAAAATATGGTTCCTTTTGTTGACAAAATTCTAAGAAAAGCAGATATTTTTCTCAAAGAAAAACCTCCGTTTCCTACAATGGTAAACTTTGATTCTCCCAAAAGTTCATCATTTTTCAGAGAAAAAGGAGCGCCTATATAATCAAATCCTTGTTCGCACCAATAGGTCAATTTATCATGAAAAACATAAGCGTCCAATTGATGAATCAACATATATTCATAATTTAAGAATTGTTCGTAGAATTCTCTATTTAACATCAATCGGTTGTAAGAATTTATATTTTTAAAGAAATCAAGATGAAAGTTTTTTACAATCATTTCTTTTTGAAAAGAATCGAATATTTTTTTGTAAAAAGATAAATCCAATCCTTCCGGAGATACAATTGCAATAGTGTGCTTTGAAAGAATTTTAAGACATTGAAGCAAAGAAATTAATTCTGTTTCATCCGGAGTCGTTTTATAAACGGGTATGGAGACAATTACTTTTTTTTCTACCATTGTGTTATTTTTCGTATAGCTGTTTGCATAAATGAATTTATTTCTTCGGATACTTTTAGTTTAACAATGAGAAAGATTCCCACGACAAAGATAATTGTTGTTCTGTAGATACCATCAGCCCAAGTATTTAACAATTTCGGAAGCAAATAATTGATTCCCAAAAGAAATAAAATGATAAAAATTTGCGTTAAAGTACCTTTGCTGTATGGATTTCCTTTAATTTTTTTCATAACAATCCATTGTTGGATAGAATAGCTGACCATGCAAGACAAAACGGTAGCAATTGCAGCTCCCGTAATTCCCCAAATCGGTATTAAAATATAGTTTAGAAAAATTGTAATTCCGGATATAAAAAAAGAAAAATACAATGTCCATTTGTAATATTTGGAAAAACTAATCAAAATACCTCCAAAACCAATAGTCATTTCTACAATTTTGGCTATCCCCATAAATAAAACAACCCATTTACCTTCTACAAAAATTTCTCCATTAGGAATAATTTTATAAATATTATCAATATTAATCCAAATCATTACAAAAATGAAACTTCCTACTAAAAGCTGATTTAGAGAAACTTTTTTATATAGTTCATTCGTTTTCTCTAATTTTCCCGATTTTAGACACTCGGCTGCCAATGGAGAAGAAATTGCCGTAATAGATCGAGACGGAATATCAATGATCGAAATCATATAAAACGCGACTGAATAAATTCCGGTAGAAGCCAGTCCCATTCCGGATGTAATCATAAGCGCGTCAATTTTACTGATTAATGTTCCTCCCAACGAACCAAGTAATATAAATGATGTATATGAAAAATAATTGCTTCGTAAAGATTTGGATATAAATCGATTGTCGTGTTTTAGGGAAACAGATCCTATACGAGATATATAGAAAAAAATAATCAATGCAGATAATCCATATACGCCTACAAAACAAGCAACTAAGCCATAAATAGATAGATAACCGAATGCATACGCCAAGTATACCACAATTATTAAAACCCTTAATAGTATTTCTCTCACAAATTTTGGCACAGCAATACGCATCAACACAGAAGAATAAGTTTCAAATACCATCCAATATAACATGAAAAAAGCTAAAGGTATCAGCCAGTTAAAATAATCAGAGAAAAGCGGTGAGTTTTGTACAAAATGTGAAGCTAAGGGTTCTTTTAAAATCAAAAAAAGACAAATAAATAACATAGCTCCGATTGAAGCTATGAGCATCATGTAAAAAAAGAAACCATTGTTTTTTTTATCTTCTGATTTAAAATACGGAAAAAATCGGACAGTTGAAGCAGATGTTCCTAATTGAAAAATAACAGCAAATAAGGTTGCTGTTTCTACAAGTATGCGCGTCAATCCGAATAATTCATCTCCCAAATATTTGGTCGCAATAAACATTGTAGTAATAAATCCGATAAATGCGCCAACATACGTAACGAGTGTTCCCTTTATGCTTTGTCTAATAACGATTCCCATTTACATCAGTCTTTTTTTGTTCTGACAAGAACTTTTCTAAAGCAATTTTCATAAAACATGTATCCGTCATTAAATTCGTATTTTATTTTTTTTTCTTCAAAAATGCGTTTGATTTCTTCTGCATCATTTTCCCTGTGATAGGTGCAAACAGCCAATAGAGGTGCAATAGGTTGGTTCAAAATAAGTTCGGCTCCTTTTAATGCCGATTGTTCGGCTCCTTCGATATCCATTTTGATAAATAAATCGGAAATATTTTTTTCTTTCATAAATGTGTCCAATGTAATATTTTCATTGTCATCACGATCGCTTACATATTTGGGAATAATTTCCGTTTTTTCTTTGTAAGGAGCAAATGTGAGACGCAAAGCTTCAAACCACATTGTTTCGCATTCAAACAGATAGATAAAATTGGCATAATCGATTGCATCTAAAGAAAAAATACCTTCCGCCGCTCCGATATCCAGGATAGTTTTTCCTTTTAAATCATCAAACTTGTCTACATAACGGTGTGGAGATTGGCAGTCTTGTTCGATCAACAAATCGTTGTAAGAGACGCGGATTCGGTTTTCATCCCAAGATTTGGGAAAATAGAGCTTTTTATTTTTATGCAAAACATAATAAAATCTGGATTCTTCATCAAAATAAACTTGAATAGCCGACAATTTATACTTGAGTCGAAAAGGATAAATATATGTAGAAATCCCGTATCTTCCCATGAGGCCATATAATTCGTTTTCTTTCGTTTTGGGTAATATCCAACGAAAGCAATAGATAAGCAAATATTTTGACGAAATTTTAAAATTTCTTTTAAATTGGAGCAAATAACCGAGAAACGATTCATAAATCCAATCCCTTGTGGATTTAGACACCCATTTTCGATAATAATGTGCAGCGGAAATAAGTGGCATAAAAGTTACTTTACTTTTAGTATTTTTTTAATATCGTTCAATTTATTCAGCGCCTCAACGGGAGTTAAATTATTGACATCCAAACTGTTGATTTCATCTCTAACTTGAGAAAGAACAGGATCATCTAATTGGAAAAAGCTGAGTTGGAAACCCTCACGTTCAGTGGATATTTTTTTCATTGGTTTGGCTATCCCAGATTTGCGATTGTCAGTCTCTAACTGTTTCAATATCTCATTTCCACGCTTGACAATACTTTGCGGCATTCCTGCCATTTTCGCCACATGAATCCCAAAACTGTGTTCACTTCCTCCTTTTACTAATTTACGCAAAAATATCACTTTGTTATCAACTTCTTTCACTGAAACATTGTAATTCTTAATGCGTTTGAATGTCTTTTCCATTTCGTTCAATTCATGATAATGGGTAGCAAACAGTGTTTTAGCCTTGCATTTCGGATGTTCATGAATATGTTCGACAATAGCCCAAGCAATCGAAATACCATCGTAAGTGGAAGTTCCCCTTCCCAATTCATCAAACAAAACCAAACTACGAGGAGAAAGATTATTGAGGATATCTGAGGCCTCGTTCATTTCAACCATGAAAGTAGATTCGCCCAACGAAATATTGTCGCTCGCCCCTACCCTCGTAAAGATTTTGTCGACCAATCCGATTTTGGCTGATTCGGCAGGTACAAATGAACCAATTTGCGCCATCAACGTAATCAACGCCGTTTGACGCAACAATGCCGATTTACCTGCCATATTAGGTCCGGTAATGATGATTATCTGTTGTTTTTCGGAATCTAAATAAACATCGTTGGATATATAAGGTTCGCCCGGAGGTAATTGCTTTTCAATTACAGGATGGCGTCCGCCTTTAATATCTAAAATATCATTTTCTTCTACCTGCGGACGAATATATTTATTCGCCTGTGCCGATTTTGCAAACGACAACAAGCAATCAAGATTGGCTATCAGGTTGGCATTAGCTTGAATTGGGGCAATATAGCTCATCAGTTCCAATACCAAATCATTGAATAACTTAGATTCCAATTCTAAAATTTTATCTTCAGCTCCAAGTATCTTTTCTTCGTATATTTTCAACTCTTCGGTAATATATCGTTCTGCATTCACTAATGTTTGTTTGCGAATCCAATCGGAAGGTACTTTATCTTTATGCGTATGACGAACTTCAATATAATAACCAAAAACGTTGTTGTAACTAACTTTCAACGAAGGAATACCTGTCCGTTCACTTTCACGCTGCTGTATCTGAATCAAATAGTCTTTTCCCGAATAAGCAATATTTCTCAATTGATCGAGGTCTTCGTTGATTCCGTGACGTATGACACCGCCTTTATTTAACAATACCGGAGGATCAATTTCAACCTCCTTTTCTATTTTTTCCCTGATCAAAAGACACAAGTTCAATTGATCTCCAATTCGGCGCAAACTATCATCATCTGATTCCAAACAAATTTGCTTGATTGGTTCAATGGCATGTAGAGCGACTTTCAACTGCTGTACTTCCCTTGGATTCACCCTTCCAACTGCCACTTTAGAAATAATTCGTTCCAAATCGCCAATCAAAGCAAGCTGTTGGTCTATTAAATCTTTTACCTCAGGATATTTGAAGAAATATTCTACAACCGACAAACGGTCATTAATCAACTTAGTTTCTTTCAACGGAAATACAATCCACCGTTTCAACATCCTCGCTCCCATCGGAGTCGTCGTTTTGTCTAATACGCCAAGTAAAGATTTTCCTCCCTCGTTCATCGTATCAAGCAGTTCGAGACTACGGACTGTATATTTATCTAAACGCACATACCTATCTTCTTCAATTCGGGATAAAGAATTGATATGTCCGGTTTGATAATGTTGAGTCAAATCAAGGTAATGCAAAATTGCTCCCGATGCAACGATTGCTTCCGTTAAACTATTGACGCCAAAACCTTTCAGATTTTTTGTTTCAAACTGTTTCAACAAACGGTCACGGGCTGCATCTTCAGTGAAAACCCAGTCTTCCATCTCAAAAGTTAGAAATCGGGTACCGAAATTTTCTTCAAATTGTTTCCGTTTATTTCTCTCAAACAAAACTTCTTTAGGAGAAAAATTGTTTAATAATTTGTCTATGTAATTTATCGCGCCTTGCGCTGTAAGAAATTCACCTGTCGAAATATCTAAAAATGATATTCCGCATATATTTTTATTGAAATGAACAGCAGCTAAAAAGTTATTTTCTTTATGATTCAGTACATTATCGTTGATTGAAACTCCCGGTGTAACCAATTCGGTTATTCCCCTCTTTACCAACTTTTTCGTCAATTTCGGGTCTTCTAACTGGTCACAGATTGCAACTCGTTTTCCGGCTCTAACCAACTTTGGCAAATAAGTATCCAAGGCGTGATGAGGAAATCCGGCTAATTCTACAAATTGCGCGGAACCATTGGCCCGACGAGTAAGAGTTATGCCAAGTATTTCTGAAGTAGCAACAGCATCAGATGAGAAAGTTTCGTAAAAATCACCGACACGGAATAAAAGGATGGCATCAGGATGCTTCGATTTAATCTCGAAGTATTGTTTCATTAAAGGGGTTTCGACAATTCCTTTCGACACAGGCTAAAATAGTTGTTTATGAGTTGAACGTTTAATCGTTTAATGTTTAACTATTTAAGTGTTGGACGTTTAATCATTCAACTATTCAACCAATTAAACTTAAACAATTCAACATTTCAACAATTATACATCTAAAAAGTAAGCAAAGGTAACAAATATAATTTGAATAAACGGAAATTAGATTTATCTTTGCAACTTCAAAAAGAATTATCGCATTAAAATTACTAAATGACAGAAACAGACGTATTAGTAGCCCAAATAATCGAAGGCCTCCAAGAAAAAAAAGGAAAAAATATAACAACAATGAACCTTACGGAAATACCAGGTTCCATTTGTCAGTATTTTGTTATATGTGAAGGTAATACACCGACACAAGTATCTGCACTCTCAGATTCAGTATGGGATATGGTTTCTGATAAACTAAAAGAAAAACCGTTAGGAGCCGTAGGTATGAAAGAAGCTCAATGGGTAGCAATGGATTACGGAACCGTCATTGTTCATATTTTTTTACCCGCGTTAAGGTCATATTACAATTTAGAAAATTTGTGGGCAGACGCTCTGATAACTGAAATTCCGGATTAAAAAAGGATATGGAAAATAAAAAACAAAAGAATCAGAAGAATAACGATTCAAATAAAAAAAAGAAAGGAAACGGCCAATCAGGTTTCAGATTCAACATGAATTGGTTGTATATTTTGATAGTCGTAATGCTATTGGGAATATTCTTCACCAATAATTCTTCTGAGAGCAGCAAAGAAATCGGATGGACAGAGTTTCAAAAACTGGCTCGCGAAAACACCTTCAGCAAAATGGTTGTACACAACCAAAAAAAGATACTTACCGCCACTGTAAAACCTCAATATGTCCCTCGCGTTTTTACGGATTCAATTAAAAATCCGCAAACAAAAGCACCAACAAAAGATGGATTGACTATTTCTGTAATGATCCCTTCATCAGATAAATTTTCTGATTTTTATGACAAAACGGTTGCAGAAAATCAAATAGACGCGGAAGTCAACTATGATGAAGGAAAAGATATTTTACTGGAAATTTTAATTACAATTGGGCCGTTTATCCTGATTATCCTTATTTGGTTCTTCGTCATGCGACGTATGTCTGGCGGAGGTGGAGATTCCGGTAATCCTTTCAATGTAGGAAAATCACGGGCTCAAATATACGATAAATCATCTCAAACTAAAAAAGTTACATTCAAAGATGTAGCCGGTTTATCTGAAGCAAAACAAGAAGTTGAAGAAGTTGTGGACTTCCTGAAAAATCCGGGAAGATACACCGATTTGGGAGGTAAAATTCCCAAAGGAGCATTATTGGTTGGCCCTCCGGGAACAGGTAAAACATTATTAGCCAAAGCCGTAGCGGGAGAAGCTGATGTTCCTTTCTTTTCTTTATCCGGTTCTGATTTCGTAGAAATGTTTGTCGGAGTTGGAGCATCGCGTGTAAGAGATTTATTCCGTCAGGCAAAAGAAAAAGCCCCTTGTATCATTTTTATCGATGAAATTGATGCCGTAGGACGCGCTCGTGGGAGGAATGTGAATATGGGTTCAAATGACGAAAGAGAGAATACTCTGAATCAACTTCTTACGGAAATGGACGGCTTCGGTTCCAATAGTGGAATTATCATTTTAGCAGCGACAAACCGTGCCGATATTTTAGATAAAGCCCTACTTCGCGCCGGACGTTTCGACCGTCAAATCAATGTCGATTTACCGGATTTGAATGACCGTAAAGAAATATTCATTGTTCACTTACGCAATGTAAAAATTGACGAATCGGTTGACACTGAATTTTTAGCGCGTCAAACTCCCGGCTTTTCAGGAGCCGACATTGCAAATGTTTGTAATGAAGCCGCATTAATAGCAGCTAGAAACAACAAACAATTCGTTCAAAAAGAAGATTTTATGAACGCGGTGGACCGTATAGTCGGTGGTTTGGAGAAAAAATCGAAAATAACAACATTAGAAGAACGTCGTTCTATCGCTATACACGAATCCGGACACGCAACTTTAAGTTGGATGCTCGAACATGCTAATCCGTTGGTAAAAGTGACAATCGTACCCCGAGGCAAAGCATTAGGCGCAGCCTGGTATATTCCTGAAGAAAGGCAAATTACTACATACGAACAATTACAAGACGAAATGTGCGCTACCTTAGGAGGAAGAGCTGCTGAAGAAGTTTTCTTAGGAAGAATTTCCACCGGAGCCATGAATGATTTGGAAAGAGTTACCAAACAGGCAAACGCGATGGTTACATATTTCGGTATGAGCCAACTTCTTCCTAATATAAATTATTACGATTCATCCGGTCAGGAATATGGTTTTACCAAACCATACAGCGATGAAACAGCCAAGTTAATTGATGAAGAAGTAAAACGAATCATCAACGAACAATACGATAGAGCCAAACAAATTCTCAAAGAAAATGCTGAAGGACATGGAAATTTATCGGATGCCCTACTTGAAAAAGAAGTTATTTTCGCGGATGATTTGGAACGTATTTTCGGAAAAAGAAAATGGAAATCCCGTTCTCAAGAAATTATGGAACAACAAGGTTTGATTCAAAAAGATAACGAAACTAACGAATCTCCAAAAGAAGATAAAAAAGAAAACTAAAAATCAAATCCTTAAGATACACCCTAAATAATGAAAAACTTACTATTAAGAACATTTACTGGATTTATTTATGTGGCAGTTTTAACCGGATGTATTTTTTATGGGATTTATTCATTTGCAGTTCTATTTTCCATTATTACAGCCTTGTGTTTATGGGAGTTTTATGGACTTTTAAATACAAATAACCAGATAAATGTCAATAAAATACCTAATGTAATAGGAGGAGTATTTCTTTTTATAGCTACATTTTTATTTGTTTGGAAAGATTCAGGGCCTGTTATTTTTCTTCCTTATCTTTTCTATTTGTTGTTTACTTTTATCTCCGAATTATACAGAAAAAAAGAAAATCCGCTACAAAACTGGGCTTATTCTTTCTTAGGACAAATATACATCGCATTACCGTTGTCATTATTGAATAAGATCGCGCTACTACCTTCATCCATAAGCGGAGAAAGCAATTATTCACCATTGGTATTATTATCTCTATTCGTTTTTATATGGATAAATGACACCGGCGCATATTTGGTTGGGATGACAATCGGAAAACACCGTTTGTTTGAACGAATTTCTCCGAAAAAATCATGGGAAGGATTCTTCGGAGGTTTGGTTTTATCGGTATTATCTTCATTGATATTCGCACACTTTTACCCCGAAATCAGCAGCTTGCATTGGATGGGAATTGCGCTGTCTATTGTGATATTAGGCACATTTGGAGACTTATCTGAATCGTTGATGAAACGAACATTAAACGTAAAAGATTCCGGAAATTCATTACCTGGACACGGAGGTTTTTTAGATAGATTCGACAGTTTACTTTTCGCAATTTACGCCTTATTTATTTATATAGAATTGCTACAAATTGGTTGATAGAACTGTTTCTTTTTTTATACAGAAACGATTCCTTTGATGTGCGGATGCGGATCGTATCCTTCTAATTCAAAATCTTCATATTTAAAATCAAAAATACTTTTCACATTCGGATTGATATTCATTGTCGGCAATGAGCGTAATTCTCTACTTAATTGCAAATGAACCTGCTCCAAATGATTTGTATAAATATGCGCATCACCGAATGTATGCACAAAATCTCCGGCTTTCAATCCGGTTACTTGCGCCATCATTTGAAGCAGCAAAGCATAAGACGCAATATTGAAAGGCACCCCAAGGAAAATATCCGCGCTGCGTTGATATAGCTGTAAACTTAACTTGCCATTCGCGACATAAAATTGAAAAAAAGCATGGCATGGCGGAAGATTCATATTTCTCAGATCTCCAACATTCCACGCGCTAACAATAATTCTACGGGAATCCGGATTGTTTTTTATCGTATCTACAACTTCAGTTATCTGATCGATATGTCCGCCATTATAATCAGGCCAGGAACGCCATTGATATCCATAAATATGTCCTAAATCTCCGTCTTTATCAGCCCATTCATTCCAGATGCGAACTCCGTTTTCATTCAAATACTTAACATTAGTATCTCCTTGTAAAAACCAAAGTAATTCGTATATAATCGATTTTAGGTGAAGTTTCTTTGTTGTGAGCATGGGAAAGCCATCCTCCAAGTTGAAACGCATTTGATGTCCAAACACACTAATCGTACCTGTTCCTGTACGGTCTTTTTTTTCAATTCCTTCGTTGAGAACGCGGTTTAATAGTTCTTTATATTGTTTCATTTTTATTTTTCCTACATTGTGGAGAACAAAGATAAACACAATGTTAAGAATATACAAATCAAATATATCCGCGATAACAGATGATGAAAATTTTAAATCTATACAAATATATTCACAACTTTTTATTCCAATTTTCTATCTGAAAGAATGGTCTTTAGGAAACTCCTGTCCGCTCCATGCTTTCTTCGCTGTCCAATCTTGAGTTGGTTCTGTCCAAAACGGATGACCGGCAGGTAAACCTAACGGTAGAAATGCCAAAGATGTTATGTATAAACTTCCGTTATTTGTATAATAATCAGAAACTTTCGGTTGATGCCCTACAAACCCGATTTGCAAATAACCTCCTTCATTGAAAGTTCCTTCTGTCGAAAACATTCTTTTCATCACTGTTGTAAGAGCGCTACGAACTTGACCATAAGTTTGAGTATCAGGAAGTTCATACTTCCATACTAATAATACCAAAGGTTGAAATGCTGCCATGCGATATGGTATTGAACGACCAAAAGCAGGAAATGTTCCTTCAGGAGAAATCAGCCGTTCAAGTATATCTCCAAATCGTTTCATGCGTTCCAATGCAGGTTCAAAACCTGTTGTATTGATTCTTTTCTTTTCTTTCAATATTTCCAATATTTCTACATACATTGGATGGATAACAAAACTATTATAGTAATCAAAAGCATAATGAGGACCATCTGAATACCAACCATCTCCAACATACCATTCTTCAATTTTTCGAAGGCTCACATCAATCCGAAAAGAATCATAATCTTCCCCAATATACAACAAGAATGTTTCAACCATTGCTCCAAACAATAACCAATTGGAATATGACGGTTTTATTTTTCTCAATTCCTTAAATTCCTTTACATAACGTTGTTTGGTAACACTATCTAACGGTTCCCACAATTGTTTGGGCGCACGTAAAAAGCTATTGGCTATATATGCCGCGTCAACCAGTGATTGAAAAGACTTGCTCCACAAGAAATAATCCGAACTTTGGGGATCCACTGCATGAATATAACCTTGTAAAGCCCATTCGCGCAACTGTTTACGTTGTTTTCCTTCAGGAGTATCATCATCGGGCAATGATAACCAAGGAGATAAGCCGGCCATTAAACGGCCAAAAGCTTCCATATAAGTTACTTTCGAATTTCGTTTATCCCATGAAGGAGAAAATTCAACGACCATATTTTTGGACAATTCTCCACGACTGATATTACTCAATACAGGCTCTGATATTTTATACAGCAAATCAGCCCAATACTTACGGTCATTTACGACTTCTGTTTTTCCTTTTTTATTGCTTGCTTCCATATTAAAAAAAGGTAAGAATATAAACAAAATTACCAATAAACGAAAACTGATTATCTTTCTCATTGCTCCAATTTTATCGTTTTTCTTCAAATTTTTCAATAATAATATCTTCTTCAAATTCTAATCTTAAAAAAAAGTTTTCGAATTCATAGCATGAATAAAATGTTTCTCCTTCCACAGAAAGCATATCTCCCAAACTTTTCCCATTTTTTGTGGATACCATATCGGATATCGTTTTCAAAAAATAACTATTTACAGGTAGTCTCCTTGAATAACAGATACAGGTATCATTCAAAAAAGAAAAAGTGTAATTAATATTAAACATCCTGTTAATTTCATCTTCTTCTTCATAAAGGAACGAAATAGAATCGTTTTGAACTTCGTTTTGAGAAATACGGACTTTGTTTTTTTCTATAAATTGCAAAATATCACTTTTGCTTTTTCCCAAAAAATCTTGTGATTTTAAGGGGAATAGGCAAAGTGTCAATATAAAAACCAAAACAAAACTTTTTTTATTGAACATAAAATTCTGTTTTTAATGGGGTTACTTCCGATGAATTTCCTGCATATATGATAAACTTTCCGGGTTCTATAACAAATTGACTTTTCATATTATACATTCCATATGATCTTGGAGTAACTAAAAAATCAACTTCTTTTTCTTCTCCCGGTTTCAAAGTAACTCTCTCAAAACCACAAAGTTCTTTTTCAAATCGGGAAATAGAAGATACTTCATCCATTAAATATATTTGAACGACTTCATCCCCTACCCGATTTCCTGTATTTTTCACTTTACACGAAACATTCAGGTTTTCTCCGCTTTTTATTTTGTCTTTCAATAATTTCAAATCACTGATTTCAAAAGTTGTATAACTCAACCCAAAACCAAAATGATAAAGATCTTCATTAACTGCAGCAAATCCTTTACCTCTTGCTTTATGCTTAAACGGGAATGACCACGGAATTTGTCCGACAGATTTCGGGAAAGTGAAAGATAATTTACCTCCGGGATTATAATCTCCAAACAATACTTCCGCCACAATCTGTCCCGAAAATTCACCCGGATACCACGCCTCTACAATTGCGGGAACATTCACAACTTCCCAATTCATCGTTGCAGGACGTCCGTTGAATAAAACCAAAACAACAGGAGTTCCTGTTGCGTGCACCGCACGAATTAATTCTTTCTGGCGACCTGAAAAATCAAGGTTTACTCGTGTACGCGATTCTCCCACGGTATAAGGATCATCTCCAACATAAATAATAGCAACTTCCGATTTTTTAGCGATTTCCACCGCTTCCTCAATTTCCTTATTTTCTTCATCCGAAAGAGGAAAATACATGACATCACTTTGAGGAAAATTCTTATCTCTGACAGAACAACCTTTTGCGTACATAACATTCACGCCATCACCCAACAATTGTTTGATTCCTTCCAATCCGGAAATGACATTCGGTTTCAGAGAGCCATAACGACAAGTCAATTGACCTTTTGCATCAGCCATCGGACCTATAACTGCTATGTTTTTGATATTCTTTGATAAAGGGAGTATATTGTCTTTATTTTTCAACAAAACGATAGATTCTCTTCCTGCACGCAAAGATATTTCACGGTGTTTGTCACAATTAACTATTTTGTCTGCTTCTTCCGGATTAGCCGTATAAGGATTATCAAACAATCCCAACCAGAATTTCACATATAAAACTTCACGAACACGTTGGTCAACAGTTTTCTGGGTAACCAACCCTTGAGCAATCGCAGCTCTCAAAGGAGTGATAAAGTCTTCCATATTTTTGAAAAATGTACGGACGTTGAGGCCTGCATTCAATTCCATTGCTACAGATTCCATATCAGAACCGGTAACATGAAGAAAATCATTGTTTTTGTCTATATCCCAACTATCTGAAACTACATATCCTTTGAATCCCCATTGATTACGTAACAATTCTGTCAAGAAATACGGACTTCCACTAACAGGTTCTCCATTATAATCGTTTTGTGCGCACATAGTGCCCAAAGCTCCGGCTTCCTGAAATGCAACACGGAAAGGTTCTGCATGTAAATGATGTACTTCTTGTGGACTTGCGTGCGGATCTGTTCGAGCATATCCATCCCGAGCCCCAACAGGAACAGAATATACTGTAAAATGTTTCGGAGTAGAAACTATTCTATTAGATTGTATTCCCAACACTTGTTGGCGTCCTAATTCCTTTGTCAGATAAGGGTCTTCGCTATAACATTCAACTACTCGTCCCCAACGTTGATCTCGACCAATATCCAATATTGGAGAATAAATATTGGTGTATCCCAATACTTTACCTTCCAAACCGGTTATACATCCGACTTCCCTGATTAAATTTTTATCCCATGTACAACCTAAATTGATTTGAGCAGGGAAAAACGTCGATTTTGTATGTTTTACTCCACGAATTCCTTCATTGGTAAAATCAACAGGAATCCCTAAACGTGTTTGTTCTACAAAAAACGCTTGTACGATATTTAATGCCTTAGGGTGATTGCTATAAGGATAGTTCCATGATGATTTTGCCCATTCTCCATTCAAATGTTCATCAATATTCGCTGCTCCATCTTTCCATACCCGTTGTTTCCACGCTTCCGTTGGTAAAGAATCTTTCAAAACGGCACCATATCCATAAATTGTTCCCAATTGACATGTTTTTTCGTCCAATGTCATTTGGCGAAGAAGGTCTTCTATCCGCTTGTCAATAGGTTGGGACGGATCTTCATACACATCTTTTTTCCCATTTTTATTGAAATCAATCCACCCTTTTTGATAAATTTTATTATCAGGTGTTTGAGAATATAATGAAAATTGAAATCCTGTAAAAAATAAAATTAAATATAATATTTTATACCTCATTTAAGTATCCTATACTAATTGTTTATAATATTTATCCCCGCAGAATACGCTGATTTTATATGAGACATTACCATTCTGCAAAATTCAGCGTAATCAGCAGGAAATTATTTTTTAATTTAAATTTCGACTTCTACCTATTGGTAACAAATCTTATTAATTTATTTTGACATTTTATAAATTTCAGTTGATGCAGCCAAAAAAGCGCCAACGCCATAAAGTTCAGTTTGATTACGAGTTACCTTTCTCGGATCTTGTCCGATTGGTTGAACCCAACCTAACTTACCTTCTGTATCGACTGCATCGACTAAAGCTTTCCATCCTTTTTCGACTGTCGGCATATAAGTTTTAGCATCCAACATACCATTATTAACTCCGTAAGCAAGTGCATAAACCATGAATCCAGAAGCACTTGTTTCGGGAGAAGGGTAACTTGCCGGGTCAAGTAAGCTGGCATGCCAATATCCATCTTTTCCTTGCAACTGAGCTAAGCGTCCACACATTTCTTTGAATAAATTTTCATAGAACGGACGATACGAATTATCTTTGGGTAAGATTTTCAAAATATTAACCAAACCTCCTACTACCCAACCATTTCCTCTTCCCCAGAAAATTTTCTCTCCATTGGCTTCTTTTCTGTCAAAATAAGAGGCATCACGGAAGAATAATTTTTCGCCCTTATCATACAAAAAGTCATAAGTAGCTTTAAATTCCTGGTCCATAAATTTGAGATATTTCTCATCTCCTGTAACTGTATATAAATTCGCATATACAGCAGGAGCCATAAACAGTGCATCACACCAGTTCCAACGCTCCTGAGTTTTCATATTCTCCGTCTTCAGATTGGTCATTACCCAATTTGTTCTGTCGATAGTAGGTTGGATCATATTTTGTTTTTTATACTTTTCATATAACTTCAAATAGGTCTGAGCCATACAAATATCATCAGCATGATACATTCGAGATGCTACCTGCCAATAATTTCGATTACCTATTCCGGTAAGCCATTTGAACATATTATCATTGTTTACCAAAGTAGCCCAATCAAAAATACCGATATACAATGCTCCATTTACCCAAGTTAACTCAGCTCCTCTACCTTTACCTTCTTTCCATGTCGCATTCAAGTCATCTATTTGCCAATCGGCTACGAGTTGAGCTACATTTTTTACATCGTCTTTCTTCAAAGAAGAAGAATACCCTTTGAATGGTTCGCTGATACGAATTGCTGTATGATAGTCTAAATAACTGATGTAACTATGATTATACATCCACATCACTCGGGAATCCGGTGCGTTGCGAGGAACAAAAGGACGAACATTATCGCAAACCGAACCCGAAGTAATATTTTCAGATGTCCACGTTTTTCCCATATCAGCTGTTATTCTTCGCTGTATTTCAAAAACATCTTTAACTGGAACAGAAGTATAAACAATATCCGGATTATTATGGTCTAAATAAACACCTCCCGAATAATGAGGTTCTCCTTCCCATTTTTCACGGGCTATTTCTTTATTAGGAAACCAACGACCGGCATCTGCAATCTTTGAATTCAACCATTGTTTTCCGTCCCAACGAGCATACCAATATTCATGTTTTAGTTCACTGAAAAAGCGAGCATAAACTATGACGGGACGATCTTCTTTATCATAAGCAACATCCCAAATCCAAGATCTTTGATAGCTTTTTGAAGCATCATATACTTTTTCACATTGAGAAGGCGCAATAGGAATTTCTTCCATAGATGCTATTTTTTGTCCTGCGGCAGTTTCATAAGCTCCATTCCGGTAACATACATAATAAATAGAATTGAGATATTCATTTCGCGGATGTCCGTCTGTAAAAGCAAAGTGAATACGGTCTTTATTGTTAGAGGCTATTTTTACATAAGGCCTAGCTCCTTTATCTTTAATAAAAGTTTTAGCCGAAGCCCATTGTTTTAAATCATCAGTCCAAGTTACTGTGGGTTTGAAGTCCGCTCCTCGGAAATAAACATATATCCGGTTTTTTTCTGCGGAAAGCATTGATGGATTGGGATAGCAAGTACCCATTCCACCTCCGACATTAGAATGAATTTCCTGAAGCGGTTCCCATTCTGTAATATCATATTTATTTTTTGATATCCGGTAATAGATCGGAGTATTACTCATACCTCCGTGACCAGAAAAAAACGTCACTAACTTTCCATCTTTCAAGGTTATAATAGAAGGATTACAGTGATCGTCTTTCGCTATTTTATCGAATTGTTTGAACGTTTTTACTTCTTGTTTCACCGGATTATACGAGAAATTCCATACATTTCCCGTACTGTCAACATACCCGCCATAATATTGATCATTGGCATAAACGGCCCTTGGGTCGGCAAACCAACACCATGATCCATTATCAGTAATTTTCACGAATTCTTCCGCTGGAGTCGATGTTTGCGCCAGAATTCCGGCAACGTAAATAAACGCAAATATTGATAATAAATTTTTTAACTTCATTGATATTTTATTTAAGAGTTGAACGTTTAATGTTTAGCGTTAAATGTTTTAACGTTGATTATTGTATTTCAATGTTAAAACATTTAACGCTAAACATTAAAAAATTATTTCGCAAATTCTAATTTATCCAATTTGTTCCAAGCACCTCTTGTAAAATCAGGTATTGCGACAGGACATGAACCATTATCCAAAGAAAGTTCGGTTAATGGAATGAGACAACACCACTCGGCCAAATCATAGACATCCATATCCAAAGGAAGTCCTTTTTGCAAACAGTAAATCAAGCGGTAATCCATGATGAAATCCATACCGCCATGACCGCCTACTTTTTTTGCCGTGGCAACCAATTCATCGTTAACAATAGGATGTTGATATTTCTTCATCAATTCTTTTCGCAATGAATCAGGTATAAAACTATGAGCGTTCAGGTTTTCATGATTTTTAGTGAATTCTGACCCTAATTCACCTTTATCTAACGCGTAACCTTCTACTGGATATTTATTGGCAAAGCCTTTTGTTCCTGTTAATTGATACATACGGCTATATGGACGTGGAGAAGTTACATCGTGTTCGATTAGAATTGTCTTCTCTTTTTCTGTACGGATAATCGTAGTGGTATGGTCGCCATTACGGAAATTTTTAATGTCTTCGTTTCTCTTAGCTTTCAAGAAAGCCGGATTACCAATCGCTTTTGTATCTACCGAAACCAAATAATTCATTTTGTCGCCACGATGAATATTCATAGCCTGACAAACCGGCCCTAAGCCATGAGTAGGATATACATCTCCACGTAACTCTTTATTTACATCCATACGCCAATCATTCCAGTAATCATTCCAAAACGGTTGTAGTCCATGAATATAAGCGCCTTCTCCATGAATAACATCGCCTAACAAGCCTTGTTGAACCATATTAAGGGTAGTAAGTTCGAAGAAATCATAGATACAATTTTCCAGTTGCATGCAATGTTTACGGGTTTGTTCAGAGGTATTGATTAAGTCCCAAATTTCTGCCATTGTCAATGCTGAAGGAACTTCTATCGCTACATGTTTGCCATCTTTCATCGCTTTAACACCCATCTTGGCATGTGTTTTCCAATCTGTGGCAATGTATATTAAATCTACATTAGGCAATTCTGTTACTTTTTTCCAGATATTTTCATCGCCATAAAATTCCAACGCCTTTGGACGGCCATGTTTTTCAAGGGTTGAATTCGCTTTTTTAACCCTATCTTCACGTATATCGCACAATGCTACTACTTCTACTCCATCAATTTGAGCCATACGATTTACGGCTCCGGGTCCACGCATTCCCAAACCTATAAAAGCGACTCGAACTGTAGGAATTGGCTCGCAACGCAACAATAATACATCTTTTTGATTGGCAGGACGAGCAGGAGTTTTTACAGCAATTGCCTTAGAGGCTGTTTTCTTGGACGAAGTGGTATTCTTTTGTCCCCAAGCGGTTGTTGAACTTACAATGACAAAGCACAACAACATTGAAATTAATCTCAATTGTTTCATTTTTAGTTATTTTATTTGATTTATTTAAAAGAGTTCTCTATTATTTCTTTCATTTTCGATTCATTCTTTTCCAAACTCTGCAACAACTTCAACTGGGCTTTTGTACGTTGAAGGTTATGTTCGGGTGAATGGATTTTATAATAGGTATCGCCGTTCAAATAATCTGTAAAAAAACGGACAGTCTGCATATAAGTCAATAATTTCGCACCAAAAGGCAAATTCTCTATTTCAATAGGTAACAAAAATTTTTTGGCGGTTTGGGCATAACCTCTTGCATAACTTTCAAATATATCAAGGTTAACTTCCACTTTTTCCAAATCGGAATCATCTTCCGCTCCGGTATTGGCTCCTGTACGGATAAAATCGCCAAAATCAGACAAGACATATCCCGGCATAACAGTATCAAGGTCTACTACGCACAAAATATGGCCTTTTTCATCAAACAATACATTATTTACTTTCGTATCGCAATGGTTGATTCTTTTGGGCAATTTTCCTTCATGTCCTAAACGTTCGGCTTTACACATTTCTTCTGCGCGTTTTTCTATCTCCCCTATTATTTCACGGTTGGCAGAAACTCGTCCCGCGGCATCCCTAGATAAAGCCTCACGGAATTGTTCCAAACGAAATTCCATATTGTGAAAATTAGGAATAGTTTCTCCTATTTTTTCCGGAATATCTGAAAGGTAATGTTGAAATTCTCCAAACGCTTTACCCGCTTCATAAGCTAATTCCGGATTAATGACATCGTAACCCTTACCTCCGGAAATAAATAAGTAAATTCTCCAGTAATTTTCTCCATCAAAATAATAAAGTTTGCCGTCTTTAGCAGGAATGATCTTCAATACTTTGCGTTCAATATCCTTTTCTCCTTTTTCCTGAAGTTTTTTACCTATATGATTTGTTACATGCAATATATTATTTTGTAACATTTCAACATCTTTGAAGATATTGTGATTGATACGTTGTAACAAATAATCAGGTTTATCTACTTCTTTAGTTTTGATAAGAAAGGAATCATTAATATGTCCCATGCCTAAAGGCGAAACGGCTTCAATTGTCCCTTCCAATTGGAATTTGTCTAATAACTCGAAATACTTACTTGTGTTTCCCATTGTATTATTTATTTATAATATTATTTATTTTCTTCTTTTCTTTCTTCTGTGAGAAATGTTTTATTGTAATTAATTCCCATCATATCATAATGTTTCATGATAACCATCAAGCGATTTTGAAATTTATCGTAATTTTTTTGAGAATCAGCCGTCCACCCTACTTCTGCAACTGCTGCAGCTCGAGGATATGCCATATATAAAGCATGACTAAAAGTTTTAATATATTCAGTCCAAAGATTTCCTTGAAAACCAATAATATGTTTAGCTTCATCCGGTGTTAATTCTTTAGGAGTCGGATTACATGAATATACTTTCCAAATAGGTAAATAACCGCCAATCGCGTGCGGTTCTGTTTTTGGATTAGCTTGATAGTAGTCCAAATAAACATACGAATTAGGAGCCATAATTACATCATGGTTTTGTTTAGCCGCTTCAATACCACCCTTCATTCCTTGCCATGACATAACTGTTGCATCAGGCGCTAATCCTCCTTCCAGAATTTCATCCCATCCGATAATTCTCTTTCCTTTGCTCGCAAGAAATTTACTGATTCGGGTTACAAAATAAGATTGAAGTTCATGTTCGTCCTTTAATCCTTCTTTTTTTATTCTTTCCTGACAAGAATAACAACGTTTCCAACGAAGTTTAGGCGCTTCATCACCTCCAATATGTATGTATTGAGATGGAAAAAGTTCAGAAACTTCGCCTAAAATTCCTTCCAAAAATTCGAATGTTTCTTCTCTGGAACAAAAAATATCGTTGTGAACTCCCCAAAGGCCTTCAACTTCAAAAGGACCTCCGGAGCAAGAATACTGAGGATATGCCGCCAAAGCCGCTATCGCGTGTCCTGGAAGTTCTATTTCAGGGATAACTGTAACAAAACGTTTTTTTGCATACGCTATTATCTCTTTAACATCTTCCTGGGTATAAAAACCTCCATAAACCGTATTATCCCATTTCCGTTTTGATGGAGAAACATAAGCGCCTTCCAACGTTCTATTTCGATAGCCACCCACGGTTGTCAATTTCGGATATTTTTTGATTTCAATACGCCACCCCTGATCATCCGTTAAATGCCAATGAAATGTATTCATTTTATGAAACGCCATCAGGTCAATGTATTGCTTAACTTCTCCTTTTGTAAAAAAATGACGGGAACAATCCAACATCAAGCCTCGGTAAATATAACGAGGAGAATCTTCAATTTCTACACAAGGCACTTCCCATTTTATATTCTGTATTTTTTGATTACTTTCTATTTGTGGAGGAAGTAACTGTCTGATACTTTGCATCGCATAAAAAATTCCTTGAGGCTTTTTGGCTTCAATTTGAATTTTATTCTTTTTAATAGAAAGTTTATACAATTCATCGTTAGTTAAAGATGGATTCAATTTACATACAATCAAGCCGGATCCTGAAGCTTGTTCTATAACAGGTATAGTAAATCCTGCCGCTGAACTGAACAATTCATTTAATATCGATGCCGCATGTATTAAATCTTCATTCTTTACATCCAATACAATTTTTGTTTTTTCATTAAAAACAAAAGAACCTGAATTGATCTTACATTTTTCCGGCAAAGGAATTATATTTATTTCAGAAGATCCCTTTGCTATTATATTTTGAGAAAAACATAAAATAGCACTTACAAAAACATAAAATAAAAATTTCATTTTATTCATTTTATTCATTTTATTTCCGTTTTTTATATTTAACATCACACCCACTCCTGTTCAAATCGATACCTGACGAATAATTCTATGGCCTGATATTCTGCCATACCCAATTTATCGAACGTGATAGCCGTGTTGTTATTTCTCTCTTCTGCCCGTTGCCAAAATTCTCTCGGATCCGTACCCGGAAACAACGGACGGTCTTTTTGCGATTGGTGTTTGAAGATGGCCATGCGCTTGATACGGCTTTCTTCAGGACTTAACGGAACTGCCATATCAATCTCCGAAGCATCCCACTCTTGCCAAGCACCTCGATACAACCACAAATAACAATCCTTAATCCATTCTTCATTTTTAAGACGTTTCAACGCTTCCAATATCGCGATAAAACAAACACGGTGAGTTCCATGAGGGTCTGATAAATCGCCGGCTGCAAATATTTGATGTGGACGTACTTTTTGTAACAGTTCCACGATAATGGTTATATCATCTTCGCCTAAAGGTTTTTTCTTGACTGTACCCGTTTCGTAAAATGGCATATCCAAAAAATGAGTACGGCTTTCTGGAATACCTAAATAACGGCAAGCTGATTTCGCTTCTCCTTTCCGTATCGCACCCTTACATTCTGCGATTTGCTTTAAATCAACATGACCGGGCTTTTTGGTCTTGAAGAAATCAACTGCTTTGCTGTAAGCTTCTTTCGCTTTTTTATTATCTATTCCATAAACAGGGGAAACATCGCGGATAAAATCTAAAAAACGAATAACTTCATCGTCAAAGACCGCGATATTACCAGATACCTGATAAGCAACATGTACTTCATGACCATGTTCTGACAACCGGGCTAAAGTACCACCCATTGAAATTACATCGTCATCCGGGTGGGGACTGAAAACAACACTTCGTTTCGGATAAGGAGTGGCGCGTTCCGGACGAGTGGCGTCGTCCGCATTGGGTTTACCTCCCGGCCATCCGGTAATTGTGCGCTGAAGGTCATTGAAAACTTTAATATTGATTTTATTCGCGGAACCTTCCTGAGAGACTAATTCTCCCATTCCATTATCGTTGTAATCACGTTCCGTTAATTTAAGAATTGGTTTATTCAATTTTTCACACAACCAAAAGACGCCTCTGCGAATCATTTTATCGCTCCATTTTACTGAACCTACCAACCATGGTGTTTTAATCCGTGTTAGTTCGGAAGAGGAAGCATTATCCAGAATAAAGACTACATTGGGATGTTTTTGCAGGACTGAAGCAGGAACCATTTCTGTTATTTCACCTTCGACTACTTTCTTTATTATACGGGCTTTGCCTTCTCCCCAAGCCATTAAAATTATTCTACGGGATTTCATGATGGTTTCAAGTCCCATGGCGATGCAATAATTGGGTACATTTTCTTCTCCAAAGAAATTACTTGCAGCAGCCATACGTGTACTATAGTCGAGTGTTATCAGGTGGGTACGGCTATTGAAGCCGGAACCTGGTTCATTGCCACCTATTTGGCCGCGACCATCCATACTCAACAATTGAAGATCTATTCCACCTGCTTCTTCTATCAAATATTCATATTCCCTGCAAAAGGATTCTATTTTCGTTTTCTCTAAATCTCCAGGAATCAGGTGGATATTTTCCGGAAGAATATCAATGTCATTCAACAGATATTCATACATGTAGCGATAACGGCTTTGTAATTCTTCTTTGCCCAACGGGTAATATTCATCTAGATTAAAGATAGTTACATTTTTGAAACTCAAACCGTCATGCTTATGCATCTCTACTAAACGTTCATAGACTCCAACAGCACTTGAACCTGCGATTAAACCCAAAACGCATTTTTCACCTTTAAACTCCTTGTCTTTTATCAGCTGAGCAATTTGTTTTGCAATCAAGTCTGAAGCGATTTCTTCTTCATTAAATATAGAAACCGGAAGTTTTTCATATTTTTTCTCAAAATTATTCATATCTATCTTTTTTAGAGAAACGGTTTAAAAACAATTTTTCACTGTTAATCTCAAAACGGTTTCTCAATAATCAATTGTTTATTTTTCTATTAATTTTCCTATCAATGGATATAATAAAACAATAACTGATAATGAAACCCACATGACGATAACAACCGTTTCCCAATTAATTTTTTTCATAAAATGTTACTTAAAATAGTGTTTAATCCCTAGTTTGTTTTTTATTAAAATTATAGTATACCTTGTTCGAATCTTTGTTGTGTATGTTTTTCTGTGTGTATTTTAAATCATTAAGGATACTGATGATAATTTGGTCGATAAGACTTTAATCATGTCTTGGGTCATTTTTTCCAAATCATACTTAGGGCTCCAACCCCATTCTTCACGAGCGCACGAATCGTCTAATGAATCCGGCCAGGAATCAGCTATCGATTGTTTTAAAGAATCAATTTTATATTCCACCTCAAAATCAGGCATGTGTTTCCGGATTTCGCCTAACAGCATTTCGGGTGAGAAACTCATTGATGTGATATTAAATGAATTGCGATGCTTCAATTTTGCAGCATCTGCTTCCATGATGTTTATCGCGGCATCCAAGGCATCGGGCATATACATCATATCCATAAAAGTGTCCGGCGCCAAAGGACATATATATTTCTCTCCCTTGACGGCTTGATAAAATATTTCTACTGCATAATCCGTAGTTCCTCCTCCCGGAAGTGTTAAATTAGATACAATGCCCGGATAACGTACAGAGCGAGTATCAACACCCCAACGTTCGTAGTAGTAATCACTTATCAATTCACCCAATACTTTCGTTATCCCATATACGGTATTAGGACGTTGAATCGTGTCCTGAGGTGTTTGAACCTTCGGTGTATTGGGGCCAAAAGCGCCTATGGAACTCGGAGTAAAAACAGAACATCCATATTCCCTCGCAACATCCAGGCAATTCATCAAACTGCCAACGCCAACATCCCATCCTAATTTGGGATTCTTTTCCGCTGTAGCAGATAAAATAGCCGCCAAATTGTAAATTGTATCGGGTTTATATTTTTTCACAGCATCTGCCAATTCATTTATATTTGTGGAGTCTATTTTTACTGTAGGGCCTGATTCAAAAAAACCATCCGGATAAGGAGGAGCGTAATATCCACTTATAACATTATTTTCACCGTAAATAGTTCTCAACTTTCGGCTCAATTCCGAACCTATTTGACCTGTACTGCCTACTATTAATATGCGTTTCATTGAAGAAAAATTTGTTTAATCTTTATTTTATCTTGTTTTAGGATTATCTTTAACTTGTTCAAGTAAATCTGCTAATTCTTTCACCTTTTCCGGATATTTTTCTGCTACATTATTCTTTTCCTTTATATCTTTAGATAAATCATAAAGTTGTGGTTTAGAATCCAATCCGGTTTCCGTATTTGTCCATGACCAATATGAACTTCCATTATTAGGTATAATATATTTCCAATTTTCCTTCACAATCGAACGTGTACCTGATTGCTCTACAATGTATGTTCTTCCTTTATTGTCTTTTCCTGTCCACGCCTTCAACTGATTAAAACTATCCGGAGCCGCATTTTCAGGAAGCCTTTGTCCGATTAAAGTTGCCAATGTAGCATACATGTCAACTTGTGAGATCAATGCTTTTGAATCTTTATGTTTCATTTTTTTCGGCCAATGAACAATAAAAGGTACTCTTGTTCCTGCTTCAAAAGCGCTATATTTTCCTCCACGAAGTTCTCCCCAAGGCTTATGGTCTCCCAACAATTCAACTGCTTGATCTTGATAACCATCATCCACTACAGGCCCATTATCACTTGTTACAATAATAATTGTATTTTCCAACAAGCCATTTTTTTCAAGAACCTGAATAACTTGTCCTACCGACCAGTCAAATTCAGCAATAGCGTCACCTCTGGGTCCCATCCCTGTTTGTCCTACAAAACGAGAATGAGGAACTCTCGGCACATGAATATCATTTGTTCCGAAATAAAGAAAAAAAGGATGATGTTTATTATTTTCTATGAAAGAAACCGCTTTTAACGTGATACTATCGGCCAAATTTTCATCTACCCATAAGGCCGATTTACCTCCTTTCATATAGCCTATACGACTGATTCCGTTTATAAGCGCCATATCATGTCCGTGACTGGGCTTTACTTTCAACATATCCGGATTATTCTTGCCAGTAGGTTCTCCCAGAAACGGTTCTTTATAACTAACCTCTATAGGATCATTCGGATCAAGATTTACAACTCTTTGATTTTCAACATATACGCAAGGAACCCTATCCGCTGTTGCTGCCATAATGTAAGAATAATCAAATCCAAGTTGTTTGGGACCAGGAGTTATATATCCATTCCAATCCTGACCGTTTTTATCTCCCATTCCCAAATGCCATTTTCCAACAACTCCGGTTGTGTATCCGGCTTGTTGCATCATTCGGGGCAATGTTTCCTGATCCGGATCTATAATCGTAAAAGCGTTTCCTGCTGCGACACCCGTATTCGCTTTACGAAAAGCATATTGTCCTGTTAATAATGAATAACGGGAAGGCGTACTTGTAGCAGCTGTGGCATAAGCATTCAAAAAACGAATTCCTCTCGATGCCAACCTGTCTACATTAGGCGTTTTTACCTGAGTCGCTCCATAAGCTCCCAAATCCCCATAACCAATATCATCGGCAAGAATCACAACCACATTGGGTTTTTCCGGAGATTTTCCAAAACCGGACTGAACTCCGGCAAAAGAAACAATTCCACAAAAAGATATATAAATAGATTTTTTGTACATTTTTTTATTTTTGATAATACTTATTAAATATTTTAACTGCTGTTTCAACCGGACCTTTCCCTGAAAGTTGAATTTCGTTTTCAATATTCTGATACAACCATGTGCGAGTTATTCCAAATAAATCCGGTTCCGGTATATTCGGATTATACCACATTTTATCTAAATAATTAAAATATATTTCCCATCGTTTCAAATAATAGGTTCCAAGAAGGCCTCCATATTCACGATGCGCATAATCATTCAACACCCCATTTGTCGAATTCCAGGAGGAAATCAACATTCTATTATAAAACTCATATTGGTTTTTGGCAGATTCCGTTTTTCCAGCATCACGAGCCATTTTCAACCAAGAATTTAAACAAAAATCAGAATGAGTTAAAAGTAATTCGTCCTGATCTTTTATCAGTTGTAAAAAAAAATTTGTTGCAAAATCAAAAGCTTGTCTGTCTTTATTTTTCCAAGCTTCCTGTATTTCCGCATAAGTTTTTCGGCCAAGATTGGAAATATATTGACGAACTACATCTACAGCATCATAAGCATAATTTTTATTCCGTTTCAAAATTTCGGCATCTTTCAAAAATATGGCACATGTTATCGCAAATTCATCCGGATTATAATGTATTTTACTACTTCCCCATGATGAAACTGAATTTACTTTTAATGATGGTTTTGCGCAAAATACAGATTCTGATGGTTGTCTGGAATCTTTGAATGTACCATAAATTGTTTTATAAAATCCTTGCCATGCTTCCTGTATTACAGACGATTCTGTATTATAACGATATTTTGCATAATTATTAATCCATGTAACCATATCGGGAGATTTTTTAGTCCAAACCATATCTCCATATAACGCGAAAACAACAGGATTAACACCTATTCCTTCGGGCGTATAGCCCAATCCTGTCAGTGTTTTCCCTGCAATTTTATCTTTTTGCGCATTTACCGAACGGGAAGCGATTGCATCCAATCGTCCATGAGAACCAATATTACCTCCCCAATTGGAAATATTAGACCATACCCAAGGAATTCCATTATAACCTCCATCTTTTTCCCAACGACTCCAATATTCCGCACAAAGTTCAATAATCAACGAATGTTTCGGAGATAATCCTGCCAATAAGGCTTTTGTAGGATTATTTCCCCAACCTTGTATTACCCAAACAGATTGAGGATTGTGTTGCAACATTGCCGATTGTAAAGATTTGGCGCATGCTGTTATATCTAAATTTCCAGTTTTTCCTCCTTCGTGAAACAGGTCGCCGGCATAATAATCGGCTGTACCGAACATATTATCATATTCATCATACCAAATTTTTGCGAGTCTCTTAAATTCAGGATCTAATGGTGATAAAATATCCGGACGATTAAATCCGCACCAATCACCTTGAACTACGATATTTGTATTTGGAAATTTTGTTTTAAAATCGGTAGGAACCATTCCATAAAACGCTTGAAAGATAGGTTTCATTCCGTACGAACGCATACGCTTCAAAATTTTTTGTTGCAATTCTGCTTGACGGATAAACCATTCTTCAGGCATCGGGCCTCCCAACGTTTCCATATTGCCCATCAATAACCATGGTATATAAGATGGACCTGTCAAGAATTTTTTCGCTTCATCTGAAGAGTATCCTATTTTCAATAAAAAATTATACCAAACATTTTCAATTCCCACCATCGCTAAAGGGTGAGTTACTCCATGAAGAGCCATTTGGTCGATTTCTTTCTCCCATCGTTCCCAATTCCAATATGTTGTTGAATAACCAAATGTACAATAGTTCATGTAAGTTATAAAAGAGTAAGGACTATGTTCTTCTATTTTTTTTTCAGGCAATGGTAATTTTTCCGGTAAAACCGGAGTAAAATCAGTCCAAACGATACAAGTATTTAAAAATTCTTTCATATACCTATCTATCCCCGATGCTATACTTACAGGAGAATTTCCTTCGATATGAACTTTCTTTCCCGATGTTGAAATCTTATAATAATGTTGTTCCGCTTTAGAATTAAGTGTAAAGCGAAATTGATCGCGATGCATTGGCATGATACGTGCTATCAAATCATCGATTACGCTTAATTCTTGAGCAGAAACGCTTATAGATACTATAAAAAAAAGAAATAATACTATCTTATTTTTCATTCAGATATTACAATTTCAAATCAATGTTATTTCTAATAATTGTCCCGTAGGGATAATAACGCGGTTATCGAATAAAATTAACACATTTCGTCCGTTTTGTTTAACCGAAGCCTGAATTTTTGTCCCGTTTAAGTTTACATTTACCGACTTATAATTTTTTCCTTTGGGCGCTTCGACACCAAAAGTTTTCAGTTGCAATTTGCCGTATTTGGGTTGTATGGAACATGACATTTTTTCTCCTGTTTGTTGTTGAGTATAAGTACCCCAACCTTCCGCGGCTGTAAACGGAGCTTTAAAATTTGCCTGATCCCATTTGGGCGCAAATTTCATATATCCCTTGGGGCCATGATATTCGAATCCGCAGGCTGTAATAAAGGCTCCATAACTGGCCATCGCACGGGCATAGTGATCGCTACATTCTATTTCGTTGTATGGATTGCGTTTCGCTCCATTGTAACGGTCATGTATCGAACGTACCAATACCAGTCCTTTATCTGTTAATCCTTCTGCAATCATGTGAGCGGCAACCTGATATTCAAATCCACTCATGCATTCATGAAAATATCCTAATTGCCATGATACATTATCTCCGTAAGGCCTAGGTTCATTTTTAGGATTGGTATTCATAACCATTCCACCTTCTCCTGGAAGCGCATAGGGACGACCTCCTTTATTGACTTCAATATAAGGACCAACATCCGGTGTATAGTTATATTTCCACAAGGCATTTAAAGCGGATAATGTTTTCTTTTGATCTTGAATACGTCCTAATCCTACTTGGTATGCCCACGATTGACCATACACCTGATCGATATGACATGTATTGTAAGAGCCTAATTTAGCACGGCCTTTTTCCTTGTCCGGCCGGTGGATATAATATTCTCCGTTGAATAAATATTTATCCATATTTTTGCTTCCTTGCTGAACATAATTGGCACAAATTTTTGCAAACTCAACATCTCCAACTTCTTTAGCCATTTCTTCTCCGGCTTTCACGCTCGAAATACAAAGTCCTACAATCCAAGCTATTTCACCATCCCAAATCGCATCCAATGTGTTTTCCATTGGAGTATCTTCCATTCCATCTTTGTTTTTATCTTGTTTGAGAATGAATTCAATGGCACGTTTAATATTAGGCCAATTTCTTTTCAAAAAGGCATCATCGGCACTCATCTGATGTTCACGATAGCAACGCAAAACACATCCTGCCTGTCCATCAATAGCCGGACGATTCGACATTTCCGCCCTGAAAAATATTCCTCCATCGGGTTGCATGGCAATACCAAATTCCGAACGTTCGCGGCAATCGCGTTCCAAAGCAGGAAATAAACGACCCATTGCTTGTGCGTATTGCCAAACATGCGTACAGGTTCCATCACAAGTTCCAACTCCTTCCCACGCCCAAACACGGCCGGAACTAAGCCGGTAACAATTGTTTGTAGCTAAAGTATTTACAGTCAAAAATGTTCTTTCCAAAAACCAATGCGGCAAAGTAGATTCTTTCCATGTTGCTGCCCAAAGTTCGGTTGAGGAAGATAATCTTTCATAATTTTTCCCTATATATTTGGCGACTTCCAAGGCTGAAGAAAATGTATTTTGATAATAACGGCCGGAGTCTTCTATTTTATCATTGAGTTTCAAGTTAGGGAAATACCAACTTATCACAAAATTAGCTTCCTGTGAGGTATTGGGTAAAATTGACAAATCGGTTTGAACAGCTCCGACCAAAGGTTCTAAAACAGGTTTGGAAAGTTTTTCTATTTCTTTGTTGTCAAAACTGGCATTTGTTGCTGATGGATAGATGTCCGGATAGGCTTTTGCCTTATTGTTTATCGCGGCGATACACATTGTTCCATAATCCGGTTTTTCTGATAATTCCTTGAATGGTTTTTCTCTTAAGACTTCCAACATTTCAGTAACAGCTACTATTCCTCCGGTTTTTACGACTTCATTTTTCCTGCGACAATTTATATTGACAGCAGAACGGATACTTGTTTTATTTTCTAAATAACCTAAGAAAGATACCTTAACATTCGCTGAACTTGTATTTTTAACAGAAAAAGAAAGGATTGTGGCAGGTAATCCGGATTCATCTTCATTTAAAGGAATAAAAGGAGAATAAGCTTTCAAAACCAATTCTACAGGTAGTGTTTTATCAGAGTAACGAACGGTTCCTATGGGATATCCGGCTTCGAAAGCTATTTCATCCCAATATTCAGCTTCTAATGTTTTACAAATTGTTTTTCCATTGTATTCAAATTTCAGGATAAATCCTTGTTGTAAAGGACGAACATTTTTTGCAGGCTCCACATAACAAGCTCCGTCACGCGAACGTATCAATTGATTGCTCCATTGAACAGCATTGGCATCTGTTTCTACTTTTTTTGTTTCAGCATATCTGTTCCAAGGAACTAATTTGGGTTCAATACCTTCTTTTGTTTCATTGAAAATATCCCATAACCATAAACGACCATCTCCTCCCAAATAAACGCCTCCGGCATTGATTCCTCCAACAGGCATTCCAATATACTGTAATTCATTACGGGATTTAAGATAAGTGGTTACTTCTCCCCTCTCATACAAAGAATTAATCCATTCCTGCGACAGTCCTTTTTCAATGGGAATTTTTCCTTTTTCCTGAGCATTTATCGAAAATAAACAACAAGTACAGGCGGCAAAAAATAACGTTTTAATAGAAAAAAATTTCATCTTTTAGAAGTTAAATGATTAATATATAAATTTAAAGGAATAATCTTCACATTGCAATATGTAATTTCCTTTCTGTTGAATATTTACAATTGTTTTATTTTCTTCTGCAAAATTTTCATAAACTTTTATTCCTTGTAGATTATATATCCTAAATACTGAAAATGGTTTCATTCCTTCAATGATAATATTTTTGTCATTAACACATATATTTACAGGTGAGATCCAGGCACTTTTTATTGCTGAAACATTATCTATTTTTGTCAAAAAATTTTCTATTTCCGCATCTGTTGTTTTGATGTTGTACATCATGTTCCAACCTTCTTGAAGTAAGGCCTCAGATACTGTTTTAGCATCTCCTTGCAACTGGCTTATTTTTGCCGGAAGAGTTACTGTAAGGGCAGTATTTAAATTCCCTACTTTTTGCAAATCCAGCCGGTCTTCAATTTGTTCATACAAACGAACAGCTTCATCTCTGGAAACTGCTTTATCGTAAAGTCTTGCGATTACAACGTCTCCATTGAAAGGGTACTGAGCGATAAGGTTTCCATTGGCATCTCCGCCTATGATAAAACGGTGCGCTTCCGCATTATTTGGAAAAGCGATGGATGGAGAACTGCTAATTGCCAATTCTCCATCAGGATTACCATTTGTATAACATCTCAATGCAGTGCCATCGTAAGTAAATACATAGTGGTAATAGTCGGTAGTATTGGGTATTGTACTTCCTACTTTTTTATATCCTCCTCCTAAATGCGCCCAAAACTCAGCTTTAGAATTTAATTCTATTCCTAAACCGCCGCTCTCCTGGGCACTGAAGGGACAATGGTCTTTTACGATTGCTTGTTTGCAGAAACATTCGACCGTAAAATTGCTACCAATAGCGCTTTTAAAAGCAGTATTGTCTTTATAGCTGAAATGAAAGAATTTAGATCCATCACCAGGGAAACGTGATGTGTACATTTTTACGTTAGAATCATATCTGGTAATGCCATTTCCAACTTTTCCTATCGTTTGTTTGGCGGCAGAAAGGTCAACGGCATAATCGTTGGGCCCAAAGGCTACATTAAAAAGATCCGCAACCGGTGCAACAACACTCGGATTAGGTTCATAATTATTTGTTGTAAAAAGATCACTCTCAATGGGAGGGGTAGATATTTTCCCAAAAGAATCGACTGCTTTTACACTAATTTTATATTGGGTTCCACTTTTTAATCCTTCTACCGGCCATGTTAAAGTTGCGGGGACTCCTATATTGACATAAAAACGGGAAAACATGGAAAATGATTTTTCTACTAATCCGGTTTGAGTATTTATTGTTTCGATAATGTAGTGATGCACCACATCATCGTCTTTCCCCTGAGGATAAGTTATTGTACAACTGTTACTTTTTACATTTGTGATGGTAGGTTTTTGTCCTGCTTCGAAATAAGGGGCATTTCCTCCTGTGCGGGATGATGTATATTTGAATTTTGTTCCATCATGTGGAGCTTCGATTAACCATGGCGTTTTTAACGTAACATCATTGGCAAAATCATAACGGTCTATTAATACATCTCCATTTTCTTTGATAGATACATACGCTCCTTGTAACATAGATTCGCTACCTTCGGGATGAATACCATCAACAAAACCTTTTTCAACTTCTCCATACGACAATTCACCCACATTGATTGCTGTGAAATTACCCTGATCTATAGAACGTTCATCTCCTATGGGATAATGACTATGTCCAGAAAAGGCAATTATTTGCTTATAAGGTTTCAGAATTTCTGTTAAATGATTCATTCCCCAACTACTTCCACCTTCGTTGTTAGTTCCATAGACTGTTCCATTAGCCGGTTTATGAAAAAATACAAAAATTGGTTTGCCTGAGTAATTCTGAGCGGCATCTTGCAATTTTTCAGTAAGGAAAGTTCGGGGATCATTGGCTTCATCTCCTGTATTGGGAACGAATCCGTTATAGTTTTGATGGCTGAGCGTAATGAAAGGATAACCTTTTATTTCCAAATATTGATGGTATTGTCCGGGAAATGTTTGGTTGTGATTGATTCTTCCTGTTCCATCATAATTTCCGGCTATGTAGTCATGATTTCCCATCATTACTACAACTTTTATACCTGTAGAAGATGGGACTTCCGCATCAATGATGGATTTCAGCGTGCTGTATTGATTTGCTGTTCCGCTATCAGTGATATCTCCTACAATAAAAATGGCATCCAATTTTGGTGTTTGACTGACCAAAATTTTCAGAGTCTTTCTTAACTTGTTTTGATCATCTTTTCCTCGTCCGATATGGCAATCGGAAACAGCAGCAAAACGAGGATAATCGACTGCTTGAACCAATATTGCAGTAAGACATAACAGCAACAAGACAGATAATTTTTTTAACACTAATGATTTCATGTAAATGATGATATTTAAAGATTAAACATAAGGACAAAAGGTACTTACTTTTGATTTTGCAATGCAATTGCCTGCCTAAGTTTTGCTTCTTTTTCTGCTGACCAGTATCCGCAGTCTAATTCTATAAAAACGGAAGTATAGGGTAGCGACATCTCTGTTTTTAAAACTACTACATTAAATAACTTTGAAGCATCATCTAATTTGGCAAAAATTTCTTCATGATTCAATGTTTTAAAATTATATCTCCAAAGCATTTTGTATAAATCCGACTTATATATATCTATACCCGGAGCTAAATTTTCATTCACAAATTGCAATTCAGCATCTGTATAAACAATCGCCTGAACATGAGAGGATTGATCTATTTTTGCAAGAACACTATCTGCTACTTCAAGTATATTTTTACCGGTATTAATGTATTTCATCCCTTGTGAACTTTGTAACGGAAATGCTTTATCTACAATTAAAATCCAATTGCGATGTCCAAGTAAAGGAAGAATGTCTTCAAATTCAGTTTGCCAACTTAGTGTTTCCATCTTATCCGGTTGTTTAATTTTTACTGCGTTATTATTTTCGCATCCTTCAAGAAATAACATAAGAACTACCACTAACGAACAAAAAAAGATATTGCTATTTTTCATGATTATATATTTTTACTCATTAAGACAATCAAGTTTATTTTTTGTAACCCTTTTCTCTATTTTTTCGCCTCTGATATTTTTAATTTGATAATCATCAAAATAAACAACAATAAGAAATATAATCAAAAGAGTATTGTTTTTGTGATAGATTCCTATGTTATTAATACGAATGAAACATAAAATACCCTACCTTTAAATTCAAAGAAATCTAGTAGTGTTTAATTCCCCTATACATCTGTTTGAAATAAATTCATTATTTTACTATTACTTTTATAATTTCGTAATCGATTTTCACTATATATATTCCTGTTTCAAGTTTCATATTTGCATTGACAGGCATACCTGATATATTATAAACTTGCATTGGCTTTTCCGTTCCGGATGAACGGACATAACCATTTTCTGAATAAACTTTTATTTTATCTGAAAAAGCTGATGACAATCCGGTCGTTTTTCCTATTTTTTCAATTAAAATAACAGGACGGTCAGAAACAGCAGTCGCTTCTTTGGAGTGAAACTGTGCAAAGGTTTTTCCATCTCCTCTGTTGGTCGAAACAAGATGAAGTGATAAAATTTTATTTTTTGTTGTTAATTCTTCTATTATGGCATCTGTTAATTCAAACCGTACAATTCCTGATGCTTGTCCGGGACGCAGAGCTAATGATTCGGTCGATATTGGTTTGTTTTTCCATGTTATCGTTTTTTCGTCCCAATTGTCATTTTCATCCGAAATATATTTAACTTCCCATTCCGTGGCTGTAACATTTGTATCTGTTTTTTTGAGAGTTAAAATCAGTTTTGCACTACTTATAGAATCTGGATTCAACCCATTCAAATCAAATTTAAAAAATGTTTCTCTGATATAACCTGTTTCATTATCTGCCGAAGGATTGTCTAATTTAACTTCTAAAAGATCTGATGATCCATTATTCGTACTGCTACTGGTTCCGTTCTTTACCCATGAATCTGCAACAGGATAAACAGAAACTAAACTATTAGGATCGGGCTCTGAATATTTTGGCACAAAACTTTCCGTAACAAGTGGAGTTGATTGCTTACCAAATGAATCGACTGCTTTAACCCTTATTGTATATGTCTTTGTTTTATCAAGGTCTTTCAAATAAGCAATGATTGTCTTAGGTATATTCACATTTTCATAAAAACAAGAAAAATATTTGAGTGTTTTTACAACGGATGTTCCATTTAATAATACTTCTACTAAATATTGCTGAACATCATAATCGTCTTTGGCTTGTGGAATTGTTAAAGTACAACCACCATCCGTAATATCAGAAATACGAAGTTTTGCTCCATTTTCAAAATAAGGAGCTTCTTCGCCTGTTCTTGTTGAAGTATATTTGAATTTTGTTCCATCATGGGGAGCTTCTATCAACCAAACTTGATTTTCTTTTATCTTGACATCATTGAAAAAATCATAGCGGTCAATTCGTACGTCACCATTTTCTTTTACTGTAACAATCGTTCCTTGTATAACGTTTTCAGATTTTCCGGCACGAGTTCCTTGTTCAAAACCTTTTTCAGTTTCTCCATAGGCCAATCCTCCGTCATTAATTGATGTAAAGTTTTTTTGAAAAATAGAACGTTCATCTCCAACTGAATAATGAGAATGTCCGGAAAATGTAATCACTTGCTTATACGGATTAAGAATATTTGTCAAATGATCCATACCCCAACCTGTATCTCCTGATTGAACTGCAAATGATCCATAAACAGTTCCGGTAATCGGCATGTGACAGAATACAAAAATAGGTTTGTTAGGATAATTTGCAGCCGCATCTACCAGTTTTTCCTGTAAGAAAATTTTGGGATCAGGTCCTGTTGTTGCTCCGGGTAATCCATATCCATAATAATTTTCATGACTAATAGTTATGAAAGGATAACCTTTGATGTCGATATATTGATGATATTGACCGGGAAAAGTGGTTGCATAATTTTTTCTCATAGTGGCTGAATCCGCTATATATTCATGGTTTCCCAACATAAGTACAGGGCGAATTCCAGTTCCATTAAGTTCTCTGTCCAAAATCGTTTTTAACGCGGTAAACTGAGCTGCGGTTCCGGAATCAACAATATCTCCGACACAGAAAATAGCATCTAATTTTGGCTGTTGCTTAACCAAAATTTGAAGTGTTTTCGTTAACTTTGCTTCATAACCAATACCTCCACCGCGACCTACATGAAGGTCCGAAATAACAGCAAACCGAGGGTATTCTGTTTCATTCGCAATCATTGTAATACTATAAAACAACAATGTTACTAATACTTGAAAATAAATAAAATTTGTTTTTTTCATAAAATAAATGATAAGTGTAAAATTTAATTGAAATATAATATCTCTGTATATTAAAGTAAAGCGTCTTTAATTCAAGACTAATCTATTAATCTTTATCAAGTTCATTAAAATTAATTAACGGAATATAGTTTTGCATTAAAGAGGGAAACGTTGTTCCAAAAGAAGTGTAATCATTAAAAAAACCTCCATTTTGTAAAAAAAACTTTCCATTCTCAATTCCTCCTTTATAATCCATCCTAGCTCCTTTACGAGCAGTTTCATCTGCAGTAAAACGGACATCCTTTTCAATACAAAACCAACATCCATCGACAGATCTGAACCACTGGTTAGAAAGAATAACTTTTCGATCCAAATATCCGTTTTCGGGATTAAGATTCTGTAAAAAAGAATGCACTCCCTTACAATAAGTATCCGTAAGTGGCCGTAAAAATGAAGCAATCAAAAACCATTTATTTTCTTCCGGTGCATAAAAATAAGCTGTATATTCGGTAGAACCATTTCCGTTCGGCTTTATCCTTGTCAGAAATTTATAAGTATTTCCTGTTTTCCAAGGATAAATTAAATATCCTTGCATTCCGGTTCCTTTATTTCCAAATTCACCAACATAAACATTTGTTCCTTTTTTCAACAATTTAGTTTTTTGAGAATCTGTAATTTCATTCGAATTATCAATTTTAGATGGACTCCATACATAAAATGTTATTTTTCGTTCTGACAAAGAATTCACCTGCATACCTAAATATCCCTGAGAAAATCCATTAGCCATGAAATACGACCCATCCGGATCATAACCAACAGGTACCATAAGTTCATTATAAAACCATTCGATTTTTTCGTTTTCGGGCAAAGGATAATGTAGATGAACCGCAGCCCCACTACGTCCCCAATAAAACGAGAAGTCATCAACATAACATATTTTTTCAGATACAGAAGTACCCTCAAGAATCAGAGATTTAATTTCGGCAAAAGTAGCACCGGTCTTTCTAATCCCTTTCATATCTACACGAACATAACCGGTGTCTACTTCGTTTATATTTCCAACAAATATTTTCATATTTTTACCTTTAGACAAGTTAACCAAAAAAAATTTCTTACAAAGAGAAACCTTAACTACACTATTCTCTGCGGCATCATATTGTAAATATAATTTTAAATTACCTTTTTTCCCTAATCTGAAATAGGTACTAAAAATTGCATTCGTACTATTCCAATTTTTAATGCCGTTGTTCTCTATTTTTTCAGTTCCATTTATAGTTTTTTGTGTTAAGTATGTATTTCCTGCCAGCTGAATTACTTTAAAATTCTCCACTTCAAATTTTAAATCTCCCTTAGATTTAACTATTTGAACAAAAGCTAAAAAAATTAAAAAAAAGAATATTTTTTTTAGATTCTTCTGTTTTTTTTTCTTTAAATTATTATGTTTATCTAATAAAGACATATTCATTTTATTATTGAAACTTTTTCAGTTACTAACAAAGTATCTTTTTCGTCATAAACGGAAATGAAATAAATGCCTTGGTTAAGTCCGAGGGTACTTTGAGAAATAATATTATCATCAGAAGAAACTGAATATGACATCGTCTTTAATACTTTTCCTGAAATATCAATGATATTGATTTTTATTTTTCCAGTCACTGAAGTCTCCAAGTCAATAAATAATGTTTCTCCTTGCTTTACAGGGACAGGATAAATTTTCACTTCTGGTTGGTTATAGAATTTAGGAGTAATAGAGCTCGCTGTTTTTTCTTCAATAATAATACGAGGGCGGTATTTAACAGATGGAGACTCTTTGGAATGAAAAATAACCCAACATTCGCTACTCGGTTTAATCGGAGATGATAAATGTAATGATATGATTTCGTTTTTCTTCTCCAATACTTCTTGAATAAATTTTGTAATGTCAAAAGATACATTTCCCGATATCATTCCATTTTTTGACGATAGAACAACATTGTTTGTAGCCGGTTTATTATTCCATGTGATAGTAGACTCACTCCAAGAATTATCAACAACTTGTCTCATTTCCCATATTCCTTGAGTAGTAGCTGTTCCTGAGGAATTTATTTGAAAATTTAATGTCGCCTTTTTTATTTTATCAAAAGATAGGTCTGTATTTTTTAATGAAAATTTCAAATATGATTCCCGAGCATAGCCTGGAGTATCTTTTTTTATCTGTAATTCATTGATAGTTCCATAATTGATATCGGCCGCACTTCCATCTTTCACATAAGCGTCCGCTTCAGGATAGATAACAATATTAGTATTAACCGGAGGTTCTATATAATCAGGTGTATCTTGATTAATCGTTGATTTTAATGCAGAACCTGCATACGGAAGTTTTGGAAACCGGCATATTAAGCCTCGCTTTCCTGTTAACATATTAGAAGAAAAACAAATAGTAACCGAATCATTCAATTGAGTCGGATCGGCAACATGTGTTTCTATTTCTTTTTGGTTTGGATTTTTCAACATTAAGATACAAGGGTTATCCACTTTTATCGTAAAGTTTTCCCCTTTATACTGAGCTGATTCATAAAATACAAATCCAAAAAGATTTTTATTGGTATTTTCTACTACTTGAACAGTATCGCTATTCACATGAATTTTGATGTGATTTGTATTGTAAGTTTCCATGTCAGTAAGAGACTTACCCGGAGCAACAACATAAGCATATTGCGCATCCTGAGGATTAGTTCCATGATTTAGCCATAGAGTGAAAACATCTCCTTTTATCGCAGTAGCGGTTTCACTTGTATTGATTAAATTCCAACTTCCTGTTTGTTCTTTATTGCTCATTTGAACATTACCTCCATTCGGAAACAAATAGGCTATATTATCATGCCAAACCCAATTAACCTGTGAAAGAGAGGAGTGCTCTCCTTTGGGTGGTGTTATAGTAGAACCTTCTGAAAAAACAGCTACATTTCCTTTTAACCAACACTGATTGAGAGTCGTATTTATATTTACAGTAGCAGAAGAATTAATAGAATTACCCAAACATAACACTTCATCTCCGAAGAAAAACCAAGCTTTTTTCGCTGTGATACCTCCAAGTGAGGAATAAGCATTGTCTTTATAAAAGTAGGCGCTTATACCACATATAGTATCAGAAACACCTCCTGCATAACCGGAAGAACCTCTTACTTCCCATTCTGCAGGTTTCGGAATCGTAGTCAATAAAGGCGCTGTCACTCCAGGTATTTTATTCCATTGCCATATTGGAAAAATGTTATAATATTCCTCTCCTGTAATCCCAATATTAGTAGCTCCATCGGAAAGAAAATAACCTTTAATATTTTCTCCGTTACCATTTTCATTTCTTGCTGTACGATTAGAAACCATTCTAACATCAAAACTATATCCAGGAGAGACGCATAAAGAATAATCTGCTCTCCAAAAATGCCTGTGATTTGTTTTCAAACCATGCCCCGGGTGATTTTCCATCGTTATACGACTTATTATACTGTCATATTCCGTAGAATAGTCTGCGTCCAGTATTCGCATTACATTTACAGTATTCTCAAATCCGGATTGATTTAAAGCTCCTTGTCTGGATATGCCTCGGCCGGTTACATTGAAATGAAAATTTCGTCCCCGAATAACTTGGAAATAAGTCTCTCTTGTATATTTACTCAATAAAGCTAATTTGTCTTGTGGAATAGCAAATTGAGTTCCTTTAGTATATAAAGCGATTGAAGAAACTCCTCCTATAATAACATTTCCGTAACCTCCGACATATAATTGCTGACCATGTTGAAAATAAGAATTGTCATGTTGAAGCCCTTGGTCTGTTGTCAGGAAAAGAGGATAATAACATTGGTTTACTCCTTTTCTCAAAACAGTCGCATCTTTCGTTAAGCATCCCCTATAAACCCAATGTATCGCGACATCCAATTTATTAGCTCCATCTTGACTTTCGGGATCTCCACCCAAACTTTTCATTCGACTCAATAATAAACTTTCTAAAGATGACGATACCGGTGTTTTTCCGTAACGCATCAAAATTAAAATAATGCCTATACGTTGAGGAGATGCTATCTGTTGAAACCACCAATTTGTACTCGTTGGATTCTTATCGTACCAACATTGCAGGCCTTTTTCAATAGCAATTTGTATTGCTTCATTCTTCTCATAATAACTATTTTCCTCTATCGTATAGGCTAATACCATTTTCTTCAATCTATCCAAATGACTAATTGGCAACCAATTAGACTGACTCCTATCTGTATAATTAATATCGGCCCAAGAACCATCTGCTTGTATTGATGATAAAAAGGTTGTGACATCAGAGTTTAATGTAGCAATATTAACAACACTATTATGTTCCGTATCTTTAATTCTATTCATTATTATATCATACTCTGTTTCTGTATACACATTTTGTTTTTTACAGAAAATATCAGTAGGAAATAATAACAAAAAAAAACAAACTATAAACAACAAGTGCGTTCTCATGGCCATAATTAATTTATTGTCAATATCATTTAATTATTGAAACTTTTTCTGTTTTCAACAAAATTTCTTTTTCATCATAAACAGCAATAAAATAAATACCTTGATTGAGTCCTGCAGTACTTTGAGATACTATTTTATTATCAGAAGAAACCGAATAGAATGTTGTTTTCAATATTTTCCCTGCCATATCAATGATATTGATTTTTATTTTTTCATTCACTGATGCCTTCAAGTCAATAAACAAAGTTTCTCCTCGCTTTACAGGCATCGGATAAATCTTCACTTCTAATTGGTTATAAAATTTAGAAGTAATAGTATTCGCTGTATTTTCTTCAATAACAATACGTGGATGATATTTAGCGGAAGAAGACTCTTTGGAATAAAAATACACAAAGGCCTCTGAACTTTTCTTTTCCGGAATAGATAAATGAAAAGATACTGCATTTTTCCCGGCTGTTAATTGTTGTTTCAAAAATAATGTTATATCAAAAGAAACCGCACTCGTATTAGAGCCTTGTTGCTGATTTATTATAGCAGGCTGATAAGTTGGTTTATTACTCCAACAAAGCGTATTTTCATTCCATGTAGTATTTTCTACTTGTCTTAATTCAATTGTCGCCAAATTTGCCGCAGTTCCTCCTCCGCATGGATAGAAAACTAAACTGGCTTTCTTAATTTTATCTGCTATAAAAACAGTATTAATATTTTCCCATCCGAATCTGATATATGTTTCCCTCGCATATCCTTCACTATCTTTCTTAATTTCTAATTGTTGTGCGGAAGAAACCCCATAAGTGGTACTTGCACTACCTCCATCCCTAACGAAAGCATCAGCTTCAGGATAAATAATAATATCTTTGCTTACAGGAGGTTCTACATAATCCGGAGTATTTTGTGCTATAACATATTTTTGAGAAGAACCTGCGTAATTGCCTTGTGGAAGTTTACAAACCAAGCCTCTTTTTCCTGTTAAAACTTTATTTGTATAACAAATTACTATTGAGTCTTCCAATTGTGTAGGATCGGCAACTTGTACATTTACTTGCAATTTATCAACGTCACGCAACATCAAAACACAAGGATGGTCAACTTTGATCGTAAAATTCGCAGCTTCAAATCTGGCAGCTTCATAGAAAACCACCCCCCAAAGTCCTGTATTACTATTTTCAACTACTTGAACAGTATCACTATTTACTCTGATTTTCAAATGATTCGCATTGTACGTTTCCATTTCCGACAAACTTTTTCCTCCTGCGATAATGTAAGCATACGTTCCATCAGTTGGTTTAACTCCATGATTGAACCATAATTTGAAAATATCTTTCGTTACATTACCTCCATAATTGGCAGAAATAAGTGTTGTATTGTTAGTTGTCCATTTTCCGGTGGTAGCCTTATTGGAAATATTGATATTACCTCCTTGAGGGAATAAATATCCTACTTTATTTTGCCATACCCATTGAGGTGATATATTTGACAAATCAGTACCGTCTTTTGATAAAGTTGTTTTTGTTCCATTGGTAGATATGGTAACATCACCTTTTGAAATACACTGATTAACTGTTGTATTGATTTGTTCAGCGGCCGAAGATTGGATTCCTGAACCAAGGCAAACAACTTCATCTCCGAAAAAAAACCATGATTTTCTTGCACTCGTAGAAACTTGAGGATCTGTAGCAAGAAATGCACTTACACCACAAATACTATCAGAAACTCCTCCTGCATAGGCAGATGCTCCGGGAGTACTCCATTGTTGTGGCCTGGGGATAGATGATTGTGCCTTTACCGGAGCTGTAACTCCCGGTATGCGACTCCATTCCCATACTGCAAAAGCGTCTACATATTCATCTCCATCGACATGAATACTTGTTCCTCCATCTGAAAGGAAATATCCGTAAATATTTTCTGAATTTCCATTTTCACAACGGTTTACACGTGGAGAGGTCATTCTAACATCCACTGTATATTTCGGTGTTTCATAAATAGAATATTCATTACGGAAAAAATGCCTATGTGAAGCGGTAATATTTTGGTCGGGAGCAATTTCTCCAGTTAAACGTTTCAACGCGGAATCATAAAAAGCAGCATTCTCTGGCATTAATATTTTGAAATTTTTGGCGACACGTGTAGGAAGACCAAACAAACGAAGATTCGCCGATAATTTTTTTGGATCGCTTAAATAATTCCAATCATAGGTAATTTCACCCGGACGACTCAAAAAACGTCCTGTCGCATTATAAATAGCAGTTTTCCCTCTGAATGTTTTAAAAAAAGTACTTCTTGCAAAAGTATCAATAATAGCCAATTTTGGAGCAGGAATCGCATAAGGAGTTCCATTTGTAAAAATAGCAACATTGGTAACATCATTCAACAACCCTTGCCCATATCCTTGAATGTATTGTTGAGGAGAGTGTTGAGAAAAGCAATCATCTTCTTTTAATCCTTCAATTTTACCATTTGAATTCATATTATTGGGAATGTGGTAATAAACTCCTTTTTCTATCGCGTCTTTCATCATGGTCGCATTTTCGGTAAGAGCAGCCCTGTAAACAAAATGTGTTGAAATCGCAACCCTGTTATAAGCTTGACCTTGAGAACCACTTTGGTTATAATTACCTCCTCCTTTAGAAGATGTATCAGCCATAATAGACAAAATTTTATCTTCTGTCGCTTTAGATAACGGTGTATCTCCAACACGCATCAGAATGAGTATAATTCCCATTTTTTGAGCAGCAGATACCTGATGCGCATACCAATCAGGAGACTTCATTCCTGCAGCCCATTTAATATGCCAAAATTCTAACGCTTTATCAATATTATTTCCAAGTACGACATTATTATAAAGCGCGCTACCTGCTTTGGAATAAGACAATGCCATCAACATAACCCGGTCGAGATGAAACATTGGCTGCCAATCTGTATATTGAGAATTGGAGTAATCAATATCAGTCCACGATCCATCGCTTTTGATATTGGAAATATAATCAGCGACATATTGATCTAATGTCGCTTTATCGGGAGCATCTTCCCAAAAAGTCTGTCGGACCCTTTCTCTAATAGTTTCAAAAACATTGTCATCAGCATGAAGTTTCGTTGTCGGCATAAAGCTAATCCAACATACAATAAAAAATAAGGTTAAATACTTTGTTTTCATTATTAATAAATTAAATTATAATTTTTACAATTTCAGTTCCTATTTGTAATATATATACACCATGAGATAATGATTCTATTTGCAACGAATTTTCTGTAACTTTATTTGAATAAACTTTTATTCCTTGTATATTGTAAACAGATACATTAACATTGGTTAATTTTCCTTTGATATGAATAGCCCCTGAAAAATCAACCCATGTCTTATAATTACTCTCTTTAGTATTAGAAATTCCACTACCTTGTTTCAATATTTCTTGATATCTAAGTAAAGCTTCAAGATAATAGTAATCGGCATAAACCAAAGGAACATCTATTTCACCTCCATGAGGAATACTTCCAACACAATGTTTGATTACAAAATTTCCATTTTGTCCTAACTTAGCTTGATATTCGTCAGAAGACAAACTTTCAAGCATCTTTATTGCTGATGAAATATATTCTTCTTTTTTAGTAAATTCATATAGTTCGAATAAAGCAGAAGCCACAACGGCTCCGGCTGAAGCATCGCGGTATTCATCGGTATACACATTGGCTTTAGAGTTACCCTCTGGTGTATACCCTGCTTGACCGGCATTGAAATCCCAATATGGAATTTTATCTTCCGGAAGATTCGGATGATTTAAGAAAAAATCAACCATACCACAAGCTGTTGTTAAATATTTAGGTTCTTTGGTTTCTCTGTAAACCATAGTAAATCCGTAAATTCCCCAAGCTTGTCCTCGCGACCATGTTGAATTATCACTATATCCTTGACATGTCGCCCTGTCTTTAACAGCGCCTGTATTGGTATCGTAATCCACCACATGATAAGAACTATAATCCGGACGAACATGATTTTCTAATGTTTTATCAGCATGATTAACCGCTATATTATAAAAAGACTGATTACCTGAAATTTTAGAAGCGGCAAACAACAACTCCAAATTCATCATATTGTCTATTATCACAGGGAATTGCCAAGTTGTAGAAGGTACATGCCATGACGCTCTTGAATCCCAGGATTCAATACATTTTGTTACTGAATTGTAACGTTTAGATAAAGATTGAGCACTTTCTACCAAAATACTTTCATACCGTATTTTATCATTTGGGTTTAATCTGTATGCATTACCAAAACTACAGTATATCATAAAACCTAAGTCATGATTTCCAGTAAAAGTTTTCAATTTTTCTAATGAATTTGTCCATGTCAATGCTTTATCTTTCCAATAAGAATCGTTGGTTAATTCATATAGATACCAAAGATTACCGGAGAAAAAACCGCTTCTCCAGTCATAAGGACCAGCTATAGTCCTTCCTCCGGAAGATGTACCAGCTACAGGATGACAATTTATATTCCATCCGACATTACTAATACCATTAACCATTGATTTAGTCTGTTTTGAAGCAATATCTATATTTCGTTCAAAGAAAGACATTTCCGGTTCTTCAGGATATTCTTCAATAGCCTGCTTTGTTATACGGAACGCGTAATCAGAATTCCAACCACAAGGTAAGGCTGTTGATGTTATACTTAAATTTCCGTCTTCAGTAACAGATACGCCTTGTTTCCCTAAAGAAGGAATTATACGAAATTGATTTACATCACTACGCAACAGATGTTGTAATACATAAGCAACCGGCTCTTCGGATGTTGTTGTTCCATTAAAATATTTTCCGGTAGATTTATTGATAATATATACACTATCACAAATATTTGACACATTTGTCTTTTTTACGAATTTCCACCATTGTGCGCCAATGTCAGCTTCTTTAGACAAAGTCAAAACATTATCCATTGTCGCATTATCCGCAATAGATTGTCCTTGTCTTGTTACTGATTTAATGTGATACCAATGAGTTTCTGTTTCTGTACTTAATTGAGGATATCGTTCGTTTACTTCTGTTTCCGGAATAAATATCCATCCTCTTGGACCAATAACAGGAAGTTCCGGTGTTTCCGATGCTAAAGGAGGAGTATTATATGGAGAAGATCCATCATAAAATTCACCACCAACCCATGCGCCTAAAAGAGCTGTTCCTCCATTACTTTTCATTACCACATAGTGATTATTTTCTTCACACAAGTCAATAGAAAATGGAGTTTCTGTTGTTGATGTTGTATAATAACGTTTACTATCTAAAGGAGAAGAACCAACCCCCAATTTATTTCCGGTAGCTTTATTTATAAGATAATACTGCCCTGAAGTGGGAGATGCTACAAGTTTCCATAGTTGGAGATTTTTATCTCCACTCATATAAAGGTGTAGCGCTTTTACAGTTTCGTCTTTATTTCCTCTGGATGAGATGTAATATCCTACTCTGTGAGCCTCATTATCGTTACCATCAGCTTTGTAATTCAATGCATTTTGGATATAATACCAATATTCATTGCTCTCATCGCTGATTTTCAATTTTTCGGGTAAAGCGGATAAATACTGTGACTGACGAAGCGTAGCGTAAGTATAAATAGGATTTACAAAAAAAGAAACAAACAAAAAAGTAAACAATATACGATATTTCCTGTTCATGATATATTTTTTATAATTTATTTATGCTAATGAGCATGATTAAAAATTTTACTTTACAAATATTTTCCTTATAGCATCTCCTATTTTTACAATATAAATACCGGTTGGCTGTTTTTCTCGCGGATTAATTTCTTTTCCAAATACAGTATACACTTTGTATGATTTGTCAGCTCCTGATACTTTAATATATCCATTTTCAACAGATACGGAAATGGGATCCTGTTGAGAATTTTTAATACTGTTTTGTTGTCCTCCTTTTAATTTGAAACGGAAAGCATTATTGCTACCCCAACCGCAAGGAAGAATATCTGATTGGGAGATGGAATTGTCTGTTGGATTTACTCTTAACGCAGTAGCATTTGTTGCTGAACATAAACGAAACTGGTTGTCATCGTCACGTAGCAAATGTTGTAAAACATATCCGGTTACAGCATCAGTAGTAGATGTTCCTATACTTGAAATATATTTTCCGGTAGCTTTGTTGACAATGTAAACCGCATCACTATAATTTGTTGGATTTATTAACTTTACAAATTTCCATAATTGAGAATCATTATCTTCGTTTTGTGCTTTTGACTCAATTCCCAAAACATGATTTGCTGATATATTGTCAAATAAAACTTTTTCTTGAGTTACAGATTCTATAAAATACCAATACTCTCCACTTTCTTCACTACTCAATTGAGGATAACAATTGTTTATTTTTTCTTCGGAAACAAAAATCCATCCTCGCGGTCCTTTTACAGGAAGTGATGGATTTTCAGATGCCGTAGGAGGAGTATTATAATTGACAGTTCCATCATACAAGGCATTACTTCCCCAACCGCCTAACAAGGCAGTTCCTGCATTGGCTTTTAACATAACGCAGTAATCGGAACCGCTACACAAACTAATCGTAAACGGAGTATTTGTTGTCGGATTTGTATAATAACGAGTAACATCAAGAGGAGAAGTTCCATATCCTAATTTATATCCATTTGCTTTATTAACTATGTAATATTGTCCTTTTACAGGAGCATTTACAACTTTCCATAATTGATAATCTTTATTTCCACTGGCATAAAGATTCCATATATTTGTTTGCTCTGATTCTCCTTTCGAAGAAATGTAAAGGCCAACCCGAGGACCTTCTCCGCTACCTGTCGCTTCAAAATTAATCGTATTTTGAATACAATACCAATAGGTTGTTGTTTCATCGCTGACATTTAGCGCTCCAAGCAAATCCGAAACAACCACATCTGCTGCTGTTTTTGTTCCATCCCATGCGATCGCGTAAATTTTTGGATTAACAACAGAAACACCAATTGTAGTAAATTGAGGCATAGAAGCAATATAAACTAAACTGTCTTTTTCGTTATACACTTCATAGGCGACAACATTTCCCCACCCTTTCATTGAATAATAATCCCCACTTCGAGTACAAGTTCCTTTCACTACCGCTTTCTTTTGAGCAAAAATATTATAGTTGGCATCATCCATGTATTCTATTTTATAGACCGGCTTTGTTCCAAATTTTGAATTTTTATTTTTAGCCGTATTACACCATCCTTCTTCTACATTTACGGTATAAGGTGCATAATCATTTATAGTAGTCGAAATCGCACGATAAAATCCCCAAGCATCAAAAAAATCAGTTAAATCTTCCTGTAATAATTCGGAACAAAGATTTGTAAAATCTAATGAAATCAAGCCACTTTGCGTACTTGCATTTCTATCTGAACGTTTTCTTATTTCTTCGTGTAGATCTTTATAAAAATCAGGATAATTTTTTACGTATGTAGAATACAAATACAATTGCCAAAAAGGAACCAATTGATTAAATACGCCTCCTGCCTGAAAATGAGATTTTTTAGGCAACATCAACATATTGTAGGCATTTTCATAATCATTATTTCTACCTGTTGATGGTTTTTGAGTATATATACGAGATGCGTTTCCATATTTTGTTTGTACGTATAATGAAAAAATATTATTGGTAACTTCTGTCATTCCACCCCATTTAAGTCCCGGTCTCGTTTGATTCATGTGTCCCACTTCGTGTGCAGGCCCCCAAACAGTAGATGTTCTTAATTTTTTGTAGTCACATAAATCCGGCATGGTACTAACATGATATCCGGTATGGTCTCCTGCTGCATACATATAAGAAGTGTACATTACACTGAAATACATTCTGTTTTTAGGATTTCGTTCCGGATATTTATAAAATCCCAATAATTCTTTTTCTAAAGAAACAATAGAATCATATACAGTTATTAACTCTTCCGCGTTTTTTGGGCAATACGTTTTAAAAGATTGAACAGGAAACGTCAAATGAGAATGAATACCCTTCACATCAATAAACTTGGCTTTTGAATTTGCCAATAATTTTATCCAATCTTGGTTATTATGCCGGGTAATATCAAAGTATCCGTTTACTTTTCCTGTTGCAAAATGAATTTGTACCGGATCAGGCATCTTCTCTCTTTTTTCATCAAGATGGTATATTACATAGAGCAGGCCTTTTTTTGTTGCAACGAATTTACTAACACCTGTAGTTAATGCATAGTCTACCTTATCAGAATATCCATCTTTTTCGTCAGCTTCTCCATCGAAATTGATCTGGCGTAATGATATGTTTTCTCCATGTTTATTTCCAACAAAGATAAGGATTGTGTCTCCTTGTTCCGCATAAATTCCGGTAGCGTTATCCAACAAATTATATTGATTAGTCTTATTTGTTTTTCCCAATACATTAGGATGTATGTAGGGTTCATAAGATTGAATCCTGAATTCAGAAGGATATTCGTTGTTATACATTGCCAAAGCCATCTTTTTGTAAAACGGATTTGTTATTGTATTGATGTCTTCAATAGTAGTTCCTTGTTTCAATCCGGAACAAACAGCATCAATAAAAACAGATGGCACTTGAATATTGGGAAGATTTCCTATATATCCAGGTTCATATTCAAATGTTGCTTTTATTGTTTTTTGTTGAGCGTTAACGAAAACAGACATCCCCAAAAATATACAGATAATTCCTAATAATTTCAAAGATTGTTTGAAGTAAATAGTAATTGTTTTTTTCATTTTACTTAAATATATCACCTGTTTTGAGCATGAGAAAATAACTGGGATTAAATCTTTTCTAATTTAATCCCAGTCTGATTAAAATATATTGGTTATTTAACCATGATTTTTGAAGAAATATCTCCAATTTTCACAACATAAACACCAGGAAGTTGTTTCGCCATAGCGTTTACTTCAACTCCATAAATCGTATATACTTTAAATGGAAGATTAGTGTCTTTTACCTTGATATATCCATTTTCTGAATATACGGAATATTTGTTTTCCTGAACTTTATTGATAGCATTTTCTCCAATGATTTGTTTCACAATCCGGAATGCATTATCAGTACCCCATCCGCAAGGAAGAACATCTTCTCTGACAATAGAACCATCTGCCTTAGCTCTCAAAGACGGTTGTAATGTGGAGGGACATAAACGAAACTGAATAATATCACTACGCAATAAATGTTGAAGAACGAAACCTTTAGGTTCCGCTTCTGTAGAAACTCCCGTGATGTAACGGCCTGTTGACTTATTGATAATGTAAATACTATCACAAAAAGCTGTCGAATTCGCTTGTTTCACAAATTTCCACAATTGAGCATCGTTACTTACTTCTCCTGCTTTATAGTCAATTTTTAGAGCATGTTCAGCAGAAACGTCATCATATAAAACTCGTCCTTGTGTTATAGATTCAATAAAATACCAGGAATCTCCGTTTTCATTACTCAATTCCGGATAACATTCATTGACTTCGGATTCAGGAATGAATATCCATCCACGAGGGCCTTTTGCGGGAAGCAAAGGAGAATCTGGTGCAGAAGGAGCCGTATTATAACTTCCTGAGCCATCATACAAGGCACCACCGCCCCAACCTCCTAACAAGGCAGTTCCTCCATTAGAATTGAGAGTAACGTAATAGTCGGATCCTGTACATTTATTGATTGTAAATGGAGTTGCCGATGACGGAGTCGTATAATAACGAGCCGGATCAAGAGGAGAAGCCCCAAATCCCAATTTGTATCCATTGGCTTTATTGACCAAATAATACTGGCCTTTTGTTGGCGCTGCTACAACTTTCCATAGCTGATAATCTTTATTTCCACTAAAAAAAAGATTCCATAGTTTAGCTTGCTCAGATGTTCCAACTGAAGTAATATAAGATCCCACACGCAATCCTTCTCCACTTCCTGAAGCAACATAATTGATCGCATTTTGGATATAATACCAATAAGTATTTGTTTCGTCACTGACATTCAAACCTGCGGGTAACGCGGATTGCTGAATCTCTGCTTTAACTTTTTCTCCGTTCCATGCAACAGCATAGATCTCTGGGTCAGCAACATCAAATGATTCTTGCTTATATTCAGGATTACCACTCGCATTATTAGTTCCTGCCGGAACCTGGCGAATCAATTTAAAATCGGGTTTAGACGCAATAAAAACTAATTTACCTTTATCATATACTTCATAAGCAATCGCATTCTGCCACCCTTTCATAGAAATGGCATTACCACTTTTAGTCGCTGTACCGGATATTATAGATTTTTTATTAACAAAAATATCAATGTTATTATCGTCTATATACTGTATCATATATGTTGGCTTAGTTCCTTGTTTTCCACAGTTCGTTTTTGCAGTATTGGCCCAACCGGTTTCGATATTAACTGTATGATCAGCATAATCTCCGATTTTCACATTTGTCATCGGTTGATAAAAGTTCCATGCTTCAAAAAAGACACTTAAATCTTCTTGCATGATTTCACTGCATAAAACGGTGAAATCTAAAGATATCAAACCACTTTGAGAAGCAACAGCTCTATCCGCACGTACCCTGAGTTGTTCAAAAACATCTTTGTAAAAATCAGGTTGATTTTTCACAAAAGTAGAATAAAGGTATAATTGCCAAAAAGGAGCTAAACGGTTAAACTCTCCTGGTCCCAACATGTGAGGGATTTTAAATTCATTACCATTCTTAGTTGTAGGCACCATAATCATATTATATGCATTTTCATAATGATTATTTCTACCTGTACTGGGTTTATCAGTATATAATTGGCATTGCTTCCATAACTTAGTTTGTACATAAGCCGAGAATAAATTGTTTGAAACTTCAGCTAATGCTGCCCATTTAAATCCCGGACGAGTTTGATTTTGGTGTCCTAATTCATGGGCTGGTCCCCAACTGTTTTTCCCTCTCAGAGTGCTAACGCTACACAATGTTGCCATTGTACTTACATGATATCCGGTATGATCACCTGCCGCGAACATATAACCACTATATACAACACAATAATATTGACGGCATTCAGGATTGCGATTCGGATATTTAAAAAATCCCATCAATTCGCGTTCCAAATAAGAAATAGAGTCTAATACGGAAATCAATCCTTTTCCATCATTTGGGCAATATGTTCGATAAGATGCTACAGGAAATGTTGCTTGAGAATAATTTCCAATAATATCTAAGTATTTTCCTTTTGCGTTAGCCAACAACCTTACCCAATCTGTATTATTATGACGGTTGAGGTCAAAATAACCATTTACCATTCCGGAAGCAATATGAATCTTAACGGGATCCGGCATTGTCTCTCTCTTTTCGTACAAGTGATACATTACATAAATCAACCCTTTTTTTGCTGTTATAATCTTGTTGATTCCTTGACTAAGAGGATAGTCAGTTTTATTTCCATATCCATCTGATTTAGCTTCTTCTTTATCAAGGTCTATTTGACGTATAAATACGGTTTCGCCTTTTGTATCACCAACTAATATAACCAAGGTATCACCGGCTTCTGTATAGATCCCTGTTAGATTATCAAGCCAATTATTGCTACCTGTTTTATTTTCTTTATTTAAAATACCGGGAGCCAAATAAGGTTTATATGACTGAATTCTAAATTCAGAAGTATATTCATTGTTATACATGGACAAAGCCACATTCTTAAAGAATTCATTTTCAATAGATTGAATTTGGTTAAGAGTAATTCCGGGTTTCAAACCGGAACAAACATTATCAACAAAAACATCCGGTATAGGAGTTGTTGACGTTACAGACTTCATACCAACCGGAACATATTCCGCGGTCGTTGCCTTTAAAACTTTTTGTTGAGCGTTGACATCAGGAAAGAAAAAAAAGACGATCAACAATAGAATAGATGAAAAAATTTCAATTCGTTTCATTTTATTTTATTAAAATTTGCATTGCATCTTTCGATACAAAATATTCATGATATTGATTAGATCTGAAATTTGAGTCTATCAATGAATCCGGTATTTCCCCGGATTCATTGACATTGACAGGTTTGACTCAATTTGAATATTATTTTACAAATACTTTTTTCGCTGCACCGTTAGCTTTCACGATATAAGTTCCGGTTGTTAATTTAGTATTCGCACTTACTTGCACTCCATAAACAGTATATACTTGGAAATCAGCAGCGCCTTCAACTACGATATAACCATTATCAGAGTAAGCATTAAATTTGTTTATTGTTGTTGTTTTAAGACTATTAGAACCGTTTTCAGGTTGTACATAAAGAGCATATCCCGAATTCCATGCATATTTTAGATTTGCATCAGATGGATTCGGTAATACTATGTTAGCCATTGATGTAGCTGTAACTGATTGATCATACCTCAAAGACATCGGACTGTCTACTTTAGCGGTAATCCTGAATTGATTTGTTTTAGCATTTGTCGGGCTATAGGTATAGTCTGTAGATGATGTCGGAGAATAAGCTAAATGTTGAAGCATAAAACCAGCAGGGGTTCCATCAAGAGTACTGCCAGAGTTCAAATATCTTCCTGTTGCTTTATTTACAAAACATACACTATCATTTACTGCCGGTAAGTATACAGAATTAGGGTCTCCTTCTACTTTGGGAACCTTATTGTATTTCACTAATTTCCACAAAGCCTGATCTCCCATGTCATCTGTAGAAACAACTAAAGTGTTGTAATTATCTACATTGTCATACAAAGACGCTCCTGTGAGAACATAAGTCAATTTATAATAATGACTTTCAGTTTCAGTACTCATTTTAGGAAATTTATCATTCATCACACTTTCAGGAACAAAAATCCAAGCACGAGGAGAACCCGGCAAACCGTAAACATTCAATGTTTTGGGAGAATCACTATAACTAGCAGTAGCATCTACATTAAGAAAATCTCCACTTGCAGTTGCTCCTATAAGGTCACCATTTTTTCGTTTTTCATTTGTCGCATCAATAGTGGACACATTAACAATACAAGCAATAGGATAAGTTGAATTTAATGCAAGTATATTGTTTGGATTACCTTCTTCACCTCCCGCATTAAAAATAAATTCAGCCGGAGTTGCATCTGTTTCTGCTGTCGTATAATAACGATCCTTAAATTTTGAAGAACCATTGTCCATGAGTCCTTTTGCTCCTGATTGTCCGGCTGTCTCAGCCCCGCTTCCAAGACCCATTTTGAAACCGGTAGCTTTATTCACCAAATAATAATTTCCGGTACCGGCATCAACCAATTTCCAAAGTTGTAATTCACGGTTTCCACTCAAAAACATGTTACGAAGACTAACAATACCACAATTTTCCGAACCCTGTGAAGATATGAAAAGTCCGTTTCTACCTCCTTCTTGAGCTGTAGCTTGATTTACCATAGACGACTGAATATAATACCAATATTCATTAGTACCATCGCTAACCTGTATACCGGAAGGTAAACCATTTGCTTTTACACTAAACGATGCCATAGCCACTAAAAGAGCTATAACAAACATGTAAGTTTTTTTCATGATCAAAAAAATTTAGAATAAAAATATTTAATTAATTATTTATTTATAATTTATTTTCTTTTTATTTAACCTGTCGAATATAAAATAGAAAATAAACAGTATGAACGGTAAAAAGAAAACAGCGACTAACCATATCACATTTTACCGTTCATTAAATTTGTTATTTATATACACGTAACTCTTCCATTTGACAGGAGTTAGGACCTGAAGTACTTGGAAAATCCTTACGTACAATTCCATTTATAGATAAACGAACCGCTTTTACATCAAAGTTAAATCCGCTTGATTCTCCCTTAATATACCATCTTGAAAGATAAGATCCTCCATCCACTTTTGTCAAACTATTCGGCGATGGATCTGTTGTTAATTTTTCCACAAACACCCAATCACCTCCATCTCCTTTTACATATACATCAATTTCCGATGGGTTTCTTGTAGGAGAACCTGCTCTTGCTTTATATGAAAATTTGAATTCCGGTAATGCGTTATCCAACGTAATCTCGATATTATGAGGGAAAGCAACTTCAGGATCTGTGCTTGTAGCAAAATATGTTGATTTACCATCTAACAAATTAGCCAAATCAATTCCGGCACCTAATAAACTCGGTTTATCGCAATACAATTGACTTACCACTAAAGGTATCGCAACAGCTTCCCTGTACACTCCCGGATTAGAATACATAAATTCAATACAAGTAGGGTCAGGCTTATAAACTGTCCAATATGTAACAGTCGAACCTTCTCTATAATTTTCAATGGTAATAGAACGGCGGGCATCCGAAATAGAATCTAATTCTTGTTTGTTTTTACTTTTACTTTTATCTTCTTCACTGAGTTGAACATCAAGCGCAGCAGATTGCACTTCATCGCTTCCATTGATATACCATCTTACCTGAATACTATCAACCCTGCTATCAGCCAAGTCTCCAAACCTCAAAAACAATGTTTTCGAATTTGAATCGTAGTGAGACGAATCTACGGGAGCATTGTGCATATAACTACGGGCAACTTCTCCATAAACTTTAGATAGTAATTCTTTCGTCATGGAATAATGGCCATATTCATCGCAGGATACAATATCAAACGCATAGTCGCCTTCCTCCAAATTCTCTATTAACATGGATCCCGTTTGGTCGGGTGTAAAATCAACCCGTAGGGAATCATGCCTGCTGTTCCAGTAAATATAGATAAACTGCGCTCTTGGGTCAGATTGTTTATCCCATGAAATTAGCACTTTACCTACACCTGATTGTATTTTCAATCCGGGAAGATTAGATAAATACACAATTGGCCCATTTTCAACATACTTTTTATAAGTATCATCCATATCCGTACATGATACTACAAACAAAGCAGTAAGAAAAAAGATTGTAATATATTTTATTATATGTTTCATTGATTATAGTTATTATAATTAATCAGATTATTAATTGTCTTTAGGTAATGCACCATAGAAAGTAAATTCACCTAATTGTACCCACTTGGATTTAGCCCAATTGGAAGCCGTTTCAAATCTAAAATACCTAAACTTGGTTCCTATAGGAAATTCTATTTCATAACCGGCAGCAATTTTTTTATCATCTTCAGTAAGAGCGACAGCTCCTCCATCCTGCGTTTCTCCGGAAGGTCTTTTTATATCAATATATCCGGTCGGATTTACATCAGTCGCTAATAGATTCACCCAACCATCAAATGTACCTTCCGCGTTGGGAGTATTTTCACAACCCCACAGCCTGATTTTTTTAGGATAGCCATTTTGGAATAAATACTTCATCATAGTAGCAGATGTAGCGTTACCTCTATGCTGGAATACAAAGCGGCTCAATTCATACACTCGACCCAAATCTATAGTAAACCATTGAGGCATCGGAGCATCCGTCCCGGTATGAAAACAAGGACTCGAATCGGAAGTAATATTAGCTTCGTCCCAAAGCGCTTCTATTTTAGTATTAGAACCACCCCAACTATGTTGTTTACTCCAATCTGTAGGCAACGGATAAGATTTAAACTTCGACTTGTCGCATTTAATTTCTTCCCAAGGCGTAAGATATTGTTGTGCAGTATCAGAAACATGTCCCCACCTGTCTTTCACATACATGCCAAACAATGTTCTTGTTGCCAATTGTCCTCTTTCCGACTGAATGATCGTATGAAGAGATGTATAAATCATATCAATCTCTTTCCACGCCATCTCAAGCTCTCCGTTCTTATAATTAGGTTCTCCTTTTTCGTTTTTAACGGTATCCATCCTCAATACACCTATAGAAATAGGAGCTGAAGTGGGATTATTTGCCAATATACGGAAACCGCCAAAAGTTTCATCAAAAAGAAACGTTTTTTGTATGTTTTGATAGGGAGGAATATCCGGATTAATTATTACTGGAACCGGTTCCGAAACACCTTCTGCATAATTAACTGAATACAACTTCACCGCATATTCTCCCGCGTCCGGAAACCCGTCAATAATAAGGGAATCGGTATAGTAAGAAGCGTTTACCTTTCTTACTACTCCATTCACTTCATATACCGCGCGTACATATTTCAGATTCAAATCATCGGGCCTTGTATACCTGATAATGCTTCGTCCGCTTTGATTTGTTATTTTAATCGTAGAAACATCTATCTTCATCGGAATCGCGTTGTTTCCCTGAGGTTTATTCATATCAGCGTCACCCGAACAGGAAATCATCCCAAAAGCTATCCATACAGATAAAATACTATATAAAAATAAATTTTTCATTTTCTTTGTTTTGTCTGTGTTTAACAAATTACCAACCATAGTTTTGTACCAAATTTTTATTTGCACTCAACTCTCTTTTCACTATGGGCCAGAAATAATCTCTCAATTGGAATGTTTGTTGATAAACTTCCCTTTCCTTATAATATTCGGCTGCAGTTTCTCCTTCAATATTCCATCCTGTGATAGGAGCATTCAAATAATTAGCTGCTAATTTCCACCTGCGCAAATCCCAAAAACGTTGTCCTTCGAAAGCCAATTCAATCAAACGTTCCTGACGGATAATTTCCCGTAAACCAATCTGGGAATTGGGTTTATTTTTTTCAGCAGTATATGTAGCCCATGCTTCCTTCAATCCGAGTAATTCAGTTGTCCTTCTGCCATTAACAATTTTCATCAAACCCGCTCTTTTACGAATTTTATCTATGTAAGAAATCGCTTCATCGCGAGACGCTTGCGAATCATCCGCTTCATTCAAAGCTTCCGCATACATCAAATATAAATTGGCTAAGCGTATTACCGGCCAGGGATAACCCTCCGGAGTCCATCCACTTTCAGCCCCTATATTAGATTTATAGTTAACTAATTTTTTATGTAAAATTCCTGTCGGATTATAAGATGTTTCAATCATACCGCTTTGAGCAGGTTGTCCGGCTAATCCCTGCACATACAAAGGCGTAACAGGATTTTCACCATTCATAGCTCCATAAACACCATAATTGTTTCCAAAACCATAATAAATACAACCATCAAAACCCAAATCGGCATAATAACGGGGTTCTCTATCTAAGTTAAAGAGAACAGTTTCACGTCCCTCATAAACATAAAGGTTATCCAACGATGTCGCCTTTTTAAGATTGAAACGCGCATTATAGTCCCACGTAAGGTCTTTGTCTATAGGCAGTCCATTCTTAGTATAGAATTGAGCAGCTATTTTCAATGGAACTCCGTAATTACCCGCGTATGTGGTATTCTTTTGTTTGGCAGGATCCAAACCTCTCGGCCATGATTGTAAATCCAAACCTCCCGCTACCCACGAATTAGGATTACCCCAGATTGTTTCCACATTCCATTTCAAAGTCACGGCATTTCGTATGCTTAGTTTTACTTTCACAGAATCGTTTAATCCGAGTACTCCTGTTTCATTGAATTCATACAACTGATAACCAAGACTTTCCGCAAAATCTACAGCTCGTTTACATGCTGATTTAGCATCCTGCCACCTGGCTTTTTTCTGGGCTTCCGTTTTTTCAGCAAATGTTCCGTCAGGTTGTATCACATCACAGAAAATAGCGATACCTCGATTATCCTTTATTGAACGATAATCAGTATTTCCATTATACAACGGACTGGCAGCCAACAATGTAGCTTCCGCTTTAATCGCATAGGTTATGGCTTTAGTAACGCGTCCCAGTTCATCGGCTTCAGCTGTAATCCGATCCGGAATATCCTCGTTTTCAATCACTCTATCAAATGAATTGAGCACATAATTGAAACAGGAATCCAAGGGTTGACGGTATTGGTAAAGCTCTTCGGTCGGTGTTGTAACAGATGTACTCACATCACTGATGACGATAGGTCCATAACAACGTATCAACCAATAATGGTAATAAGCTTTCAAAAAAGTAACCTCTCCTATCCAACGGTTTCTTTCCCAAACTTCCAAATCAGGAACTTTACCTACGTTTTCCAAAAAGATATTGCAGTCATTGATTGCCTGATATAAATCAGATACATTATTTCCTCTCCAAAAATCACAATAAGGAGCATTTGCATTTTGCGCTCCGGTAGCGATACGCCAAGCATTCAATGCCCATCTATCTCTATTTTTAGTAGTAATCCATACTTCATCCCCTCCCAAAAATGCGGGATTTCCGTTAGCGCTACCATGTGCCGGCATATAGCTGTAACATGTAAATAAATATTTTTCAGCCTCTACCCTTAGAGTAAATGCATTTTCTATACGGGGTACGCTGTCGGGCACAACATCAAGGAAATCACTACAAGAACTTAAAATAAATATAAGTCCACAAAAAATTGCATATATTAATTTTCTCATTGCCTTCATCATTTTAGAAATTTAAACTTAAACCAACATTATACACCCTTTGAAGGGGATATCCTAATCCATTTCCCGCCATCTCAGGATCCCAAATTTTAAATTTGGAGAAACAAAGTAAATTACTTCCCGTGAGATAAACGCGCAAGCCTTTCAGACCTATTTTACGAACTGTTTCATCCGGAATTGTATATCCGAATTCAAGCTGTTTTAACCGTAGGAATGAACCGTCACGCATAAACCATGAATTTGTTTGCTGGTTATTAGTTACCAAAGTATTTGATAATCTCGGCCATACTGCGTAAGCATCTTTATTATCTTCCGACCAATAACTATCTACGATAAATTGTGATAACGCATTTTCTCCGATACCCCATCCGGCTCCTGTCTGAATGAAAGGTGACATTTTGTTGTAGTTAATCCAAAATGATTCACGGCCTGTTCCCTGAAAGAAAACAGAAAAATCAAATCCTTTGTATCCGAAAGTTCCTCCGAATCCATATACAATCTCAGGAGTAGTAGGATAACCAAGAGGCACCTGGTCTAATTCATCGATGACACCATCCTGATTCATATCCCGGTATTTAATATCACCGGCCATATAATCTCCAAATTGTTTGGGAGAATTAGCTACATCGGCATCATCAACAAACAGACCTTCCGCGATATATCCCCATGTTTGTTTAGTCGGATAACCAATTCTGCTTTTCCACGGCTCGTTGGCATAAATTAAATCTTCGTAAACGGTATATTCACTGGTAGCATAAGTGAAATTACCTCTTAATTGTATGAAAGCATTTTTATTGAAATATTTATTATAATCCAATGTAATATCTATACCTTTTCCTTTGGCTTCTCCTAAATTGGCATAAGGAGTTGTCCATAATCCGGCAGAATAAGGGATAGAAGCCCTTGCTTGCAGGATATTGGTACGATGTTCCTGATAAACTTCCGCCACCAAATTCCAATCTTGCAAAACATCCAATTCTAACGCCAAATTGGCTTTTGCCGCGGTTTCCCACGTGATTTCAGGATTAGGATATCTGATAACCGAAATTCCGGGTCTAGAATATCTGCGATCGGTTCCGAAAGAAGCTCCGTAATTGGAGTTGTACATATTTACTTCGGATAAATAAAGGAAACGTTCATCTCCAATCTTATCGTTACCCACAATACCATAAGAACCTCTTAATTTCAATTTGGTAATGGCTTTTTTCAATGGGTCAAAGAATCCTTCATTAGAAACAACCCATCCTGCACCTACTGAAGGAAAAAAGCCATACCTGTGTTCTTCGTCAAAACGTTCCGATCCATTGTACCCAAAGTTTGCTTCTAAGAAATAACGATCGCCATATCCATAAGTAAAACGTCCTGACAACCCGACATTCCGGAATGGCAAAGACTCTTGTAAAGTTGTGGCATTGGGTTGTTCATTGTCTTGCACCTGGAATACAAGCATACCACTGACGGAATGGTCATGAAAAGTTCTTGAATAATCGGTAGCAGCTTCAAAATACGTTTTAGCTGTAATGGATTTCGAATTCGGAACAAAATTCAAATACTCCGTTCCCGAACTTGGATTAAGCGCTGCAATGGAGTAAATACCCGAATATTTATTGTATGAAGCCAGTCCATAATAAAAAGGCACTAAAGTACGAGCTACTGAATAAGCAGTTACCCTATTGGTATTGAAAAGCGCCCTTGCTGATAATCCTTTGGTTATAAAACTCAGATTTTGCTTTAATTCAATTTGCGCTCCCATATTAGAACGTCCGTAATCCTCATATCCCCTTACCATTTCAGCGTAAGGATTCATATATTGCCCATTATCAGCATTTCCAAACAAAGTGTGTTGGATATAAGTATAATTACCTTCGTTATTCGGGTCGTTCTTAGGATAAATAGCAGGGAATCTTACCGGGTTACTTTTCATAATCAAATTATAGGCATAAGTTCCTCCCCTGACGTATGTATTGTCAACAAACCCTCCTATAGGGCCCGTATAATCTTCAAAATTGCCATTCAAACGCACCAAAAGTTCAGTTGTTTTTGTTACATTCACATTTACGTTAGAACGCAAGGTATATGTTTGAAAACTTACCCCTGTATTAAAGTCATTATCCGGGTTAACTTTCAAATTACCATCGTCATTAGAATAAGAAGCCGCGACATAATAACGAGCAATATCTCCTCCCCCACTGATATTCAAATTGAGTCGTTCGTTGATGGAATAATCCCTCAACATTTCTTTTTGCCAGTCGGTCGATGGGTAAATGATAGAACCTGATCCGGGAACCGTACTGTCTATTTTATCTCTGGAATAGGGAATTTGATTAGACAATGGATCCCGTGTCAAATAAGATTCATTATGTAACTTCATGTAAGTTACCGGATCCGCGATGTCTATTTGTTGAGTAGGTTGGGATAAACCGGTTTCAAAACGGATATTAAATTTAGCCGAGCCTTTTTTACCTTCTTTTGTTTTAACGAAAACAACCCCATTAGCAGCCCGGGAGCCATACAACGCGGTAGCCGTAGCATCTTTCATGATAGAAAAACTTTCAATATCATCGGCTTGCAATCGAGCTAAATCCTGAGTTGTAAGTTCTATATTATCAATAAGAATCAGAGGAGAAGAGTTAAATCCGAAAGTAGTTATACCCCGAAGGAAAAACTCAGCATTATCAGCGCCCGGCTCCCCACTTCGTTGATATGAAATAATACCTGCCATACGACCCGCCAAAGATGTAGTCAGGTTACTACTCGGCACTTTCAATTCTGCCGGTGAAATGGTACTGATCGCGCTCACTATACTTTCTTTCTTTTGCTTACCAAACGCAACTACTACTACTTCATCTAATTCAGTAGAACCTTCTTGCATTGTAACATTGATGACTCTTCTTTTTTCGACAACTTCTTCAGTATCTTGGTATCCGAGGTAAGTGAACTTCAATTTAGAAGTTTCGCCCGGCACATTGATAGAATACAAACCATCCAAATTGGTTGTCGTACCCGTAGATGTACCTACAACTGAAACGGACACACCAATAAGAGGTTCTCCGTTCATGTCTATCACATTACCCTTTACCGTAAATCCCGCCTTCTTTTGGGGAGTGGCTTGCTGATTAGATTCTTTTTCATAAATAACAACTTGCCTGTCGCTAATTTTATAAGACAAGGAATTTGATGCCAATGTTTTATCTAATATTTCCTCCAATGTTTCGTTCTTTGCATCAACTGATACCCTGACATTATTTTCTCCTTTGTTTTTATACAAGAATACGTAGTCGCTACTTTTTTCTATTTTAGAGCAAAACTCCGGTATCGTAACATTATCTAATTTCAAAGAAAATCTGACAGATTGTGAATGAGAAACTCCGGCAAAAACAGAGTTTATTCCAATTACAAAAAGTATAGCCAACAACTTCATGGTCAGAGATAAAGAAATGATATTAGATTTTTTTCGTTTCTTCATACAGAATATTTTTTCGTTTTTTACTAAATATTAATTTAAATATTAATTTAAGAGAGTGTTTTTCTTTATTTTAAAACTTAAAATTGATTTTTAATTCATCTTCAAATGTTGTGTTTCATAGGCATTTATTTAAATTTAATTTATTATTATTTCAACGATACTATTATCGATTTTTTTTCTACTTTATATGTAATAGGGTCCATCAAGGCGAGATTATCCAACACTTCGGTCAGACTGTCGGTTAACACCATTTTTCCATCATAACTACTACTGATGTCTTTCCCCTCAAACTGAATATCAGCATTGTAACGCCGGGCTAATTTTTTCAAAACCACGGATAATGGTTCTTTATTTAATTTTATTACATCATCTTTCCAACAAGTATAAGCGTCTGTATCTACTCCATGACTAATTGAAACATTATCCTTATCAGACTTCAATGATTCGCCCGGACTAAGTATATTGGTTTTATTTTGAGCTTTAACTTCAACTTTTCCTTTCACAAGAACGACTTCTGAAAAAGGATTGTCTTTATAAGAATTCAGATTAAAAGAAGTACCAAGCACTTTGACTTCTATTTTCTCTGTTTTCACGAAAAACGGCTTTGATTTATCCGGCTTTATTTCCGCGTATACTTCACCTTCCACATAAATTTCCCTTGATTTTTTATCAAATTTTTTCGGAAAACTTAACTTTGTGCCAGAATTGGCCCAAATAATAGTCCCGTCATTCAAACGAAGTTGCATCAACCTTCCATAAGGAACTGAAAGAGATATGTCTTCAACTGTAATATCTTCATTCTTTATTTGAATTTTCCCTCCGTTTACAGACAATCCACCATCTTTTTCCTGTTCTACGACTGTCCTGTTCTTATCGATACTGATTAACTGACCATCTCCGATATTTAATAAAATAGATGTTTTATCAGTGTTTACTTCCGACAACAGTGAAATCGGATTGTTACCCGACGGAGCAATAAGATGATCTGATATTAAATATTTCCCTACGAAAAATACAGATATGACAGATGCCGCGACTGACATCCATAATGCAAACTTCTTTGTTCGCCTAATAAATCTTAATTTATTTTGAAACTGGGAAAAATCTTCTTCGATTATTTTTTCAGGGACTAAAACAGGCTTAAATTCAAGAAAATTTATTAACAAACTGGCATCTTCCATTAAATCCCTTTTCTCAGAATTAAGATCTAATAACCTATTCCAATTTTCGATAGAAATACTTTTATTTTTAGCCGCCAAAATGAAAGAATCATCTTGAAGAAAATCTCCTATTTGATCATGTTCATAAACGGTATAATTCATACTCATAAAATTAAATTTCAAAACCCCATTTTCGTTGTATTTTAAAAATGGATACCCTAATACACTTGAGATTCAATTTTATAATCACTTGAAAAGTTAAAAAATGTTAATTGATGAAAAATTTAACATTTGATAAAAAAGAGGGGAAGTAAAAAACAGCGAAAAAAACAACTTATAGATACCCACAAGGCGCTTTTTATGTTATTTCGATTTTTTTAGTAAAAATTCGGGTAACGTAAATATTTTTTCAAGAAAAAAATGGAAAAAATTCTTACAATTATGAAGTTATTTTAACGATTAAATTAGGTCAAATATGATTAAAAAAATCAAAAAAAAAGCTCTATTTCCATAAGAAAAAAGAGCGTAAAAATTTAAGTAAAAATATTTTTGACTTACAGCCGGTTTTATTACTCATCGGGATATATATCATAGAGTACTCAACATGCGCGGTAGGCAGCACTTAACATACGCGATAGATAGAGAAGTAATAATAACAATTTGAAAGTTTCGAGATTATCCGTATCCCTTAGTTTTTGAAAACTTCTCGACATGAGGTTACGGGCGGCTTGCTCAGAAAGATCCATAATTGAGGCTATCTCATCAAATTCCATGTCTTTGAAAAAACGTAAATAAATAATTTCTTTCTGACGAACCGACAATAACGACAACATTTTATCTATTTTATCCTTAACTTCTTGCCGTTCCTCTGCTTCAATAAGTTCGTCTTTGATTGAATAATCAAAATTAAAAGGAGTTAACTCTTCTCGTAATTCCGAAAAAAAATAATTTTTCCGGTAAACATTATATAATCTGTTTTTTAGGGTTCTGAATAAAAAAGATTTGATAGAATCGGTTGTTTTTACCATCTGGGGTTTTGTATATAATTTAAGAAATACATCCTGAATACAATCCCTTAGTTCAAAATCAGCCAACCCCATATTTATACCATACTCATACAACTCAGGATAGCTGAGTTTGTATATATCCTCAAAAGCATCTTCATTCCCAGCCACAAAATCATCCCACAAAGAAGGTAACAACTGCTTCATTCCTAATCATTAATTTACACACAAACAACAAAATTCGTTCCACATTGCCTACTTTATTATTTTATAGAAAATAAAACAAACAATTCTTCAACAAAATTTATTTATTTTTTTGCAAATGTATTATAAAAGTTAATATATCAAACTAAGTCATTACAGTCTTTTTCAAAATATTTATATTTTTAAGTAAACAACGTAACCACATAAGGCACATTAGTTTTATTTCACCACAGAGGCATAGAAGACACGGAAAATAAATTAAACATAATTGAAATACACTTGACTACATAAAAAATAATTTTCTATGTTTCCTATGTGCCTTATGTGGTTTAAAAACACTCACATCGTTCCCGATGGTAAATTTAAACAGTTAAAGACAAAAAAAAGACTTACAGAAAAATAAATGTAAATTTTATATTTTTTTCAAAAAATAACCTATCTTTGCAACCAAGAGTGTATTTTCTTTCCTTAAAAATTTAAAGTTGTTCCTGAATAACCCTTTTTATTCAGGTTTGTTTTCTGTGTAAACTTCTTACACAAGATACAATTAAATGTTTTCTTAGTTAAGACTTTCAATATTTTTAGTCAACATTTAATTTAATGTTCCCGCATTATTTTTTTGTTTTGTCGTGTATTTTTTATCACACGCTAAGCAAAAATATCTCATCATTTTAGGAAATTCAAATTCTAAAAACACAACTTTAATTTTTTTATCTCATGAAAAAATATTATCTATTATCAATCGTTTTTTTTATTGCTCTGTTTTTTACTCAACAACTACAAGCTAAAGATCCATTTCCCGGGGGAATAGGCGTGCAGCTCAGCGATGCAACCAACGAATATTGGTATTATTTGCAAAATTGCATGACCGCCGGAACTTCTCAAAGTGAAGCCAATAGAATCGGTCGTTACCTGACTTCTCAGGGTACAGAAAAACAAGCTTATGGTCAATCATTACTTACAACTGAAACTGCAAGGGATCTTCAGTTATGGAAATTTGTAGCAGACCCCAATGGTGCAACAGGCAATGAATATTTCATCATCAACAAATCTACAGGAAATGTGTTAAGTAAAGGCACCGGAAGCTCTGCATCTGCAGCGCTCGCCACCTCAACCGTTAGAAATCTTCCTGTTTCAGATATTTATGGAGATGGAAATTACTATGACCGGTACTATACCCGTTCTACAACAGGAGGTTCTTTCAAAATTACAGTTATAGAAAACACAGATTATCCTTGCGTAATAATTAACGGACAAGTAACTCCTGCCAATTATTTAGCCTGCGCGAATGACAAGGGGGGTGTACAAGACGGTTCCGGAGCTGTTGCAGGTGCAAATCCTCCTCACACCCCTCGTGTTTGGGCAATTTACCCAAAGGCTACAATTGACGCCCGTTATCCTGTTTTAAGTACCGATGATGCGACCAATGAAACATGGTATTATCTTAAATCAGCATCTGCTACAAACGAATATTCTAACTTAGTTTTATATGATAACGAAGGGACTATCAATGCAGCAGATAAAGATGTGACAGGTAATGACAATACTCAAAAATGGAAATTCATTGCGTCTAATCTCGATAGTTTGCTGTATATCAAAAATAAAGCGACAGAGAATTATATGGTAGCGCCAGCAGCAGGAACAGCAGCAGGAATAATGGCAACCACCTCTGTAACACCAGGGTATATGTGTATTCAGGATTTGTTCCGCACTAATGAAACCGGAGGAAATACTCAATTCAGAATATCTGGAGGTTTGCCTATCTCTTTGTTGGCTTTAGGACGGGCTTTAGCAATTACAAGCACAACAGATGTACAGCACTTGGCTGGCGCATCTCCAACAGGCGCATTGGGTTGGGACTCCAATTACGCTTTCTATTTAGAAAAAATAGTTACTGATCCAACCGGAATAAATAACGCGAAAACACCCGGATTTTATGTTTCCGCAAACAACAGTTATATCCAAGTTGAAGGAGCTACCGATTACCGTGTTTACACCATCTACGGAATTGAAGTAAATCCTTCCGCTAAACAAACAACAGGAATATACATTGTGAAAATCGGCAACACTTCTCAAAAAGTGTATGTGAAATAAACAATTATATACAATCACACATTTTACTAATTTTTTAATTTTTTAAATTATGAAAAAGATCTTTATTTTTATTTGTTTCAGCATTTTGCTAACAACTGCATGGGCAGTTACTAAATTAACAAACGAACCTGCTGAAAAACAGCAACCTAAAGCGAAAGCGCCAAGCGCGACGATGGCGACAACAACCTATACTCTTGCAAATGGCGCTACAGATCTTGCAACATCTACAAATTGGACACCTAATGGCGCTCCAAACGAAGAAGATATTCTTGTTTTAGACGATAATTCTCAAACTGCAGTAAGGACATTCTCGGCTCCGGCTTCAACTATCAGTTGGGGTAGAATTAAAATCAATAATACGAATCTTGCAAATACAGTCACGCACACCCTTTCTTCTTTGAAAGATAAGACTTTGAATTTATATGGAGTTAGTGATGGTACAGAGTCTGTCGCCTTGGAATTAAATGGTACAGTTGGGTTTAAAATTAATACGGGAGATGCAAATACCGGTTTTTCTTTCAATATAATGAATAATCAAACTTGGAATGTGGGAACTAGTTATTATGGCGGAAGTATAAGTGGCGCCAAAGATAATAATCATGTCTTCCTTACATCAGGAAGCACAAACAATGCTCCTTCTTCCTTTAATTTGAATAATTATACTTTGAAGAAAACAGGTAGTGGAGTTTTTGGTGTATTTGGTGGTGGAAATTTGAATGGACCTGGAAATATACATGTTGCAGGCGGAGAATTTGCTATTCAAAATACATCTACTACTGCACGTGGAAAGTTAGTTGTAAACGGAAATATTAATTTTGTAGTTGAGTCCGGTGCTTTTCTTTACATTCAACAAAATATAACATCAACAACAAGCGCTTTTAATTTTACAGGAACAGCAGATATTAACGGAGGAACAATAGATATACATCTCAATCAACCAGGTGATTTTGCTTTCGGAAATAATATATCGTTAAACGGTGAAACCAATTATATAACTGTAACTAAAAAAACAGCAACTTCTAACTATGATTTCACTGGAAATTTTAGCGGAAGCGGGGCATTAAATTTGACTGTTTCACAAAAAGTAGCAGGTACAGTTAAATTATCAGGTACCAATTCTTACAAAGGAGGAACTGTTGTCAATAACGGAGACATAATAATCACAGGCAATAATGCAAGTGCAGATGGAGGATGGTTGATTACTGCTGCAGGATCCACAACCTTTTTTCCTTCAATGGCAACTAGTAGAGCAACTTCGAGTGACGGTGGTACGCAAACTGCTGGTAACTCCTCTGTCTATTTCGACACTGGTAGTTCAATTGTTGTCGCTTCCGGCAAAGCAATCTCAATTGGTAATGCAACTGACACAAAATCATCTATGTTAGAAGTCAAAGGAACTGTAATCAACAACGGAATTTTAAATGTAAACAAAAGCGGGACTTTGAAAATAGATGATGCTACAACTGTGTTTACTCAAACCGGAGACGTTAATTTAAATGGGGGAGCTGTTCAAATTAAAGCGGGAGCTCCACTTGACGTTACAGGTTCTGGAATCGTTGCTTTTTCCGGATTAACTAAATTTTCTATATCAGGAGTTACTTTAGGACAAACATACACATTGTTGAAACAAACAGCAAACTTCAATCAATCGGTACTTGCGTATGTAACTGTTATTGAAAATGCTGAATTTATTGCCAATAGATATACTGCAGATATTTCGGTTGTAGGTAATGAAGTTAAATGTACTATCGGACAATTACCGGCAGGTGTAAATAAATACCTTATCAATGCCGGAACTACAGGTCTTGATGTTGCAGCAAACTGGACTCCAGGAAGCATCGCTCCTACTTCTACCGATATCGCAGTCTTAGACCAATACCACCAAACAGGAAGCGTAGCATTTACCACAAATTCTGACCTTGCTTGGGGCCGTTTTGAAATCAACGGTTCTAAACAACATAATTTTGCGATGGGTACAGGTAAAAAATTGGCTCTTTATGGTGTTCAAGATGATATTTTAGGAGGCAAAGTAGCTGTTAAAATAACAGGTTCTGCCGGATTTAAATTGGGTTTAGATAAAACTAATGGACTTGCCGAACTGAATATCATGGACAATCAAATTTGGTATTCTTCAACATCGGTACTTAAAGACAATGTAGCCTTCTACGGAGCTAAAGCTGATGGAACTGTTGATCAGAAAGATATATTTGCAGATCTTAATCTCAACGGAAAAACAGTAACGAAGAAGGGAGCAGGAGATTTAGAAATTTCAAACAATTGGAATATCAACAATGGTACTTTCCATGTTCAAGAAGGAATTTTGTACATGCAAAATTCAGGAGGTAATGGAAACCTTATATCTGAAAATGTTAATCATATAATAGCACAAGGTGGTACGCTTCATATCCGCTCAAACCGCAATACTGCCGGAGATGATCAACTCAACATACAAGGAGGAACTACGACTCTCAATGGAGGTAAATTGCATATTTATGGTAATAGTGGAACTATTAATTTTAAAAACAATATCTATTTGACGGCTTCAAGTACACTTCAAAGAGACGGAGTCAATCCTGTTTTCATATCAGGGACAATTAGTGGAAATGCCGGATGTGATTTAACTGTATCCGGAGTAGTTGATATGTCCGGTTCAATCAATTGTTTGGGAAATATTATTAACACCGGAACAATCAATATGTTAGGTGGAATTTTCGATTTATCCGCAAAAACAGCTTTAGGTGGCACTTTGGGATTAAATGGTGGAACTATTAAATTGACTTATGGAACTCCAATGACTTTCGGCACATTGAACCTCACTTCCGGAACAATTGATATTGCCGGCGCGTCAGGTCTTGCAGACGGAACTTATGATTTATTGACCGCGACAACATTGAATGTTACAGGAACCTTGAAATCAACAATGGCAGATGAGATTGTTGTAACAGGAGGTCCTGCCGGAAAAAAAGTCATTCTTTCTCAAGATGGAAATACACTTAAATTTAAAGTAGAAACCATCACAGGAATCGAAACTGCGACAGTAGCAGGTTTCTCAGTAACCCCTAATCCTGTAGCTCCATCCGCTACTTTGACTGTAACTACCTCTTTAGAAGGCGCGACTATCAGTATCGTTGACTTGCAAGGTAAAACAATCAGCGCTGCAAGCAATACAACTACAATCGCGGCTCCGGCTGTAAAAGGTATTTACATTGTTCGTGTAACTAATGGAAAAGCTTCAGAAGAAGCTAAAATTGTTGTGAAGTAATAAGTAAAGTTGAAAGAGGTTGTCTAAAATCCTGTCATCCCGGCCTTGAGCCGGGATCTGATAATAAGTCACTATTGATTTTCAACAGATTGCGGGTCAAGCCCGCAATGACAAATATTCCTGACAGAATTTTTTAGACAACCTCTTTATTTTTTAATATATCGTGGGCAAATTCGCAACGATAAATGTTCCCACTCAAATACTTATAAATTATATACACATGAAAAAAATAATTTACTCCCTTTCTTTATTCCTAATCTTGTTTATCCAACCGACTGCAGCACAATTTACTTCAATCGACTGGGAAACATTCTTAAAGACACAAGATTACACCACCACAACGATGGCATCGTGGCAGGAAGGATTGTTTACCGGAAACGGACTGATGGGAACAATGCTTTATAAAGCGAATAATGCCATTAAATTAGAAGTGGGACGTACGGATGTATATGATCATCAGGGAGAAGGTACAGCTACGATGGATCGCGCGTTTTTCAAAGCACGGTTGATGATCGGTTATTTTTTGCTTAATCCTATTGGTACGATCCAATCAATTGAAGGGAGAATTGACATTTGGAATGCGGAATCCCGCTGTAAAATAACGACAACAAAAGGAACAATCAACCTGACCGCGCTCACTCTTTCTGACACTAATGTCATTTTGGCGGAAGCAGAAACAACAGGGGAAGAATCGGGATTTACA
>JAVBKZ010000087.1:0-32730 GCA_031553755.1 Bacteroidales bacterium | reverse complement strand
ACTGGACATTTTTGAATATATTGAAACCTATTATAATAAAAACAGAAGGCAGTCTTATTTGAACTTTCAAACGATGGATGAATTTTGGAAAATTTATGAAACTGATAATCATTTTATTAATCCTGCGGCTTAACTTTTTGTACGCGTAAAGTTAGGAGATTCACCAAAGAATTGGTTTATGACAGGGGAGGCAAAGGAAAGTCAGAAATAAATGGAGTAAAAATCATCATCCCGGGCAAAGCCAAAGTTAAAGACACAGCTTACCAAAAACAGCAAATGCGAAAGAAATACAGGTCACGTGCTGCCATAGAGCCCATGATCGGACATTTGAAAACAGATTTCCGGATGGAACAGAATTACCTTTGGAGAGAAAAGGGGATACAAATCAACGCCTTTTTAGCTGCAACAGCCTGGAATCTGAATATAATGATACAAAAACTCAAAGAAGAGTTTTTGTATCATTATATTTCGAGTGTTTTTTCAAAACTATTTTTTAAAAACATAATTTGTAGAAAGGCTTTTTAAGGAGCAACTATGTAGATCATTCATAAATATTTTGACGTAAAAAAGCCAACTAATATCCTTTGCAAATTAGTTGGCTCTAATATTCTTATTTAACCTACTTCTTTTACTTTCTGAAAGGAGGTTTCACTACTTTCGCCTCTAAATCTTTATTTCTTATACGGATATAAATAGTAGACTCCAAAGCTGCATATTCAGGTTTTACGTAACCCATCCCGATTCCTTTTTTGGAACATGGAGACATCGTTCCTGATGTTACCACACCAATAACTTCTCCAGAAGCATTTACAATTTCATATCCGTGGCGAGGAATTCCTCTATCAACTAATTCAAATCCACAAAGTTTACGTGCAACTCCGTTTTGTTTTTCTTTTTCAAGGATATCTCTCGCGATGAAATTTTTTCCGTCAACAAATTTTGTTATCCAACCCAAACCGGCTTGTAAGGGAGATGTAGTATCATCCAAATCATTACCGTATAGAGGAAATCCCATCTCTAAACGCAAAGTATCTCTCGCTCCTAATCCAATTGGTTTGATTCCGAATTCTTTTCCGGCTTCGAATACAGCCTCCCATATTTTTGTTCCGTATTCGGGATAAAAATAAATTTCAAAACCTCCCGCGCCGGTATATCCTGTATTAGAAATAATTACTTCTTTGACTCCTGCCAATTCTCCTGTTACAAAAGTATAATATGGAATTGAAGATAAATCAACAGATGTCAGTTTTTGTAAAGTCGCCAAAGCTTTAGGTCCTTGTATCGCCAATTGAGCAGTATGATCCGATGCGTTTTCAAGGATAGCTCCTTCCGTATTATTTTTCACACACCAATCCCAATCTTTTTGAATATTCGAAGCATTGACAACCAGCATATATTTTTCCGGCTCACAATGATAAACCAACAAATCGTCAACGATTCCACCGTTTTCATTTGGGAAACAAGTGTATTGTGCTTTTCCAATCGGAAGTATTTCGACATTATTAGACGTAACTTTTTGAAGAAAAGAAAGCGCTTGAGGGCCCTTTACCCAAAATTCACCCATGTGAGAAACGTCAAAAACTCCTACGCCTTCAACAACAGTGTGATGTTCTTCAATAATTCCGGAATATTCAATGGGCATATTATAACCCGCAAATTCGTGCATTTTTGCACCGAGCGATTCGTGAATACCTGTAAATGGTGTTTGCTTCATGATTTATTTATTTTTTTATAGTTTACAACTGAATGAGTAAACAAGTTAACGAGTTGACAAGTGAACAAGTTGAAGAGTTGGTTATTTAGTAATAAAAAATTGTCATTCTAGGTTTGACGTTGTCATCCCGAACTTGATTCAGGAGCTACTGATAATCGTAGAAGATTGCGGGTCAAGCCCGCAATGACAAAAACATTTATTATTCAGCTTATTAACTCGTCTACTAGTTAACTTGTTTACTCGTCAACTCGTTAACTTGTCAACTTATTTATTTAACTCTGCTATTTTCACAATTACTTTAACTGCTTTTTCCATTGATTGAATTGGGACAAATTCATAACGTCCATGAAAATTCAATCCTCCGGCAAAAATATTTGGACAAGGCAATCCTTTAAAGGAAAGCTGTGCGCCATCCGTTCCGCCACGAATTGGTTTCACTTTCGGTTCAACACCAACCGCTTGCATGGCAGCGAAAGCCAAATCAACAATGTGCATTTGAGGTTCAACGATTTCCCTCATATTTTTATATTGTTGTTTGATCTCCAAAGTGAAAACTCCAGGATATTTTTGATTCATAAAAGCAGTAATTTCCTCTAAAGTTTTCAATCGGTTGTCGAATTTTTCTTTAGAATGATCTCTAACAATATACGACAAAAATGCTTCCTCTACTGTTCCATTCATTCCAACCAAATGAAAAAATCCTTCGTAGCCTTCGGTATGTTCGGGCCGTTGTTCCGCCGGAAATTGTCCCGCAAATTCCATAGCCAAATGCATGGCATTTATCATCTTATTCTTGGCGTATCCCGGATGAACATTTCTTCCTTTTATTGATATTTTTGCTCCGGCGGCATTGAAGTTTTCAAATTCAAGTTCTCCAACTTCTCCTCCATCCATCGTATATGCCCAATCGCAGCCGAAAAGGGAAACATCAAATTTTGAAGCTCCCATTCCGATTTCTTCATCCGGATTGAAAGCGATTCTTATTTTTCCATGTTTAATTTCTGGATGTTCTTGTAAATATTGAATTGCGGTAATAATCTCTGCAATTCCCGCTTTATCATCGGCTCCTAGCAATGTTTTTCCGTTAGTTACGACTAAATCTTCTCCTTTGTGACTTAACAATTCAGGAAAATCCTTGGGTGATAGAATTATATTTTCCTCCTGACAAAGAACAATATCATTTCCATCGTAATTTTTCACAATTCGAGGAGTTACATTTTCTCCCGACATATCAGGACTGGTATCTAAATGGGCAATAAAACCTATAACAGGAAGTTTTTTGTCTGTATTGGCGGGAAGAGTAGCCATCAAATAGGCGTGTTCATCTAAAGTAATTTCTTCCAAACCCATCAATTCTAATTCTTCCTTCAAGGCTTGCGCCAATATCATTTGTTTGGAAGTACTCGGAGTTACTCCTGTATTTTCATCCGATTGTGTATCGAAAGAAACATATTTTAAAAATCTGTCAACTACATTCATGGCATATATGTTTTATTTAATTTTACAATTTGCACGTATGGCTGCAAGATAGCGATTTATTCTTCAAAATCAAAGTCGAAATCAAAATCATCAGCAAATGTCGGAGCGTTGAATTCATCGAGATTCCTCCGGTCTTTTTTAGTCGGTCTTCCCGTTCCTTTTGCCCGATCGATAAAACCACTGATTTTTTGTAATTCAAGTATTTCATATTGTTCGGGCGAAGTTACATTTTCCAAAAAATCAGGGACTAACTTCGCTCCAATTCTTTTTTCAATCAAACCTAATACTTTAAATGAATATGTAATAGGTGGCTTTTTAACCTGAACTACATCATCAACTTTAATCATCCGTGAAGGTTTCGCAGGAATATTATTTACCATTACCCTGTTTTTCTTGCATGCTTCGACCGCGATTGTCCGTGTCTTAAAGATACGTGTCGCCCACATCCATTTATCAATTCTGACTTCATTCATTTTTTTGAAGATAATAACGCGTGAGTAGTGGGTCACTTATCATTTACTATTCACACCTCACTATTCACTACTTATTATTATACTGATTCATCGCATTCTGGACACCTGCTAAACAGTATGTTTTAATAATATCTCCGGCAACTTCAATCCTTTGGGACAAAGTTTTTTCTTCCTCTTCCGAAAACGAACCTAAAACATAATTGATTTGCGTTCCTTTTGGATAATCGCTGCCAATACCAAATCTTAATCTGTTATATTGTTGAGTTCCCAATATTTCCTGAATGTGTTTTAATCCGTTATGTCCCGCATCACTCCCTTTAGTTTTCAAGCGTAAAGTACCGAAAGGCAATGCGAGATCATCTAATACTACCAACAAATTTTCGATGGGAATGTTTTCTTTCTGTAACCAATACCTGATTGCGTTCCCACTTAAATTCATAAACGTAGATGGCTTTAACAAAACCAATTGTTTGTTTTTTAATTTCATTTCAGCCACAGCGCCATAGCGTTGGTCGGTAAAAACAAGATTGGACGCTTTAACTAAAGCGTCCAATACCATAAATCCTATATTGTGTCGGGTATCTTGATATTCAAAACCAATGTTACCCAACCCGGCAATTAAATATTTCATTAATTTCCTTTTGCTGCCAAACCTCTCGCGGCGCGTGTCAACTTAACAGCGCATACTACGTTATTTTTGGCATTCATTAATTCAAGATTTTCAAAAGACAATTGACCAACTTGGATTGTTTTTCCTAATCCTAAACTTTCGATGTTAATGGTCAATTTCTCAGGAATATTAGCATATAGACCTTTTACTTTCAATTTCCTTGTTTCTAAAGATAATTTCCCCCCGGCTTTAACACCTTCAGCCAAACCTTCCAACACAACAGGAACTTCCATTAAAATCGGCTTATCCGCTGTTACTTGCATAAAATCAATATGAAGGATGTTATCTGTTACCGGATGAGATTGTAAAGCTTTAAGAATCGCGCTGCATTTTTTACCTCCGACTGTAAGATTTACCAAGAAAATTTCCGGTGTATAAATCAATTTACGAACGGCTTCCCTTTCAACATTGAAATGCACGTTGTTTTCTCCTCCATAAAGTACACAAGGTATGCTACCATCTTTACGTGTTTGAACAGAAGCTTTTTTCCCCAAGTCTTCTCTTTCTTTTCCTAATAATTCGAATGTTTTCATTTTTTATTGTTTGTGTTACTCAAAATTAAGATATGCCCTCAATTTCCCATCACACGGAATTTTAAAAGCGGCGCAAAGGTAATTTTTTTATTGCAATTGCACAAACTTTATAAATATAAAAATTAAAAATCTATTTTCAAATCTATTTTTTCACCAATAACAATTCCATTGTCTTCTGTTTCCAAAATTTCATTTTTTTGAGGAACAAAATCTACAATATTGTTTTTTTTAATGTACTCTAACGCGTCATTCAATCCGCGGATAAATTTGTCAAAGTCTTCCTTATAAAGGAATATTTTATGTTTTTCGTACTGAATGGGAGCGTTTTCTTCATCAGAAGATAGTTTTCGACTTTCTGTAATCGTTAAAAACAATTCATTTTTACGATTTTTTTTAACATCCAAATAATAAATTCTTTTACCGGCTTTGATTGCTTGAGAGAAAATAATGTCATTCTCTCGGAAGTCAACCTTTTTCTTAAATACTTCCATTTTTTAATTCTTATAATATGATTGTGTAAAATGTGCTAACGTCAAGTTTTGTTATTTAATAAATAGCTTTAGAGTTTATTCCAAAGTAGGCAGGAAGAACCTGTATTTCTAAAGCATCAATATTTAACTATCCGCAAATTTGAGTTTTTTTTTTATAAAAAACAACTTTTTAATCACAAAATAATTTCATGAAAGATAAAAATTAATGAATTATATCTGAGTTCAGGAATTTCTATTACCTTTGTGCGTTAATATAATAAGGTCTTTAAAAATTTTTATGATTAATCGTATCTTAATCCGCATCAAAATTATTCAAATTGTATATGCGTATTATCAAAAAGAAAGTAAAGATTACGCTCTTGCCGAGAGTGAGTTGATATTCAGTTTACAAAAATCTTATGATCTTTATTTTTATCTCTTATCCATTATTCCGGCGTTGACGGATCAGGAACAGAAAAAATTAGACAAAAACAAGCACAAGTATCTTGCAACTGCAGAAGAAAAAAATCCTAACACTCGTTTTGTCGATAATCTTTTTTCGGAACAATTAAGAACAAACAAACAATTATCTAATTTCTTAAACGAAAAAGGATCATTGTGGAATGACGAACAAGTCTTCTTAAAAAATTTATTGGAACAAATTCTATCATCTGATGTTTATATAGAATATCTCAAAAATAAGGATCATTCGTATGAAACAGACAGGGAATTTTGGAGGAAAATCTTTAAATCCTACATCATGACAAATGATGATTTGATAGATTTACTTGAAGATAAAAGCGTTTATTGGAATGATGATTTGGATATAATCGGAACATTTGTACTGAAAACTATCAAACGTTTCGAAAAATCGCAAGGAACAGAACAAGAATTATTTCCTATGTTTAAAGATGACGAAGACAGGCATTTCGCGATTGAATTGTTGCGTCATTCAATTATACATGAAAATTTGTATAATGAAAAAATCAATAAGCATATTAAGAATTGGGATATTGAACGAATTGCATGTATCGACTTATACATCATGCAAATGGCGATTGCCGAATTATTACATTTCCCCATGATTCCGGTAAATGTTACATTAAATGAATACATTGACATTGCTAAATTTTACAGTACTCCTAAAAGTGGAACTTTTATCAATGGAATGTTGGATTCTATAGTGAATGAATTAAAATCTGAAGAAAAAATATTCAAGAACTGATTTCTTTGGTATATTTGCAAGTGAAATCAAATAACCGGATATCAAATTAATTATAATAATTACGATGAATTTATTAAGTGTTTTATTACAAACGACAGCTCCCGGCGCAACCGGAGGAGGTCAAGGTAATCAATGGTCAAGTATATTAATGATCGTTGCGATGGTTGCTATTTTTTATTTTTTCATGATTCGTCCTCAACAAAAAAAACAAAAAGAAATGAAAAAAATGAGGGAGTCTATGAAAAGCGGAGACAAAGTGATAACATCCGGAGGAATCTATGGGAAAATCAAAGAAGTGAACGAAAATGATTTCCTGATTGAAATTTCAGATGGTGTTAGGGTTAAAGTAGACAAAGCTTCTGTTTTTATAGCGGCAGATGACATCCAAATTTCAAAATAGTAAAAATTATCAAGGAGAAGCCAAGTTTTTTTTTCAAAGAGACAGTTGGAAAAAAGTCTTGGCTTTTTTATTTTTCCTTATTATAGCTTTCGGTTTTTGGTTTTTGCAAACGATGCAACAATCTTTTGAAATCGAAATGCCGATTGCTATTAAGTTTACAAATATTCCCTCCGGAATTGTTTTAGACAACAATACTCCTACTAAAATCAATGTAAAAATAAAAGACAAAGGCACTATCCTATTGAGGTATTTTTTTAATCGGAATAAAAAGAAAGAAATCGAAATAGACCTTCAAGACCTTGATTTGAAAAAGACAAGCTACATACTTCCTAAGAAGAAATTAGAAACAAAAGTTGAAAATCAATTATTATCTACCTCAACCCAACTGGCAATTATCCCCGACGCGCTAAAAATAGAATATCAAGGTTTGCAAAAAAAAGAACTACCTGTTATTTTATCAGGACAATTAACTCCTGCTATCGGATATGTTTTAATCGACACAATGCTTTTTACTCCAAAAAAAATTTATGCTTATGGCTCAAAAAACGCGTTAGATTCCTTAACCGGAATTTATACCGAAACTATAGAAATTCAAAACATTACAAGTCATATACAAAAACAAATTAAATTAAATCCTCCTAAAGGAATTCTACTTAACGAAAAAAATGTGGAATTGAATGTTTCAGCGGAAGAATTCACAGAAAAAGTGATTCAAATTCCTATTATATGTAAAAATATACCTGAAAATTATTTCGTGCGGCTTTTTCCTCCTATCGTAGATTTAACCGTACAGGTAGTTTTATCCGATTATGGAAAAATTGACGCGTCAAACTTTGAAGTGATTGTTGATTATGCGGATTTAATAAAAAACAAAGATTATAAAGCAACTTTGACTCTCTCTACGAAACCAGACTGGATTAAAAGTTATAAACTAAATCCTGAAAAAATCGAATTTTTAATCGAACAAAAAAAAAAGTAGCCGATGATTAAATTAGGAATTACAGGAGGAATCGGCGCGGGAAAATCAGTCATGGCATCTTTTCTTAAAGCAATTGGAATACCTGTTTATTTAGCTGATGATGAAGCTAAAAGGCTTGTTTCTTGTTCTTTAGAAATAAAAGAATCACTAATTAAACATTTTGGAAACGCTTTATTTCCCGATGGAAAATTAGACAAAAAATTAATGGCTTCATTGATTTTCAACAATCCGGAAAACTTAAAATCAGTAAATTCCATTATTCATCCTGCCGTAGGAAGAGATTTTGACGCTTGGGTAAAAAAAAACGAAAAAAAACGATTAATAGCAATGGAAGCTGCCATTCTTTTCGAATCAGGATTCGATAAAAAAATGGATTTGATCGTCACGGTTACTGCCCCCTTAGAAGAAAGGATAGAAAGAATATTGAAACGTGAAAATATAAAAAAAGAAGAAATTTTAAATCGGATTTCCAATCAATGGACAGAAGAAGAAAAAATCGAAAAATCGAATTACGTTATAAACAACGATAATAATCGCGCTATCATTCCTCAAATAGAAGAATTATTAAAAAAAATTGGAATTTCTGATTCTTTTTAGTGAATTTATCAACAAAAATGTGTAAAATCTAAGAGAGAATATTATTTTTGCAGGCGTTTTATACTAACTAATCATTTATATATTAATTATGCTAAAAAAAATTTTATCTATTTCGGGAAAACCCGGTTTATTTAAGTTGGTTTCCCAAGGTAAAAACATGTATATAGTAGAAGCTCTTTCTGATAATAAACGATTGCCTGTTTATCCGAGAGACAAAGTAGTATCTTTGGGTGATATCGCCATTTACACTGAAACAGAAGAAGTTCCTCTTGCAACCGTATTAAACAATATAAAAATAAAAGAATCGGGAGCCGAAATTGAGATAAAAACAGGCATTCAACCAACAGAAATAAAAGCTTATTTCTCAGAAATCCTTCCTGATTACGACAAAGAAAAAGTATATCCTTCCGACATGAAAAAAATTATGGCCTGGTACAATCTTCTGATAAAATCCGGAATTTCAGATTTTACTAAAATAGAAGAAGAAAACAAGGAAAATGAAAGTAATGAAGAGAATGAAGGAAATGAAAAGATTGAAAAATAGAATCTGATAAATATTTTTCACTTCAAATTCATTATATGAATAATTTATTCTTATTTTTGCCCCTATAATTAATTTTGCCATCATGAACGAAGACAAAGACTTGTTGCAATATGATGAAGACGATGCTGTCGCCTTCATTCAAAATTACTTACCTCAGGAATTAAAGAATAAATTTACCAGCGATGAATTAAATTATATCATTGACTTGGTATATGAATTCTATGAAAATAAAGGATTCTTGAACGACACAGACGATGAAGCAGAAGTTGAAATTGACGAAGACGAATTAATCTCTTTTGTCGTTAAACAAGCTCAAAAAGACAAAGTCGGCAAGTTTGATCCCGAAGAAATTACTTTTATTGTACAAGGAGAATTAGCTTATTGCGACTCTTTGGATATTTTCGATTAAAAACAATCCGAACATTTTTCATTCCGGAAATGTTTAGAAATAGTAAATTTTAAGCGTATCTTTCTTAAAACAAATAACAAAAATGAAAAGAATGAATTTTTTTGGCGCACTTTTAGTTAGCGTCGCAGTTTTATTTTCTGCATGTAATGCAAGTAATACAGCAAAAGGAACAGGTATCGGCGCAGGTGCAGGTGCAGCTGTCGGAGCCGGAATCGGAGCCCTAATTGGTGGTGGAAAAGGAGCAGCTTGGGGTGCCGGCATTGGCGCAGTCGTAGGTGGTTCTGCCGGAGCTATCATCGGTAACAAAATGGACAAACAAAAAGCTGAATTGGAAAAAATCCAAGGCGCTCAAGTAGAATCCATGAATGACGGACAAGCAATTAAAGTTACTTTCGAATCAGGTATCCTTTTCGCTACTGGTTCCAGTACTTTAAGCGCTGCTTCTAAAACAGCGTTATCTCAATTCGCGTCAAGTTTGAAAGCTAATCCTGATACAGATGTTCAAATTTACGGACATACTGATAGCCAAGGTGGAGACAAAACTAATATTCCTTTGTCCCAAAAAAGAGCTCAAGCTGTATCTGATTATATTGCAACTCAAGGTGTAGCTGCTTCTCGTATGACAACACAAGGTATGGGATCTTCTCAACCGGTTGCTGCTGAAGATGCAAAAGGAGTTCAAGCTCAAAATCGTCGCGTAGAAGTATTTATTATTCCTAACGCTAAAATGATCCAAGACGCTCAACAAGGAAAATAATCCATAGCGGTTTAATATTCAAATCTTAAAAACCCGGATAGCTTAATTTTATGGCCATTCGGGTTTTTTCTATTATAAAAACTTTTCATCCTTTCATTTGTTTATCTTCAACAAAGTGTTTTTAATATTAATCCATAAAAAAACAAAGTATGGCAACTGTAAATATTTATCTTACATTCAATGGTAATTGCGAAGAAGTATTCCTTTTCTACAAGTCTATTTTCGGTGGCGAATTTTCCAATGTTTCTAAAATAAAAGATATGCCTGCGCAAGAAGGCATGCCTTCATTCCAAGAAAGCGATATGGATAAAATTATGCATATCAGCTTACCTATAAGCAAAGAAACAATTCTTATGGGAGCTGATTATCTTAAATCATACGGATACGAATTTGTAGCCGGAAATAATTTTTCAATCTCTGTTTTAGTAGAATCAAAATCTGAAGCAGATCGAATATTTAATGCGCTATCAGACGGAGGTGCTATCGATATGCCGATGGAAGACACATTCTGGGGCGCTTACTTTGGCATGTTAGTTGATAAATTCGGCATAAATTGGATGATAAATGTAGATTTAAAGTAAAAATGTTGCTCTACGAGCAATATTTTTTAATGAATCAATTTTAAAAAAATTTCAAGAAGCTGTCTAAAAAGTATTATTAAAACCGACCAGTTTATCTTTATTCTCATAATATTTCTCTATGCTCTTCGTGCCTCCATGGTTTAAAATTTTCTATATATCCTATGTGCCTTATGTGGTTAAAATATAACTCTTAATTTTAAAATACCTACATTTGCATCTTGAAAGAAAGATTTTCTTTCCGTGTAACTTAGATTAACCACGTAAAAAACAAAGGTTTATGCAAAAAAAACAAGCAGCTTTAGTTTTATTTTCAGGAGGACAAGATTCTACTACCTGCCTGTATTGGGCTTTGAAACAATTCGATTCCGTTAGGGCTTTATGTTTCGTTTACGGACAACGCCATTCTCAAGAAGTTGAAGTCGCCCGAAAAATCGCTCAAAAAGAAAATGTTCCTTTTCAAGTATTAGACGCGACAATTATCAGTCAATTGGCCGAAAATTCTCTGACCAAACACGATATGGTAATGGATAAAGAAAAACCCCAAAATTCATATCCAAATACATTCGTTCCGGGAAGAAACCTTATTTTTCTTACCTTTGCATCTGTAATTGCAAGAACTCATGGAATCAAGAACATTGTAACCGGAGTTTCGGAAGCGGATTACAGTGGTTATCCCGATTGCAGAGACACTTTTATCCGTTCTACGAATACGACTATAAATCTGGCAATGGACGAACAATTTATTATCCACACCCCCCTGATGTGGAAAAACAAAACCGAAGTTTGGGCTTTAGCCGATGAATTGGGCGCTTTTGAAACGGTCAGGAATGAAACGTTAACTTGCTACAACGGCATTATCGCTGACGGTTGTGGAGAATGTCCGGCTTGTAAATTACGCGATGAAGGACTTTTCAAGTACCTTGAAATGAAAGAATGAAAAAAATGAAGGAAATGAAAATGAAAAAAAATGAAGATAATATACAAGGATTAACCTTGTTGGGCGGAAAAACAGAATACAAACAGGATTACGCACCTGAAGTGTTAGAAACTTTTGTCAATAAACACCAGGACAATGATTATTGGGTCAGGTTCAATTGCCCCGAATTTACAAGCCTTTGCCCGATAACCGGACAGCCCGACTTTGCGACCATCATTATTGATTATATCCCGGATATCGACATGGTCGAAAGTAAAAGCCTGAAACTTTATTTGTTTAGTTTCAGAAATCATGGCGCTTTTCATGAAGATTGTGTCAACATCATCATGAAAGACCTTATAAAATTGATGAATCCTAAATATATAGAAGTTACCGGAATATTTACTCCGCGAGGAGGAATAAGTATTTATCCGTTTTGTAACTATGGAATGCCACAAAGCATTTATGAAAATTTAGCCAAAGAACGTTTAACGCGACATTCTTTTAATAACAAATTGAAATAAACGGACATGAAAACTATTCAGAAAATATTTATTTTACTATTGTTCTCTAATACTTTTATCGGCATACAGGCACAGTCATTCCGCTACGACACTGTACCCAACCCGAATAAGCAGGCCGAAAGACCATTATTTAAATACGAACAGCCGGTTGCTCAGGAAAGCAATTATAAAAATGAGAACAATAATCCTGAAGTTGAAAAAAAATCAAGTTTCGACAAAAGCAAGATTTCGTTAGGGGGAACTTTCGGATTCGGATTCAGCAATTATTATACATCAATCCAGATTTCTCCACAAGTGGGATATACTTTCAGCCGTATTTTTACCGCCGGAGCAGGAATCAGTTATAGTTATTATCATTATTCTGATTATGATTTGACTCAAAATTATTTAGGATTTAATGTTTTCGGAAGAATTAATCCGGTGAAATATATAACATTACAATTTCAACCCGAAATTTACCGGATGTGGGGAAGTCATCAGAATCAATCTATTGAAAGTAGAAATGTTCCTTGTTTTCTTGTTGGAGGAGGTATTACCGTTCCTGCCGGAAGAGGAGGAATTTCAGCGATGCTTTTCTATGATGTGGTGCAAGACGATTATTCTCCTTACGGAAATGAAGTATTTTATTCTGTAGGATACGTTTTCAATTTCTAAATATCGTTCAACATAGCGTCATCATCAGAAATTAGCAACAAAATATCTCCGATGGATAATTCTGTCGAACCGGTCGGAACCATATACTGTTCTCCCCTTTTTATCATTACAACCAAGGTATTTTTTGGCAAAGAAACATCCATTATCCGGTTTCCATTCTTCAAAAATTCGTCATCAATAGTTACTTCTTTCATCACAGAACCTATATCATCAGAAATTTCGACTTCAAACTCCGATAAATTGTTTTTTCCAACCGGTTTTTCCGATAAACCTAACCATTGCGCGACAAACGGAACTGTTGTTCCTTGCAACAACAACGAAACTAAAGTCACAAAAAACACAATATTGAATATTATTGATGCTTTTTCTATATTTTCTGTCAACGCATAAGTCGCGAATATAATCGGTACAGCACCTCTCAATCCAACCCACGAAGTATAAATTTTAGCTTTTTCAGACATCTTTGGAAAAGGCAATAAACAGAGATAAACCGATATGGGACGGGAAATAAATATCAGGAAAAAACTGACCAACAATCCTATTCCCGCTATCGGAAGTAATTCCCTCGGATTAACCAAAAGCCCTAATGTCAAAAACATTACGATTTGAAAAAGCCAGGCAAGTCCATCGAAAAAACGCTTACTCGAATGTTTACGCATAAATCTGCCGTTACCCACAATGACACCTCCAATATAAACCGCAAGATAACCATTACCATTCAAATCATTTGTCAGGGAAAAAATAAAAAACATGATTCCTATCAAAAAAACAGGATATAAGGAATCGTTATCCAAATTTATCCGGTTAAGTAACCACACAAAAAAGCGTCCTAATAAATATCCTGCTAAAGCGCCGACAATCAATTGAATCGTAAAAAAACCTATCATTCCCCAAATTCCTGTCGATTCTCCATGTATTAACTGAATAATAGAAATCATCAACAAATACGCCATTGGGTCATTGCTGCCACTTTCAAACTCCAACAACGGCTGCAACCTTTCTTTCAAATTCACTCCTCGTGAACGTAATATACCAAAAACAGATGCCGAATCGGTAGATGACATGACGGATGCCAACAACATCGCTTCAAGCAGAGAAAATGTAACCGAACTAAAAAAATTATTTGTCAGCCAAAATATAAAAAAGCCGGTAATTACAGCTGTTAAAAGCACTCCTAATGTCGCCAACAATCCTCCCTGAAATAACACAGGTCTTATTTCTGAAAATTTGGTATCCATCCCTCCTGAAAAAAGAATTACATTTAAGGCCATCATTCCGATAAATTGAGCGACTTTCGCATCGTTAAAGCGAATACCCAATCCATCGCTACCGAATATCATCCCAACCAACAAGAACAACACCAATGTAGGTATTCCGAAACGATAACCTGTTTTACCTGCGAAAATGCTCATAAAAAGCAAGATGCTTCCCAATAAAACTATGTTATCTACAGATATATCCATATTTGTATGAAAATTTATATGTCAAGAAAAATGAGTTGATAAATATAATAAAAAAACGTGAATAAAGCCTCAGTTTATTCACGTTTTTATAAAATTAAATATACTTTAATTTCTTTTTACTATCTCAACCTATCTAAAGACTTGACTAATTTTTCATCTTTTTTGATGCCTTTTATTGTCAAAAAATCTAATATTAAAGCGATAAAAGGAAATGTAATGGGATAAGCAAATACAATATAAGTAGAAGAATTTGATAATGAAATCCAGATATAAAATATATAAGCGTAAAGCAAAATCAAGAAAAGAGCTATTACATAGCAAAGTTTAATTTGAACTAAACGTTTTTTATATAAAAAGATATTAACCAAAGCTAAAATACCTATCAATCCACTTGACACCGGAATCAGCCAATTTACACAAAAAGCATTTTCAGGGCATGATCCATTTCCTCCAATTGAAAATACCGGTAAAAAAGACATCGCCAACATAATGCCGGCGATAAGAAATAAGTATGCTGATTGTATTCGCTGTATCATAACTCCGAACCAAATCTATCTTTATCTTTCAACGGATTCCTGAAATAAATTTCATCTTCTTCATATTCTTGGGCTGCAATAAGAGTAGGTTTGGGTAATCTTTCGAAATAACGGGATATTTCTATTTGTTCGCGATTTTCGAAAACTTCTTCCAAACTATCATTGTATGAAGCAAATTCTTGCAATTTTTTCTCAAGATCATGCTTGATTTCCACGCTGATTTGATTTGCTCTTTTGCCGATAACTCTTACGGTTTCATACACATTCCCTGTATTTTCTGAGAGGTGCATCATATCACGGGTAACCGTACTGACCGGAGCTGTTGTTTTTCTATAATCCATGATTATTTTTTTAGTTTGCTATATTGTTATCTTTAATTTCTTTTTTGGATGATTCGTATATTTTTTGAACTTGTTTCAGATGTTTTCCATCCGGAAAATCATTGATGTAGGAATAATATTCATCAATTACATCCCGGTAACGAAACTCTCTCTTTTCATCAACACTTTCATTTGCCATATCGTATTTAGCACGAATGGAATAATACATAAATTCTTCCTTATATTGGGAATATGGATAGGTTCTCAACGCATTTTGAGCTGTTATCACACACGAAGTATAATTTCCACCGGGAAAAGGATAACCAACCACATAATTTCCTAAATTATAGTACAAACGAACCGCCATCAATTCTTTTAACGCCAATTTTTCCTGCAATTCAAACAAAATACTTTGCGCTTCTTCTTTGCGTTCGCTTTGAGGGTAATACTCTAAGTACTCTTGAAACTGTTGAATCGCTTTGTACGTATCTGTTTGATCTAAACGAGGATCCGGAGAATCCAAATACAAGCCATAGGCGGAATAATATCTCGACAATTCGGTATATTCACCCTTAGGATATGTTTTGTAATACGTTGAAAAATATTGGGAAGCTGTTGTATAATCTTTCATTCCATAATAACTTTGGGCTAAAAGATATAGCGCCTCCTCCGCATTCGCGGTTCCTTTAAATGGGATTACCAATTCTTCCAACAAAGTAGCTGAACGACTGAATTTTCCTTCATTAAAATATTTTTTAGCATAAGTATACTTATATTCCGGATCCGGATTTTTAAGGACCTTATTGTATTCTCCGCATGCTGATAAAAGAAAGACAACTAACAGAAAATATACAGAGTTTAATCTCATATTACTCATTTTAGCGCACAAAGGTAATATTTTTAAATGAAATAATGAAGGATTTAATCTTCAAAGTTTATACAAATCACTGGAAGCCAACAATTCGAGTTTATTCTCTTTTAACACGTCCACACATTTATCCAAGGCATCCGGACGAATAACAACCAAAGCTCCTTGTCCGAACGAAAAAGCATACATATACTCTATAAATATGCCGGCATCTGTGATAACATTCATTATTTTCGACAAAGCTCCCGGATCATTGGGGCATTGCACACAAATTACATCCGTGATGCTTACAGCGTAAAGATGTTTTTTCAGTATTGATTTTGCTTTATCAACGTCTGAAACAATTAAACGCAAAATACCAAAATCAGAATTTTCGGCAACAGATAAGGCAGTCATATTGATTCCTTCTTCTCCTAAAATTTTAGCGATTTCGGTAAATCTTCCTTTTTTGTTTTCTAAAAAAACAGATAATTGTTTGATTAACATAACTGTTATTAATTAAGAATTAGGAGACTAACTTGTCAACTCGTCTACTTGTTAACTTGTCAACTCGTCACTAACTAAATTTCCTTTTATCAATTACCCTCTTTGCTTTTCCTTGACTACGTTCCAAGCTGCGAGGTTCTACAAGTTTAACATTTGGCCCGATACCCAAAACACTCTGTAGGCGATGGGCAATTTTCTTTTTCAGGTCAAGCATTTTATTCATTTCATCCGAATAATAGTCTTCATGCATTTCGACTTGAATTTCAAAAGTATCCAAATTATTGACCCTATCTACAATTAACATATAGTGAGGTTCTAATTCCGGCATTTCACAAATAACGGCTTCAACTTGCGATGGAAAAACGTTTACTCCCCTGATTATCAACATATCATCGCAACGGCCTAAAATCCGGCTCATACGAACAGAAGTCCTTCCGCAAGAACATTTTTCGTGATTCAGACTCGTTAGATCTCTCGTTCTGAATCGAATCAACGGCATTCCTTCTTTGGTGATAGTTGTAAATACCAACTCACCCTGTTCTCCGTCAAGAACCGGCGCTCCTGTTTCAGGATTAATTATTTCCGGATAAAAATGATCTTCACAAATATGAGTACCATTTTGACATTCACATTCGTGTCCGACTCCCGGACCGATAATTTCTGTCAAACCATAAATATCATAAGCCTTTATTCCGAGTTTTTCCTGTAATTCGCGGCGCATCGCTTCTGTCCAGGGTTCCGCGCCAAATACTCCGATTTTTAATTTAAATTCCTCGCGGGGAATTCCAGAATCTTTCATCACATCGGCAAGAAACAAGGCGTAAGATGGAGTACAAGCCAATCCTACGGCACCAAAATCGTGCATCAACATGATTTGTTTTTCAGTATTTCCACTCGACATAGGGATAACAGTTCCACCGATTGTTTCCACCGCTCCGTGAGCGCCTAATCCTCCGGTAAATAATCCATAACCATAAGAAACCTGGACTATATCATTTTTACCCAATCCGTATGCGGAAAAGCACCTTGCTCCTACTTCATTCCAAATATTGATATCATTGCGGGTATAACCTACCACAATAGGTTTTCCTGTTGTTCCGGAAGAAGCGTGTAACCTCACGATTTCCGACATCGGACTACTTAACAACCCGAAAGGATAATGATCCCGCAAATCTTTTTTCGAAGTAAAAGGCAATTTAACAATGTCATCTATTGAATTTATATCATTTGGAGTAACACCTGCCTCCTGCATTCTTTTACGATAAGGTTCGCAATTATGATAAACTCGCTCTACTACTTTTTTCAATCTCATACCCTGGAGTTTCCGCAAATCTTCGCGGCTCATACACTCCATCGTTTCATTCCAAATCATTTATTGTTTTTCTGTAAATTTTCCAAATAACTATTTTATTTTTATGTCTTGACAAAAGTAATATAAACTTGTCAACATAATTATTCTTTTTGTATAGCCGCTTCTGAAAGTTGTAATGAAACGGATTTGAACAATTCTCGAAATCTCTTCACAGTCGCTTTTGATATCTCATCCGAAACGTTTTTTTTACCTAAAATTTTATATTCTTTGTCTAATAAGACATGTTCTGCGCTATAAACTGTCATTTCAATATCACTTAAACGGCCTTGTCGGGCATTAATTACTTCCGGCTCAATGTATCCAATGTTGGTTATAACCATCATACACGAATTATCTTTATATTTAAAAACCATGTCATATTTCACGTAAATAGAAAAATTAGTCCAACTGGTACTTCTCATTTCAAGTAAATCTAAAGGACGAAACATTATCAATCCTTTCTCTTTATCATCTTCGAGTTTAACAACTTTTTCTTCGGGCATATTTTTTTTCAACCAGAAATGTAATTCATCATCGATATCATTAGCATTCAAATCTTCATTATTATATCTATATGAAAAAACGACTTTTCCATCTTTGACCGGAATTTTATATTCTTCTTTTTTCTCATCTTGAGCCATACTTATAACAGGAATCATAAATGATAAAATCGCTATATACAATGATTTTAATTTCATATTTTTTTGAATATAAATAATCAGCTTTTTAAATTACAACACCTGTTTTCAATAGAAAATACACTTCAATTAGTAGCAAAAATACAAAAAAACTCTCATGTTGATTACAGTAATAAAAAAAATCGTAACTTTGTCGTGTTTTTGTATTTTATTTAAATACTTGTGAAAGTTTTAATAATCAAAAAATCTCTGAAAATCAGAGCATTTACTTAGCGAAGTAAATGTAGTATTCACTTAAAATTTATATTTATGAGGTACGTGAAGTTCTTTCTTCTTGTTACTTTGATTCCATTTTTAATGGGAAACAGTACAAAAGAAGAAACATTTACCAAGGGTATAAAACCGGGATACCTTGCTCCGGAAATAAACAAGCGAGGTGTGGATATCAGGATTAAAAGTAATGAATACGTATTGTTACAGTTTTGGGCGGCTTACGATGGAGAGTCCCGTAAGCAAAACATTCTGTTTAACAACGAAATTTGCCGTTTGAACTCTGAAAATCTGAAAATGATTTCGATCTCTTTTGATGAAAAAAAATCAGTATTCGAACAAACTGTAAAAGCAGATAAATTAAACATTCCTTATCTGTTTTACAACGAGTCAGGCAAATTATCAGGTATCTACAAATCATATCATTTGGAAGATGGTTTTAGTAATATGCTTATCAACCCGCAAGGAGTGATTATAGCGAAAAATATCTCAACCAAACAAATGATTGGAATTTTGAAAGCGAAAGGTGTTATTTGAAACACCTCTGATTTATCAAAACACCGGAAAATTGAGTTATCTGTTTTTCGGTGTCTTTTTTTGTTTTAAGTATAAAAATTTCTTACATTTGCGAACCTTTGAAAAATAAATGTAAATTATTATTTATAATCATCAAAAATCAGAAACTATTTTTATGGACAAAAAAAGAGTCTACAGTTTCGGTAACGGACAAGCAGAAGGACGTGCCGACATGAAAAACCTCTTGGGAGGTAAAGGAGCCAATCTCGCCGAAATGAATTTAATCGGAGTACCTGTTCCTCCCGGATTCACTATCACTACAGAAGTCTGTACAGAATACAACCAATTTGGAAAAGAAAAGGTAATAGAATTTCTTAAACCCGAAGTAGAAAAAGCAATTGCCGCCATCGAAAAATTAACGAACACCGGATTCGGAGACAAGGATAATCCTTGTTTGGTTTCGGTTCGTTCTGGTGCCCGTGTTTCTATGCCCGGTATGATGGATACAGTTTTGAACTTGGGTTTGAATGACGAAGCCGTAGAAGGAATTGCAAAAAAATCAGGAAACGAACGTTTTGCATGGGACTCTTACCGTCGTTTCGTACAAATGTATGGCGATGTTGTTTTGGGAATGAAACCCGAATCAAAATTAGAAATAGATCCTTTCGAAGAAATCATGGAAGAAATGAAACACGCGAAAGGAGTTGAATTGGATACTGAATTAACAGTTGAAGATTTGAAAAATTTAGTGGCAAAATTCAAAGCTGCCGTAAAAAAACGCACAGGAAAAGACTTTCCGGTTTCTCCTTGGGAACAACTTTGGGGAGCTGTTTGCGCCGTATTCGACAGTTGGATGAACGAACGCGCTATCCTTTACCGTCAAATGTACCGTATTCCCGAAGAATGGGGAACCGCTGTAAACGTACAAGCAATGGTTTATGGAAACATGGGATTAACTTCTGCGACAGGTGTGGCATTCACTCGTGACGCTGCAACCGGAGAAGATATTTTCAACGGAGAGTATTTGGTAAATGCTCAAGGAGAAGATGTTGTTGCAGGTATCCGTACACCACAACAAATCACGATTGAAGGTTCTAAACGTTGGGCTGCCCAACAAGGAATCAGCGAAACAGACCGCGCTGCTAAATTCCCTTCTTTGGAAGAAGTTATGCCCGTTTGCGCTAAAGATTTGATTGAAACTCAACAAAAACTCGAAGATTATTTCAAAGATATGCAAGACCTTGAGTTTACTATCCAAGATGGTAAATTGTGGTTATTGCAAACTCGTAACGGAAAACGTACAGGAGCAGCGATGGTGAAAATCGCTATGGATATGTTAAAACAAGGTATCATTGACGAAAAAACAGCGTTGAAACGTCAAGAACCAGAAAAATTGGACGAATTACTTCACCCGGTTTTCAAAAAAGAAGCTTTGGCTGCTGCGAAAGCAATTACCAAAGGTCTTCCCGCTTCTCCGGGAGCTGCAACAGGAAAAGCAGTATTCCATGCAGATGATGCAGAAGAATGGAAAAATCGTGGAGAGAAAGTAATCCTTTGCCGTATCGAAACTTCTCCTGAAGATTTACGTGGTATGACTGTTTCTGAAGGTATTTTGACTGCTCGTGGAGGTATGACTTCTCACGCTGCCGTTGTTGCTCGTGGAATGGGAAAATGTTGCGTTTCTGCAGCTAACGGATTACAAATCGACTATAAAGCAAAAACGATGAACGTGAACGGAACGGTAATCAAAGAAGGCGATTGGATTTCTTTGAACGGTTCAACAGGTTTATTGTATGTCGGAAAAATTGAAACTCAGGAAGCCGAATTAAGCGGAGACTTTGCCGAATTAATGGCCTTGACTGATAAATATGCGACTTTGAAAGTACGTACCAATGCTGATACTCCTCACGATGCTGCTGTTGCACGTAGTTTTGGAGCACAAGGAATCGGATTGTGCCGTACAGAACACATGTTCTTCGAAGGAGACAAGATTATCGCTATGCGCGAAATGATTTTGGCTAAAGATGAAGCCGGACGCCGTGAAGCATTGACTAAATTGCTGCCTTTGCAAAAAGCTGATTTTACAGGAATTTTCGAAGCAATGAATGGTCTTCCTGTGACTGTTCGTTTATTAGATCCACCTTTGCATGAGTTTGTTCCTCACGATGAAAAAGGACAACAAGAAATGGCTAAAGTAATGGGAATTACTTTCGAAGAAATCCACTCTCGCGTTGAAGGTCTATTGGAGCAGAATCCAATGTTGGGACTTCGTGGTTGCCGTCTTGGAAACTTATATCCGGAAATTACAGAAATGCAAACACGCGCTATCCTCGAAGCCGCTATGGATTTGAAGAAAAAGGGAACTGTAACATATCCGGAAATCATGGTTCCGTTAACAGGTATCCTTTATGAGTTCCTTGCTCAAAAGAAAATCATCGATGAAACAGCACAAAAAGTTTTCGAGGAAAGAGGAGAAAAAATCGATTACAAAGTAGGTACAATGATTGAAATTCCTCGCGCGGCATTAACTGCTCACAGAATCGCTACCGCCGCGGAATTCTTCTCTTTCGGAACTAACGACTTGACCCAGATGACATTCGGATATAGCCGCGATGACGTTGCCAAATTCTTGCCAATGTATATTGACAAAGGTATTTTGAAAAACGACCCATTCGCAGTATTAGACCAAAAAGGCGTTGGACAATTGGTTCAAATGGCAACAGAAAGAGGCCGTGAAGTTCAACCTGATTTGAAGTGTGGTATTTGTGGTGAACATGGAGGTGAACCATCTTCAGTTAAATTCTGTCATAAAGTAGGATTAAACTATGTAAGCTGTTCCCCGTTCCGTGTACCCATCGCTCGTTTAGCAGCAGCACAAGCGGTAATAGAAGGTTGATCGTTGTTTTTTCTGAATAAAATAAAACCTCGTTTCTTTAGAGACGAGGTTTTATTTTATTATTAGAGAAAGTAAAAAAATAAGAGTGCCATCAAATTTAGTCTATTGTTTAATTTTTAATTATTTGATTTTCAACATTCAACGTTAAACAATTTCAGAAAAGGAGATTCCTAGAACTTCTTCTTAAACGCTGCTCCTACTGAAAATACTCTCGGATCTTTACCTACAAAATATTCATCGGCTCGTAGAAAAAACTCCATATAATCACTCCGGTTAATCCTCCACGAAGTTCCTGTTTGAAAACGAATTTTATATATTTCATTTTGATAAGGATCATTTAACGTATTGAAAATTTCGGCCGAAACAAAAGGTTTCCAAGGTGATCCGAAAATAGTATATTCTACATCTAATTTATTTCTCAACACGTATTTAGGATTAATTTTATATTCTCCCCTATCTTCGTCCCTACAAGTAGTTTGAAATCGTCCGCGCCATGAAAGTGTAAAAGAACCTACACTCTCTTTATACGAAAGGGAAGCATAATAACGATGCCGGTTTTCATAATAAAAGTCACTATTGTATAAATACAGGTAACTATAATAAATTCCTGCTTTTAATTTTCGGTCAAGCATAGAATAATCAACCCCAATTGTACTTGATAAACGGTCAAAACCTGAATTATTACTAACTAAACGTAATTCTTCCTCCAAACTTAAATCAAAAAAACGGTTTAAACTTTTAGAAATTTCCACCGATAAAGAAGTACCAACGTCCGTTTCTCTCTGTTGTCCCCAAAATTGCAAAGGAAAACATAAAAAAATTAGCGTCAATAAACAAGATAATACGTATTTATGTAATATTCTCATTTTTTATACAAATAGATTAAACACAGGGTTACACGGAGTCAATATTCACAGAGTAAATTTTAATATCAAGTAATTGTGGATATAAAACTCCTTTTACTCCGTGCTCGATAAAAAAAATCGAGATGAATTCGTTACTTAAGAATACAAAAAACAACCTTTAAGAGAATCTTGTAATTGAATCTATCGTGTTAATTTCATTTGTTCCCGAATTATAATATACTTTGACATACGCGACATCCCGGAGAAAATCAATATGGCCAACTTCTACTTTAGTAATATCCAAACCGGTACGTAATTTCAAATCCGCAATGAGGTCTTTCTCGCATTCAGGTTTAACTAATTGTATTCTTTCGTAAAGAATGATTTTACAAGACGTATGTTTCAATACACGATTGCTTTCCAATACCCAAATGACAGCGATAAACAAAAAATTAGTCAGGCATAATTCGGCATAACTCACAGACATAGCCAATCCGTTGATCACAGAAATTCCAATTACGACAAACAAATAAGTCATCTCACGTATCTGTACGGTTTCCGTTCGATACCTGATCATACCAAATATGGCGAATAATCCCAATGCGAATCCGATTTGCATAGATACATTGTCTAACAAAAATATCAACAGAAATACAGTTACGCTAAAAAGCATAAATGTGAAATAATAATCTTTCCGGTGACTTTTTTTGAAGTAAAAAAATTGGATAATTATCCAACAAACCAATAAATTAAAAGTAAATCTTAATACAAGAGCCCAAAAACTTGTCGCTTCGAACAATGGAATACCCATAAATGAAGTTCCTGGTATTTGAGCAAATTCCTGAGCAATGCTTGGATCATAAGAGTCTGTCTGTATCATTTGAAAATTTTTTAATATATAATTTTACTAATAAGCGTTTATTTTAGGCAGAATTTGAATTTTTTTCTTAAACCGGTTATACTTTACTTCAGGATCCGTCATCACCATACCAATGCAATATTTGCTGAAAGATGCCTGTTTGATTCTCATTTCAGTCAAAATTTCTTTAAAATCGGAATATTGCAATCCATCTTGTTTCAGTTCCAATATAATATAGTTTTCTAAAGATTCAAAAATTCCGGTTTTATAATTTTTAAACAACAACGACAAATCAATGGTAATGCGTTCGGTTTTTCGATTATTTACGAAAGTTATCCGTTCGAATTGATTTTCTAATGAAGGGATTAAAGTATTCGGATCAAACAAAGCATGTTCTTGCAAAAAAATCTTTTCATCAGCAAACTCATCGAAATTCGAAGTCGTTTGCATTTTAAAGGGAATCCTGTTTTTAGAAGTCCTACCCTTGTTATTCTTGTTTTTTATTTCAAGAAAAGATAAATTAGAGTCGACATAAGAACGGATTCTTATTTTTTGCCGTTTTAATTTTCCATTTTGATGCATGACGAAAAAATCCAACCCGGGAGTATCAAAATACTGAGTAAAATACGGAGCTATAACTTTTTCATTATTTACCTGAACCATAAACAGGTTCGACATTTTTTTTAATAAAATAGGTAAACAGGATACATGAGCCATAAATTTGGAATCTACACGATCCATCAAACGAATTGAACTCATTTCGTCTAATGTAATTGCAGGCATCTTTTCCAATATGCTTAAAATCTCCGTTCTATCGTTTGCCATGTGATTCTATTTGAAAGAATATTCAAATACTTTGGTAGAATACAATTTTCCGTTAGGTAAATAATTGTATTGAATTTTTTTAGTTCCATCAGGATTATATTCATATTTCCTGACTCGATAAACTTTATTTTTGTCGCTGTAAACAATTTCCCGGACACATTTTCCGTCGTCTCCATATTCGTAAACAATACGTTCACGTTGTCCGTAAACCGCATATTCAACTTCCTCTATCTTACGTCCGTCTTCGTCATAGACATTCATGTGATCCATCCATCTTTTTTTCCCCTTAGCTTCGGTATTCCATTCCTTGACTACGAGATTTTTTCTTCTTTCCCGTTTTTCTTCAATGGTAGATGGAGGTAATTGCTTTTCGGGTTGTTGCGCGGGAAGTTTATTTTGAGCAAGAATATTAGTGATTAAAACACTGAATGTAAAGAGCCATCCAATGCGGACAAAAGAGTTTTTCATTGTATTTCAGGGAATTATAAGAGTTAAATATTTATTTTGATTTCGAATATTTCAGGCAATACATACATATGATGCGCCTCTTTCACTTCTATTACTTGGACAGGAGTTGGAATCAGTCGATTTTTCACATTGATTTCTTCTGTCGTCGTATATATTTCGTATGTTCCGGGAGGTATTTTTTGAAAAACAAACGTTCCTTCATTTCCTACCCTAACATCATTGAAAAAAGTAGTTTCTCCTTGTCTTTTGATGTATACACGCGTTTCAACCGCGGCAATAGAAGTTCCTCTGGGTGTTGTTTTATCATAATATTGAGCCATCACCGTTCCTTTAATCATGGATAATCCATAAGCCTGACCTGAATGGATATAAATAGTATCTGAATGAGCGGTTCCTGATCCTACTTTAACTGTTTTCCAAACCGCTTCCTTTTTCTTACCTAATTCATCCGGATAAGAAGACAAAGCATAAATGGTGTAATTTCCTTTTCGAAGATATTCAAAGCGGAACATTCCATTTTTATTTGTATCTACGTCTTTATCGGCAACCGGATCTTCAACATCATCACTATAAACGATATACACTTTTTCTCCGGCAGCGGGAAACGTATCCGACACTATGGAATAATCGTCATCTTTATGAACGACATTATAAACAAACCCTTCTAACGAAGAAGAGCCACCTAAACCTTCATTTTGATTACAAGAAATAAATAGGGCTGAAAAGATAGTGTATAACACTATTAACGTTTTTTTCATGAATATTAAATAAATGTTCGAATCTTCTGTTTGCAAAGTTAAAAAGAATTAAACATCTTGTTATAAAAATCAACAAAACTTATGATTTTATCTACGTATCAGACTAAATTGGATACTTTTTAATAAAAAAGAGGAGAGTGAAAAGTGGAAAGTTGAGAATAGAGAGTTGAAAATTAGGAATATTCAAACTCGTTAACTTGTCAACTTGTTTACTCGTCAACTCATTCCAAATATAAATAATCGTAATGAATAACCGGTTTTCCACCTTGTTTACCAATTATCGACCTAAGTTTTTCGCTACTGCATCCAACGCGTCCGACACCAATGCTTTGCTTATTTTCATCGAAAATCTTTACAATATCGTCTTTTTCAAAATCGCCTTTGACATCACTAATTCCAACGGCTAACAACGAAGTTGCTTTTTCTCCCAATAACGCTTGCCTGGCTCCTTCGTTGATGTAAATTTCTCCTTTGGCAAAGCCTTCGGAATGGGCAATCCATTTTTTTACATTCGAAACTTCTTTGGAAGACGCTATAAAACGTGTACAAACAGTATTTTTTTCAAAAAATAAATCGAATAAAATATTTTCTCTCTTTCCGTTCGCGATGATCACATCAATTCCTTCGTCGGAAACTTTTCGAGCTATATGATATTTTGTCAACATTCCTCCCCTTCCGAATGAAGATTTGGTCGTTTCGATAAAATCAGATAAGTCATTGTTTTTATTGGAATATATTTCCCTGATAACTTGTGATTTAGGATCAGACGGCGAACCATTGTAAATGCCATCGATATTACTGAGAATAATCAAAGCGTCAACGTTCATCATGGCTGCCACCATTCCCGAAAGTTCATCGTTGTCGGTAAACATCAACTCAGTAACTGAGATTGTGTCGTTTTCGTTCATAATCGGAATTACTCCGTTTTCTAACATTACCGACATGCAATTCTTCTGGTTCAGGTAGTGTTGACGGGTTCCGAGGCTTTCTTTTGTTGTCAATACCTGTCCGCAACTGATACCATGTTCTCGGAAAAAATCATAATAACGATTAATGAGTTTAGCTTGTCCGACAGCAGAATATAACTGACGGGCAGAAACATTATCTAATTTTCCTTTGGCATTGATTTCGCTTCTTCCCGAAGCGACAGCGCCCGAAGAAACCAAGATTATTTCTATTCCTTTTTTATGCAACACGGCAACCTGATCTACTAAAGATGATAAACGTGTTATATCTAATGTTCCATCCGGACGAGTTAAGACATTACTTCCTATTTTTATCGTTATTCGTTTCATTGTTGTTTTAGGATTATTACTTAAAACTTAACACTCACTCCTCCCATAAACCGGAATCCTTCGGCCGGATAACCATACCAAAGGTCGTATTGTTGGTTGAACAAATTATCAATACGGGAATAAACAGAAAATGTATCATTGAAAGAATAAGTTCCCATTAGAGAAACATCATTCATATCTTTCATTTTAAAAAGTTGTTCGTTTACAAAATTTTTTCTTCCGGTTTCCAAATGATAAGCCAAATCAAAACGCAAGGGAACAAGAGGAAATAAATAACCGACTGTCAAATCTGATTCGAACTGTGGTTTATTCCATGCTTTTTGTATATCGTCGACATTCCACGAATAATAACATGCTTTCAATTCGGTGCTGAAATTATCGCGGTATAAATACCTAAGGTTCGTTCCTACTTTAAACGCTTTGGCATCGGAATAATCAGGAGTGTAAATATTATTATATCGATTATATAAAACATCTTTTTTTCCTGAATAAAAATGTTCATTGCCGGTGATTTTATATCCTGTAAAAAAATCCATACTGAAAACTTTCGCGATTGAAGTTTTCACGCCTATTGTCCCATCTAACCAAGTATAAGAATCCAATACTCTTGATTCCGGATTGACATAACGGTTTTCGTAAAATATTTTATTATTTCCATTGTCTGTAACCATACCTTTTGTTGTGAGGTATAAAAGCATATTATCATAAGGTTGAAATGAAAATTCAATATCTGGAGCAAAAAATACATCTTTTGAATAATTAAACAGCAAATCGGCTTTGAATCCCAAACGGGTTTCCCAATTATCGCCATACATCTTAAAATAAGGATTAAAATTCAGGTCTGAATAATTTTTATAAGAGGTATAATTATTATTCGAAGGAGTTGTGTAAGCATTTCCCCTGAAATAGCCACCTAATCCTACTAATTTATTATCATCAAATGACTTATGAACATCGAAATTAGCCCGGAACGTATTTTCTACCGGACCTTTTATTTTTTCTAAAATTGAATTTTTCTGATTGAAATAAGTATATCCTAATTTCAATAAATAAGAAAGTTCTCCTTCTCTTTCGGAAGAAATGCCTGTATTTACATCAAAAATATTATTAGCTTGTTCGGGAACAGAAATATTTGTTGTTTCCGGTTGTATGCCATAATAATTAAATCCGGAATAGACGTATTTCGCATCCGTAAATAACCGTAAATTCTCGAAATTATGTTGATAACGAAAGGCGCCTGTATTGTCGTTGAGTTTCAATTTGAGTTTTTCTCCAGTTTGAGTCGATTCCACATTTCCCCATGAAGACCGGTGTGAACCCCAAATACTCAATTCGTCTTTATTTGTATTCAATATTTGATAACCCAAATCGCCATTGATATCGACAAATGAACTGATTCCCAGCGTAGCGTAACCTTTCTTTTTCGAAATATCCAAATTCGTAAAATATTGCTCCGGTTGAAGTTTTGAAGCTTCGGGTTTGATATCCAAAGGAGCTTCGTAATTCGAAAATTCTATTTTCGCTTTAGTGGTGACCGGTTCTTTTATTTCAGGTAAAGTATTGATTTTAAATGCTTTATCAATATTCGGATTATATTCTTTTTCCAAAGTCATAACCCGTTGTAAAATCGTATCTTTTTTTGCCGTTGTTTGTGCTGTTATTGAAATACCACAACACAGGATTATTATAGATATTATAATATATTGTTTCATTTTCTTAGTTGTTTGAAATTTTTAGGTAGCGCGTTTGCTTAATTTATTTTTTCCAATCTTTCGTTGATAATTTCCTGAATATCATTTTTCTCTTTATAATTTTGTTTCAAGCTTTCTAAATATTGACGAGCTTGCAAATAGTCTTTTTTAGCGATGTATACGTCCGACAATAAAATATAACTTCTCGCCAACCAATATGAATGTGAAGTTCCCGTTTTGATATAATCCAACACTTCGGCCTCCGCTTTATCGTATTGTTTTTGGTCGAAATAATATTGAGCGCATAGATATTTCGCCTCCGCTCCATAAGTACTGCGAGTGTCTTTCGAAATTTCTTTCAATGGGAGAATGGCTTTTGCCTGTTCTTTTAATCCAAGATACGCTTTCCCTTGAGTATATTTGGCTTCTGTCGATAATTCGGGACTGAGATTGGTTTCTTTCAATAGTTTATTGGAAGCGTTCAACGCGTCGGCATATTTATTCAATTGTAAAGCGCATCTCATTACTCCTATCAATCCGTTTTCTTTTCCTGATTTACTTTCGGCAACATTGCTTAACCTTTCATAAGTTGGCAAAGCTCCGTTGTAATCTTTTTCTTTATATTGAATTTCGGCCAAACGGATTAATGTTTCTTCTGTAAAAGAGTTATCTCCGGTTTCCAATACTTGTTTGTATTCAGATTTCGCAAGCGCGTAATCTCCTTTATTATGATATGTGTTTCCTAAATAGTAATGAGCTTTCGTATTGAACGCTCCATTAGGAAATGTTTGCAAATATTTTTTCAGAGCCGATTGCGCCTGGGTAATATCTCCTTTGGTAAAGAAACGTTCCGCGGCCAAATAAGTCAAAGAATCCTGTTCGCTCGTTTCAAATTTTTCCACATTACCTAAAGAATTAATATACTGCGCATAACCAGTTACATCGTTCAAGTCTACATAAACCGATTTCAAATCTTGCACCGCGACTTTAGCCTCTTCGCTTCCGGGATATTTTCCAATCACTTTTTTGTAGGCTGTAGCCGATTTTTGAGGTTCATTGTTATTGAAATAAAGTAGTCCGATTTGCAAACCGGCTTTCCTTGCCAAACTGCTTTCGGGATATTTTTCCCATAAAACATTGAATGATTCGATTGCCGATTTAGAATTTTCAAGCATCACATACGCCCTACCCTTTTCGTATAAGGCTTCAGGAACATATCGGGAATCAGGAAAATTTTTAATCAGATTATCCATTTGTCCGATTTTTCCTTTATAATCTTTCTGTAAGCCTAAAACGAAACCTTTTTGATAAGTTGTATAATCTGCCATCGAAGGTTGTAACACAGCCGATTGTGCATAAGCATTTTCGGAAGCAATAAAATTTCTCGCTTGAAAATAACAATCACCTAAACGGGCGTAAGCATCGGCCAATGTCGTTTTTGTTTTATTATTTTCCATTCCGATATAAGAAGAAAAATAATTCAACGCTTGGGAGTATTGTTCTTTACTGAAAAAGCTATATCCGAGATTATAATTAGAAAGAACGAAAAGGTTATTATCCTTAGGAGCTTCCAAATTTTTAAATGATTGAAAATCTGTTATTGCCAAATCATATTCTCCTTTACGGTAATAAGATTCTCCTCTCCAATAAATGGCAGCCAATTTCTCTTCAGGAGCATAATTCCCTGTATTGATTGCTTTTGTAAAATAATCAATGGCCACATCGTATTGTGAATTTGTGAAATTGATGGTTCCTAAATGATAAAATATTTTTTGTTTGGCTTCCAAAATTTTATTTCCCGGATTTTTAATCTTTTGAATCGATTTTAAGGCAGTTTCGTAGTTTTTTGTCGTCAGATAAACTTCAACTAAACAGTTATTTATTTTATCCGCATAAATTGAATTAGGATACGTGTTAAGGAAATTTTCCAGTACTGTTACCGATTCTCCAAAAGGAGAAATTGATGTTTGATGCAACAAAATGGCATAATTATAAGTTGCAGCTTCTTTTGTTTGAGCATCAAAATTAGAATGAGCGGCAGCTTCGAAAGCCATCAACGCATTTTTTTGATTCCCAATTTTAAGGTAAGATTGTCCGAGAAAAAAATTCGCGTTCTGTCCGAGCGCGTCATTTTTGGTAATCACTTTTCCAAAATATTCAATCGCCTTGTTGTAATTTTTTATGTTGTATAAAGAGAATCCAAGTGTATATAAATCATTTCTATTGGGATTATTTGTCGATTCCGCATATTTAAGCAAATATTGACTTGCCGATTTATAATTATCTTCTCTGAAATACGAAATTCCCACAATTCTGCACAAATCGGTATTACGTTCGTTATCTGGATATCTATCCAGTAATTCGTTTCCTTCTTTGATCGTTTGAGAATAATGCCCCTGCGCAAAATTTATTTGTGTAATGCAATAAAAAACTTCGGGTTGAAATTCTTGTTTTTCAGTCAATTTATTGAATCCGTTCAATGCCGAATTATAATTTTTATCATCATAATCAACGCATGCCAAATAATAAATTGCCGCATAGTGATATTTTCCACTATTTTGACTTAAAAGTCCGAATAATCTTTGCGCTTCATCTTTATTTTTTCCGGTTTTCAGGTAAGAAAGCGCCATTCTATATGCATAATCTTCCTGATTTTCAAGAGATAAATTGTCAAGATTAGCTCTCTTAAACCAATGGACAGCAAGCAAATATTCTTTATATTCGAAATGAAGAGAACCAATCATAAACGCCATTTCATCGACATGAACATTCGCCGGATAATTATCCAAATATTCTTTAAGAGCAGACGGAGTGACGGATTTACCTTGCTTGTAATTACAAACGAGCAACATATATTCTGTTTCTTCCAGTAAATCAAGGTCGGAAACTGTTTTTTTGTATTCTTTTAATTTATCTATACATCCCGGATAATTTTTATCTTCGAACATAGTTTTTCCTTCAAAAAACAAACGATTTTCTGAAATATAAAATGAGGAACGCTGTGTAAAAGCTATTTGTACACATGAAAAAAGGATAAGAAAAGAAATTATTTTTTTCATTCTTGGTTTATTAAAAATAAGTTTGGGCAAAGTTAGTATTTTCTTATAAACTTGAGAAATAACCAGAATAAAAAAGAGGGTATCCAAAAGTTGGACTGTTGTGGTAGGATTACCAATAACTTTCCATATACCACTTTCAGGACATTTTTGTCCTGTTTATGCAGTAGTACCAATTGGACTCATAAGCATTTGTTTTAAAGTAATCTAAAATTATCCAGGAAAGATATCACCCTGTCCCTTACTTGCTGACGTAATTGGCAACCATACTCTCGTTGAACGCATATTATCTCTTGTGACAAACATTACAGCAATAATAGCATCCATCTACTTTTGTGTAGTATTCTTTTGCTTTTCTTACTGCATCTGCACAATTAGAAAAGTATCCCAATCCTATCAGATTGCTTGAATGAGGAAGATATTAACCTGACGGCAATATATTCATAAATATTTAACTCAAGTTGCTATTTATAAATTTCTAAATTTTAAATACTAAAATAAAGGTCAAGCCGTTCATAGTATATCTAAACTCACTAACAAACAGATTGACCATGGTAACAAAAACCGTTGCAATATACGTATTTTTTGATGATATCCTCAAATCTATGTCACATAAAGAACCAATAAATCGCAAAACGAGTGATGCTGAGATTGCTACCGTCAT
>JAVBKZ010000077.1:0-52425 GCA_031553755.1 Bacteroidales bacterium | reverse complement strand
ACTGGACATTTTTGAATATATTGAAACCTATTATAATAAAAACAGAAGGCAGTCTTATTTGAACTTTCAAACGATGGATGAATTTTGGAAAATTTATGAAACTGATAATCATTTTATTAATCCTGCGGCTTAACTTTTTGTCCGCGTAAAGTTAGGAGATTCACTCGTTTGCCAATATATTTAACAACAAATTCGTCTCGACTTTTTATTAGGTAGTAAACGGAAATCACTTTCAATAAAAAAGCCGCCCGAAAAATGTCGAACGGCCCTTCTTGCTTTAGAAACTTAGGAAATTATAATTGTGGACCTGCAGGAATCAGTGCTTTTCCAGCTTCGTTATCACAATATTGTTCGAAGTTTTTGATATATTTAGCTCCCAAAGATTTAGCTTTTTCTTCCCACTCTGCTACATTAGCATAAGTAGAACGAGGATCTAAAATATTAGAAACATTAGGTAACGTTTTTGGAGCAGTCAAATTCAAAATAGGAATATTTACTGTTTCCGCTTTTTCGATAGAACCGTCGATGATAGCATCGATGATAGCACGTGTATCTTTCAAAGAAATACGTTTTCCTGTTCCGTTCCATCCTGTGTTAACCAAATATGCTTTAGCGTTGTGTTCTTTCATTTTTGCGCCTAAAGTACTTGCGTATTTTGTTGGGTGCAAAGTCAAGAAAGCTTCACCAAAAGCAGGAGAGAAAGAAGGAACCGGCTCAGTAATACCACGTTCTGTTCCGGCCAATTTTGAAGTATAACCGCAAAGGAAGTGATATTGTGCTTGTTTTTCATCCAAGATAGAAACCGGAGGCAATACTCCGAAAGCATCGGCAGAAAGATAAACAATCTTGCTTGCATGACCTGCTCTTGAAGGAAGAACGATTTTGTTGATGAATGTGATAGGATAAGAAACACGAGTGTTTTCTGTTTTTGAAACTTCTTTTGAATAATCAGGGGTTCCGTCGGCTTTCACTGTTACGTTTTCCAATAAAGCGTCACGACGAATAGCTCTCCAAATATCAGGCTCGTTTTCTTTGCTCAAATCAATAACTTTTGCATAGCAACCACCTTCATAGTTGAATACACCATTGTGATCCCATCCGTGTTCGTCGTCGCCTATCAAATAACGTTTTGGGTCTGCGGAAAGAGTTGTTTTTCCTGTTCCTGACAATCCGAAGAATACAGCTACATCACCATCTTTTCCTACATTAGCAGAACAGTGCATAGAAGCGATTCCACGTAATGGCAAGTAGTAGTTTTGCATAGCGAACATACCTTTTTTCATTTCGCCACCATACCAAGTGCCACCGATGATTTGAACTTTTTCTGTCAAGTTGAACATTACGTATACTTCAGAGTTCAAACCTTGTTCTTTCCATTGAGGATTAGTAGTTTTAGAACCGTTGAATACTACGAAATCAGGTTCCCCAAAGTTAGCCAATTCGAAGTGAGAAGGACGGATGAACATGTTTGTTACAAAGTGAGCTTGCCAAGCAACCTCAACGATGAAACGAACTTTCATGCGAGTATCTTCGTTAGTTCCACAATAAGTATCAACTACATATAATTTTTTTGCAGTATTGAGTTGTTTCAAAGTCAATGCTTTGCAATGATCCCAAACATCTTTTCCAACAGGTTGGTTAATTGTTCCATCCCACCAAATAGTATTTTCAGAAACTGAATCTTTTACGATGTAACGATCTTTAGGAGAGCGTCCTGTAAATTTTCCCGTATCAACCGATACTGCACCGGTATTGGTTAATGTACCTTTTTCGAATCCTTCGTTTTTCGGATCCATTTCCGCTTGGAAAAGTTCTTCGTAAGATGGATTGTGAACGACTTCAATGTTGCCGTTAATTCCATACTTGCTTAAATCTAAATTTGCCATAGTACAAATGAAATTTAATTGATTTATGTTGTTTCTAATTCTCTTCTTTCAGAAAAACCCCACAAAGGTAATACATTCCTTTCAAACAGAATATCAATTAAAGAAAAATTTCTTCAATTATAACTAAAATTAAATTAAAACGTTAAAAAAATTATTCCCTTCTTGGAATTTTGACTTGAAATTGATATAATTTACTAACTTTGTTTCTTCATTTATCAACCCGATTATGACAATATCAATCATCGTTGCTATCGCGAAAAATAACGAAATAGGACGTAATAATGATTTACTATGGCGACTTCCTGCCGATTTGAAACATTTTAAAGAATTAACTTCCGGACACACGATAATAATGGGAAGAAAAACGTTCGAATCTTTGCCGAAAGGGGCTTTACCCAACCGGACGAATATTGTGTTGACTCGGAATAAAAATCTGCGTTTCGAAAATTGCCTTGTATTTCCTTCAATCGAAAAAGTGATTGATAATCAGAAAGATAAATCTGAAATATTTATTATCGGAGGAAGTGGGATATACAATCAAACGCTCCCTTTGGCCGATAAATTATATCTGACTAAAGTCGATGCTGATTTCCCTGACGCAGATACTTTTTTCCCAGAAATTGATTATTCCGAATGGGAGGAAATTAGTTCTGAAAAACACTTGTCTGACGAAAAAAATCCATATAACTACGCGTTTATCAATTACATAAGGAAAGAGAAAAAATAATATGGCAATTATTTATCAATCAGAAGACATTCCTTTTCCCAAAATAAAACGAAGAGATACATCAAACTGGATTAAATCCGTAGCCAGTTCCTACAATAGAAAAGCCGGAGATATCGCGTATATTTTTTGTTCTGATGAAAAGATATTAGAAATAAATAAGCAATACCTCAATCATGATTACTACACCGATATTATCACATTTGATTATTCGGAAAACAATACAATTTCAGGAGATTTGTTTATTTCCCTTGATACTGTCAAATCAAACGCTGAAAAATTTGGAACAAGCTATGAAGAAGAATTATATCGCGTAATCATTCACGGAATACTTCATCTTTGCGGGTTCAAAGACAAATCACCCAAAGAAGAAAAATTGATGAGAGAAAAAGAAAAAGAAGCCTTATCTGTAAGATAATGAATCGATTACATAATTAGAACGCAGATTACACGGATTTACACAGATTTGTAAAAAATAATTTATAATGAAAATCAGCGTTTTAAATCTATAATCCGTGAGCATCTGTATAATCCGTGTGCTTAATAGTAGATTTTTTACACCCTTCAACTCCGTCTAACTTCCTATAACTCCGTTTAACTTCCTATAACTCCCTTTCATTTCTTATTGTTTTATTTATACCTTTCGTGAAAAATCAATATGACTTCAATTTAAAAATAAAAATTGTAATTTTGTAGTTTGAAAACAGATGAAAGGAAAACATAAATGAAATTTAATTATGATGTGATTGTTGTCGGTGCAGGTCATGCCGGATGCGAAGCTGCTACAGCCTCCGCGAATATGGGTTCTAAAACCCTGTTGATAACAATGGACATGAACAAAATAGCCCAAATGAGTTGTAATCCTGCTGTTGGAGGAATTGCAAAAGGGCAAATTGTTAGGGAAATCGACGCGCTTGGCGGACAAATGGGAATTGTTACCGACAAAACTGCGATTCAATTCCGGATGTTGAATCGGTCGAAAGGTCCCGCGATGTGGAGTCCACGGGCACAAAGCGACCGGACAAAATTTATAGAAATATGGAGAGAAACGATTGATAATACGTCAGGTTTATGGGTTTGGCAAGATACTGTAAAAAACATTATTGTTGAAAATGGAGTTGTTTGTGGCGTAAAAACAACGCTTGGAGTTGAGTTCAAAGCCAAATCGGTGGTATTGACAGTCGGAACATTTCTCAATGGATTGTTACACATCGGAAAAACTCAATTACATGGAGGTCGTATTTCAGAACCCGCATCTTACGGATTAACCGAACAATTGGTGGAATTAGGTTTTAATTCCGACCGGATGAAAACCGGAACTCCTGTAAGAATTGATGGACGAAGCGTTGACTTTTCACTAACTGAAGAACAAAAAGGCGAAAATGATTTTCATAAATTTTCTTATCTGGATTTCCAACCACGCCAATTAAAACAATTAAGTTGTTGGACACTTTATACAAATGAAGCTTGTCACGATGTTTTACGCAATGGCTTAGAAGACTCTCCACTTTACAACGGACAAATTAAAAGCATCGGGCCTCGTTATTGCCCAAGTATAGAAACAAAAATCGTCACATTTGCAGATAAAACACAACACCAATTATTTTTAGAACCGGAAGGCGAAAATACTCAAGAATATTATTTGAACGGATTTTCATCCTCTCTCCCACTCCACATTCAATTAGAAGCTTTACAAAAAATTCCGGCATTTAAAAATATTCAAATTTATCGCCCAGGTTACGCCATTGAATACGACTTTTTCGATCCTACACAACTAAAACATTCATTAGAAACAAAGTTGATAAAGAACCTTTTCTTCGCAGGTCAAATCAACGGAACAACCGGATATGAAGAAGCGGGAGCGCAAGGATTAATAGCCGGAATAAACGCTCACATCAATGTTTATGGAGGAGACGCGTTTACATTAAGACGTGATGAAGCATATATCGGGGTTTTGATTGACGACTTAGTTACAAAAGGAGTCGATGAACCTTACCGTATGTTTACATCACGGGCGGAATATCGCATTTTGCTACGCCAAGATGACGCAGACATGAGATTAACCGGGAAGGCGTATCATTTAGGATTGGCAAAAGAAAACCGTTTTGATTTAGTAAAAAGAAAGAAAGAAGAAATTTCGCGATTGATAGACTTTGCAAAAAATTATTCCGTAAAAGCGGGATATATCAATGATAAATTAGAAGGACACGGCACAACTCAACTTCGCCGGGGAGTAAAATTAATTGAATTAGTATTGCGGCCTCAATTAAATTTGAGAAGCATCGCGGAAATGATTCCCGCATTGCAAATTGAAATAGACAGCATTCCTGAGAGGAAAGATGAAATCATTGAAGCGGCAGAAATTATAATGAAATACGAAGGATATATCGAACGTGAAAAGATGATTGCCGACAAAATCAAACGCTTGGAGAATATCAAAATCAAAGACAAGTTCGATTATAATTCTATACAATCACTATCAACAGAAGCAAAACAAAAACTAACAAGAATCGCTCCGGAAACGATTGCGCAAGCAAGCAGAATCCCTGGAATTTCTCCGAGCGACATTAACGCGTTATTAGTATTATTAGGAAGATAATATTTTTTGTTCCACGTGGAACAAAAGAGAAAAATTTATGAATATTGATTCATATCAGATACATTTTGACAAATTCTGTGACTTGATACAAAACAAAAAGCCAAAGATTTTAGAACTTGCATGTGGACCTGGAAATATTACTGGATATTTGAGACAAAAATTTCAAGATTCCGAGATTGTTGCGATTGACTTAGCCCCTCGAATGATTGATATTGCGAAAAGAATGGTAAGTAGAGTTGATTTCAGAGTAATGGATGTAAGAGAAATAACAACTTTGAATGTTCAATTTGATTCAATAATGTGTTCATTTTGCTTGCCTTTTCTTTCAAAAGAAGATACATCTCGACTTATTTCTGATTGTTCAAAAATGTTAGAGTCCAAAGGACTACTTTACATTAGCACAATGGAAGGAGATGAATCCAAAGCAGGATTTGAATCAACAAGTTTTTCTGGTGACTCTAAAGTTTATTTTAATTATTATAAGCAAACAGACTTAGAAAGAGCTTTAAGTAATAATGGATTTTCCATAGAGTATAACATCCATCAAGACTATCTTGAGTTAAATGGGAATACAACAATTGACTTGATTATGATTGCAAAGAAAAATTAATAATTCAAGCTACCATATATTATTGTATTTTTACTTAGCCATGGATTTCTCAAATTAAACATAAGAAGAAAATAAATTAAAGAATTATTCCCCGTTGATTGCGCTAATTTGCTCAGATACTATAATATTTAGACATAAAAGACAGCGTATTCTGCGGAAATAAATTAAACTAATCCATTTCGAGCACTTAAAGATAAAAACATACAACACAAGCAACACTGTTCCACGTGGAACAAATAAAAAAAATATTATAAGCAACTGATTATTAACTAATTCGACAAAATCATCTTGATTTTTATCAAAAAACATAAAATAATGTAAATTTTAAACACTGAGTTATACAGGATAATTATTCACAGAATCAAGTCTGATATATCGTGAAAGGACACTCCATGAAACAAACTCCTTCTACTCCATGTGTAATAAAAAGTCGAGACGAAATTTATCAACTAAAATATAAAAATGAATACAGAAAATTTCAAAAAAAGCATTCGAAATGTACCTGATTTTCCTAAAAAAGGAATTCAATTCAAAGATGTAACTACCCTATTCAAAGACGCTACACTTTTATCTCAACTTTCTGACGTATTCTACGAAGAATACAAAGAAAAAGGAATTACAAAAGTAGTAGGGATTGAATCTCGTGGTTTTATTATGGGGCCTATTTTAGCCACTCGTTTGAATGCAGGATTCATTCCTATTCGCAAACCGGGAAAACTTCCCGCCGATGTTTACGAAGAAAAATACGAAAAAGAATACGGTTTTGATTCTATTCAAATACATAAAGATGCTTTAAGCGAAAACGATATCGTTGTTCTACACGACGATTTATTAGCAACCGGAGGAACTATGCTTGCCGCTTGCCGCTTAATGAAACATTTCAACATAAAAAAGATTTATGTGAACTTTATTATCGAATTAGAAGAATTAAAAGCCAGAGAATTATTCGAAGAAGGAATAGAAATACATTCTTTGATAAAATATCCTATATAATTTCGATACAAAATAAAGAATCCACAGGATTCAAATCTCTTTAAAATGGAAGAATTTGAAGAATTAAAAATAAATATCAATTTGGGAAATGTGATAAAAGCACTTCCTGAATCGCCCGGTTGCTATCTCTATTTCGATGAAAACGGAACAATTATTTATGTAGGAAAAGCCAAAAACCTGAAAAAAAGAGTTTCTTCCTATTTCAACAAAACACACGACAACGCTAAAACACGAGTACTTGTAACAAAAATAAAACGAATAGAATACATCATCGTCGAAAGCGAACAAGACGCTTTTTTGTTGGAAAATAACATGATAAAAGAGCATCGTCCTCGATACAATGTGATGTTGAAAGACGACAAAACTTATCCTTGGATTGTGGTTAAAAACGAACCATTTCCGCGTGTTTTTAGCACAAGAACATTTATCAAAGACCGGTCGATGTACTTCGGGCCTTATTCGTCTGTTAATATGATTCGAATTTTATTGAATCTAATCAAGAGCCTCTACCCTATCCGGACATGTAATCTGATTCTTACTCCCGAAAAAATCAATCAGAAAAAATATAAAGTTTGCTTAGAATATCACCTGAAAAATTGCTTAGGTCCATGCGAATCTCTTCAAACTAAAGAAGATTATGATAAAAATATCGCGGAAATAATTCAAATCCTGAAAGGAAACATAACGCAACTTACCAAAAAATTATACGAAGAAATGCAACAACTTTCTTCGGAATTGAAATTCGAAGAAGCCCAAAAAATAAAAGAAAAATATCTTTTATTAGAAAATTATAAAGCAAAATCGGTTGTTTCTAACGTAACGATGGATGATATTGATGTCTTTTCTTACGAAGAAAACAAACAATCTATCTATATCAACTACCTTAACTTAAAAAATGGATTGGTCATTCGAAGTTATACTATCGAATACAAACGTATACTCAATGAACCGAAAGAGGAATTGATGGCAATGGGAATTATCGAACTCAGAAGCCGTTTTCAGAGCAATGCGAAAGAAATAATTGTTCCGTTTCAGCCTGATATAACTTTAAACGGAGTAACAATTATCGTTCCTCAGAGAGGAGATAAAAAACATCTATTGTCTTTATCCGAAAAGAATGTAAAACAATATAAACATGATAAAATCAAACAATCAGAGCAATTAAACAGCGAGCAACGGAAAACAAGGGCTATCACAACCTTGAAAAACGACTTGCATCTTCCTGATTTACCGGTACATATAGAATGTTTCGATAATTCCAATATACAAGGAACTAATCCGGTATCGGCTTGCGTAGTATTTAAAAACGGAAAACCGAGCAAAAAAGACTACCGTCATTTCAACGTTAAAACCGTAGAAGGACCGAACGACTTTCAGTCGATGTATGAATGCGTTTACAGACGTTACAAGCGATTAACCGACGAAAAGGTATCATTGCCTCAACTCATCATCGTTGACGGCGGAAAAGGGCAAATAACATCCGCTGTAATGGCCTTAACCGATTTGAATTTATATGGAAAAATTCCACTTGTCGGAATTGCCGAACGATTGGAAGAAATTTTTTTTCCTAATGACCCGATTCCTCTTTATTTAGATAAAAATTCAGAAAGCCTAAAACTCATCCAGCATTTACGTGACGAAGCCCATCGATTTGGAATTACATTTCATAGGCAAAAGCGTAGTAAACAGCAAATTACATCCGAATTAGATTCCATAAAAGGTATTGGAGAAAAAACAAAGCTCAAACTGCTTGAAAAATTCAAGAGCGTAAAGCAGATTAAAGTCGCTCCCAAAGAAAAGATTGTTGAGATTATCGGGGAAAAGAAAACTGAAGAACTGCTGAAAGGATTAAATTTATAAAATATAGAACCATGAAAACAGTCATTCAACGGGTTTCTAAAGCATCCGTCCGCATCGAAGGAAAAATCAAATCGGAAATAAATAAAGGATTACTTATTTTGGTCGGAATTGAAGACGCTGACACGATAGAAGATATAGAATTCCTTTGCAAAAAAGTAGTAAATTTACGTATCTTTAACGATGAAAACGGAGTAATGAACCTTTCCGTCAAAGAAATTGAAGGAGAAATACTTTGTGTGAGCCAATTTACTTTACATGCCTCAACCAAAAAAGGGAACCGGCCTTCTTATATCAAGGCTTCGAAACCTGAATTTGCCATTCCGATGTATGAACAATTTTGTAAAACGTTGGAAGAAACTCTCGAAAAACCGATTGAAACCGGAATATTCGGAGCCGATATGCAAGTGGAATTAATCAACGATGGCCCGGTTACAATCATTATTGACTCGAAAAATAAAGAATAATATTTGTTTGATTATTTAATATGATTTCTGTAAAATTTCCTAAACGCTTTGTCATTCCGCGCTTGACGCGGAATCTTATAATAAATCATCATGGAAAACAATATAACAATACAACAAGCACAACAATCTGTTGATGAATGGATTAAAACCTTCGGAGTCCGTTATTTCAGCGAATTGACCAATCTCGCCATTTTAACTGAAGAAGTCGGAGAATTGGCACGAATTATCGCGCGAACTTATGGCGACCAATCTTTTAAAAAAGAAGACTTAAGCAAAAATTTGGCCGATGAAATGGCGGATGTCTTATGGGTATTAATTTGTCTTGCCAACCAAACAGGAATCGATTTAACGGAAGCTTTCCATAAGAATATGGAAAAGAAAACATCGCGGGATAATGAACGGCACTTGAATAATGAAAAGTTGGCTTAAATGTATCGTTGCATTTGATAATTAATCAAACCAAATATTAATAATTAAATCTCAGTTGTATACATGAAATTTAAAAACACCAATAGCCTACTTTTTCAAGTAAGCTATTGTATTGTATTTCAGCCTCTTTTTGAGGCATTTAATGTCTTTTTATGATTAATACTCTTCTTCGTTGAAGAAAAAATCTTCTTTGCTTGGATAATCAGGCCAAATATCTTCTATGCACTCGTATATCTCTCCTTCATCTTCCATTTCCTGAAGATTTTCAATCACTTCTAATGGCGCTCCCGAACGTAAAGCATAATCTATTAATTCGTCTTTAGTTGCTGGCCAGGGGGCGTCTTCTAATTTTGAGGCTAATTCTAATGTCCAATACATAATAATTACGTCTTTTTATGGTGTGTTTTTATGCTTTTAAATTTTCGGCAAAAGTATAATAATATATTTTATTTACAAGTATCTTTCCAAATATTTTCTGTTTTTTTTTCTAAAAATATCAATTTTCGTGCCAAAATAAATAAATAATCCGACAAACGATTCATAAAAATAAGAAGTTTATTATCAATATTTTCCATATTTTCGATATGATAAATACAACGTTCGGCACGACGGCAAACAGAGCGACAAATATGCGAAACAGCAGCGGAACGACTTCCGCCCGGCAATATAAACCCGGATAATTTAGGTAAAACCGAATCCATTTTGTCTATTTCGTTTTCTAACATTTCGATATCCGTTTCTTGTAGGTTGAGTGGCGATTTTTTCTCCGCCTCTGTCGCTAAACAACAACCTACAACAAAAAGTAACGATTGAATGTTTCGCAAAACTTTTTTATCATCTTCTGTTGTCACTTCTTCTATCAAAAGTCCGATAAAAGAATTTAGTTCATCTACGGTTCCATAAGCGTCAAGGCGTGGATCGTTTTTCAAGATTCTTTTTCCTCCAATTAAAGAAGTTGAACCTTTGTCGCCTGTTTTCGTATATATTTTGCTTTTTTCCATTATCAAAATGTGCTTTATAATCTTTTTTATAAAATTTCCCATCAAAAAGCGCTATACCTAAATAATATAAATCGATGGTTATCCTGGCATTCGGATTGTCAGTAATTATCTGCCACAAGAATTTTGTTTTTTTATTTTTTCGTATGCCGTCCATTACCAAGATCTTAGTATTAATATGCTTATCTAAGATTTTCTTTGATAATTCGGGATTACGCATTGTATTAAGAAAAATCAAATCGAAATTATCCTGTTTTTCGAGTATATTATCAATCGCTGACAAGTATTCACCGTGTTCGATTTGTATGTTATTTATGTTGAGTCCTTTTTGCGTTTTCTTAATGACAGGGATTAAACATTCCCTGTCTTCCAATGCATAACACCTTATGTCTTTTCCCGAAGATGCCAAATAGAGGCTCATGACTCCGGTAGAAGCTCCTATTTGTAAAATGTTTTTACACTGGAAAAAGTTCACAAGACGGAACAATAACGCTCCGTATTGGCAAGATTGTGTTTCCTTGGTCGTGATTTCTCCGACAGTTTTTTTCTTTATATTTCCCCGTTGGCTCAAGAATTCGACTTTTTCTTTCGAATCAATCAATTCTGTTCTGCAACGTTCTATATCTTCAAAGATATAATATGGAAATTTTTCTTCTACAATGTTGGTTATCAAGTTATAAGCAAAGGGTGAATGGACGCCGTGACCTTTACGATAACGGACTTTTCGGTATAATCTTTCCGGAATTATCTTCATAAGGTTACATTTTTTCACAAAAATAGAAAAAGGTTTGCGATTATATGCAAATTTTTCAGGAATTCATCTCGACTTTTTTATCAAACACAAAGTAAAAGGAGTTTATTTTACAAATTATTCCATCACTCAATATCAAAATCTACTCTGTGAATAGCTATTCCATGCGACTTATATCTTTTATAAAAGTCAGGATGACCGCGATATAAACTAACTAACATTGAATAATAAAATTTGTACGATTTTTTTTGATATTTAAAAATAATTGTTTTTCTTTGTGCCATATTTGTAACAAAAAGTTATAAAAAAGAGATGAAAAATATCGTTGTTTCTAAAAATTGGTGGTGGCTGTATCGATCTTAAAGAGGTGGATGCTCCATTGCGTATGTTTTTAATTCAATAAAAAATATAAACCGTAGGAATCCACTCCTGCGGTTTTTTTATTATAAAATTTGATTGAAAAATTAATCATTAAAAAATAGAATCATTATGAACACAAAAACTAAAAGATTTATTTTACCTGAAAACGAGATTCCTACAACATGGTATAATTTGGTGGCGGATATGAAAAATAAACCGTTACCGATTTTGAATCCGGCAACTAAACAGCCAATGAAAGCTGAAGATTTATACCCGATTTTCGCTAAAGAATTGGCAAATCAGGAAATGAACGAAACCGACAGGTTTATAGAAATTCCGGAAGAAGTGAGGGAATTATACAAGAATTATCGTTCAACGCCTCTTGTGAGAGCTTATGGCCTTGAAAAGGCATTGGATACTCCGGCTCATATTTATTTCAAAAATGAAAGTGTTAGCCCGATTGGTTCGCATAAGTTAAACTCTGCATTGGCACAAGCTTACTACTGCAAAAAAGAGGGAATTACAAATATCACTACCGAAACCGGCGCCGGACAATGGGGAGCCGCCTTATCATACGCTGCTAAAGCTTTTGGTTTGGAATTGGCAGTGTATATGGTAAAAATCAGCTATGAACAAAAACCTTACCGTCGTTCGATTATGCAAACGTTTGGCGCGCAGGTAATTGCTTCTCCTTCCATGTCTACGAAAGCGGGGCGTAAAATCCTTACGGAACATCCGAATTATCAGGGAAGTTTGGGGACTGCCATTTCAGAAGCCATTGAATTGGCTATGCAAACTCCGAATTGTAAATATACATTGGGAAGCGTACTTAATCATGTGGCTCTACATCAAACAATTATTGGTTTGGAGGCAGAAAAGCAAATGGCGATGGCAGGAGAATATCCCGATGTTGTGGTGGCCTGTTTTGGTGGAGGTTCAAACTTCGCGGGAATTTCGTTTCCATTTCTTCGTCATAAATTATCAGGAGAAAAAAATACCCGTTTTATTGCGGCCGAACCCGCGTCTTGTCCTAAATTGACCCGCGGCATATTTGAATATGATTTTGGAGATGAAGCCGGTTACACCCCTCTCCTACCGATGTTTACTTTGGGACACGATTTTTCTCCCGCGCACATTCATGCCGGAGGTTTGCGTTATCACGGAGCCGGAACGATTGTTAGCCAGTTAAAGAAAGATAATTTAATAGAGGCGGTCGATATCAAGCAATTAGATTCGTTCAAAGCCGGTATTTTGTTTTCCCGCGCCGAAGGTATCATTCCTGCTCCCGAATCGTGCCACGCTATCGCGGCTACTATCAATGAAGCCCTTAAAGCCAAAGAAGAAGGCAAACAAAAAAACATTTTGTTTAATTTATCCGGACATGGTTTAATTGATATGGCGGCTTACGACGCTTATTTATCGGAAGATTTGACTAATTATGAATTAAGCGATGAGATTATCCAAAAAAATGTGAGTAAATTGGAGAAATTGGTGTAATCAAAAAACCTGTTATCCCGGCCTTGAGCCGGGATTTTCTAATATTCGAACTTTATTCATTCAGGAAATCGTAAAAAGTCTTACGCATCAAATCTGCCAAAGTTAATTGATAGTTGATATAAGATCGCAAATGTGAAGTATAAGCGGTGTTTAAACGGTTGCGTTCCAAAGCTAACGATTGACTGTCGATATCTCCATCAGAAAATCGTTGGCGTGTAATCGCAAAACTTTTTTCAGCTACGGATACATTTTTTTCCAATAACTGCAAACGTTTCAAACTGCTATTGACGTTGGCCACCAAATTTCGAACTTCTGTTTCGATTTCCCGTTCTGTTTCTTCTTTTCGGAGAGTATTTTGTTTCAAACGAGCCTCGGCAGAACGCACTAACGCGCGGTTTTCTCCCCAATCCAATATGGGAATAGAAACACGAAAACCGACGGAATAACTGTTTGTGTTGAGAAAGCTATTGTAAGCGTCGTTCAACGCATTCGAAAATCCAAGGTTGTAGCCCTGCATAAATCCATTTTTCCCGAAAGAAGCCGCAATATTGGTTTTGATCATTCCTGAAGTTTTTTGTTGCTTGATATTCAGTTTTTGCAATTCTATTTGAATTTCTTGTTCACGTATTTCCAACCGGTTTTTTAAAGCGAGATTAACAGCTTTTTCCACATCAACCACTACAATTTTATACCCTAATTCACTGCTTAATGAAATGCTGTCATTCAGGTTTATTCCCAATAATTCTTTGAATGAATTTTTTGCTGAAACCTGATTCAACAAGGCAATGTCGTAATTGTTTTGGGCTTCGGCCAAATCAACTTCCATTTGCAAAGCATCAACTTCGCGAATCAATCCGGCAGCATATTTATTTTTCGAAATATCATAGGCATCAGTTTGTCGTTCCAAGTCTAATTGAGCTATTTCCACACTTTTTTGCAATGAAAGTAAGTTGTAATATGAACTACTTACAGCATAAACCAAATTCAATTCTTCTCTTTTCAAGGCTTTGCTCGATTGTTCATAAGCCAATTGCGCCCTTTTCAATGTTGATTTAATGTTGTTGTATCCATATAAAGCCGTTAATGGCTGTTCAAATCCGATATAACTGCCTAATCTTGTAGAACGGAGATCTCCATTAGGCAAACCCAAATTGCTTTCGTCAGAGAGCGTATTTTGAATAAAAATACGTCCGTCGGTAGGAAGTGGCTGATTGATAACCAGGCTTCCATCGTAACTTAAAATTTTATTTTGGTTGAAATGAAGAATCCCCGCGGTATCAGGTACGCTTGTGATGGCTTGGGAATACTCCGGAAGTCCGAGATTCAAATCAATGTGCGTTTTTAATCTACTTGTTGTTGATTTCAAATTATATTCCGCGATTTTCAAGTCTTGTTGCAATCGCAAGATACTGTAACTTTTTTCTTTGGCGATTTTGATACTTTCGTCAATTGTCAGGTTGTATATATCTTGCGCAGATGCGGAGAGGCAATAAAATGTAACGATACAAGTAGTTATAAATATTTTTTTCATGGTAAATTTATTTGTTTAATCTAAAACCTAAACGGTTTTAAAAGTTAAACATTCAACAATTTTTTTTATTTTCATTCAATTTATCAGTATGAATCATACCATCTTTCAGGTAAATATTGCGATTAGCATAATCGGCAATTTCCTGTTCGTGCGTAATCAGTATGATTGTGTTTCCATCCTGATGCAAATCGTGAAACAAACGCATGATATCTTCGCCGGTTTTTGAATCGAGCGCGCCGGTTGGTTCATCGGCCAACAAAATACCGGGATTCGTTACCAAAGCACGGGCGATTGCCACACGTTGGCGTTGCCCTCCACTCAATTCGCTTGGTTTGTGACTGATACGGTCTGACAATCCTACCCTTTCTAACGATTTCAACGCTCGTTCTTTGCGTTCATGAGTAGGCACACCGGAATAAACCAATGGAAGTTCTACATTTTGAAGCGCGTTCAATCGTGGCAAAAGATTAAAATTTTGGAAAATAAATCCGATTTCTTTGTTTCTCATACGCGAAAGGGCATCATCGTCTAAAGAACTGACATCAACTTTATCAAAAAAATAATGTCCGGTAGAAGGAGTATCCAAGCATCCGAGAATATTCATCAAAGTCGATTTCCCGGAACCAGACGGCCCCATAATAGCAACGTATTCGTTTTTTTTTATTTGTAAGTTTATATCTTTTAATACAAGGAGTTCTTCTTCTCCCATGATGTATTTTTTTGTGAGATTTTTTATTTCTATCAACATGATGATAACATGACGTTTATTAAAAATTATTCATACCTTATAGAATCAACAGGTTTCAAGTTTGCCGCGTTTTTTGCAGGAAGATAACCAAAACTGATTCCGACAATAACAGAAAAGGCAAAAGCTATCACAATGGAATACAGTCGAATATAGGTACTTACGTCTGTAAACAGCGAAACTGTGAGAGAAAGCGTAATACCAAGTAATACACCGATAATTCCACCTGTGATACTAATCACAACTGCTTCAGTCACAAACTGGCTCATGATGTCGGCTTTACGTGCTCCAATGGCTCTCCGGATTCCGATTTCCCGTGTTCGTTCCATCACTGTCGCCAACATGATATTCATAATCCCTATTCCTCCTACAATCAGAGAAATAGCGGCAATAGCTCCTAATAGAAAATTATAAATTTGGCGTTCTTTTTCTTCCTGTTTTAGCAATTCGAAAGGAATCACGATGTTATAGTCTTCATTGTTGAAATGATGCCGTTTTAGAATTTCATTAATCAATTTTGAGGCTTCTAACAAATGGTCGGAATTATCGACTTGTACCGTAATTTGTTGGACTTCACTCGTCAAAATATTTTCCCGTGAAAAACGGTTCAGGAAAATGGATAACGGAACATAAACGTCCGTATTCAGATCTCGCGCTGCTAATTCTCCTACTGTTTCGGTAAACAATGTTTTCGAATCAAGAACTCCAATCACTTCGAGCCATTGGTCTTCTATTTTCACTTGTTTTCCTACCGGATCTTCTTCCTTGAAAAGCGTTGTCGCAACTCCAGCTCCCAATACGCATACTTTCAAACGTTGATTGTAATGATTGTTGGTTACAAAATCACCTTTTTTCAACCTGTAGTTCATCATTTGGGAAAATTCGGGAGTAACACCGATAATCGTAGATTTAGCCGATTTATCCGTGTATTTGACATCTGTATTGATTTCTGCCTGAGGAGCTACATTTTTTATTCCCGGAACGATTTCTTTGATAACATTCGCATCTTGTATGGATAAACCTTGGGAGAATTTCGCTCGTACTTCTTCCAATTCTTCATCCGAAAGTTTTTTTTCCCTTACAATGATATTATTTACTCCCAAATCCTGATATTTGGCGATCGCTTCGCGTTTAGCCCCCTCTCCTATCGACAGCATGGCGATAACCGATGCTACACCGAAAATAATTCCCAACATCGTTAGGAACGACCTGAATTTATGGTCAGTCAATCCTTGAAGCGCTAACTTTATATTTTCTCCGTATTCCATTACTTTGATTGTTTAGTTCATAAATGAATATTTCTAACACAGAAACGTAGAAACACAGGAGAATTTTATTTATAATATTATAGCTATGTATCTAATGTGACTATGTATTGAAGATAAGTATATTTTGTTTTGATTAATTACGGGAACAAATGTAAAGATTTTTTTGAATAATTTGATGAATTTAATGTTAGGAAAGTGTCTAAGTTTCAGTAGCAAGAATAAAAGCTAACGCTTTTTTTAATATGTACTTCCAAATACACAACGCTTTGTGTTTTTAGAATTGTTGCAAATGCAAGCAAATGCATCGATTTATCAAACACATAAATTAAAATTTAAGCAAGGAGTTGTTTTGAGGTTATTTCGTTTTTTGAGGGAAAAATCTTAATTTTGTGATTTTAATTTTTCATCCCAAATTAAATTTTATCTCTATGAATAAATATGAAGAAGTATTAAGCAAATTCAACCTCAATATACAGGAAAAAACTGTAAACAAGAATATTACAGAAATTTTAGAAAAACATTTCGAATCAAATAATACCGCCGAAGTAAAGAAGTTTTTATATTCTTGCATCGATTTAACATCTTTGAATACAGACGATTCGAATGAGTCTGTCTGGAAATTGACCGAAAAAATCAATGATTTCGAAGATTCACGCCCTGATATGGAAAATGTCGCTGCTATTTGCGTTTATCCCAACTTTGTGTCGGGAGTAAAAGAAGCGCTTACTGCCGATGTAAAAATTGCTTCTGTGGCCGGAGGATTCCCTTCTTCACAAACATTTATCGAAGTGAAAATAGCCGAAGTTTCACTTGTTGTAGCCGATGGAGCCGAAGAAATAGACATCGTTATGAATGCCGGATACTTTTTCGAAAACGATTTGGAAAATTTTTGTAACGAAATAGAAGAAATTAAAGACGCTTGTAGAGACGCTACCTTGAAAGTAATTCTTGAAACCGGATTACTGAAAACTCCCGAAAACATCAAAAAAGCGGCACTTTTAGCCATGTATTCGGGCGCGGACTTTATCAAAACATCCACAGGAAAAGGATATCCGGGAGCAACGCCCGAAGCCGTTTATGTAATGTGCGAAACCATCAGGGAATACCACGCTTTACATAACAGGAAAATCGGAATAAAAGTATCAGGAGGCGTTCAAACCGCAGAAGACGCGGTAAAATATTATACAATCGTAAAAGAAATATTAGGAGAGGAATGGTTAACTCCCGAATATTTCAGAATAGGAGCAAGTGGTTTAGCCGAAAAATTATTGAATTAAGATGCGAAAGATAATTCTTTTTTTGAAAAATTACTGGATGAGTACAGCCTTGTGCGCCGTGATATTTTATCTTTGTTTCATGGATCCACAGGATTTTCCCGAAGCGCCAATGACGGATTTCGATAAATTGGTACATTGGGGTATGTTTTTAACAGTCTCATTGGTCGTCTTTTTTGAAAGTACGAATTACTTCAAAAATTCAATTTTTAAAAAGGAATTATTATTGCAGTCTTTCTTTTTTCCGATAGCATATAGTGGATTTATTGAACTTATGCAGGAATACCTCTCCCCTACCCGCTCCGGAGATTGGATGGATTTTCTTTTCGATGCTATAGGCGCCTTATGTGGATTGGTAATTGTCTTGATTGTAAATAAAAAATTAGTAACAAAAGGATAATAACAATATGGAAAGCATTCGTAAGATATATAAGATAGGGCATGGACCGTCAAGTAGCCATACAATGGGGCCCAAAAAAGCGGCGGAAATTTTTAATGAAAAAAATCCGGATGCCGAATCTTTCCGTATAACGCTTTACGGAAGTTTAGCGGCAACAGGGAAAGGACACTTGACTGACAAAGCCATTATAGATGCTTTGTTGCCTAAAAGTTCCGAAATATGCTGGGAGCCGGAAATATTCCTTCCTTTTCATCCCAACGGAATGAAATTCGAATCAATCAAATCGGGCTTAGTAACCGATGAATGGACGATTTATAGTATTGGCGGAGGAGATTTAGCCAATGAAAATACCCAGCTTTCGGAAGAATCGATATATCCATTGACAACGATGTCGGATATTTTGGATTGGTGTCAACAATCCGGAAAATCTTTTTGGGAATACGTGGAAGATATCGAAGGAAAAGAAATTTGGGATTATCTGGAATTGGTTTGGAAAACGATGATAGACAGTATCGAGAACGGAATAGAAGCAGAAGGCGTTTTACCCGGAGGATTGTCGTTACACCGGAAATCTTCGACCTATTTTACAAAAGCCAAAAGCTATCGCGATTCATTGCGTAGCCGGGCTTTTATATTCGCTTATGCTTTAGCCACTTCAGAAGAAAATGCTTCAGGAGGTTTAATCGTTACGGCTCCTACATGTGGCTCTTCGGGCGTTTTACCCGGAGTATTGTATCACTTACGGAAAAATCATGAATTTCGTGATTCGAAAATATTAAAAGCCTTGGCTACTGCCGGATTAATCGGAAATATTGTCAAGACAAACGCTTCTGTTTCAGGAGCAAAAGTTGGTTGTCAGGGAGAAATCGGAGTAGCGTGTTCTATGGCGGCAGCGGCAGCGACCCAATTGTTCGGAGGTTCTATCTCGCAAATCGAATACGCGGCAGAAATGGGATTAGAACATCATTTAGGCTTGACTTGCGACCCTGTTTGCGGATTGGTACAAATTCCATGTATCGAACGCAACGCCTTTGCGGCGGTCAGGGCCTTAGACGCTTGTTCGTTCGCTACGCTTTCGGATGGAAAACATTTGGTTAGTTTTGATAAAGCGGTCAGGACAATGAAACAAACCGGACAAGACCTTCCGAGTTTGTATAAAGAAACTTCAACCGGAGGATTAGCGATGCATTTTTGAAAGTATTATTCGTCAAGAAATTTTTCTATTTCATTTTTTAGTATCGGAATATATTTTATTACTATTCCCCAAATAATATCATCAGATACAGAATCATAGCCATGTATTATTCTATTTCTGACATCTACTATTTTTCTAGAATTCGAAATTTCAATAGTTTCTTCCTCTTTCAAAATCCGACTCATCGCTTCGCCAATAATTTCAATATTTCTTTCTACAGCTCTTTTTGTCCGAATATCTTTTTGGTATTCTGAAAATAGTTTAGGTCTGTCAACAAAGAAACTTTCGATTTCCTTAATTGAATTCATTATATCATAGAACCAAGCTTTTATTTCATTGTCCATAAAGGAGTTGTTTTTGTTGATTCACATTTTGTCTAAAATATGGGTTTTTAATAGCTTTTTCTTCTAATAAATCAATAGACCTTTTTAGAATCTCTTCTAAAGAAAATTTCAAATCGAAATAATTGTCTGCATATTCCTCCACTGGTAAGTTTTCAAAATCCACAATTAAATCAATGTCGCTTTCTTTGTTAAATTTATCAGTAAGTACTGAACCAAAAGCATATAATGATCTCACTTTATGCGTTTTACAAAGTTCGGCAATTAAGGATATATATTTGTCTAACTGTCGCATATTACTTATTCCTTTCAACAATAAATTCGACTAAGGTTAAAAGATTTTTTTTAGCTTCTGTATCAGGAATTTCAGCTAAAATATCAATAGATTTCCGCTTATATTCTTCCATTTTCTGATAAGCATAATCAATTCCTCCGTTTTCTTTCGCGAAAGAAATCAAAGAAGTTACGTTTTCAGGTGTAAAATCAGCCCGGTTGATAAGTTGCAACATCGGTTCATTTTTATCTTTCGGAGTGTTGTTTAGAGCATATATGAGTGGAAGAGTTACTTTTCCTTCCCGGATATCGTTTCCTGTCGGTTTACCTATTTCTCCTTGTTCGTAATAATCGAAAATATCGTCTTTAATTTGAAAACAAATACCGACATATTCTCCAAATAACCTGAATTTTTCGATTAAATCTTCATTTACTCCTGCCGATAACGCTCCCATTTCGGCGCAGGAAGACAACAATGTAGCTGTTTTTTTGCGAATCACATCAAAATAATTCGTTTCATCTATCACAACATCATCCCTGATAGCCATTTGGGATAATTCGCCTTCTACCAGATTTAATGCCAAGTTGGAAATAATGTTCAATATTCGCATATTACCGGTCATAACAGCCCTGGCAATCGCGATAGATAAAACGTAATCTCCGACAAGAACCGCCGATTTATTATCGAATTTAGCGTTGAAAGACAATCTTCCTCTGCGTTCTTTTGTATCGTCAACAACATCATCATGAATCAAAGTCGCGTTGTGAACTAATTCAAGAATCAACGCGTATTCAAGTGTTTCAGGATTAATTTTTCCACAGGTTTTTGCGGAAAGTAAAAGCAAAATCGGGCGGATTTTCTTACCGTCCGATTCTAAAACATAGTCAATCATTGATTGAAAATATGCAGAATGTCCTTTTAACGCGTCTTTATAGAGAACATTAAAAGCGTCTAATTCTTCTTTTATGCTCTCTTTTATGCTGGAAATTTGAATCATATTGTTATCAATAAGGTGCAAAGTTAAAAAATAAAATTAAGACAATTGCATAAAAACAATGCGTTACTTGTTTTGCTGAAAAGTTGTACGAGGAGTGTTGAATTTTTATTACAAAATTTTACGGGAAGGTAAGAGAAAAAAGGAAACAATTTTCTTCTACCTTTTCTTTATTCCTTGATTTATCCCGATTTTATTATCTTTGTGAAATTTAAGATTTATATAATAAATATTGGCTCAATATCATGAAACTTTTCCTTTTAGATGCTTATGCTCTTATATACAGGTCTTATTATGCTTTCATCAAAAATCCGAGGGTAAATTCGAAAGGACAAAATACTTCCGCTATATTTGGTTTTATAAATACGTTGGAAGACGTGTTGAAGAAAGAAAATCCAACACATATCGGTGTCGCTTTCGACCCTTCAGGACCTACATTCAGGCACGAAATGTATGAGCAATATAAAGCGCAACGCGAAGAAACTCCCGAAGTTATCCGCGAATCTGTTCCGATTATCAAAAATATTATCAATGCTTATAACATTCCTTTACTCGAAGTTCCGGGTTTTGAAGCCGATGACGTGATTGGAACTTTAGCTAAAGAAGCGGCTCAAAACGGTTTTGAAGTTTTTATGATGACTCCCGATAAAGACTACGGACAAATAGTTGATAAAAACATCTACATTTATAAACCTAAATACGGAAGTTCGGATTTCGAAATACTCGGAGCCAAAGAAGTCAAAGAAAAATACGGACTTGAAAATCCGATGCAAATGATAGATTTGTTGGGATTGATGGGCGACAAATCCGACAACATTCCAGGATGTCCGGGAGTTGGAGAAAAAACAGCGCAAAAATTGATTGAAGAATTCGGAACAATTGAAAATTTATTGGAACGTACGGAAGAATTAAAAGGTTCGCTCAGAGATAAAATCGAAACCAATAAAGAAATGATTCTTTTTTCTAAATTTTTAGCGACAATCAAAACAGATGTTCCAATCGAATTTGATTCCGAAAAATTGAAACGGGAAAAATTGAATGAAAATGAATTGAGGAAAATTTTCAACGAACTCGAATTTCGAAATTTGACCGCAAGAATTTTCGGAGAAGAAAAATTAACGACTCCCCCACCCTCTCCTAAAAATACAGGATTTCAAGGCTCTCTCTTTCCCGAATTTGAAGATACAACTACGGTCGAAAAAAAATATTCAAATCTCAGCGACTTAAAATCAATCAATCATACTTATAAAACACTTCTGTATGAATCGGATATTGATAATTTGATTGAAAAAATTTATGCACGGAAAATTGTATCATTTGACACGGAAACAACAGGAATCGATCCGTTGCAAGCCGAATTAGTCGGAATGTCATTTGCCGTAACAGAAAACGAAGCTTTTTATCTTCCGGTTCCGGAAAATTTTGAAGAAGCGAAAAAATTGGCACTTCGATTCAAAGTCATCCTCGAAAGTGACAAAATTTTGAAAATCGGTCAAAATATCAAATACGATATACTTGTGCTTAAAAAATACAGCATTGATGTAAAAGGGAAAATGTTCGATACGATGATTGCCCATTACTTGCTGAATCCCGAACTCAGGCACAACATGGATTATCTCGCCGAAACTTATCTCAATTACGAAACAATCCATATCGAAAGCCTCATTGGTGCGAAAGGAAAAAATCAGTTGAATATGCGGCAAGTTCCCATCGGACTCATTACCGATTACGCTGCCGAAGATGCAGACGTCACACTTAAACTAAAAAATATATTCGAAAAACAAATCGAAGAAAATAACTTGTCCGAACTTTTCTATCAAATAGAAATGCCTTTGGTTAAAGTATTGGCCGATATGGAAGCCGATGGAGTGAGGTTAGACACGGAAGCGCTCAAAATTTTCTCCCAAAATCTGACCGAACAATTGATTGTTTTGGAAAACGACATTTATCAATTAGCAGGAATGCAATTCAACATCAATTCAGCAAAACAAGTCGGAGAAGTGCTTTTCGACCGGATGAAAATCATAGACAAAGCTAAAAAAACAAAAACCGGACAATATACTACCAGCGAAGAAATATTGGAAAGTCTCCGCGCTAAACATCCAATTGTTGAAAAACTATTGGATTACAGGGGATTAAAAAAATTGCTCAGTACGTATGTCGATGCTTTACCTGCCCTGATAAATCCTCAAACCGGAAAAATACATACAACTTTCAACCAAACAGTCGCTTCTACCGGACGATTGAGTTCTACGAATCCGAACTTGCAAAACATTCCGATTCGGGATGAAGCCGGAAAAGAAATCAGAAAAGCATTCATTCCGGACGAAAACAGCGTGTTTTTATCGGCCGACTATTCCCAAATCGAATTGCGCATCATGGCTCATTTAAGCCAAGATAAAAATATGATTGAAGCATTTTCAAGCGGACAAGATATTCACGCCGCTACCGCCGCTAAGATTTATAAAATTCCGATTGAGGAAGTTACGAAAGATATGCGCAGAAAAGCGAAAACAGCTAATTTCGGAATCATATACGGTATTTCTGTTTTCGGTTTGGCTGAAAGGCTGAATATTCCTCGTGGAGAAGCCAAAGAATTAATAGACGGATACTTCGAAACATATCCCGATGTGAAACGATATATGGATGAAAGTATCGAAAAAGCGAGGGAAAAAGGATATGTAGAAACAATCTTCCACCGGAAACGTTTTTTAGCCGATATCAATTCCCGTAATTCCGTAGTGCGGGGTTATGCCGAACGCAACGCCATCAACGCCCCGATACAAGGTTCGGCCGCCGACATCATCAAAGTAGCGATGGTAAACATCCACAACCGGATGGAAAAAGAAAATATTCGTTCAAAAATGATACTTCAAGTACACGATGAATTGAATTTCAACGTTCTAAACAAAGAAACAGAATACGTGAAACAAATTGTAATCGAAGAAATGGAGCGGGCAACCGCGCTTTGCGTTCCTCTTATCGCCGATTGCGGCATCGGAAACAATTGGTTGGAAGCGCATTGAATCACCTTATAAAAGAGAAATACTTACTTATTTAGGGATAATATTATCAAACAAAACATTATGTCACAAAAAATCCTTTATTCGTTATTATTTTTTGCAGCTATCTTCTTTTCGGCTTGTGATAAAAACGATGATGAAAAAATACAAACTTCGACAAAATTATCGGGAGTTGTTGAAAAAGGTCCTTTCATTGCCGGTTCTACTGTTTCTTTGTATGAATTAGATGAAAATTTGAATGGTACCGGAAAAGTATTTACCTCACAAACCAACGATGAAGGTTGGTTTGAAATCAATAATTCTTCTGGATTTTCTTCCAAGTATGTCAAAATATCGGTAAACGGATTTTATTTTAATGAAGTTACAGGCGGGTTATCAACTGCACCTATTACATTGGAAGGAGTTGCCGATATTGATAAAAAAGAAAACATAAATGTAAATTTATTGACTCATTTGGAATTACCCCGTGTAACCTATTTGGTAACAAAAGAAAATAAAACATTTTCGGAAGCTAAAAAACAGGCAGAAAAAGAACTATTGGAAGCATTCTACATCACAAATCAGGAAATAGTTCCCGAAGAAACTCAGATAACAGGAAATAATGTTTCTGCCGATATATTGATCGCTATTTCTTCTATATTGTTGAATAACAAGACTGATGCCGCTTTTTCCGAGTTTATCAGCTTCCTGAGGGAAGATTTGAAAGACGGAAAAGTGGAAGATATAATCAAACAAGAAATTAAAACATCAAGCAGCCAAGTTAATACATTGCAAATCAGGGAAAACATTATCAATCGTTATCAAGACTTGGGCAAAGAGGTAAAAGTAGGAAATTTTCATTATTTCATAGACCACAATGGAGATGGAGTTTTGGAAGAATATGAAGAAAAACCTGTTGGGGTTATCCTGCCTGAAGAATTTTTTAATTCGGAAGAAAAATTTATAGCTTTTCTAAACTATAATTTTACCAATTTGGTCAATTATATGCAATCTTATATGATTTTTGATGCTTTGTACGGAAATTTGGTTGATGCGAATAAGGCTAATCAATTCAAAGAAATATACAATCATCAGGTTTCTCCCCATAATACATTTATCAAATCATTATGGGAAAAAGCTTATACTACCATAAATATCAGCAATATATTACTTAATGCCATAGAAAAATCATCAATAAAAGAAATCAGGCAATATAAATATCCGGTAATGGTTTGCAGGGCATATACATATTTAAGTATGATCGAATTATGGGGAGATGTCCCTTTCAGAGTGTCACCTGTTGATTATTCCTCAAATTTAAATATAGCTAAAAGTGCAAAAAAGGATATTCTCTCTTTTTTGATAGCCGACATGGAAGCAGCAGGGGCTAATCTTCCTGATATGTGGAATACCCCCCAAGAGGGATTACCTACAAAATACGCGTCAAAATCTTTACTATCAAAGCTTTATCTGGCAGATGGAAATCTTCTTAAATCTTATGAAACAATATTGGAAATAATTAATAGCGGAAAGTTCCAATTAGAAAGTAACTATGACTTAATGTTGAATGAATCCGGTAGAGAAAATATATTCGGATTAAAAATCAGCAACGATTTCAGTCATAATGACAGCGAAAACTATAAAAATTTAGTAAAAAAAGGAAATATGTTCTATTTCTCCAGGTATACGGAAGTATTGTTGACCGCAGCGGAGATAAGTCTGACGATATGTGATGGCAGGGTAGTTCAATATCTCAATATGGTCAGAGCGAAAAATCAACGCCCTCTTTTAGAGGAAACAACTGCAGGAACAGAAACAATTTTGTCTGCTTTATTAGAAGAATGGAAAGAAGATTTGGGAAAAGAAGGATGGTGGTTTCCAACCATCAAACGCCTCAATAAAGCCGAAAGCATATTGGATATTCCTTCGCATAAAACACTGTTACCAATTCCCGATACAGAGTTGGCTACTAATTCTTTAATAACTCAAAATCCGGGATATTGATTTTACGTAATGAAACATACATATTATTCAATTTCCCTGATATTTTTTTTGGTATTTTTTGCTTGCAAGCAAAAGGAATCCTTATATCGCGTTGAAACAACAGCCGGAAATATCACTATCAGATTATATGATAAAACACCTTTACACCGGGATAATTTCATTCAATTGATAGCGGAAAATTATTACGACAGCTTATTATTTCACCGGATCGTTCCGGATTTTATGATTCAAACAGGAAACGCTGAAACACGTCATTTATCGTCCGGAGAAATTCCGTCCGGTAGCGGCGAACCCGGATATACGATTGCTCCCGAATTTGTTCCCGGATATTACCACAAACGGGGAGCGTTGGCCGCGGCCCGGTTAGAAGATGATGTCAATCCTGAAAAACGGTCTTCCGGTTCACAATTTTATATCGTACAAGGAAAAAAATATGTTTCCAATGAATTAAACGAAATCGAATACGAAAAGGGAATCCGCTACACTCTTTCTCAACGAAAAGACTATTTTTCGATTGGAGGCGCGCCATTTTTGGATGGAGAATATACTGTTTTCGGAGAAGTTGTTGAAGGCTTGAATGTAGTTGATAAAATCGCGGCACAAGCCGGAAATACCAAAGAATTTACCGGTAGCGATGTCCGGATTCTTCGAATTGTAAAAATCTGAATTAGATAACTTTAGTATAAAATTTATTTTGAAATATTACACACCATACAAACTTCTTTTATTATTCTTTCTTATCTCCTGTTCTTCCGGAGAGAATAAAGACATAGCTACATATTCCGTTATAAATACTGATTTTGAAAATATTTTAAATATTGAAGGATTTATAGAACCTGTCCGTTCAACAACAATTGTTTGTCCAAGAGTTTCGGATGGAGTTATTACTTTTTTAGTAGAAGACGGAACGATAGTTAAAGAAGGAGAAACTGTTTGCGTAATTGAAGTCAAAGAACTGGAAACGTCCTACAGCCAATTACAAGTTGATTTGGAGAATACAAAAGCCGAATTAAATAAAACCAAAGCCGACGCCCTACTCGAATATTCTTTATTGGAAGCACAAGTAAAGAATAATGAAGCGGATACAAAAATAGCTCAAATGGATTCTTTGCAGTTGCAATATGCTACAGCGACACAAAAAAGAATTAAAGAACTCGAATTGAAACGGGTTGCGATTGAAAAAAACAGATATGAAAAAAAACTGAAAGCGCTTGCGGTTATCCAACAATCCGAAATCAGGAAACGGGAATTAGAAATTCAACGAATGTCGAATCGCGTGCAATCAGTTGAGGAACAATTAGAAAAATTAACATTAAAAACCGCGAAAGATGGTTTGGCGATTCGTTCGAACAGTTGGTCAACCGGTAAGAAACTTCAAGTCGGAGATCCGGTTTGGGGAAACATGCCTTTGGTCAATATTCCTGAAATGAAAGAAATGAAAGTGATGATATCAGCCTCTGAAACAGATTATAAATACATCAATGTAGGAGATTCCGTTTGTTATACTTTCGACGCGATGCCCGGTAATACCGGAACCGGAAGAATACTCAAAAAAGCGCCTGTAGGTCAACCTAAAAAAAGAGACTCAAAAGTGAAATTTTTTGAAATAGAAGCATCTTTAGATTCTTGCCCCATATTGCCCGAGCCAGGATTCACAGCTAATTGTCGTATTATTTTGAAACAAGTGAAAGATACAATCGTTATCCCTCAAATCGCTGTTTTTGAAGAAGATTCCATCAAAGTTGTATATGTGAAAAAAGAGAAAGGATATGAAATGCGTCAAATATCAATAGGCCTTACATCGCCTAAAGACGCGATTATCACAACCGGTTTGAAAAGGAAAGAAACAATTTCGCTTTCAAAACCTTCTTCAGGATTGGTAAAAGAAAAAACATTATTACCCGATTCTATAAAATAGTTATGCGAAAATTCGTGGAACATTTCCATGATTTGTAATTTTAAGAACATGAAAAATAAATTCTTTTTGTTATTGTCGCTTATCCTTTTTTGCTATTCTTGTAGTGAAAAAGAACAGCAAGATGTTTCAGTTGGAAAAGTGACTAAAGGAACTTTTTATCTCGACATTCACGAAGAAGGAGAAGTGGAAGCGATTAAATCTATCAACATTTCTTCTCCTACCATTTCATGGCGTTACGGAAACCTGAAAATCACACAAATTGTAAAAGATGGCCAGGAAGTGAAAGCCGGAGATACTTTGATTGTCTTTGACCCGTCGGAAGTACAAAAAGGAATCGTTGATGCCGAATCGCGTTTGGAAATCAGCCGTGCCGAACTTGAAAAAATGATGGCGCAACAACAATCCGAATTAGAAGAATTGAGAGCCGATTACGAAGTAACCAACATCTCTCAAGAAATTTCTAAAATTCGCTTTGAATCAGCGGCTTATGAATCAGATATCAAGAAAAAAGAAATCAAGTTAAATCTCGAAAAAGCCGATATTTCACTTCAGCGAGCAAAAGAGCAAATAGACAACCGCGTCAAAATACAAAAAGAAGAAGTAAAGCAAAAAAGTCTTTCCATTTCACAAGACAAATCTCGTTTGGAAGAAGCGATGGAAACTTTGCAAAAGCTCTACGTGACCACTCCTGCGCCTGGAATCGCCATTATTTCCAAAAATTGGAGTAATGGAAATAAATTTCAAGTGGGGGATCAATGTTGGTCGGGGTTCCCCATTATCCAACTTCCCGACTTATCCGCATTGAAAGCCACCATAAAAATAAATGAAGTAGATATCTCCAAGATAACCAAAGGGTTAAAAGTCGAAATAAAGCCTGACGCGTTTTCCGATAGCACATTTACCGGAACAGTAAATTCCGTCGCGAATTTGGCTGTCAACAAAGATAATTCTTCAAAAATTAAAGTCTTTCCGGTAGAAATATTAATCAATGAAACTAATAAAAACTTGTTACCCGGACTCACTGTCAGTTGCCGTATTATCATTGATAAAATAGAAAATGTTCTTTTTGCTCCTTTGGTTTCTGTTCATTCTGAAGGAGATAAAAATTTTGTTTATAAAAAAACAACAGGAGGATATGATAAAGTTTATATCGAAACAGGAGCCAGTAATTCTGATTTTATAATTATTACGAAAGGTTTAGAAGAAAACGATAAAGTTGCGTTGACAGATCCGTTTGTTGATGAAAAAGCAAAAGAAAAACAAAAGAAAGAAAATCATGAAGAAAAGTAAATTATTCAGTATAGTTTCTCTCCTTTTTGCATTGTTCTATTTTGTTTCTTGCGGAGATAAAGGCAACTTGCAAAAAACCGGATCTGAGAAAAAATCGGGAGAAAAAATTATCGAAACAGGAGAAGTCGCGGCAGTTTATTCCAAAGCATTCGTATTGCAACGTTTTGGGCAATATTGGTATGAAATGAGGATTATAGGTATATTAGAACACGGAACGATTGTACAGGCGGGAGATTCGATTATCCAATTAGATCCGACAGAAATAAAAAAATTTATTATCGAAAGGGAAACCAATCTGGAAACACAATTGGCATCACTTGAAAAAATGCACGTCGACCAGAGTAATAAAATCAGTGATTTTGAATCAAGGATTAAAAGTGAAACAGCTTCTTTTAACTTGAAAAAAATAGAATTGGAAGCTTCCCGCTTTGAGTCGGAAAGAGCTCGGAAAATTAAAAAATTGGAATTTAAACAAGCTAAAATTAATTTAGACAAAGAAGAAAAAAAACTCAAGTTGAATAAAATAATTAATGCGAATGACCTGAAAATACAACAGATAAGAGTTCGTCAGATTAAAACCGAAATTAGCGATGCGTATAAAATTTTACCTCAACTCACATTACGAACTCCTGTTTCGGGAGTATTTCAAATTGCTTACAATTGGAGGGCAAGGGGTTTGGTGAAAGTAGGAGATATGATTTATACCGGAAATAACTTGGCAAATGTTCCCGAACTCGCTCGAATGAAAGTGAATACATATATCAATGAAACCGATTTTTTGAAAATCCGTACGGGGCAGAAAGTCGCCGTTCGTTTGGATGCTTTGCCCAAAGTCGTTTTTGATGGAGAAATCGTATATATCGGTAAATTGTGTCACCGGAAAGACGAAAAATCAAAACAAAAAGTTTTTGATGTGGAAGTAAATATATTAAAATCTGATGAAAGGTTAAAACCTGGGATGACAGTTAGTTGCGAATTTTTGTAAAAACTTCTCTCTTAAACCATAAGGCATACATTGGGTCAATGAAGCTAACTTCTTTGTTTCTGATATCAATGATTTCTTTGTTGATAAGCTGTTTCTTAATTTTTGTCACATTCGCGGATGTCCCTAAATGATATTTTTTTAATATATTGCTACTATTCAAATTCTTAGTTTCTCCGGAAGCAACAGCCTTTAAAAAATTTAACTGCGTAGAACTTAAGTCTTCTGTATCTCGTTGATATAAAATAGAATTTTGGTTCAACATGTCATCTAAAGAAATCGTGAAAATTTCTGAAGTAACACTCGTTCCCGTCATTTCCCATATCAAATGAGAAAGTTGCTGTACATAATATGAATGGCATTCTACCGTGCGAATAATATTTTCAATATGTATGTTATCAATCGATTTTCCTGTATTCTGAAATTGCTTATTGATAAAAATCCGCCAATCTTCTTCCGATATTTTTTCTAAATGAATTAAATCTCCAAAACGGTAAAAAGGCATAGACTGACGTTCAAACAACTCTTGCATCATGTGAAACTTACTTCCATACAGACAATAACTAACAAATTGATGTTTTTGCCAAATGCTTCGTAATTGTTTCTGAAATGCTAAAGAATTTTGGAAAAAAGCAATGTTCTGAAATTCATCAATACAAATAATTATCTTAATTTGTTTGGCTTGCGCTATTTTATTCGGTAAATCTAAAATTTCATCAATATGTTTTTCGGCCTCTTCCCAATCGAAAGTAATGGAAAAATTACTTGTCGGATCCGCTCCCAGTACAATTTTAGGTACAATTTGTTTGAAAAATTGTTTTACCAATTCAATCCATTCTTCTATTTTTGAAGATGATACTTTAATGACAGCCTGAGTTAGAGCGGTATAGAAATCGAACTCATTTCTCATGAAAAAAGCATCAAGATAAACAACTTTTATCCCATTTTTTTCTGCTAAATTTCCCGCTTTACAGACTAAAGATGATTTTCCCCAACGGCGTGGAGACATCAATATAGTATTGATACCATTATTGAAATTCGACAGAATTCGTTTGGTATCTTTCTCTCTATCAGTAAAATATTCTCCTTGAGCCAATTTCCCAAAGAAAAAAGGATTTGTTGATAAGTTCATAACTTTACTCAATTTTGAGAACAAATATATAGAGATATATTTAAATTACCAAATGGTAACTTACCAAATGGTAACTTACCGAGTAGTAACTTTTAATAATTTCCATTTTAGCGCAAAATTTGAATAACTGTTTATAAAAAAATGCAGAAAACTCATCTCTACTTTTTATGAAACACAGAGAGGAAGGAGTTTATTTCACGGAGTTATTTAATTGTGCATTAAAATTTGTATTTTTGCAACAATTCTAAAAACACAAAGCGTTGTGTATTTGGAAGTACATATTAAAAAAAGCGTTAGCTTTTATTCTCTTAGGAAATTTCAAAGCAGTCAAGAGTAAAGCGAGGACGCTCACGTAGCAATACGTGGGCTTTACTCATTTATTTGACTGCATGGTATCCTAAGACCTCAGAAGCAAATAGAAGTTTAGTCCCACGTTTTTTGCATTTTAAATAATTAACCCGCTGACTTGGGGACGGGAGGCACACATACTATACATTTTTTATGAAAACATTTAGATTTTTTTCGGCGATGTTTATCGCTTGTATCTTTGTGGCCGGGTTTGGCATGGCATCGATGTTTGTGGGCTGTGATGATCCAAACGAAATCATTAACGACGAACCAATAACACCAACTGTTCAAACAAAAAACATAAAATTCAATATCGCAAGTATGGATGATTTGCAAAAAAAGATGCCTGAAATCACAAAGGCCGCAAAAAACGATAAAGATACCGTCACATTTATCATGGGTGGTAATTTGGGATTTAATGCGGGTCAACTGCAATACATCAAACAAACATTCGGTGATTTAAAAAAACGCGGTAATTTTGTTGCAGATTGGTCACGAAAAAATACAAATTTGCGTTCCGCATCATCTGAAAGTGGCGATTATTATGCATACCCAATTGGCGACGTGTTTATCAGTACTTTTGATGAATATCAAAACGATATGGGTGGTGTTCCATTGCACGCCAATCCGGAAACCGGCGAAACAATCATCACAACTGCCGCGGCGGCACAACAAATGCAAGAAACCGGTGCGGTTGATACGGAAAGTGTTACAACATTTAATCAACCTGAATTATACATGTCAACCGAAGAAGATTTTTTACACAACGCTGCGTTTGCATTGGCGTTGGCAACAGATGACAACAAGAAATTAACAGTTCATATGAATCAAATGATTTTTGAACAGGCTGCTATGAAATCTGATGCATCTGTAAAAAACACCAAAGAAGACATTCGTGGAATTAAAGTGTCAACAAATCGTACTTTGCAGCTGGTGCAGTTGTTACGCAATAATAAAAATATATCGTTAACCAATACCAACATAATTGCCGCAAAAGATACCGTTAATACAACTGCATCTGGGCTGGATGGATTGGATATTTATTCTGATGGTAAATATAATAACGGAAAATTCTTTCGCATAACTGGTCAAAATGGTGGTGGTGATGCGGGTTTAAGAAAAAAGTTTCGTGACGCGGGCGCATATTTTAAAACAGACACGTTGAAATACGGAAATGATGGCGATGCGTTATCTTTTGCGATACCGGAAAGATTAATCATAAACAATTCAACCGGCGATGCGCGCGGATTATTAAAATTGGCGGATTATAAATCCGACAAACAAATCGAAATCGAATCGAATTCTGGTGATATGTTACGTAATCATAATGATTCAACGTTGGCAATGATCAGTACGACTGTGGCACCCAATACCGGATTGTTCAAAATTTCTTTTAAAAACCCAATGTTTGGTCCGGCTTATTCAACCGAATATCAAAGATTTGAATCTGGCGGTGAATTGGGAATAACAAAAATGGACTTTAACACCGGTAATTGGTCTGGTAATAAATTGGCCGAAGCGCATTTTGGACAAAAACTGGCCGCGTATGTTGATACAATAAAAATAAACTTGCCAACAAAGTATGTTACATACGATGCATTAACCGCAATTGTTGCCGATGCAACCAAATTTATGCGATTGGGCGGTACAACGAAAAGCGACCTTGAATTCCCAGTATTTTTGTTGGACGGCGCAAAGTATTCGATTGTATCTATATTATATAACCCAAGCTCGACTTATCAAGAATACACAGGGTTAACTTACCAAATGAACGGAGTTGAATATTCAACAGAATTTTCAAACTTTCGATATGGAATGACAGTGTTAAATAAAGATAAAATGAAATATTACGATGTGCGCAGTGATTCAATTCCGATGGATTCGATATATCATTCAATCGAACCAACCGGATTAAAGCCAACATTTATCCGCAGTAATACACGTTAAAAGTTGAATACATAAAATCATGAAAAAGACCGCGTTTAAATGCGCGGTCTTTTAAATTTAAACCGGGTATTTTATATATTGACTTCATCCTATGCTATAATATTTGGATCTCTTCGAGATACTTTTGTGCAAAATATTCGATTATAGACGAAAAAATACCTTTTTAGCGAATTATCAATGTGGACTTATCTGTTGCAAATTCAAAGTAATCAGAGAATTGTAACAGAAAAAATGGTATTGCTAATTATAAAAACATCGTAAAAATATAAAAATCTATATTTTCCGTATATTCCGTGTATTTTGTGTGCTAATTATTTATACTCTCCAACAATCGTATTTATTTCTATCATTATTTCTGTTGCCCGTTGTTTATTCAGACCAACTTTTGCTGCTACAGCCATTATATCATTGGTAGTAGGTTCGCCATTATTATTGACAGTTGTTGTATGAAATCCATTAAATCCGCTGCTAGGTAAAAGGTCAAAAAGAGGTTGAAATACAATGCAATAGCTTACTTGAAAAAGTGGGCTATTGGTATTTTAAATTCATTTGAAAGATCAGAATTACTAACACTTGCAACAACCTCTACACTTCGCCAATTCTCCTCTGAATCGTTTTTCAATCAGTAATCTTAAACGGTCTTTGAGTGGTTCAAGGCGAATACCTTCGATTACATCGTTGGCGAATGCGAATTTCAACAACATTCGCGCTTCTGCTTCGGGAATTCCGCGTGAACGCATATAAAAAAGTGCAGATTCATCTAATTGGCCGGTGGTGAGTCCATGTGAACATTTCACATCATCGGCATAAATTTCCAATTGTGGTTTCGCAAACATCCGGCTTTCACGACTGATACAAAGATTCCGGTTGTTTTGATAGGCTTGAGTTTTTTGCGCGTCTTTGCAAACAACAATACGTCCACTGAATGCGCCTATCGCTTTGTTATCCAATACATATTTGAACAATTCATTGCTTTGGCAATTGGACACTTTGTGTTCAATGTTTGTATGATTATCTACCCGTTGTTCTTCGTCCGCAATTACCATTCCGTAAAGGTGTGATTCGCAATGTTCTCCTTCAAGACTGACATTGTAATTATTTCGGGTATTCCCATTCGTCAGAGTTATTCCGTTGAGCATCACATTCGAACCGGCAGATTGTTTGGTGTAATTGCTTGTGATTCTGATTGTATTCGCAGAACTTTCCTCTAATTCATACAAATCGAAAACAGCGTTTTCCTCCACAAAAACTTCGGTTACTTGTGTAACTGCGAATTTAGGTTCTTCATCAATTGTATGGTCGCAAACTAATAATTTAGCTTGTGCTCCGGATTCGACAATAATCAATAGTCGCCTATTAACCAATGAATCTATATTTCCTTTTAGTACATTAATCAGTTGAATAGGTTTATCTACAATTGTATTCTTTGGAACATAAAGCACATAACCGTCTTGAGCAAACATTGTATTGAAAGCTGTCAAGCCATCGGTTTCAATGTCTGCTTGTTTTCCGTAATATTTTGAAAAAATATCCGGATATTTTGTTGCAAACTCATTGAGACTTCCCGAATAAACTTGTTCAGGAAGTTTTTCTTTTGATTGTATATTCGGATAAAACCGTTCGTTTACGAGGAAAAACAGACATGTAGATAAATTAGGGACATCGCAACGAAACACATCATAAGGATTAACCGAAATAGCTACATTGTTGATATTGATTCCATAATCCGGTTCCAACAAAGCCGAAATATTCGTGTGCTGATATTCTTCCGATTCGTAAACGGGAAAACCTTTTTCTTTGAATGTTTCAAAAGCTTTATCTCGAAGAATATTTATCTCTTCAGCACAAGGTTTATTTATCTGCTGTTTATATGTCTGGAAAAAATCTATATATTGTTGTTCTGAGTTCATATTTTTTATTTTCTACCACGGAGGCATAGAAGACATAGAGAAAATTTTGAATTTCAAATTAGAATTTTCATTCTCCATCTTTAATTTTTATTCTTATTCTCCTTGTTCTCCATGCCTCTATGGTAATCTATTCTTCTTTAAGCCAATCGTAACCTCTTTCTTCGAGTTCAAGTGCCAACTCAGGGCCTCCGGTTTTGACGATTTTCCCTTTATACAATACATGAACAAAATCAGGCTTGATGTAATCCAATAAGCGTTGATAGTGAGTAATGACAATTGTTGCGTTGTCGGTTCGTTTCAATTCGTTTACTCCTTTGGCAACAATGCGCAAAGCATCGATATCTAGGCCACTGTCGGTTTCGTCCAAAATAGCGAGAGTTGGCTCCAACATTGCCATTTGGAATATTTCGTTACGTTTTTTTTCACCTCCTGAAAATCCTTCGTTGACCGAACGGCTCGCCAATTTGCTATCTAACTCAACTATGGCGCGTTTATCACGCATCAATTTGAGAAAATCAGAAGCAGAAACAGGTTCTATTCCTTTGTATTTGCGATGTTCGTTCACAGCGGCGCGCATGAAGTTTACCATGCTTACTCCCGGAATTTCTACCGGATACTGAAAACTAAGGAATAATCCCTCGCAAGAACGTTCTTCAGGAGAGAGTTCTAACAAATCTTTATCTTGAAACGATATTTCTCCTTCGGTTACTTCGAAGGCCGGATTTCCAACTAATACAGCAGAAAGTGTACTTTTACCGGAACCGTTAGGTCCCATAATCGCATGAATTTCGCCTGCATTCACTTGCAAGTCAATTCCTTTCAATATTTCTTTACCGTCGACAGATGCATGTAAATTCTTTATTTTTAGCATATTTTTATTTTTTGAACCACATAAGGCACAGAGAACACATAAGGGTCATTCTTTAAGTAATTTTATATATTGTTCTGTTACAAAAGTTTTTTGCCCTTCTTTGAATATATTTGTACAATTAAAATTAATCAAAATACCTTTAGGTTTTTCCAATAATTTCAAATATGTAAGTATTTGTGCATCATGAATAGGGACAAATGTTTCTACAGTTTTCAATTCAACAACAACACAATCATTTACTAAAATATCTAATCTCAAATCCATATCTAATAAAATTCCTCTAAAAGATAATGGAACTTTCATTTGAGACAAAACTTTTAAGCCTTTTTCCTTTAAAAGATGGACTAAACATTTTTCATAGATACTCTCCAACAATCCAGGTCCAAGCTCTTTGTGTACTTCTATAGCCGCTCCAATAATTTCATAACATAAATTGTTAACATACTTTTTGGTCATATTGCTTTGATTAAAATAATTATTTTTTATTTTGAACCACATAAGGCACATAGGACACATAAGTTTATATTTTTGAGATGATAAATTTCACATCATAGACTAAAAAAATAAATTATACATATAAAAGATATAATTTCTATAGAATCTAAAATTTATCTTATGTGTCCTATGTGCCTTATGTGGTTCAAATACATTCTACCCTACTGAACCTTCCAGAGATATTTGCAGCAGTTTTTGCGCTTCTACCGCAAATTCCATTGGAAGTTTATTCAATACTTCTTTGGCATATCCATTTACGATTAATCCTACGGCGTCTTCTGTTGGAATACCACGTTGGTTACAATAAAATATCTGATCTTCACTGATTTTCGAAGTACTGGCTTCGTGCTCTACAATTGCCGTTTCATTCTGAATATCCATATATGGAAATGTATGAGCACCACATTTGTCACTCAACAACAAGCTGTCGCACTGTGAATGATTGCGGGCATTTTCCGCGCCTTTCATTACCCTGACAAGTCCACGATAACTATTTTGACTGAAACCTGCAGATATTCCTTTCGAAACAATACGACTTTTGGTATTTTTTCCGATATGAATCATTTTGGTTCCGGTATCAGCTTGTTGGTGGTTGTTCGTTACAGCAACAGAATAAAATTCTCCGATTGAATTATCGCCGGAAAGAATGCAACTCGGATATTTCCATGTAACGGCGGAACCTGTTTCCACTTGTGTCCAAGAAATTTTGGAGTTATTTCCCTTACAAATTCCCCGTTTGGTTACAAAATTATAAATTCCACCTTTACCTTCTTTATCTCCCGGATACCAGTTTTGTACAGTCGAATATTTTACTTCGGCATTTTCTAAAGCGACAATTTCTACGATAGCCGCGTGAAGTTGATTTTCATCGCGCATCGGTGCCGTACATCCTTCCAAGTAGCTAACATACGAATCATCATCTGCAACAATCAATGTGCGTTCAAATTGTCCGGTATTCGCTGCATTGATGCGGAAATAGGTGGAAAGTTCCATCGGACAACGCACGCCTTTAGGAATGTAAACAAACGAACCGTCACTAAATACGGCTGAATTAAGAGTCGCGAAAAAATTATCACGATAAGGAACGACCGAACCCAAATATTTTTTTACTAAATCAGGATGGTGTTGTACGGCTTCACTGAACGAACAGAAAATGATTCCTTTTTCAGCCAAAGTATCCTTGAATGTCGTTTTTACAGAAACACTATCTATGACGGCATCAACTGCCATTCCGGAAAGTATTTTTTGTTCTTCGAGTGGAATACCTAGTTTATCAAATGTTTTTAGCAATTCAGGATCTACTTCATCTAAACTTTTTGGGCCTTCTTTCTTTTTTGGAGCTGCATAGTATATAATATCCTGATAGTCGATTTCAGGAATATTCAAGTGCGCCCAATGAGGCATTTTCATTGTTTGCCAATGACGAAAAGCCTTCAAACGGAATTCGAGCAGCCAATCGGGTTCATTCTTTTTTGTCGAAATAGTACGAATTATATCTTCATTTAGCCCTTTAGGAACATACTCTGTATCTATATTCGTAACAAATCCATATTTGTATTCGCCCGATGTAATATCACTTAATATATCGTTTGTATTGTCTTGCATAAGTTTGAATTAAAACAATTCGGCTCCCTATAGGTTCATAAATGATGAAAAATTATTATTTAAGAGAGCAACGCCTTTTTAGTTGTGCAAAGTTACGATATTAAGTCGAAAAAATATACTTTTAAAAGTGAAACTAAATTAATACGTTTTTATTTCTTTTTGTCTGTTTTTTTCTTTTTGTTTTGAAATTTTAATGAATTTCTCTCCCAAAAAACACCATCGTAATAACCTTGTATTGAATTGTCGAGTTCAGACAATGTCAATCTTTTTTCAGCCCAACAGCTATATTCTCGGTTCATTTCGACTCCACAATAACTTCTTCCAAGCTTTTTTGCAACAACCGAAGTAGTTCCGGAACCTAAAAACGGGTCAAAAACAACTCCATCTTTCGGACAACTTGCCAATATTAACTTAGCGATTAATTTTTCAGGTTTTTGAGTCGGATGATCAGTATTTTCAGGCATCGACCAATATGGAATGCTAATATCGTCCCAAAAATTAGATGGATATGTCAACCTGAAGTTTCCTTCATCAGTTTCTTCCCAGTCTTTCGGTGTTCCGTCTTTACGGTATGGAGCAATTACTTTTCTTTTTTGTTTAACAGATTCAACATCAAAGTAATAGTTATCCGGATTTTTTACCCCAAACCAAATATCCTCCATTGCGTTCTTCCAGTTACTTAAAGCGCCCCTGCCTTTTTCCCGTTGCCATGTGATTCGATTTAATACTGTCAAATTTTCTTCCATTACTTGCTGTAACTCAGCCGTGCATTTCCAATCGCCACACAAGTAAAGCGAACCGTTTGGTTTCAAAAAAGAAACAATTTTAGGAAACCAAGATTGTAGATATTCTAAATATCGATTTTTGGAAGAAGAAACAAATTTAAAACCATTAAAATCTCTTGTCAAATTATATGGCGGATCTATGATGATTAAGTCTGCAAATTCTTTTGGCAAATGGTCTATGATATCAAAAAGATTATTATTGATCGTTTGGTTCAAAATATCATTTATGATAATATTTGTTTTACCTGTTAAATCACATAATCGTTTCGATATTGAATCAAATTCTTCGTTTGTTAAAACGAGAGTCCTGTTTCTTTCCGCTCTTTTTTTTAACACTTCACTATCACTTTTTATTTTTCTCCTGAACGTTGAAATAAATCTTGGTCGGCATGCCTAATATCTTAGTAAAGCCTTTGGCATCATCAGCCGTCCATGCTTTATTCATTTCGCCATATTCTCCGAAATCGGCTTTCATCAAATCGAAATCGCTCTCCACGCCAACCAAAGTATAACCATAAGGACGTAGTTTGATGGTTACTATTCCGTTCACATTGCGCTGTGTACTTTCCAAAAATGCTTCCATGTCGCGCATCACAGGATCGAGATATTGCGCTTCGTGCAGAAACATTCCATACCAATTACCAATCTGGTCTTTCCAATATTGTTGCCATTTGGTTAATGTATGTTTTTCCAACATTTTGTGCGCGTTGATAATCAACAACGGTCCTGCGGCTTCAAATCCTACACGACCTTTGATACCGATAATGGTGTCGCCGATGTGCATGTCACGTCCGATGGCATAGCGGGAGCCAATGGCCTCTACCGTTTGTATCGCTTTGACTTTATCACTATATGATTTCCCATTAACAGAAACGATTTCTCCTTTTTCGAAACCGATAGTCAGTGTGCTTTCTTCTTTTTCCCCTAATTGAGAAGGATAAGCTTTTTCGGGCAATGTTTGTTCTGATTTCAAAGTTTCTTTTCCTCCGATACTTGTACCCCAAAGCCCTTTATTAATGGAATATTCCATCTTGGTGAAATCAGCTTCATAACCATGTTGTTTCAGATAGTTGATTTCGTATTCGCGAGTCAGCGTCATGTCGCGAGTCGGAGTCAATATTTTGATTTCCGGTGCCAATACTTCGAAAGTCAGGTCGAAACGAATCTGGTCATTTCCTGCTCCGGTACTTCCGTGCGCTACATAATCTGCTCCTATTTCTTTGGCATAATTAATAATGGCAATGGCTTGAAAAATACGTTCCGAACTAACGGAAATAGGATAAGTACCGTTTCTTAATACGTTTCCATACACCATGTATTTGATGCTTTTTTCGTAATATTCCTGAGTAACATCAATGGCTACGTGTTTTACGGCTCCAAGTTTGTACGCGCGTTCTTCGATTCGTTTCAATTCTTCTTCATCGAATCCTCCGGTATTGGCGATTGCCGTGTATACTTCATATCCTTTTTCTTGCGATAAATACATGGCGCAGAATGAGGTATCTAATCCTCCACTGAATGCTAAAACTACTTTTTCTTTCATTTTCTATTATATTTTTATGTTTTTATACTTCTTATCCGGATGCTGACGGACATCAAAAATTTTTAGAATCACGATATTTTGAAATCGAATTTCATATATTACCAAAATTTGCTTCGTGATAGGATAAGAACGAATTTCAAATTCTCTATTTAGAAATTCAAGATGCCCTATCTGAGGTTGCGTTTCAAGAGTCTTGTAAAACGACCGAAGATTAAAAAGAAATTTTCTTACAGACTTTTTTCCCCAGTTTGTGGATAAATAAATTAAAATATCATTTAATTCGTCTTCCGCAATAGGTTTAGTCGTTATCTTTTCAACCATTTTTCTTCTAAACGAGTTAAAACGTCCTCAAACGGAATTAATCTTTCCGGATATTTTTCTGCTTCTTCGTGGGCTTCAAGAACTTCTTCCCATTGTTCTTCGCTTAGTCGCCAACCGCCGCCTGATTCATTATAATTATCCAAAATCTCTTGAGCATATTCTTCTGTTGTGTTCGGAAAAATAGATGTATATTTTGTTTCGTATTTCGCAACAGGTTCGGAAACAGTTGTTGTTTCTTCTTCCGGTTCGCTTAAAATTTTCCTAACATAATCATATATTTTTTCGAACGCGTCTTCATTTTGCAATAATTTCAGCATTATAATTAAATCTTTTCTTTTTTCGGGATTGATCATGGTTGTTGTATGTTTTTATATCTTTTATCCGGATGCTGACGGACATCAAAAATCTTAATGACTTTAATTTTAGACTTCGCGATATGATAAATTAAAACGTTTTTATCATCTATAGGGATTGTTCTAATTTCAATATCATTTATCATTATTTTTATTCCAATAGTCGGAAAAATTGAAATTTTACGAAACAAATCTTCTAAAACAATTTTGAAATTATCAACTGCGCTTTCTCCCCAATTTTCCAATAAATAATCTAAAATACAATCAAGTTCTTTTTGCGCTTTTTTTGTAAGGATTATTTTGAGAGGCATCTTCTTTTTTTATAATCTGCAAAAAAATGTTCCAAGTCCATGTCTCCTTCATCTTTTTTACTTTCATCATAAGCATCAATAATCTCTTGTATCTGTTTCTCGGAAAAAAACAGATTCGCTTGAATATTTTTTTCTTTTATTTTGTATTTCGCAACAGGTTCGGAAACAGTTGTTGTTTCTTCTTCCGGTTCGCTCAAAATTTTCCTAACATAATCATATATTTTTTCGAACGCGTCTTCATTCTGCAATAATTTCAGCATGATGATTAAATCTTTTCTTTTTTCGGGATTGATCATAATCTATAGCAATGGGTTGTAAGTAATCATTAAACCCCAAAGTTAATATTTTCAGATAAAGAAAACGCAATATTAAATTTAAAAATCCTTGTCTTTGCCATATTTTTCCTTTGCCGGATCATAAAGCATTGCCGTACAAATACAATATCTTTTTTCGGTTCGAAGAAGAACATCGTAGTTTACACAGCCCTGACAACCACGCCAAAAAGCTTCATCGTCTGTTAAATCCGCAAAAGTAACCGGAACATATCCCAGTTCCGTATTGATTTTCATCACGGCTCCACCTGATGTCAAACCAAAAAGTTTAGCATCCGGAAACATTTTCCGGGACAGTTCGAACGATTTTTGTTTGATGCGTTTTGCTAAACCATGTCCACGAAATTTATCTACAACGATCAATCCCGAATTGGCAACATATTGTTTGTTTCCCCAACTTTCGACGTAACAAAATCCGGCGAATTCATCATCAGCCAAAGCGATGATAGCTTTTCCTTCACGCATTTTTTGTTCTACATATTCGGGTGTACGTTTGGCAATACCGGTTCCTCTTACTTTTGCCGCGGCTTCTATCGTGTCTAAAATCGTTTGTACGTATTTAATGTGGCTTTCGTTTGCTACAATAACTTCTATTTCCATTGTTTTCTTGATTAAAATAAATTAAAATTTCTTCATTTCAATTGTATAAATCCTGATAAAACTTCTATAATCTCTTTTCTCGTAACCCCTTCTCTTGGGATAATCAATATGGTATCGTCACCGGCAATTGTTCCCATTATTTCATGTTGGGTATTTTTATCAATATCGGCCGCTATCGCCGAAGCAAAACCGGGACGAGTTTTCATTACGGCTAATTGTCCTGAAAATTCAATTGATGATAATCCATATAAAATTGTTTTTTGCTTTTTCTCCTGTCCGAATGTATTTACATAGTTATTTTCTATGGGTAATGTATAAATATAATTACCTTCAACATCGCGGGATTTAATTATTTTTAGTAGTTTGATATCTCTCGACAAGGTGGCTTGTGTCAACTGAAACCCTCTCGATTGAAGGATATTCAGCAATTCTTCCTGGTTTTCTATCTCATTATTTTTTATAATATTCCTGATAGCCGCTAACCTGTTTTTCTTCTCATTCATAATGAATATTTATACAAAAATCATGCAAAAATATACAATTTATTAACACGAAGAATAAAATGTATTATTATTTTTAATCCTTATATATAAACTTAAAAAATTTATTTGTAAAAAAATATCATTAATTTTGGTTTGTAAAATTTGTATGGTAATGAATTCAACTTATATTTCTCCTTTCGCAAATCCGTTATACGTAATGCTAAAGCCTATTGGCGCAATCTGTAATCTTCGATGCAAATATTGTTATTATTTGGATAAAAAAGGATTATATCCTGACGAAAAACGCTATGTGATGACCGATGTTATCCTGGAGGAATTTATCCGGCAATATTTGGAATCCCAAACGATGTCGCAAGTTTTGTTTACATGGCATGGTGGAGAAACATTGATGCGAAACATTGATTTTTATAAGAAAGCGTTAGAACTTCAACGCAAATATGGGAAAGGACGTCAAATTGATAATTGTTTACAAACAAACGGTACGTTGTTGAATGACGATTGGTGTAAATTTTTCAAAGACAATAATTTCCTGATAGGAATTTCTATTGATGGGCCTCAACATTGCCACGATGTTTATCGTAGAACTGCCGATGGACGTCCCAGTTTCGTACAGGTGATGCGTGGAATTAGCCTTCTGAAAAAACACGGAGTTGAGTTTAATGTGATGGGTGTTGTAAATGACTATAATGTGGATTATCCGCTTGAATTCTATCGTTTTTTTAAAGAAATAGATACCCGTTATATCCAATTCGCACCTATTGTGGAACGATTGCCTAACGGAAATTTGGCATCTTGGAATGTCCCTTCCGGAAAATGGGGCGATTTCCTGATTACTATTTTTGATGAATGGGTAAGAAACGATGTGGGAGAATTTTATATCCAATATTTCGATTCTACGCTTGCCAATTGGATAGGGGAAAAACCGGGAACATGTATTCTTGCAAAAACTTGCGGACATGCAGGAGTAATGGAGTTTAATGGCGATGTATACGCATGCGACCATTTTGTTTTTCCGGAATACAAGCTTGGAAATATTTATTCTCAAACCTTAACCGGAATGATGTATTCACCGAAACAAATGAAATTCGGAGCCAACAAGTTTGATGCTTTACCTGAACAATGTCGCCAATGTGAATTTCTTTTTGCTTGTAATGGAGAATGTCCTAAAAACCGAATCATAAGTACTTCGGACGGAGAACCGGGTTTAAATTATTTATGCGAAGGTTATTATAAATTCTTCAATCATGTGGCTCCTTATATGGATTTTATGAAAGAAGAATTGATGAATAAACGTCCTCCCGCGAATATTATGGAGTTTTTGAAAACAAATTCGTTTCGTGATTAATTAATTTAAACAATTTCATATTTTATCTGTTTTCCTGTTAAGGAGATATGTGTAAAAAAAATGCTTATTTTTGTCAAAAATAAACATATAGATTAATAGGTAAAATTACATTTTTATGAAAAAGTTAGTAGCTTTTATTTGTTTTCCGATTTTAATGTTCGCGTGTACCAGTGTTCCACATACAGGACGTTCTCAGTTATCGTTGGTTTCTGATCAGGAAGTATTAAGCCTGAGTTTACAGGAATATAGCAGCTATATCAAAACGGCCAAAGTATCGACCGATAAAAAAAATACGGCATTAGTCGTGAAAGTCGGAACCAATATTGCCAACGCGGTAAAAACATACTATAAAGCCGCTGGGCAAGAATCATTATTAGACGGATATGTTTGGGAATTTAATTTGATAACGGAAAATCAGGTAAACGCTTTTTGTATGCCAGGTGGGAAAATAGTAGTTTATGACGGAATCCTTCCCTATACACAAGATGAAGCCGGTTTAGCGGTTGTGTTAGGACATGAAGTTTCTCACGCTATAGCGAAACACGCCAATGAACGTATGTCTCAACAAGTCGCCGCACAATATGGAGCCGCAGCCGTAGGAGGATTATTGAGCAAATCTTCATCGGCCGTTCAAACAATCGGAAATACAGTGTTTGGTTTAGGAGCGCAATATGGAGTTATGTTACCATTTTCCCGCAAACAGGAACATGAAGCCGATTATTTAGGATTGATATTCATGGCGATTGCCGGATATAATCCGAACGCGGCAATCCCATTTTGGCAAAGAATGGCTACGCAAGGAGCTGCTGTTCCTGAGTTTATGAGTACTCACCCTTCAGACGAAAATCGGGTATCTGAGATTCAGAAACATTTGCCGGAAGCTATGGAATATTATAATGCCACTAAAGGTATTAACTCTACAACTCCTACAACTCCCGCGAATAACACGAAAACGGATAATAAGTGGAAATTCTAAACTCTGTATCCGGAGAACTTATAAACAGGCATCCTTTATGAATGAAATCAATGCTTCTCTAATTGATTGGTCAAGAGCGCAATTTGCGCTTACAGCCATGTATCACTGGCTATTTGTCCCGCTTACTTTGGGATTAGGATTGATTATGTCGATCATGGAAACGATTTTTTACCGTACCGGTGATTTAAAATGGAAAAGAACCACCAAATTCTGGATGAAACTCTTCGGTATTAACTTTGCCATAGGTATCGCGACAGGAATTATACTTGAATTTGAATTTGGTACAAATTGGTCGAACTACAGTTGGTTTGTGGGAGATATTTTCGGAGCGCCATTGGCGATTGAAGGAATTATGGCTTTCTTTATGGAAGCGACTTTCATCGCCGTCATGTTTTTCGGGTGGAACAAAGTGAGCAAAGGTTTCCATTTAGCTTCTACGTGGTTGGTGTTTTTAGGAGCTACATTGTCCGCCCTTTGGATATTGGTGGCGAACGCTTGGATGCAAAATCCGGTAGGGATGCGATTCAATCCTGATACAGTACGCAATGAAATGATCGATTTCTGGGCTGTTTTATTGTCGCCCGTAGCAATCAACAAATTTTTGCATACCGTCCTTTCAGGATGGATGCTTGGAGCAGCTTTTGTAGTTGGAATTTCTTGTTGGTTCTTGCTCAAAAAAAGGGAATTGGTTTTCGCTACAGACAGTATTAAAATAGCGACTATCGTTGGTATCGTTGGTATTTTGTTTTCGGCGTGGACCGGAGACGGTTCGGCATATCAGGTCGCGCAAAAACAACCTATGAAATTAGCCGCTATGGAAGGTTTGTACGAAGGAGGCAACGGGGTCGGATTAGTTGCTTTTGGAATATTAAATCCGGAAAAAAAATCGTACGCTGATGGCGAAGATCCGTTTCTTTTCAAAATAAAAATTCCATACTTACTTTCTTTTTTTGCGGAAAGAGATAAAGACGGATATGTTCCCGGAATACAGGAATTAATTGAAGGAGGTTATGATACACACAATGGGAAAGCGCTATCGGCTGTAGATAAAATGGAAAAAGGACGCGTGGCGATCGACGCGTTATCCGAATATAGAAAAGCCAAAGAGGAAAAAAATGAGGTGAAACTAATTAGTTCCAAGCGTGAGTTAGACGAAAATTTCAAATATTTTGGTTATGGATATTTCGATTCTCCTGAAGATCTCGTTCCTAATATTCCTTTGGTATTTTATTCATTTCATATCATGGTTATTTTAGCCGGATATTTTATTGTGCTTTTCGCTGTTACGTGGTTCTTTAATCAAAATAAAAAATTAGAAAAGGCGCGTTGGCTGCAATATATTTGTTTATGGTCGATACCATTGTCGTATATTACTTCACAAGCAGGATGGATCGTAGCTGAATTTGGACGTCAGCCTTGGACAATACAAGATATTTTGCCCGTACAAGCCGCGATTTCGAATCTCAACGTTTCTTCCGTTAAACTGACATTTTTTATTTTCCTTATTTTATTTACGGTTCTATTGGCTGCTGAAATAAGGATTATGACAAAACAAATTAAACAAGGGCCGGAAGACTTAAAAAATGAAAATGATTAAAAATAAAAGTAATGAAATGATTAAATTTTCATTTCTTTCATTCTCTTCATTATTTAATTTCAAACATTTATGGACTATTCATTTTATCAACATTATTGGTGGATTATTGTTTCCTTGTTAGGAGGAATATTGGTATTCCTGCTTTTTGTTCAGGGAGGACAGTCGTTGATATATTCTTTAGGAAAAGAAAATAAGCATCACGGTATGATACTCCTTTCCCTTTCTAAAAAATGGGAACTGACATTTACAACTCTTGTTACGTTTGGTGGCGCTTTTTTCGCTTCTTTCCCATTATTTTATTCCACGAGTTTCGGAGGCGCGTATTGGTTGTGGATGCTCATTCTTTTCAGCTTTATATTACAAGCGGTTTCGTATGAATTTATCACGAAAAAAGGAAATTTATTAGGGAAAGCATCTTATCAATTTTTTCTGTTTCTAAATGGACTATTAGGCCCGGTATTATTGGGTGTCGCGGTTTCTACCTTTTTTATGGGAGCTGAATTTACTGTCAATAAAGCAAATATAACAGGAATATCAATGCCGGTAATTTCTTCATGGCAAAATCCGTTACACGGTCTGGAAGCTTTAGGAAATATTTGGAACCTGACGCTTGGTTCCGCCGTATTTTTCTTATCCCGAAGTTTAGCTTGTTTATATTTTATCAACGCGATTGACGATGAAACTATTAGAAATAATTCACGAAAAAAATTGTTTTCGAACGCGATCGCGTTTCTCGTTTTTTTCTTACCATATTTGATAAAAATACTTGTTAAAGAAGGTTATGTTGTAAATCCGGAAAGCGGAATTGTAAGCGTCGAACCATTGAAATATCTACATAATTTGATAGAAATACCTTGGTTCGCGGTGTTGTTATTGGCAGGAGTTGTTATGGTATTGTATGGATTTATACATAGTATTTTTTCGAATAAATTTACAACAGGAATCTGGTTTTCCGGAGTTGGAACAGTTTTAACGGTATTCTCTTTATTAGCTATCGCCGGATTTAACCATACGGCATATTATCCGTCTATGACAGATATGCAAAGTTCCCTGACGATAGCCAACAGTTCTTCAGGAATATTTACATTGAAAGTGATGTCGGTCGTTTCTTTGATGATTCCGTTTGTTTTTGCGTATATTTGGTACGTATGGAAAGCTTTAGACAGAGGAAAAATCAAATCGGAAGATATAGACGATGGACATGGGTATTGAAGAATACGGATAATACTGATTTCAAATTTTATTTACGCTGAAAATCAACATTTTGACAAATCAAAATCTATATTATCCGTATTTTTAGTTTAAATATCAATCTTTAAACAGACTCTTGGCTATTCCCATTTCAAGGCCGCGAAGTTCCGCGATTCCTCTCAAACGTCCGATGCAAGAATAACCCGGATTGGTTTTCTTTTTCAAATCATCAATCATTTGATGTCCGTGGTCGGGACGCATTGGAATAGATGTTTTACGCCTCTTTTGAAGCTCAAGGAGCGCTTTCATTACTCCATACATATCAACATCTCCTTCGAGATGGTTATCTTCGTAGAAATCTCCGTCTTCGTTTCTTTTCGTACTACGGAAATGAACAAAATTTACGCGGTCTCCGAATTCAATCAACATGTTAGCTAATTCGTTGTCGCTACGTACTCCGAAAGAACCTGTACACAAACACAATCCGTTTGATTCGTTAGGAACAGCGGCTATTAATTTACGAACATCATCTGCAGTACTCAAAATACGAGGTAATCCTAAAATAGGGTAGGGAGGATCGTCAGGGTGAATCACCAACTTAATACCACACGCATCGGCAACTGGAGTGATTTCGCTCAAAAAGTAAATCAAATTCTGACGTAATTTTTCAGCATTGACATCTTTATAGCGGTCTAAGGCTTGTTGAAATTGTTCGACAGTAAAACTTTCTTCCGAACCGGGAAGTCCGGCAATCATGTTGCGTGTCAACAGTTTTTTGTCGTCTTCGCTCATTTGTTCAAAACGGGCTTTTGCCTTAGCAATCTCGGCTTCAGAGTATTCCTTTTCGGCTCCAGGACGTTTCAATATGAATAAATCGAATGCAATGAAAGCGGCACGTTCGAAACGCAAAGCCTTAGAACCATCGGGCATCGTATAAGCCAAATCAGTACGGGTCCAATCCAATACCGGCATGAAATTGTAAGTAACAATCGTTACTCCGGATTTCGACAGATTTCTTAAACTTTCTTTGTAATTGTTTATATATTTCTGAAAATCGCCTGTTTGGGTTTTGATGTGTTCATGAACAGGAACGCTTTCAACCACCGACCAACGTAATCCGGCTTCTGCCAGTTCCGCTTTTCTTTTTTCGATTTCTTCAACGGTCCAAACTTCTCCGTTCGGAATATGATGCAAAGCCGTTACAACTCCGGTAACTCCTGCTTGACGGATATCCCACAATCCAACCGGATCATTCGGGCCATACCAACGCCATGTTTGTTCACATAAGTACATAATTTTTGTTTTTAAGAATTAAAAAGTTAGAGGAAGTTAAATAGAAAACGCGTCAAAACCCCCATCAATAACGGTCAAAGTTCCTGTAACGAATTTAGAAGCGTCACTTGCCAACCATTGCAATGTTCCCAATAATTCTTCGGGTTCTCCGAAACGGTTGAAAGGTGTATGAGAGAGAATAACTTTCGACCTGTCGGTCAATGAACCATCAGGGTTTGTAAGTAATGTGCGGTTTTGTTCGGTTAGGAAAAATCCGGGAGCAATGGCGTTTACACGTAATCCTTCACCGAACTTAATTGCTAATTCTCCAGCCAAATATTTGGTAAAGTTCACAACCGCAGCTTTGGCTGTTCCATATCCCGCGACACGAGTCAAAGGACGAATGGCTGATTCGGAAGCAATATTGATGATGACTCCTTGCTTTTGCTCTGCCATCGCTTTTGAAAATACCATAGAAGGAAGAATCGTTCCGAAAAGATTCAGATCAACCACTTTCTTGAAAGCATCAACTTCTAAATCGAAAATAGTTTTATCGGGTGCAATCGTAGCTCCTGGCATATTTCCTCCGGCTCCATTGATTAAAACATCAATTCGGCCATATTTCGCCATGATGTCGGCGTAGTTTTTTTCCAATACTTCTTTGCTTAAAACATCAGTGTAAAGAAAAAATGCATGTCCTCCGTTTGCGCACACAGAATCGCATAAAGCTTTTCCTGCATCCTCATTTCTGTCAAGGACTACTACTTTAGCTCCTTGTTCGGCAAAATGATGTACCATCGAAGTTCCTAAAATTCCTGAACCTCCGGTAATAATAATTACTTTGTCTCGTACTGAAAATAAATTCTTCATGATTAAATGATTATAAAAATTAAAATTTCATTAGGGATAAGACACAAAGATATAAATAATTGAAATAAGCACGAAAAAAGCGTGCAAACTTTTTGAATTCTTAGTTTACACTCTAATGTATTATATTGAAAATAATTTTATTCAAATAGAATCCGAAGGATTCAATGTTATAAACATGCAATACCTTTGGTATTGGTAAATGCAACTTGAATTATTTAAATAAAAATCTGTCAATCGGCTTTAATACAAGGCCAACTAACAGATTTTATGATGAATAATAAATCTCGAAACGTGAGATATTATTTTGTTTCTACATTGGGATTGATTTTCTTAATCAAACCTTGCAAAACGTTTCCGGGGCCGAGTTCGGTAAATGAAGTAGCTCCATCGGTAATCATATTTTGAACAGATTGGGTCCATTTAACCGGAGCGGTTAACTGAGCAATCAGATTGATTTTGATGGTTTCGGGGTTTGTTTCTCCTTTTGTACTCACATTTTGATATACCTGACAAACAGGTGTTGAAAATTTTGTATTGTTGATAGCTTCCGCCAATTCGGCTCTTGCCGGTTCCATTAAAGGAGAATGGAAAGCGCCTCCTACTTTGAGTTTCAACGCGCGTTTAGCTCCTGCTTCCAACAATTTTTCACAAGCGGTATCTATTCCTGAAATACTTCCTGAAATAACGATTTGTCCGGGACAATTGTAGTTTGCCGGAACAACCACATCATTTATTCCCGCGCATATTTCTTCTACTTTTTCGTCCGCTAAATTCAAAACGGCAGCCATTGTGGATGGTTCCGCTTCACAAGCTTTTTGCATGGCAAGCGCACGAGCGTATACCAATTTCAAACCATCTTCGAACGACATTGCTTCTGAAGCTACCAACGCCGAAAATTCGCCAAGGGAATGTCCCGCAACCATTTCGGGTTTGAAATCATCTCCCATTGTTTTCGCAAGAATCACGGAATGCAAGAAAATGGCAGGTTGAGTAACTTTTGTTTGCCTAAGGTCTTCATCTGTTCCTTCAAACATCAAATCAGTGATGCGAAATCCTAGAATTTCATTTGCTTTTTCAAACATTTCTTTAGCCACGGGAGAGTTGTCGTATAAATCTTTTCCCATTCCGACAAATTGCGCTCCCTGACCGGGAAATACAAATGCTTTCATATATTACAAAAAATATTAGAAGTTTATAAAAGTGGCGCAAAGGTACAGATTTTTTCTTTACAGAACATAGAATATCCTTATACTCTATATAATACAATGGGATTTTTTAGTGGAAAATTGAGAGTGGAAAGTTGAGAATTTTAGTATCCTCTAAATATCTTAAAACAATGAATATCTTAATATATATAGTTCAACCCCTGATTCGCATGAATAAAAATTTTCATCGAATAGTTGATTTCCTTTTCATTAATTTTCTCTATTTTTGCTCTCGTTATTAATCAAACCAAATTTTAATCATTTAAAACCATCTATTTTTCATGGAAGAGTTAATTTTAGGAGAAGGAAAATACCTGAATCCCCTCACAGATTACGGATTTAAACGAATTTTCGGGTCGGAAGCTAACAAAGAGTTGTTAATTGATTTCCTCAATGAATTGATTCAGGATCAGGGAAAAATCATCAACCTCAATTACCTGAAAACCGAACAGTTGGGAGAACGGGAAACCGACCGGAAAGCTATTTTCGACATTTATTGCAAAACCGATTGTGGCAAATATTTT
>JAVBKZ010000005.1:0-49018 GCA_031553755.1 Bacteroidales bacterium | reverse complement strand
AATGCATTGCTGTTAATCCGATTTTTTGATAAGTTCGGCATTTCCCCGAACAAGCCCAAAAATCAACAAATTTTCAAAGAACTCTTATTATTTGGCGCTAAAGCCGCGTAAATAATTACTAATTTTGAACGAACTATTGCTATGTTTGCAAAAATATTTTTCTATATTTATCTGTTATAATGCGCCATAAATACCTACGTTCTGCAATCATTTCCATTCGGTTTTGATACTCAGACACTTCAATTTCACCAGTTTCTATTTGTTGTAAAAGTGATAATAACTCCTCTTTATTTTGAAAATAAAGGGCTTGATTTTCTGTTGTTTCACGATTATAATCCACGCCATATGCAACAATACATAAACTTAGATTCATTGCTTCCACCAACGATGGATTAGTTCCCCCTACACTATGTCCATGAACATAAACCTTACAATTACTACGTAATTCATCCAAAGTCGTTTGTTCATAAATAGGGTCTAATAATTTCAGGTTTTTATATTTTCTGTTTTCTTCTCGTAATTTCTTACCATAATCGCTATTATTCCAATTTCCTATCAAAATCAAAGGAAAATTAGGCATTTTGCTAAATGCGTCAATAATCAAATGAATATTGTTTTCAGGCTCAATACGACAAACCTTAAATGCATAACTTTGCAATTGAATATTGTATTTACCTTTTGTTTCCTCGCTCATTGGCACCTTCAAAACTTGATCACCACCATATTCAATTAATTCGGAATCTTTGTGATACTCTTCAACAATATATTCTTGTATTTTTTTATTATCAGCTATAACATTTTTTGCAAACTGTACACCAATGCTTTCTGATAGTTTTAAAAACCATTGTACCGCTTTATTCCATTTGCCTCGTTTCCACTCCTGACCATCAGGATTCAACACAATACTTTTGTTAATCAATTTTATAAGAGGCAAAGCAATACAACCCGATGTGCCACAAATAAACAAAACATTGCAAGTAAAAGCAGCATGAAAAAGCGACCAAATATCGTATGGAATGCTTTGAATTCCGTTGGCTTTAAAAGGGATATATTGTAATTTTACACCTTGATAATCTCTCAATTTATCTTTCACACCAACCGAAGAAGTATAAACAATAAATTCAAAATCATCACTCAAATTTGTTGTGAGATGTTTGACTAATTGATCCCAACCGCCGTAATTACCAGGAAGACCATTAGTACCTATTATTGCTATTTTTTTCATCGTGTAATTATTTTCAATATTCTATTCATCATAATACTATTGTCATAGTTTTTCGCTGTTTTTAATGCGTTAGAAGCTAAGAATTCATATAATTCATAATCCGATAATATATTTTCAATATGTTTTACAATAAGATCAAGTTCCTGTATATCTATTTTGTATCCGTTAATGCCATCTTCTACCATTTCGGCAATACCACCTATGGTAGGTACTATAATTGGTAATCCTGCCGTCATTGCTTCAAGTGCCGTTAATCCGAAAGTTTCAATAATTTGCTTTTTATCAGACAGATTTACTACAATAGTTGCCCGTTTATAAAATGGAATCACATCATTTTGCCGTTCAAAAATGATTAGATTGGTTGACTTTTCAATATGGTAATCTGCCAAAAAAGAATGGATATTGTCTTGTGTATCATTAATGACAAGTTCAAAATTATATTGAGGTAATTGTTTTGCTATTTTTATAAATTCCAATATACCTTTATTGAGTTTCAGAGATGATAACATTAAAACATTTTGATGTTTGAATGCCTGCTTAGGCTCAAAATCAAAAGCATTACAAAATATTTTGGGTAGAGAATTGGGAATAACGGTTACCCTATGTTGCCGTGCTAAAAAACTTCGTTGATATTCGGAAACACAAATAATTTCGTTTGCCAAATATTGCATCATTCTGCATAAAACACGATAAAATGCACTTTTAACAAATGCATTCTCATGGTAATGATAAACAACTTTCTTTCCAATCATCCTACCAGCCAAAGCGGCACCAATAGGCAAAATTGTGTTAATATAAAAAACCGTATGTTTTCGAAATATATATCGAAATGAAAAAAAGAAGAGGTAGAATTGTACAACTGCAAATTTCAATAGCATAACAAATTGATTTTCAGAAAAATTATACGAAAAATATGAGAAACGTATATTTTCTTTCGCTTTCAATTCGTCCAACACTCCACCTTGAGAAGTAATCAAATTGATTATAATACCTCTATTTAACAAAATTTCGAGCGTTGTTTTCAACACTTTGGGACTTCCGCTATAATCGTTTAGAAGATGGAAACAAACTAATTTACGCATCACATACATTAAGTTTTTCAATTAATTTTGTCCAGATAGCCATTGAATTAGTCATACCTTCATCATAAATGCCTTTATCTCGATTTACATATCTTGATATAATATCCAGCAAATAACAAATATAGTAAAAATCTGCATTTTCAATAAAACCAAATAATTCATTCTTTTGCTTTGTATAAAGTTGATATATTTCTTCAGGTTCTAAATGTTGTTCAAAAATACAACATTGCATAAAGAAATGGAAACAATCAAAATATGCAGGATAGGTTAATCTAGCATATTCCCAATCAAAAACAAACAGTTGCCCATTTTCCAAAAACATATTCCATGGTGTGTAATCTCCATGACAAACAGAAAAAACTACAATCTTATTTTCATAATAATTTAAAATTTCACCAATTGCCTTACTTACAGCATCTATTTTGTTTTCAGATATATAGGACACATTTTGTTGCAAAAGTTGTATACTAGTGAAAAAATCGGTCTGTTCAAAAAGTATTTTTTGTTCTGTTTTTTGTTTTAATTCATATAAAAATTGCCAATGCAAATCAGTCCATTGATGCAAAACTTTTGACCATTTAGTTTTAAGAGTACTTTGAACAAACAGATAAATATTATCCGGTAGCATTCCAAAATATAAACATTCCGGTATAAATTTAAATTGTTTTTCTTTCAATGCATCTAGTATAGTTTGCTCATGCAAAAAAAGCGAACAGATTTCTTCTTTATTCGAAAATTTACAATAACCCAATATTTTGTTTCCATGACTAATTTGAATCGTAATTTTTTGATGTGCAGAAGGTGTTCCGCAAAACACCGAAAATTCGATATTGTCTGTTTTAAAAATTGAATTTAATCGCGTTTTTAACGAAGATGATAATTCGTAATTGCAAACACTTATTCCTATTTTTTTTCTTACCAGTCCAACATCTTTGAGAAAAGGGAAAAAACATTTCATCCATTTTCCTTTTATTCCACCCGGCTGATACAGGTTCATAGCCGTTGACATATTTCTATGTGGCATGATCCATGTTTTGCCATCAATATTGGAAAAGATATAGAATTTAGAACCTGAATTGGGTATTAGGATATGTGATAATATATTTTGAATATCATTCATTTTTTATTTTTACTATCTAATTCAGCAAGAAGATTTTCCATAAAAACACCTTTAGACTCCCAATTAAATACTGTTCTAATACGCTCTCGTCCTGCTTTTCCCATTTCTTCTCTTAATTGGGGATTATCAATAAGTTTGCAAATTGCAGTTGCCATATCTTTTGGCATTTGTTTTGGGTTCGTCACTGGCAAACGAATAGCACTACTATCATCTGTTGAAACAGCCATTCCTGACCAGTTCAGACAGACAACAGGAAATCCTATTGCCATTGCTTCCATTAGTGTCCAACTCCCCCCTTCTCTTAAACTCGGAAAAAGAAAAATATCAGATTTTTCAAGTTTTTTTAACATTTCCTGACGTGGCATAAAAGAAATAATTGATACTTTATCAATGCAATTATTTCTTTTTATTTCTTGTTCAATCGCGTTTTTTTCAGGACCGGATCCAATAATTGTTAAATGATACTTTTTATCGTCAGGTATATATTTCAACGCCTTAATTAATATTAAAACATTTTTAAATGAAACTAAACGACCACTAACTACCATCTCAGTAATACCTGTAATGTTTTCTCTCTTTTTAAAAACAAAAACATCTTTCTCTATGGCAGTTTCCAATATTAATCTGACTTTTGGACGAAAGTAAAATGGAATGGCATCAGCTGTATCTTGTGTTCTTGCTAAGATCGCTATGGCTTTCCAACTTGGTAAAAAAACAAATGGATTAAACATCGTTGTTTTATTCAATACATATCTTAATGATTGAATCACCCTTTGGCCTAATGGCATTATTTTAATAAATGATTTAGGGATACCTTCTCCGCCACCAATCGGTCCCCATATAAAAGGGATTTTCAAAAAATACAAAAAAGTAGGCATCCATATACTACCAAAAGTAAGGTGCATTGCATAATCTATTTGATGCTCTTTAATAATCCGTCTTGCTAACGGCAACAAACCGATGTTCCAAGCAAAGTTATAGAAATACAACCTTTTGTCCTTATTTTTTAGGTTTTTAATAAAAGTCGATGCATCGTAATAATAAAATGAAATATTTTCGGCAACATCTTCGGGTAAGTTTTCTTCTATGATTTGTTGATTGTTAGCCCGAGTAATAACATATATTCTGTTATGTTTTGCCATCTGTAATACCCAATTCCAACCTACGGCAGGTTCAGAACCTTTCAATGGTTCACAAGCATATGCACTAACTAATATACTTCTCATGTTATTCTTTGAGTAAATCTTTCAATAATGATTCTCATTACTTGCTCAACCATTTTTTCAGGCGATTGAGAGGCATCAATCACAACAAAACGCTTATTTGATTTAGCTAATTTGGAGAATTCTATCAACTGTCGATTGATTTCTTCAATCGTCAACTCCTGCTTTCTTTGGTATATAATTTCAGCATCTGCCAGCAATACAAATACAATTCGCGGTTGTAAAACTAATTTTGTGAAAAATTTTCGTAACCAATAAGGTAATTTTATACTCGCCCGGTACGGATCAACCAAAAAATCATAAATATAGCGATCATAAATTGTAAACTTATCGAACTGAACATCTTTTCGTAATAAAATTGGGACACCAATAATATAATCCAACCAATAATATATCATTCGCACAAATGAACTCAAAAATCCTTTGGGTGTTCCTCTATGTGGATTGGTAAAATTCTTATCCTGTTCTTTAATTCCGGCATTTTCACCCAAAGCGCCAAGATTCGGAAAAAGCGAAGGGCGATGATGATAAATGTGGCATTTTGATTCATCAGTAACATAATAATAAGCAATTGCTTTCTGTAAACCGTCAATAAAAGTTGTTTTACCGGTTCCATCTGCACCCTCAACAGCAATAAAGTTTTGAAATTTACGAGGGCAAATAATTATTCTGTAAAATTTTCCAACCAAAAAATTCATTATATTCACTAACGTATACATAGGGCGATGCCAAAGTGCTTTTATTTTAGACGTTTTCGACATCAATGTTGCATTTTTGATTATTTCTAAATAATTACCGTTTTCCAATGCTTTTATAACAATAGAACTACATTTTTTATTTAATGTTGATAGAATATATTCATTTATTTTCTCTTTGTCTGTTTTATATATTAATGTTATTTTTTCTATATATTTTTTCCTCAATTCTTTTGCTCCAATCACTTTATAATAGAGTAGTAGAATGGCGTCAAAAGGATTATTTAAAACTTTGAACCCATTATATTCTTTTATATTTTCATATAGTAATTCAAATGGAAAAACTTCAAACCCCTTACTTAAATATCCTTCTATTAAGTCAATGTGAATTGAAAATTGTTGTTCTAAATCTATGCCATACCAACATCTCACTCTTTCATACCTAACCAAATGCAAATTGCTAACATGATGCTTTGCAAGAACAGATTGCAACAAAGTAGCAGATTCACTATATTTCCCAGGTTCAATAATAATATCTACATCTTTGGAGTTATTAACATCAGGAAGTCCTTCATAATTTCGTAGAATAAAATAGCGAATATTTTTTTGTTTAAATCCAGTTATTAAATCGGAAAATATTTTTGAAGATCGAGAAGTCCATCTTACCTGATAATCTGTATTTGTAATATCACTCATAATTCAATTGGGTTGTCTATATATGATTCTATTGCATTTTCACGAGAAACAATTCTTGCTGGATTTCCTATACAAATACTATGCGATGGAACATCAAAATTAATGTATGAATTCGGAGCAATCATCACACTGTCACCAATGGTCACATTTCCAATTATGGCAGCATTAGCTCCAACCCAAACGTTGTTCCCAATAGTTGGTGCGCCTTTGTTTCTCCCTCTTCGGTTCGAACCAATCGTAACTCCTCTAAGCAAGGTAACATTATTATTTATTTTTGCTAACGCATTGATGATCACCCCCCCCCGATGCACAAGTCGAAGTCCTGCTTTAATATTGCATTGATATGGTATTTCATATCCATACTTTATCGAATAATGTCTATAAAAAATACGTATTATCAACAATCTGGTTTTGTGATGATGCACATAGTGATAATTTGCAATTCTCAAAAAAAACATAAACCGAAATTCAGGCATATATAAATAATACAAAATACTTATCCAATTTTCTCTTTTGGCAGTTATTCTGAATAAATCAGATTGTATTGTATAAAATAATTCTTTCATCTCAATCTATTCCTAATAATAATTTCTAACTGCTTGGTTAATTTTTCTCCCAATAATTTGTATAATAGCATATGTAATTTTCTTAATAGAGGACGAACAAAGCCTCTATAAAAAGTACTATTTCCTCGTTTTTTGTCCTTTTCCGATAACCAACTGCCTGAAAAATGATGGATGGTAACTGTTCGTTCTGTAGTTTTAAATCTACCTTGATTAGCAAATTTCTTAGGAAAAAATACATCTCTCTCGTAAATATGAATATTATCAATAAACTGCTCTGAATTTTCTTTTTTTAATCCTCTTTTTAGAAGAGTTTCAACCAGTAATTGTGGGTTAGCTGTTGTATCTTGCCTATGTTTATTGTCAAGGAAATTATGTGTATGATAATAGTTCATGATTTCAGAAAATAAAGTGCAACCTTTTACAGTTCCTATTATTGCAGTTCCAAGCATTGTCTTATTCTCGAAACCCATAAACACTTCATTTTCAAGAAATGGATCCAAAGGTTTTAATATTTCAACATCAGTATCTAAATATATTCCGCCATAATAATAAAGCACATACATTCTGACATAATCACTTACAAAAGCATATTTTTTACTTTTATAAGCTTGTTTTACATATTGTATGTAATTTACATCAAACGACGATTCATTCCATAGTTTTATCTCGTAATCAGGAAGATATTTCTTCCATGATTCCATACATTTTTGTTCTAATATTGGAATTGGTTTCGTTCCAAACCAACAATAGTGAATTATTTTGGGAATAGACATATCATTTACTGTTTTAGTTGTAATTTAGCAAAACGCTTGTTTGTATACAATAATATTATTGTTATCCAAACCATTTGATTGTTAATACCATACATAAAAACCAAGAAAAACCAAAAGACGACAGATAACCAATCTCCTTTTCTCCAACACATCAAAGCGCTAAAGACAACAAATAACACAAAGGAAATAAAGCCATATTCATACCACAATTGAAACATACCACCCCCAACAAGTTTATCGGGAGCAGCAAGTAATCGACCTGTTTCTGTTAATAATTGTTCAGATGAATCAATTCCATGTCCGAACCATCCTTTTAATTTTGTTAACTCAACATTTTTTGCGACAATCATCATGGGGACAATTCGATATGCAGCACTACCATCTGCCTCTATTATTTTATTTTCTTCCAATGTAAGCGTTGCAAAAAAAGTATCGTTTGTCCTTTTTATTGTATCTGGGAGTATTTGATAAGCTATAAAAAACAATAGAATAGCCAATAAAGCCATATAGACTATATTTCTTCCTCGGAGAAATTTTAACAAAACAATCGGAATAAATAAAAATGCCGTTCCGCTACCCATTGTTATCATCGTCCAAAAAAAGGCAATCCAAATATATTTATCTTTGTTGAAATCACTCTTTAAATTATACTTCTTTTTTACACCTATTTCTTTAATTGTAATATAAGAATACATCAGCAAAGGTACAAAACGTGCCGTATGCGATGGTTCCATCGCTAATGAATTCAATTTCCATGGATTCGTAGGGTTGTAAGCATTTATCAGAAATACTGGCAATCCGACTAATACGCAAAATTGTTGTATGAGTAAAACAACAAAATAAGCATAAATAATCAATTTGAGTAATCGACAGTATTGTTCTATTGTAAAGCCAGATTTATTAAATACTCGTCTGTATGACATAAATGCCATACAATATAATGAAGAGTAAAATATGGTTGACCACCGCAAATTTTCGGAATTAAATAGCGGCGGAAACAGAAATATGGTAATTATGAATAATGCCAGTAACGCTTCATATTTATAATAGCTAAGATTAAATAGTAATATCAAAGGAAAAAACATCATTAAAGTATCTAACAATGCCGGTCGATCATCCTTAATAGCAAAAGCAGGACAAGTTGCCATTGCTAAAATAATAACATAAAGGATAAAGCGTGGAAATGTTATTTTTTTTAATACCATTTTATTTATCAATATTTCTCACTCTGGTAAAATTCAGCAGTAATGAATTTGACTTGCAATTATTACAAAATATTAGTACTTATTCTTTCTCTTTTAACTTAAATTCCGGATATAATTCTAGTATCCGAGAATTAGCTTCTTCTATTGTAGATATGTTTTTATAAGATTTTAAAAGCATATATGAAGCCTTCATTGTATGTGATCCAGATACCAAAACAATCCCCCTCAATCTATATAAAAGTATTGAAACTGTAGCCCATAGCATCCTATTAAAGTACGTTATTGTCCATTTACTATACAATCGAAATTTATTACTAGAAAAATTAGCTGCGATTTTTTTAAATTGAGGTTCTTCATTCATAAAAAAAATAAGCATATTTTCTTTATCAAGATATTTTATAAAATCATTTTGATTCATTAGTCGTAATGATTTCACTGCCGATTCCGCAAGAATAGTGGCGCTTGACCAAATCTTAGGAATAAAAGGTTCCCATTCTTCAGCACATTTTTTTGGCAAATGCGATATTCTATTTAAATCCATTTTATTTTTTGTATTGTTTTTTGTTTTGCCTCCCTGAGTTGAAGATCTTCCCCCAATTATAATTGGAAAATCCACAACTACATATTTTGAAGTTACAAAACAAAGTGCAACAGCATTAGCCATATCGGGTGATGGGCCAGGAAAAAAAGTTCCGGTAATTTTATATATTTCATTTAGAATGCTCCTCTTCGCAATACCATTGTATAATTTGGGCATATCAGTCAAAATACTGCCTCCTCTCTTTAGTAAGCGCATTAACGCTTTCATTGGGTCTATTTGAGTTACATGACCTTTATAATCTGGCATAGCCAACGTCGCTGTCCTGTTAACGAATTTCAAAGGTGCTCCGGGCCATATATACACAGCAATTGAGGATTTCAACACTTCAATATCATTTTCATCCATCCACCTTACGCATTCAACAACATGTTGACTTACACCATCATCATCACCAATAAAACAAACATATTTACCTGTTGAGTTTAATACAGCTAAATCTGAATTCTCACATACAGATAAAGGTTCTTTAGTATAAAAATATTTCAAGTTAGGTCTTTCCTTTTCTGATAAGAACTCCAAAATTTCACTATTATCAAAAGTGTTATCCTGAATTATCAATTCAAGATGATTAGTTTGAAAAGAATCAATTAGATTAATTAAAGATTTAAGACACAAATATCTGTCTTTAGTAGGCACTATAACGCTTAATAAATATGACATGATTTAAAAATTAGACTACTTCGAAAAAAAAGATTATATTTTTATGATTATTCATAAATTATCCCTCCACAAAATTTGGCAAATTCACATACAGTCCTTTTAATTGGCCATAAAGGTATTCATTTTTGATGAAATTATGGTTAATCATTTATATTTTTAATGACAAAATTTTTTTTAGTGTATTTTTTGGCATTAATAACAGATAGGTAATTATGAATGTTATTAAGACAGAAACGCCAATATAAAGAAAGGACAAAAACCGATTGTCTTCGTAAAAATTATTCCCAAAATATAAAAATAAATAAGCGATAACAAGAGTTATTGCAATAGGGAACAATAGGTTCTTAATGTATAGGTTCCATACAGACACATTTATTAGAAACTTCTTACTAATAACATATATGTAAATCATTGTTGTCAGGAACTGAACAGCTAAAAACACCCAAGCAACTCCTAAAGCTCCATAAAGTTTAACAGCATACCAATACCCCGGAACTGTAATTAATAAACTTACAATACCCAATATATTGTTCAATAAGGTATAACCATTAGCAATTGCAACATTAAAATATATAGTAACAATTGCTAACATAGCATAAGAAAATGCAATTGGAGGCAGAAAAACTCCAGAATTTAATGCGATATCCATATTACCAGTCCAAGCCCAAATAATGGACTTCGAAAAGAAAATCATGTTAGCCATTGCTGAAAACACAATGATGACTATAAATTTGCTGTATCTAACGAAAATTTTGGTTGAATTATTTTTATCTCCGATAGAATACATTGCTGTAAATCGTGGAAGCAAGGCTGTTGAAAATGGACTTGTCAATGCAAGCAAACCCATAGCTAAAGAAATAGAAATTGTATAATACCCCAAATTTTCAACAGATAGGAGTTTACTTATCATTATTTTATCTATTTGAGTATTAATACCGGATACAATTGAAATTAAGAACATACCCAAAGCAAAGTGCCAAATTTTTTGATACACTGATTTTTCAAAACCAAATTTGAAAGAAAACGATTGGCTAAATTGCCTAACTAATATACGTCTGGTAACAAATACTGTAATAACCGTAATCAAAGCTTGCCAATAAAAAAAATACTCTAGTGTTGGTATAAATATAATTATACAAACAACTACTCCATTTCTGAACACCCCCCATCCAATTTGAATAAAATTTGCTTTGATTTGTTTTTCAAAACCAAACAACCCACCCAAATAAAATTTAAATAACATTTGAAAACCCACTTCTATACCAAGAATTTTTAAAAAAAATGCAATCTCTTTAGCATTATATACAGACGAATTTACCCAATATAGAGCAATCGAATCTGAAAAAGATGATGCAAGAATAATGACAAAACCGGCTATTAGTAAATATATAGACTCTAATGCATTAAATATTCTTTCTTTCTCATTAATGAAAATATCATTTCGGGCAAACTCACGAGATAATGTAGATGTAAGCCCTGAGTCTAATATAGCCATTAAACTTGCTATTACTAAAGTAAAACTAATAATTGAATAACTTTCAAATCCTAGATATTTAATATAAAATGGAATAAAAAGAAAGGCTGATAACAGACTCCAAATCCGGCCAAAAAAATTCGCAATGATATTATATTTCATTAGATATTTTGCTTTCCTTTGTTTCTATATTTAATGAATCGAGCAGGAACTCCACCATATATACCATATGAGTCAACATTCTTAGTTACACAAGAATTTGCCGCAATGATTGAACCTTTTCCTATAATTATTCCCATACAAATTGTACAATTAGCTCCAATCCATACATCATCTTCAATGATTACGGCAGCTTCAATATTGCTTTGTTTTACCATCGGTATCTCTAAAGAAGCCGAACCATGATTAAATGCTACAATAACAACATTGGGAGCAATCATTACATCCTTACCGATATAAATTGTTGATTTTGCCGCTGAAATGGTACAGTTTTGGGCAATACTGCTCCCTTCATTTATTTCAACTTTCCCTCTAATTCTGACATTGGGAGAAATTGAAACTCTGCTATTAATTTTACATCCTCTTTTATTATAATACGCCACCCTGAATTTGCTAAACTCATCAGGCAAAAACATTAAGAAAGAAAACCAAATTCCAGAGATTGTCAGTAGAATTTTCCTCACCATCAGAATAAGCGTTGATTGTACCTCAGTTCACCATCATTGTCATTAAAATTAAACGCCATAGTATTAATATCAGATGATGGATGTAAATTTTGGATCAACTTCCAATGATTCTTTAAGTAAAAAGAAACTAAGTTAGTCTTGCAAAATAAAAGTCCCCTTTTATTTGTTTCTGACAAAAATCCATTTAGTTCTTTCATTAACATATTACCATCTCCACGCCCTTTATATTTTGTACAAACATTACCTACCCCCAAAAAAGCGAGATAGGTATTTCCCGATATTACACAGACATTTACTAAATTCATATAAGCTATTAGTTCACCTTTGTCATATAATAAGAAATGAAAATCATCTTCTTTTATATTATCTTTTATCCATCTAATATGTTCTTGAAAAGAATAATTCCAAGATATTCTTTTAATTTCTACAATCTGATCGAGAATTTCGTCATTAATCTCGCTATGTTTTACATTTTTTACCATTGTAATGATTCAATTTGTTCTCTTTCCACCCACCATCCTGTTGGTATTGCAAAAAAGGCATTCATAAAATTGTTTACTCCCTTGAGTTCAATTTTATTTTGAAACACAGTATAAATATTATTGTTAAGATGTACTCCAGAGGCATAAAATCCTTTTTCTCTGAATTTTAACATTATCTTCATTTTATCATCGGCAAGGACACCATACACCCAATAATTGGGAAGAGTGTCTTTCCTCTGATTTAATCGACGTACCGTTCTCAAATTCCTATCAAACCATTCATTCCACTTTACTGCATTATCTTGTTGTGTTGACAGTAACTGTTCTATACCATCCATTTGCATACAACCAATATAGCTGTTTACTTCACTCATAGTTGCTCCATATCCGTGTAAGGAAATATCACAATCTGGAGAAATTTCATTATTTTTATCACGAAAAATCGAACGTCGAATACCGAAATCCCTAATCAACAAAGCCTTTTCAAACAATTCTTTATTGTTAAACACAATTGCACCTCCATCCATTGTGTTAGGCAAACGAACTGTTTGGAATGAAAACAAAGTAATATCAACATCTAAATTACCTGCTATTTTATTTTTATATTTAGAACCAAAAGCTTCAACACAATCATCAATCACCGGAATCCCATACTCTTTTCCTATAGCGTTTATTTCATCTACATAACCTATGTATCCACAAAAATGATTATGAAAAATCAATTTTGTTTTGGGAGTTATTTTTCCTTTAACCTCATCAGGATTAAGAGTTCCGGTAGAAGGATCAATATCAGCCCAAACAATTTTCAGTCCAAAAGTAGCTAATGGCTGATTAGATGCTAAGCAACTCATAGGAGAAGCTATAACTTCGTCACCCGATTTTAAATCCAATGCGGTCAATGCAATCTGAATAGCAGATGAATAAGTATTTGTAACAAGAAGTTGATTTATTCCGATATAATCCTGTAGTTTTGTCTCAAACCTTTTCCCCCATTTGCCATAAGACAAGAATCCTGAATAAAGGATATCCTCCAATTCCAGTAAATGTATTGGCATATAAGGTTTATATAATGGGATCATATATAAAACGGAGAATTACCAACCCTTTTTAATTACTTCAACGATTTTATTGCGATCTTCTCCACTAACCCACCAACCACAAGGAATATGCACAAATTCATCATACCATCTATCCATATTAGGTAGATCTCGCTTCGATTCCTTAAAAATACTGTGAGTGTCATTTCTATGATGTAATGGAGATGCACAAATTCCATTGTTTTCCATCATTTTTATAAATCCCTGTCGATCATCAACTTTGAATGTATATAACCAATACGATGGTTCAGTATTTTGCGAATATTTTACTAAACGAATACCATCTACATTATGTAATGCACTATCATAAAACTTACCATTATCAATATAAGAATTTATTATAGAATCAATGTATTGCATTTGAACACTTCCTATTGTTGCATTTACATTATTCATGGCATATTTATATCCAACTTCTGTTATATCATTTTCTAATCTAGGCCGTTTTTTGTCTAGTCCAAACCAACGTAATTTCTTAACTCTGTCAACTTCATTTTCATTTTTCAAAGAGATAAAACCACCATCGACAGTCGTCATGTGCTTAATTGCTTGAAAAGAAAATATTGTATATGGAGAATTAGAGCCTATCATTTTTCCGTCATATTTACTTCCAAGAGCATGAGCAGCATCTTCAATAAGAGGAATATTAAACTCTTTAGAAATCTTATTAAATTTAGCCAAATCACAAACCATTCCAGCATAATGAACAAGTACGATAGCTTTTGTTTTTTCCGTAATAAGACTTCTCACATTTTCTGTATCTAACAAACCATTATCTGGGTCAACATCACCCCAAACTATCTTTCCGCCAAGCATTGCAATAGAAGTATTTGTAGGTTCTGCTGTCATAGGAGTACTAATAACCTCATCGCCAAGAGACACTCCTGCCAATATTAGAGCTAAATGAAGGGCATCTGTTCCTGAATGTAAAGCTAAAGAAAAGGGATTATCAATATACTTGCGAAATTCATCTTCAAATTGATATACCGCATCTCCTTCTGCTATATAGCCACTATATAATATTTTTTGCAATTCAGGTATCAAAACCTCCTTAGGAGGGAGAAATGGTTTTACTAAAGGTATCATATTATTTTAAATTTAATTCTTGTCGTACATAATCCATTGTGAGCAAAAGCTTTTTCATTTGTTGAACATCCAGCTGCTCTGTATTATCCGAATTATATTCTTCTGAAATCATCTTTTTACCATATTCCAAAGCATATTTAGAATAATTTAAGTCTCTTAAATCAGCAGGAACTTTATAGAATTTTCCCAAATCGATAGCTTTGTTTATCTCTTCTCTAGTACACAATGCTTCATATAATTTTTCACCATGACGAGCGCCAATAATCTGAATTTCATTGTCTGCATTAAAAAGTTCCTTTAAAGCCATAGCCAAGGTTATTATTGTTGCTGCTGGGGCTTTTTGTACAAACAAGTCTCCCGATTCTGAATTTTCAAATGCAAAAAGGACTAAGTCAACAGCTTGTTCCAACGACATCATAAATCTTGTCATTTCAGGAACAGTTATTGTCATTGGCAATCCTTCTTTTATTTGTTTTATAAGAAGAGGAATTATCGAACCTCGGGAACACATTACATTTCCATAACGAGTAACGCAAATAATGCCATTATTATTTCTAACCCTTACATCTCTTGATTTGGAAATAGCCAATTTTTCCATTAATGCTTTTGTCATACCCATTGTATTAATAGGATATGCAGCTTTATCTGTACTTAAAATCACTGCCTTTTTAACATTATTATGAGCTATTGCCTCCAAAACATTTTCAGCTCCTAGTATATTAGTTTGTACTGCTTGCATAGGGTAAAACTCACATGAAGGCACTTGTTTTAAAGCAGCTGCATGAAAAACATAATCAACTTCCTTCATTGCATTGTTTACAGTGCTGAAATTTCTGACATCACCAATAATAAAATTAATTTTAGAGCTTTTAAACTCTTGACGCATATCATCTTGCTTTTTTTCATCTCGACTGAAAATTTTAATCTCTTTTAAATCGGAATGAATAAATCTTTTTAAAACTGCATTACCAAAAGAACCTGTTCCTCCAGTAATCATTAGTGTTTTATCTTTGAACATAAATTTAATCAATTGCTTATTTCTTTTTCTGTTTAAGTCATTGTCCTACAATTTCAGTTTACCTACATGTTTCGTTTCAATAGTCTGTTGAATAAGTCAACAAAACAACTTGTTTTGACAGATAGACATTTTTCTGTAAAATTTAGAAACAAACTGATCCAAAATAATACAGAAATATTTTGAAGACACTTTCCCTTTTTTCATTCTGCAAAAATACAACTTTTTTATTAATTAATAAAATTTTAATTCAATGTCGTTTAGTTGTTACTACTCAACCCCTATCCTAACGCGACAGATTGAAATGCCAAACAAAGGGATTTTTGGTTTTTCTGGCCGTATCGGCGATAGAATATAATTGAGTAAAGCATTACACCCAGTATTGGACTTAAAGAAACCAGAGACCTTAAGTTGATCTGAACACTCTTATCACCCTTTCAGAAGCGTTATTGTCAGGAGGGACATGCTCATGATCAAGAAAGTAAAAAGAGATAATCCTGATATTTAATCAGCCGTTTTTGTAAGCTTTTCATTTTGTCATACCCTTTTCCGAGGACTTCATCCAATAACACTTACAATCGGGCATTTATGGAAGACATTTCTATTTTACTCGAAGATTTTTTCTCAGTTTCAGGGCATCTCGGATTAAACCGGCCTAGTTTTTTCATACCAAGGGTGTTTGTCGCATAATTCGGATAAATAAATAGTCTCTCCTTAAAAATATTTCAATTATCTGTATATTAAAAAAATACATTGATTATTATTTGTTTATTACTGCCTGATTTTGTATATTTACAAAAAAAATCAGCAAATTATGATAGGAAAATTACCAGAAAAAGGTCAACACGATTTGTTTCGTCCGATGTTGGATGATTTTATAGAGGCATATTCAGTAAATTCAAATAAATTCGGTTTTTGAATTGATTTTGTGAACCAAATTTATTTGAATTTATTGAATATGCCTGATTTTTGCTCCCAGATTTTGGAATTTTTCCTCCAAAACAATTGAAACTCTTTCAACAGCCTGTCCATATCCAACGAACCATCGGCTTTTTTCCATTACCAGATAGGAGACGGAATGGCCAATTGGACACTGAACGATAAGTGCCTGTAAGCTATCTATTTACAAATTGGGTTGACTACAATAGACGTTCCATTTTCAATGGTAACCAAGCCTAAATCCAGACAAATACAATATTCCTTTCTTCCCACAAATTACTCACGAATTATATTCTCTTTCTTCCCTCCACTCTCATAAACCCTTGTCGAAGATGTTTCCAATGCTTTCAAGGCAATGTCTTTTACGCTATTTTCCGCACTTGCAGATTTATCGGTTAACTGTTTGACTTGAGATTCCAATTCTTTGATTTTTTGGTTCAAAGATGTAATTGTCAAATCCCTCAACTTCAATTCTCCCGTTACTTTTTCTTGTGCAAGTTCGCGTTCAAATTTATATTGTGTTTGTAATGCTGAAGTTACCGCTTCTTTGGCTTGCTGTATCGCTGCTTCCAATTTTACAGGAAATTCAGCATTCATTTGGCGTAAACCTTCTAATTCTTTTTCCGCAGAAGCAACTTGAGCTTCCCGTTGTTTTATTTCGTTCTCAAATATAAGCTTTTTATCGCTCAACTCTTTGTCGAGCTTCTGTTTTTGTTCTTGATATAAGTCGGTCTCTTTTTTACGGCTTATCTTCAAATTATAAGTATATTCTTCCTCTTCCCGCTTGCGTTCGTTTTTCAGTTGTTCGGCTTGCTCTTTCTTGGTTTGTTCAAACATCGTTTGCTCCTTTTGCCAAACAAGCTTTTTTTCTGCCACTTCTTTATCAAAAGTTTCTCGTTTAAAAACTATTTCTTCTTCAAAACGAGATTTTTGTTCGCGTTGAGCAGCCATTAAAGCAGCAAGAGAATCCGCGCAAGCGTTGATTTGGTAAAGTTCTTGCAAGTTTTTTTGTTGAATCTCAATGGCTTCCTGCAACAAACTTAACTGTTTTTGTTTTTCAATCATCATGTCTTCAATCTTATCTAAAGAAGAAGACAAATTCATTTTAAGTTCGGAAACTCCTTTTACAATTGACTCATAAGAAAAACCGATAGCTTTCGTTACAGTTTGTTCCTGCACTTTCACTTCCTGACGCTTCTGAGGACTTTCTTCTTTCGTTGATTGAACTTTTTTAAGAAGATCTTCGTAAGCATCTAATATTTCGTTTTTCGTACTTTTGAGATTCACTTGCTTTTCCATTTCGTTTATTTTTTCGCTGATTGAGAGATAAAACATTACAACTCACACCCTCAACGCGACTCCTATCAAATATTCTTTTACTTCTTTTTCATCGACTTCAAAGCCGGGAAGAAATTCTACCTTTTCGGTATAATCAATATCTTCGTGAAAGGCCAATTGTGAACGAAAAAGCTTTTCAGAAAACTCCTGCCCATAAATGGAATTACCTTTATCAATTATTTCCTTCAGCGTATAATTATTTTTTAATAAAAAATACAAATCTACATAATCTTTCCATTTAGACCTTCTGCCTAATGCAAAAGCCTTCATTGCTCCCAAAGATATTAAATCGGGCATTTTTATCACATTTTCAAAATTTTGTGTTTTTTCAATCTCGTATGGGTATTGAAAAAAGGTGATTTTAACCGAATTCGCTATTAAATTCAATTGTTCACTCACTCTTCGTGTAACAATGTATCGAAATTTAGCATCCTCAAACTTACATAAAATTTTAGAAGAAACAAAAGGAGATATTTTAAACAAATCAAAATCTATTGATCTTCTATGTCCTATTTGAAGTGCAATAGCCGTTCCTCCTACAAGATAAAACTCTCGTTTAAATTGAGATATTAACGGTAATAACTCTTTTTGTTCTTTACTGAGTATGTCTAAGTACATATTTATCAAAATAAAGATTAAAAAAATTATATAATTCCGGATAAATATTCAACTTCTTGCGTCCCGTCATATTTCTAAAAATCGAGGCAATTTCTTTCATTCCAACAATCTTAAATAGACTACGAACATCATCCATCGAACCATAATTCAAAATCGTTTCCACCAATAATTCATCGCTTACCGTTTCGCTTTTAGGTGCAGGTGAATACCAAAACAATGCTTGGCGGTCTTCTATATATTTTTTCAATTCGGCTGTACGTTTCATCTCACTTTCCAATATCCTCCTTTATCGGGACCAATACGTTCGATCAAACCCTTTTCTTTCAATCTTTCCAAATCTCGATGTATAGTCATTCTCGTTACATTTAATTTTTCCGCCAATTGAAAAGTAGAAATTTTATTGTCATTTTTAATAAAATCAAGGATTAAATTATCTCTATTTTCTGTAACATTTTCTGTAACATTTTCTGTAACATTTTCTGTAACATTTTCTACGACATTTTCTACGACATTTTCTACGACATTTTCTACGACATTTTCTTTTTTCGCAAAAACTGTTACCATAAAACCGTCTGATATGTTCCTAAAATTAGGTAAAGGTAAACTTTCTTCTTTGAAATAACCTATGATACGGCGAATTCCGGAACCATACTTCTCAATTACTCCCATATCTTTACAGCAATCAGCAATTAATTTATTGCGGGGAGTTGATCTATAATTGTTATTTAACAAATTCTCTATTGTAATTTCTTCGGGTAATCTTCCGGGATTATAGAATTCTATTTTATTATCAAAAACTTTTACAATAGAATCGGAAGAAGAACGGTAATCGCGATGGATTACCATATTGGTTATAATTTCCCTGATAGCCTCCAGAGGATATTGCCATTTTTGTATATTATAAGGATTTCCTGTGATAATCACTTCCTTATTGATATGCTTTAATACAAATTGCATCACAACTTCAATCTGAGTAATAACATCAGATTTTGTACGAGCTGTATCTTTTATCGTAATTTCATCTTGAAATCGGCCTAATTCTATAGTTGTATCAAATGAATCGTCTTTTTTGAACAATAAAAAAGCAGCGTTTGTCAACTGATCGTCTTTTATCATGTTGTATTTGTACAAAAATGACAAGGGATCTTCCATTACAGAAATATTATTTTTCTGCATACGCTCTATAGCAGCTTGTATTTTTTCAAACGAAATATCATTAATTGTCTTACCTTCCCTCAGATAACAATCCCAACTTGAATTAATACTTTGCAAATGTAAATTTGCGACTTCTCCGGGAAAAAGTTGATGGTTGGTATTGGATTTACGTTTAAAATATCTACCTCTAAATGAAACAGGTTTAATTGGATATTCCGGTATAATCATACAGATGACCAACTTTCCGTCAATATCTATTGTTTCAACATCCGGAACCAACTGTGGTGCTGTTTTTGATTTTATTTCATTAATCCATTGATTGACGCTTTCTTTCGATACAGAAACTCCAATAACATGCCCATCATCATTGATTCCGACAAATACATCTCCTCCTTTGGCATTAGCAAAAGCTACCAAAGTTTCAATGCAATCCGAATTAAACGATGTTTTGAATTCTACCGTTTCAGATTCTTGTTGAGGTATGTTATTTTTGTCGTAAATCATTTTTTATATCCACGTTTCATTTCACTTTCCAAAACCCTCCTCTATCTGGGCCAATGCGCTCTATTAAGCCTTTTTCTTTCAATCTTTCCAAATCTCGATGTATTGTTCTTCTTGTCACATTTAATTTGTCCGCTAATTGAGAGGTCGAAATTTTGTTGTCATTTTTAAGATAATAAATAATCAGTTCATCCCTATTTTCTGTGACATTTTCTGTGACATTTTCTGTGACATTTTCTGTGACATTTTCTTTTTTTGTAACTTCTTTTTCGTTATAAGGATAAGCGATTACTCTAAATCCATGTTGAAAATTTTCGAAAACAGGTTCCGGACAACCATGAACATCGAAAATATCTTTCACTCTTTTTATCCCGGAGCCGTATTTTTCAATCCAGTCAATTTCTTTGAATATTTTCGAAATCAATTTATTTCGGCAATCGGACACATAATTACCTATCAGCAAGTCTTCTATCGAAATCTTATCCGGTAGACTTCCCGGATTAAAAAATTCAATTCTGTCATTATATATTTTTATGGAAGAATCACCATGATGCGTATAATCGCGATGAATTATCATATTCATAATGATTTCTCTCAATGCCTCCAATGGGTAGTCCCAACGTTCTTCCCGGGCCGGATTACCCGTAATAATAAATGCTTTATTAATGTGTTTCATAATAAATGAAAGCACATGATCGACTTCTGTTATTAAATCGGAAGAAATAGTAATGCCGTCTTTTATGGTGATGTCGTCTTGAAACCTGCCCAATTCGATGGTAGAAATTACCGAATCGTTTTTCATAAACAATAAAAACGCGGCATGAGTTATTTTACCTTCCCGCATCAATTCCATTTTGGAAAGAAAATCCACAACATCAAGTTCTACCGGATACGTTCTATTTTTATTATACAATGAGATAAGGCGAAGTACTTTTTCCTCGGAAATATCCGATATACTATGATTCGAATCCAAATAATAATCCCAGCTTGTATTAAATGTTTGAATATGAATATTGACTATTTCCGCCAAACTCAACACATGATTAGTGTTTGATATTCTTTTATAATACTTTCCTCTGCATGAGATTGGCTTTACAGGATATTCCGGGATAAACAAGCGAACTACCACCTTATTGTCCACTTCAAGAATTTCCACATCCGGCACTAATTGAGGCGCCGTTTTCGATTTTATTTCATTAATCCACTGATTAATACTTTCTTTAGAAATGGAAACTCCGGTAACATTCCCATCGTCATTGATTCCGACAAATACAGTTCCCCCTTTGGCATTCGCAAATGCGACCAAAGTTTCAATACAATCTGAATTAAACGATGTCTTGAATTCTACCGTTTCAGATTCTTGTTGAGGTATGTTATTTTTGTCGTAAATCATTTTTTATATCCACGTTTCATTTCACTTTCCAAAACCCTCCTCTATCTGGGCCAATGCGCTCTATTAAGCCTTTTTCTTTGAGTTTTGTGATATTTTCTTTTATTTTTCGCTCTGAAATACCTACTGCTACAGCTAATTCCGAAGCTGATACATGCTGATTTCGTTGCATATTTTCCAAAATTATACGTTGATTTTCAGTGACCTTTTCAGTGACCTTTTCAGTGACCTTTTTAATAATATCTTCTGTTACATTATTTTTTTCTGTAACATTATCCATATTACCCTCAACATCCGCAACCTCTTCCCTTTCAAATTCAATAGAAAGTATTGTCCTTTCAGGAGCATATTCTTCGCTCAATTCAGGTTGAGACCATCCCATAGTCTGCCAAACGGAATGAATGTTGTATAATCCGCTACCAATCCGCTCACCAACATCAATCATGGTAAACATTTTAAATATAATCGGATTACGGGGATCACTGATTCCTCCTGCCCAAGCTTCTTCTATCCGGGGACGAAATAATCCGGGATTAGATATATTCAACCGTTTTGCTTCTTTTTCAATTACAACACCCCTCCGGCCATAATAGTCGGCATGAATTACCGCATTTGACAAAGCTTCACGTAAAGCAATATGAACCGGTGTATCGTCAACCCTTTCAATCGTGTTACGCATTTGAAACGGTACCTTTATGTCTGCCGTAAGTTTACTGACTATTTTAAAGAAAAAATCAAATATATTTCCACTCCATTCGCCTTGTGTTGAAAAAACTCTGTCGCTCCAACGTTCAAAAGTAAACTTTTCACGGTAATCCAGAAAATAATCGGGTAATATTTGGGTAATTTTATCTTCTGTGCCAAACATAACTAAACCGGCAAGAGTGGGTTTCAATTCTCCATTTGCAGATTTTCTTAATGCGCCTAATTTTTGAAGGAATTCATCGTGAGCTAAATTGTTCCATACATGAGCTGGTTTCAAGGAGGCAAACCGGTTCCGATAACGACTTACACTTTCCATATTCAATTCTTTCCAATCGAATTCTTCGACCAAAACGCCATCAATAGGAGAATCTGCCTGATCGCGTAACATCGATTTTATTTCAGCTTTGGAACAATGATAATCTCCTTCTGCATTCCGGCGATATGTTCCGTTAAATAAGTCATCATTAACATAAACAGGCTTATCGTGTCGGTCAGCACGCGGAATTTGCATAACGATCAGCTCCTTTCCTTCAAATTCCTGCACATACACATGCCTTTCCAACAAGACATTGGAACTAACTTTTTTGCGGTCATTCAACTGATCCCAAATATTTTTTACTTTTTGGGACGCATTTGTAACTCCTGTGGCTGTAAATTCAGTTCCAACTTCAGAAATTCCCAAAAGGATAATTCCTCCTTCGGTATTTGCAAAAGCAGAATAGCTTTCCCACAAACTATCAGGTAGTTTGTCGGAGGCTTTTTTCACTTCCAACCGGAAGTTTTCGCCACTACTAATCAATGCTTTTACATCTATCATTACCGTTTGTTTATATATTTAAGAATCCCTTTCAACACCCCACTACTGTCACTCCATCCACATTTTCCCAAGAAATCCGTTCATCCCATGTTTTTTGCCGGGCTTCGGGGCGACGATCAAATATAACTAAATAACAAGGGGCCGAGGCATTTATTTTATCCCGATACCGGCAAATTTGTTGCAAACCTTCTTCCTTCACAGAATCAAGCGTCTCATAATAATGTATGAGCTTAATCTCTATTATGTAGAAGTGTTTCTCATATTCAACGAGCAAATCCATCCGCCCGCGACCGGCAGCGTATTCACGTTCTATGCGTCCGCCTCCATTAATAATGCGTTGCAAAAAAGCCATTAATAACAAGTGCGGGAATGCTTCCGTATAATCTGATTTTTGTTCCCATATCTCGGAATTTTTCCTCCAAAATAATTGGAACTCTTTCAATAACCTGTCCATGTCCAATGAACCATCCGCTTTTTTCCATTGCCAAGCAGGAGCTGGAATGGCCAATTGAACACTGTATGTTAAATGCCTGGCAATTATCTCCTTATACATCGGGTTGGCTACGGTAGGTGTTCCATTTTCGATGGTTACCAAGCCTAAATCCAAGCAAATACGAAATCCTTCTTCATTGGCAAGAAAAGGGTCTGGTTCACCGGTGATAAGGGTTTCCATTACTTTTCTTACACGTGGGTCTTCCATCCGCACAGCCAATGCATCCAAATGAGTTTCCCTTGCCAGGATCATTTGATGGCGCGCTTCCTCTACATGCGCTAAAGTAATTGTTTCCGTGCTTTCTTCATCCAACACACGCATAGTGGCACGTTTAAACAATGAGTTTACTATCCAAGGTTGACCTTTCGATTGCTCAAACACATAATCCAAGGCTTCTTGCGTAATCTGTTGTCCGGTTTCTTCTGTTCGTTGGGAAAATAATATAACAATATCTTTTTTATGAAAATTAGATAATACCGCAGAATCCTCTTTGATATTAAACGGGGAACCTGGATTAGGCGCGATTCCTCCTTTGGAAGCCGTAATATAATCTTTCAAATCACGCATGCCAACCAAAGCGATCGATACAGGAAATTTTCCAATTCCTCTTCCGGCAAATCCTCCACGCAATTGTCTTAAAAAACTAATCAAAGCTTCTCCTTCCAAAACATCCACTTCATCAAAAAGGACTACCAATGGTTTAGGAGAAACAAGCGCTGCCCACTGTATTAAAATATCACGTAACAAACCTTCTGTTTCATCCGGATTATACTTAGGAATAGGAATCTGGAATAATTCGGCATAATCGACGATTGCCTTGCAAATCGTACGCATAGCCTCTGCTCTTTCCGTTACTCCCTGACAATCTTCCAAACTAACATAACATGAAATAGCTTCCGTACCTGCATTGATTTCACGCATCCAACTTTGCAGAAAAGTTGTCTTTCCTGTTTGGCGAGGTGCATGAAGTACCCAATACAATTGATCTCTGATATATCGGTGCAATTGCGCTCCCACCAAACGATCTTCGGGAGGAAGCATATAATGCATTTCCGGATTACAGGGTCCTGTAGTATTGAAATATCTATATTTGCGTTGATTTGACATTACTTCCCTATCGCTTTATAATCAAACCCTTCCGAAGTTATTTCTTCTTTGTCGAAAATATTCCGACCATCGATCACGACCGGCGTTCGCATAACTTTCCGGATTACCGACCAAGATGGCATTCTGAATTGTTTCCATTCCGTCACCAAAGCAATAGCATCGGCATCAATAGTCGCTTCATACATATCTTTGCAATAAACAACTGTATCTCCGATTTTCCGTTTACATTCAGGCATTGCTACCGGATCATATACTTTTACGGTAGCGCCTGCTTTTATCAATTTATCAATGATTACCAAAGCGGGAGCTTCGCGCATATCATCGGTTTCCGGCTTGAATGACAATCCCCAAACCGCGATAATTTTACCTTTTAAGTCGCCAAGCGTGGACTGAATTTTGTCAAACACAACAAATTTCTGACGTTCGTTGACCGATTCTACTGCTTCAATCACTTCCATGGTATAACCATATTCCTTGGCAGTATGAGCCAAAGCCTTCACATCTTTCGGGAAACAAGAACCGCCATATCCACAACCGGGATAAAGGAATTTGCCTCCGATACGGGAGTCTGTTCCGATTCCTTTACGAACCATATCGACATTCGCCCCAACCAAATCACACAGATTGGCAATATCGTTCATGAAAGAAATTCGAGTAGCCAACATGGCATTGGCCGCATATTTTGTCATTTCAGCCGATGGTATATCCATGAAATAAACACGGAAATTATTTACCAAAAACGGACGATAGAGTTTGGTCATCACTTTTTCGGCCCGTTCGCTTTCAACCCCAACAACTACCCGATCGGGAGACATAAAGTCTTTGATCGCGGCTCCTTCTTTTAAAAATTCGGGATTGGAAGCTACTTCAAATTCTATTTGTTCGCCTCGTTTATCTAACTCTTCCTGGATGGCCGCTTTTACTTTTTTCGCCGTGCCTACAGGAACCGTAGATTTCGTTACTAAAATGGTGTATTTTTTTATATTTTGTCCGAATGTTTTAGCGACAGCCAAAACATATTTCAGATCAGCTGATCCATCTTCATCAGGTGGGGTTCCTACCGCGGAAAAAACGACTTCCACATCATTCAAACAAGAAGTCAAATCCGTTGTAAAGTGTAAACGGTCGGCTTCCATATTTCGCTTAACCAATTCATCCAGTCCGGGTTCGTAAATAGGCACCTGCCCTCTCTGTAAATTTTGAATTTTCGCCTCATCAACATCTACACAAGTTACATCAATCCCCATTTCAGCAAAACAAGCGCCCGAAACGAGACCAACATATCCTGTACCTACAACCGCTATATTCATAAATTACTCTAAGATTTAGATTTCAACAACTTCGCCTTTATTTGGTCAACCTCACATTATATTCTATTCGAATTCCACCCGACTATAAAGATAAGAAAAATTTAGAAATCTTGAAGTATAATACAAAATTATACTCAATAGAAACACGTTAAATTTTATTTTAGAAAATCGCTTGCAAAGGTAATGATTTTAATTTAATTTACAGTATTTTTTAATTATTTATGTATTAATAAAAATGTATATTCCTTTTACATTGAGAAATAAAAAAATTACAAATTAAGTATTTTCCGTGATTTATCTTTAGTTTTTAAGATATAATGGATTCGAAAAAATTTGATAATTGATAATAAAAACTTTATTTTCCATTGGCTATACAATTAAAAATATTAAGTTTGTGTCTAATTATGAAACGGACAAACACTCAAATATTAGGAGAAGTCTTGAAAGATTTTTTTCAGGAAAACCCTATGGTCGCTGAAAAATTAGCTGAAACCCGGCTAATTAATGCTTGGGGTGATGTTTTGGGTAAGGTTTCTATTCGTTATACTGAAAATTTATATGTCAGGAATAAAACTTTATACGTTCGTTTGTCATCCGCTGTTTTAAAAAACGAATTATCTATGTGCCGCTCTGATTTAGTTGAAAAGTTGAATAAAAAAGCAGGAATGGATGTTATCGAAAATATTGTTTTGACGGGGTAATAATCAAATCCATTTTCACATCAAAATCTTCTGCCTGAATATTTTCCATTAATTGAAAATCGAAACATATTCCAATTTTCACTGCTTTTGTTTGAGGTAAAAACCGGTCGTAATATCCTTTTCCTCGTCCCATTCGATTCATATTTTGATCAAAAGCTATTCCCGGAATCACAATTAGGTCTATGGTGTTTAATTCATTAAATATTTCTCCTGTTGGTTCTTGTATACCATAACTTCCTTTTCGGAAATTATCATTTTCTTCATATGTTCTTATAATTAAATCATTTTCTTCAACAGCAGGTAATAATATTATTTTTGATTGTTCGTCAAGCAGTTGCTTTGTATTTACTTCATCCGGCAAAGCATTATACAACATCACAGTTTTCGCGGATTGCCACACCGACAAGTTTTTTATTTGGCAACATATTTCTTCCGACCAAGTTTGTAGTTGTCGAGGCGTATATTTAGTTTTTAAAAGCTTGATGTGCCCTCTTAATTCTTTTTTTGAAAAAAATGTCATTTTTATTTCAAATAACAATAATAATATTTCTTTATTTTTTTAGAAAGAAGCTGAATATTAAGCATATCCGATGCTTCAGCAATATCTTTGGTGTTTCCGTCTTTGAATAAAATATCAATGCTGTCGTCAAATTCATTATACATATTTGTTGATATTTCATCCGAAGAAATTAAAAATCCGGCATCTTCCCCGGAAATACGAAAGCGACTCATATATTCTTTCTTTTTATTGTTTATAATAAGAGAATCAAAAGGTTCGGATTTAATTTCTATTTTATACAAATTTCTGTTTAATAGAGAATTACTCAATATTGCTAAAACAATATCGGGATGAAATGTCCACATTTTGAGAGCATACCAAATATCATTATCGTCTAACATTACAAAATTGTCGAGTGCTTTCGGATCGTTTTCAAACAGCGATATATCCACATCATTGCATAGAAAATAATCTAAAAACGGAGAAGTTTCTAACATTTTTTGATGTTTTGCCTGATACCTTGCCCTTTTCAATGTATTGATTAACATTTTTTCGGCAGCGACACAAGTCTTGTGCAGATAAACTTGCCAATACATTAATCTTCTTGCCATTAAAAAATTTTCAATAGAATAGATTCCTTTGGCTTCAACAACCAATCTGTCGTCTTTTACATCAAGCATTTTGATGATACGGGCAGAACCGATATTTCCTTCTGTAACTCCGGTAAAAAAACTATCGCGTCGCAGATAATCCAAACGATCCATATCCAACTGTCCACTAACCAACTGATGTAGAAATCGTTTCGGATATTCATCCTTAAAAATAGAGATTGCAAGATTCAATCTACCCTGAAACTCGATGTTAATCCGATTCATTAACATCAGGGAAATCTGTTCATGACTGACTTTATTGACCAAAGTGTTTTCAAGAACATGCGAAAAAGGTCCATGTCCGATGTCATGTAACAAAATACAACTCAGAACGGCATCAGATTCTTCAAACGTAATCTCATGACCTTTAGAGCGCAATTGTTTGATAGCTTCACTCATTAAATACATTGCTCCGACAGAGTGATGAAATCTTGTGTGTTGCGCTCCCGGATAAACCAAAGATGCTAATCCGAGTTGCTTGATTCTGGTTAAACGCTGAACATAAGGATGGTTTATTAGTTCAAAAATAATCCCATCCGGGATATTGATGAAACCGAAAACCGGGTCATTGATTATTTTACGGCTATTGTCCATTGGTTGTTACTAAACTTTATTAATCACAAGAATTCACTTTTTAATGATTTTATGTTGTGATATACCTTTATCCGTAATTAATTGCACAATATACAAACCTTTTTGTAAAGTATTTATAAAAATATATTCATCATTAACTACTTGCTTTGATAATATTTTATTGCCGGAAACATCTATCAATGAAAATTGTGCCGAATGTGCTAATCCTTTTACACTAAAACCTTCTGATACAAGATTGGGTTGCCATTCATAACGAATATTCAACAATTTACAGGCAATCAAGGCATTAAGTGGCTTGGTAGAGGTAGAGCCATCTATACGGGGATAGTTTTCGAAAGTAATTCCTTCAATAGCATTTGATTCAAATTTATTATCTGTTGTTTCTGCAAAACAGGAAACAAACCAAAATGATAATAATAATAATAATAATAACAATTGTGATATTATTTTCATTTGATATTTTTTATATGAGTATCCGTTATTTTACCGAAATAAATTGAAAGCCTAATTTGTCATTGCGGGCTTGACCCGCAATCTATTGATAATCAGCAATGATCGATAATAGATCCCGCATCAAGTGCGGGATAACAGAGCGATTAGGCAGTATAACAGATACTCATATTTTTTATTTATTGAGATATCCAGACATCTCTTCTTGTACTTTTTTTGCTTCTGCTTTTGCCGCTTCCGCAAATTTTTCGGAACTATCAGCATAAATAATTTGGCGGGATGAATTAACCAACAAACCGCATTGACTGTTCATACCATATCTGGCAACTTCTTCCAGGCTTCCTCCTTGTGCCCCAACTCCGGGAACCAATAGAAAATGATTAGGAGCATGTTCGCGGATTTCTTCAAACATTTTGCCTTGTGTGGCTCCGACTACATACATCATTTGTTCGTCGGTCGCCCATTCCTGAGATTTTTTCAGGACTTTTTCAAACAGGCGTTCTCCGTTTTTATCTTCTGTCATCTGGAAATCTTGCGAACCTTTATTGGAAGTTAAAGCCAATAAAATCACCCATTTTTCAGGATAAATCAGGAATGGTTTCACGCTGTCTTCTCCCATGTATGGAGCAACCGTTACTGCATCCAAATCCATAAAATCGAAAAATGAACGGGCATACATTTCGGAAGTATTCCCAATATCGCCCCGTTTGGCATCAGCAATGATAAATTGGTCGGGATAATTTTTACGGATATATTCTACCGTTTTTTCAAAGGCGAGTAATCCTTTGGCTCCTAAGCTTTCATAAAAAGCCAGATTGGGTTTATATGCTACGCAATAATCGGCGGTTGCATCAATAATGGCTTTGTTAAAAGCAAAAATAGGGTCTTCTTCTTTTAATAAATGTTGCGGAATTTTTTTTATGTCAGTATCTAATCCTACACAAAGGAATGATTGCTTTTTTTTTATATTTTCGAATAATTGTTGTTTTGTCATTGTTTTTTAGAATTTATAATGAGAAAAATATAAAAATGAAAGAATTAATCATTAAACTAAATCGGATAGCATCCTTATAGTATCAATCGAATTAAGCAATGCGAAGTTACAAATAAATAATTACAAAAAAAAGAGTACCCTTCACGGATACTCTTTATCTTTCTATAGTTTTTTAAGAATTTAACCTACCAAATTTCTTCTTCCTGAAGCTATTTGCGCTTTTTCAAAATCATCCTTACTTCCTACAATCAATTTATCGTAGTCGCGTAAACCGGTTCCGGCAGGAATCAAGTGACCACAAATCACATTTTCTTTCATACCTTCCAAATTATCTACTTTTCCATTGATCGCAGCTTCATTCAACACTTTAGTTGTTTCCTGAAAGGATGCGGCCGACATAAAGCTATTTGTTTGAAGAGCGGCACGAGTAATTCCTTGTAAAATTTGTTTTGCAGTAGCTGGTATAGCATCACGAACCTCAACTAATTTCAAGTCTCTGCGTTTCAAAGCACTATTTTCATCTCTCAGTTTACGAGCAGTAACAATTTGTCCGGGTTTCATATTTGGAGAATCTCCGCTATCAATAATAACTTTCTTACCCCAAATTCTATCGTTTTCTTCCATTACCTCACTTTTATCGACAAGTTGTTGTTCGAGGAAACGGGTATCTCCCGGTTCTACAATTTCAACTTTTCTCATCATCTGACGAACAATCACTTCAAAATGTTTGTCGTTAATTTTCACACCTTGTAAGCGATACACGTCCTGAACTTCATTGACAATATATTCCTGAACTGCTGTTGGTCCGTTAATTGCCAAAATATCTCCCGGAGTAATTGCTCCATCAGATAAAGGCATACCGGCACGAACGTAGTCATTTTCTTGTACAAGAATTTGTTTTGAAAGTGAAACCAAGTATGTTTTAAATTCTCCCGTTTTAGAAGTAACGATAAGTTCCCTATTTCCACGTTTGATTTTTCCGAAAGAAATTTCTCCATCGATTTCTGAAACTACCGCGGGATTCGAAGGATTACGAGCCTCAAATAATTCAGTAACACGAGGAAGACCTCCGGTAATATCTCCGGTTTTACCAACAGCACGAGGAATTTTAACCAATACCTCACCTGTCTTAACCAAATCTCCGGCTTCTTTCACGATGTGAGCGCCCAAAGGTAAACTATATGATCTCAAGACTTCTCCATTTTCATCCAAGATTTGAGCACTCGGAAGTTTCGTCTTATCACGGCTTTCAACAATGATCTTTTCTTTCAAACCGGTTTGATCGTCATATTCCACTTTGAAAGTAGAACCTTCAATTAAGTTTTCAAACGCGATACGTCCGGAAAATTCTGATACAATAACAGCGTTGAATGGATCCCATTCGATGATTAGATCTCCTTTTTTCACCTTATCTCCCGATTTGAAATACAATTTAGAAGCATAAGGTATATTGTGTGAAAGCAATACGATATTTGTATTCGGATCAACAATTCTCATTTCAGACAAACGGCTAACTACTATTTGAGTTGTTTTTCCCGATTCGTCAACAGTTTCCACCGATCTCAATTCGTCAATTTCGAAAATTCCATCAAATTTTGAAACTACGCTATTTTCAGTCGCGATATTAGAAGCGATACCCCCAACGTGGAATGTACGAAGTGTAAGCTGCGTTCCCGGCTCACCAATTGATTGAGCGGCAATAACTCCGACAGCTTCTCCTTTTTGCACCATCTTATTTGTCGCGAGGTTACGTCCGTAACATCTTCCGCAAACACCTTTTTTAGATTCACAAGTAAGTACCGAACGAATTTCAACTCTTTCAATCGGAGATTCCTGAATTTTTCTTGCTTTATCTTCTGTAATTTCTTCTCCCGACTCTACTATAATTTCACCGGTAATCGGATGTTGAACATCATGAACAGCCACACGTCCCAAAATACGTTCATAAAGAGAAGCGACAACTTCTTCATTATTTTTCAATTCGGTAGCAACTAATCCACGCAATGTTCCACAGTCTTCTTCATTGATAATTACATCATGAGAAACGTCAACCAGACGACGAGTTAAATATCCGGCATCCGCAGTTTTCAATGCCGTATCTGCCAAACCTTTACGAGCACCGTGAGTAGAGATAAAGTACTCTAACACGGATAAACCTTCTTTAAAGTTTGAAAGAATCGGGTTTTCAATAATTTGTCCACCTTCCGCACCACTCTTTTGAGGTTTCGCCATCAATCCACGCATACCCGATAACTGACGGATCTGTTCTTTAGAACCACGGGCTCCGGAATCAAGCATCATATATACGGAGTTGAAACCTTGATCATCTTCTGATAACTGTTTCATCAAAATGCTCGACAAACGAGAGTTTACGTGTGTCCAAGTATCAATAATCTGGTTATAACGTTCGTTATATGTGATGAATCCCATATTGTAGTTAGCCATAATCTGCTCTACTTCGTCATAACCTTCCTGAACTAATTTTTCTTTTTCCAGAGGAATAATAATATCATCCAAGTTGAAAGATAATCCTCCCTTGAAAGCCATTTTATATCCCAAATCTTTGATGTCATCCAAGAATTGCGCCGTTTTAGCGACACCACAAACTTTGATAACATTACCAATAATATCCCTTAATGATTTTTTAGAAAGGACTTCGTTTACATATCCAACTTCTTTCGGAACTATTTCGTTAACGAGAACACGTCCGACAGAAGTCTCACGCATAACGCGAACAATTCTTCCTTGTTCGTCAAGATCGTCAACATATATTTTGATTGGCGCGTGAATATCTACTTTTCCTTCATTATACGCGATCAATGCTTCTTCCGGTCCATAGAAAGTCAATCCTTCTCCCAATGCCCCTTTACGTATTTTTGTGATATAATACAAACCCAAAACCATGTCTTGAGACGGAACTGTGATAGGAGCCCCATTCGCAGGGTTTAAGATGTTGTGAGAACCAAGCATCAACATTTGAGCTTCAAGAATAGCTTCATTTCCTAAAGGAAGATGCACTGCCATCTGGTCTCCATCGAAGTCGGCATTGAACGCCGTACAAGAAAGCGGATGCAATTGTATCGCTTTTCCTTCAATCAGTTTAGGTTGAAACGCCTGAATACCCAAACGGTGCAATGTCGGAGCACGGTTCAGTAACACAGGGTGACCTTTCATTACGTATTCCAAAATATCCCAAACTTCAGGAGATTTACGGTCTACTATTTTTTTAGCCGATTTAACTGTTTTAACAATACCTCTGTCAATCAATTTACGGATAATAAAAGGTTTGTATAATTCAGCCGCCATATTTTTCGGAATTCCGCATTCGTGCATCTTCAATTCAGGACCAACGACAATTACGGAACGGGCAGAATAGTCAACACGTTTACCTAACAAGTTTTGACGGAAACGCCCTTGTTTACCTTTCAAACTATCAGAAAGTGATTTCAATGGACGGTTAGCATCCGTTTTAACCGCGCTTGATTTACGTGAATTATCAAATAGTGAATCTACAGACTCTTGCAACATACGTTTTTCATTACGTAAAATCACATCGGGAGCCTTGATGTCTATTAATCTTTTCAAACGGTTGTTACGAATAATCACACGACGATAAAGATCATTCAAATCCGAAGTAGCGAAACGTCCTCCGTCTAACGGAACTAAAGGACGTAATTCGGGTGGAATTACAGGAACAACTTTCACAACCATCCATTCCGGACGATTTTTGCGTTTAGAGGCACGGAACGATTCTACGACCTGCAATCTTTTTAACGCTTCGTTTTTACGTTGTTGAGAAGCGTCATTGCTTGCTTTATGACGTAATTCATACGAAAGAGCATCTAAATCCAATCTGGAAAGCAAGTCATATATAGCTTCCGCTCCCATTTTGGCTATAAATTTATTTGGATCAGTATCGTCTAACAACTGGTTATCTTTTGGTAAATTATCCAAAATATCCAAATATTCATCTTCCGACAACAAATCGTTGACTTCCCTGTCACTTACAATACCTGATTGTATAACCACATATCGTTCGTAATATACTACCGAATCTAATTTTTTTGTTGGTAAGCCTAATAAATAACCTATTTTATTAGGTAATGAACGAAAATACCAGATATGAGCTACAGGAACAACTAAGTGAATATGTCCCATTCTCTCACGGCGTACCTTTTTTTCAGTAACTTCAACACCACAACGGTCACAAACAATTCCTTTATAGCGGATTCTTTTATATTTACCACAATGGCACTCATAGTCTTTTACCGGACCAAAAATACGTTCACAAAACAAACCATCCCGTTCAGGTTTGTACGTACGGTAATTAATTGTTTCCGGTTTCAAAACCTCTCCACTCGAATTCGCTAAGATTTCATCAGGAGAAGCTAAACCAATGGATATTTTTGAAAAATTGCTTTTCGATTTAATATTATCTTTTCTAAAAGCCATATTTTAATGAAGAATTAAAAATTAAGAATTAAGAATTAAAGGTGAGTAATGAAGAATAAACATTTATTCTTCATTACTCATTCTTCATTATTCTAATGTAACACTAAGAGCAAGTCCTTTCATTTCATGCAACAGAACATTAAGGGACTCCGGAATTCCGGGAACCGGCATTGGGTCTCCTTTTACTATCGCCTCGTAAGCCTTAGAACGTCCTACAACATCATCTGATTTAATAGTAAGAATTTCTTGAAGAATATATGACGCACCAAATGCTTCTAACGCCCAAACCTCCATTTCTCCGAAACGTTGACCTCCGAATTGAGCTTTACCTCCTAAAGGTTGTTGAGTAATCAAAGAATAAGGACCGATAGAACGGGCATGCATTTTATCATCAACCATGTGGCCAAGTTTCAACATGTAAATAACACCCACGGTTGCAGGTTGGTCGAAACGTTCTCCTGTTCCTCCGTCATATAAATACGATTTACCATAACGAGGTACTCCGGCTTTATCTGTCCATTCATTTAAATCATCCAACGACGCTCCGTCAAAAATCGGAGTAGCGAACTTCACTCCTAAGTTTTTACCAGCCCATCCTAAAACCGTTTCAAAAATCTGTCCAAGGTTCATACGAGAAGGCACACCCAACGGATTCAATACGATATCAACCGGTGTTCCATCTTCCAAGAAAGGCATATCTTCCTGACGAACAATCCGAGAAACAATACCTTTGTTTCCGTGACGTCCTGCCATTTTATCTCCTACTTGTAACTTACGTTTTTTAGCGATATAAACCTTTGCCATCTGAACGATTCCGGTAGGAAGCTCATCTCCGATTGTTACATCGAATTTTTGACGCCTTAATTCAGAATCTAATTCTTTATATTTTTTCAAGTAATTAACAATGACATCGCGAATCATTTTGTTGGTATTCTCGTCGGTTGTCCATTTACTTACTTGAATGGTACTATAATCTAACTTATACAGTTCAGATTGAATAAATTTCACTCCTTTAGGGATAAGTTCGGTATTCATAAAATCTTTCACTCCCTGTGAAATTTTTCCATCGGTAAGTTTAAGTAATTTTTGAATCAAAATATCTTTCAAAGAATCCATTTTCCTTTCAAACTCTTCGTCTAATTTCGGAAGAATCGCTTTATCCGCCAATCTTGATTTTCTTTTCTTGATAGCTTTAGAAAATAAATTAGTTCCGATAACGACTCCTCTCAAAGAAGGAGAAGCTTTCAGAGACGCATCTTTCACATCACCTGCTTTATCTCCAAATATAGCACGAAGTAATTTTTCTTCCGGAGAAGGGTCTGATTCTCCTTTCGGAGTGATTTTACCAATCAAGATATCTCCCGGTTCAACCCTTGCTCCAATGCGGATAATTCCGTTTTCATCCAGATCCTTAGTCGCTTCTTCACTTACATTAGGAATATCTGATGTTAATTCTTCTACACCACGTTTGGTTTCACGAACTTCCAAAATATATTCGTCAACATGAACAGAAGTGAAGATATCCTCACGAACGACTCTTTCGTTGATAACAATAGCATCCTCAAAATTATACCCTTTCCAAGGCATGAACGCTACTTTCAGATTTCGTCCAATAGCTAATTCTCCATTTTCAGTAGAATATCCTTCCGTGAGAATTTGTCCTTGAACCACACGATCTCCTTTTTCACAAATCGGACGCAAATCGATCGTTGTATTTTGATTGGTTTTTCTGAATTTTGGAATTAAATATGATTTAACAGAACTTTCGAAGTTTACGAATTCTTCTTCTTCCGTACGATCATATTTAATATCAATACGTTCAGCATCAACATAAACGACTTCTCCATTTCCTTCCGCCGTAACTTGAGTTCTTGAATCTTTGATCAATTGTCCTTCCAGACCTGTTCCTACAATCGGAGCTTCAGCCCTTAAAAGAGGTACGGCCTGACGCATCATGTTAGATCCCATCAAAGCACGGTTCGCATCATCATGTTCCAAGAAAGGAATCAAAGAAGCTGCGATTGAAGCAATCTGAGTTGGCGAAACGTCCATTAATTTCACCTCATCCGGACCAACTAACGGATAATCAGCATCTTGGCGAGCTTTAACCCTTGAGCGAATAAATGTTCCATCGCCGTTCAAAGGAGCATTACCTTGAGCAATAATTTTTTCTTCTTCTTCTTCGGCGGTCATGTAGATAATACCATTTTCAGATAAATCTACTTTTGAATCATCAACTTTACGATATGGAGTTTCAATAAACCCAAGATCATTGATTTTAGCATAAACACATAAAGAAGAAATCAAACCGATATTAGGTCCTTCGGGAGTTTCAATCGGACATAAACGTCCATAATGCGTGTAGTGTACGTCACGAACCTCAAATCCGGCACGTTCACGCGACAATCCTCCAGGCCCCAACGCCGACATACGACGTTTATGTGTAATTTCAGCCAACGGATTCGTTTGATCCATGAACTGTGATAAGGCGTTTGTCCCAAAGAAAGAATTAACTACGGAAGAAATCGTCTTCGCGTTAATCAAATCAATAGGAGTAAACACTTCATTATCACGAACGTTCATACGTTCACGAATAGTGCGTGCCATACGTGCCAAACCGACTCCAAATTGGTTATATAATTGTTCACCAACGGTGCGAACACGACGATTGCTTAAGTGGTCGATATCATCAACATTGGCTTTTGAATTAATCAATTCTATCAAATACTTGATGATTTCAATAATGTCCTCTTTCGTTAAAACTTTGACATCAATTCCCGTTGTAAGATTCAATTTTTTATTGATTCTATAACGTCCGACTTCACCAAGATCGTATCTCTTTTCTGAGAAAAACAAATTCTGAATAACTTCTCTTGCACTTGCGTCATCCGCAGGTTCGGCATTACGTAATTGACGATAAATATATACAACCGCATCACGCTCCGAATTACTCGGGTCTTTTTGCAATGTATTATAAATAATCGCGTAATCAGAAAGATTTTGTTCTTCCCTATGTAATAAAATTGTTTGAACATCCGACTCCAAAATTTCATTGACATGTTTTTCGTCCAATACGACTTCCCTGTCAATAACCACTTCATTACGTTCGATGGAAACAACTTCACCTGTATCTTCATCCACAAAATCCTCTACCCACGATTTCAAAACGCGAGCAGCTAATTTTCGGCCGATTACATTTTTTAGATTTGTTTTATTGACCTTCACTTCTTCGGCCAAATTAAAGATTTCGAGAATATCTTTATCACTCTCAAAACCAATAGCTCTCAACAAAGTAGTAACAGGTAATTTCTTTTTTCTATCGATATAAGCATACATTACATTATTTATATCGGTAGCAAACTCAATCCAAGAACCTTTAAATGGAATTATACGAGCTGAATACAATTTAGTCCCATTTGTATGTATACTTTGTCCGAAAAATACACCGGGAGAACGGTGAAGTTGAGAAACAACGACACGTTCGGCTCCATTTATTACAAATGTTCCCTTTTCTGTCATATAGGGAATAGGCCCTAAATATACATCTTGGACAACGGTATCAAAATCTTCATGATCCGGGTCCGTACAATAAAGTTTCAACTTGGCTTTCAGCGGAACACTATATGTTAATCCACGAGCGATGCATTCTTCAATCGCATAGCGAGGCGGATCAATATAATAATCCAAAAACTCTAAAACAAAATTATTACGAGTATCTGCTATAGGAAAATTTTCTGCAAAAACCTTGTATAAACCCTCATTTTTTCTCTTTTCCGGTGGGGTATCTAACTGTAGAAAGTCTTGGAATGACTTCAATTGCACCTCAAGAAAATCCGGATATTGATATGGATTCTTAATGGATGCAAAATTTATTCTTTGATTACTATTTGTTGGAGACATCTATATTTATTGTGATATTTTGAACTTAACAATATGAAATACACAAAAAGGTTAAGAACCTTCTTCAAGAAGATTCTTAACCAAAGCCCTAAAAATAGGGTTTGTTATTTAAGTTCAACTTGAGCTCCAGCTTCTTCCAATTGTTTTTTCAAAGCATCTGCTTCGTCTTTTGCAACACCTTCTTTGATGTTATTGGGAGCTCCGTCAACTAAATCTTTAGCTTCTTTCAAGCCAAGACCGGTCAATTCTTTTACTAATTTAACGATTGCTAATTTATTAGCACCTGCTTCTTTCAATACAACATCGAATGAAGTTTTTTCTTCTACAGCCGCTTCAGCTGCAGCAGCAGGACCAGCAGCAACAGCAACAGCTGCAGCAGCAGGTTCAATTCCGTACTCGTCTTTTAAAATTTGAGCAAGTTCATTAACTTCTTTTACGGTTAAGTTTACTAATTGTTCAGCAAAAGCTTTCAAATCTGCCATTTTTGTATGATTTTAAATGATTATTACTAATTTGTTTTTTGTTTTTGTTTAATTGTTGGATGTTTACTCGTTTAATAGAATAAATAATCAAACAACTCAACGAATTTAACGTTCTGCTAGAGTTTTCAAAACTCCATGAATGGTTTGTCCACCCGATTGTAAAGCTGATACAACATTCTTTGCGGGAGATTGCAACAATGCGATAACGTCTCCAATAAGTTCCTTTTTGCTCTTGACATTGATCAAAGCGTCCAAGTTTTCAGCTCCGATATAGAAACTTTCTTGAACATAAGCCGCTTTCAATTTAGGAATATCTGTTCCTTTTGAAAACTCTTTGATTAATTTGGCCGGAACATTGGCATTGTTACAAAACATAACAGCCGTATTTCCTTTCAAAACCACATCTAAAGCGGAATAATCGCCTTCAACTTTTTCTAAAGCCTTCTTGAACAATGTGTTTTTTACAACAACAAGTTCAATTTCCTGTTTATTACATTCTTTTCTTAATTTACTGGTATTAGCCGCATTCAATGTAGCAATATCTGTAAGATAAAAATTAGAATACTTTCCTAAAGTAGCAGCTATTTGCTCTATTATGGTGCTTTTATCTTCCTTTCTCATTTTTCAATTGTTTTAATTTTCTTCAACTGATTTAGGATCGATTTTAATACCCGGGCTCATAGTACTGGAAAGGAATATACTTTTCACATAAGTACCTTTAGCTGCTGTCGGTTTTAATTTAATCAAAGTAGAAACAAATTCTTTCGCATTGTCACGGATCTGATCCGGAGAAAAAGAAACTTTACCAACTGAAGTATGAACAATTCCTGCTTTATCGACTTTGAAATCTATCTTTCCTTGTTTTACTTCTTTCACAGCAAACGCAACGTCATTTGTTACTGTACCACTTTTAGGGTTAGGCATTAAACCACGAGGACCTAATACACGTCCTAACGCTCCGATTTTACCCATGATGGCAGGCATTGTAATAATTACATCAATGTCGGTCCAACCACCTTTGATTTTTTCGATGTATTCATCAAGCCCTACATAATCAGCACCAGCTTCTTTTGCAGCGGCTTCTTGATCCGGAGTACACAATGCGAGAACCCTAACTTGCTTACCTGTTCCGTGAGGTAATGAGACCACACCTCTTACCATTTGGTTAGCTTTACGGGGATCTACTCCCAACCTGACGTCAATGTCTACAGAAGCATCAAATTTTGTCGTAGTAATTTCTTTCACTAAACTTGAAGCTTCTTTGAGAGTATAAGATTTCCCTGCTTCAATTTTACTGAAAGCTAACTTCTGTTTTTTTGTAAGTTTACTCATATCTAAATTGAAGTTTTTTAATTGTTTTCAGGGAATTGCCCCTTTACTGTAATACCCATACTTCTTGCAGTTCCCGCAACCATTTTCATGGCAGCAGATACGGAAAAGCAATTTAAATCTGTCATTTTATCTTCCGCGATAGCCTTTACCTGATCCCAGGTAATTTCCGCTACTTTTTTACGGTTAGGCTCAGCAGAACCTCCTTTTTGTTTCGATACTTCTAAAAGTTGTATCGCAACGGGAGGCGTTTTAACGATAAAATCGAAAGATTTATCCGCGTAATAAGTAATTACAACCGGCAATATTTTACCGGGCTTGTCTTGGGTCCTGGCATTAAATTGCTTGCAAAACTCCATAATGTTGATACCCTTAGAACCTAACGCAGGTCCTACGGGAGGAGAAGGATTTGCGGCTCCTCCTTTTATCTGTAACTTAATCTGTCCAGCAATCTCTTTAGCCATTTTAATTAAAATTTAATTTATAACACTATATAATATAACACAAAGCAAGAAACGGGTACGTAACTATCCGGTTCATTCTTTTTCAACTTGTAAATAGCCCAACTCCAACGGAGTTTTACGACCAAATATCTTAACCATTACTTTCAATTTTTTCTTTTCGGTATTAACTTCTTCAATTACACCTAAAAATCCATTGAAAGGCCCATGCGTTACCTTTACTGTTTCTCCTACATAAAATTCAATATCGAGTTCTTCCGGTTGATCTAAAAGTTCATCAACAGAACCAAGTATACGGTTCACTTCAGAAACACGAAGGGGTACAGGTTTACCTCCACCCAAAAATCCAATTACATAGTTGACATTTTTAAGGAAATGCATAACTTCTCCTACCAAAGCAGCTTCTATAATAACATAACCGGGAAGATAGGCTCTTTCTTTCATCACCTTCTTTCCATTACGCACAGTTACTACTTTTTCTGTAGGAATAAGTACCTGAGAAATATAATTTTTCAGGTCGCTGTTTTTAATTTCCGCTTCGAGATATTCCTTTACCTTATTCTCCTTGCCACTTACCGCACGGAGGACATAAAATTTCTTTTCAATTTCAGACATGCCTTAATTAAAAGATTTTTTGATAAATGAATTTCATTATATTTTCGAAACCGAAATCTATAGCGAACACAAGCACTGCTAGTATAAGGGAAGCTGATAATACGACAACCGCACTGCTTGTTAGTTCTGCTCTTGTAGGCCAAGATACCTTATAAACAAGTTCGTTATAAGATTCTTTTACATACTTACCAATTTTTTGGAAAAACTTTTTCATCTATTTATAGATTGTTTTGCACGGGTTGAGAGACTCGAACTCCCGACACCTGGTTTTGGAGACCAGTGCTCTACCAACTGAGCTAAACCCGTAATTAGTTGATAAGTTACAAGTAGACAAGTAAACGAGCTCATTAACTCGTTAACTTGTCTACTATAATATTATTATTCGATGATTTCAGTAATTTGACCTGCACCTACTGTACGTCCACCTTCACGGATAGCAAAACGAAGACCTTCGCTACAAGCTACCGGATAGATTAATTCTACAGTAATTGTCAAGTTATCACCAGGCATAACCATTTCAGTTCCTTCTGGAAGAGTGATCTCTCCTGTTACGTCCAATGTACGGATATAGAACTGGGGACGATATTTATTGTGGAATGGAGTATGACGGCCACCTTCTTCTTTTTTCAAGATATACACCTCAGCTTTAACTTTTGTATGAGGTTTCACTTTGTTAGGGTGAGTAATAACCATACCGCGTTTGATTTCATCTTTATCAACACCACGAAGCAACAAACCTACGTTGTCTCCAGCTTGACCTTCATCAAGGATTTTGCGGAACATTTCTACTCCTGTAACAACTGATTTTTTACCTTCTGAACCCAAACCGATGATTTGAACTTCTTCACCTGTTTTGATGATACCAGTTTCGATACGACCTGTAGCAACTGTACCACGACCTGTGATAGAGAACACGTCTTCAACCGGCATCAAGAAAGGTTTATCAACATCACGCGGAGGAAGCGGAATCCAAGTATCAACAGCATTCATCAATTCCATGATTTTTTCTTCCCATTGAGCGATTCCATTTAATCCTCCCAATGCGGATCCTTGAATAACAGGAGTATTGTCGCCGTCAAATTCATAGAATGAAAGCAATTCTCTCATTTCCATTTCAACAAGTTCCAACATTTCAGCGTCATCAACCATATCACATTTATTCATGAAAACGACCAATTTAGGAACGTTTACCTGACGAGCCAACAGGATGTGTTCGCGTGTTTGAGGCATCGGACCATCAGTCGCAGCAACTACAATGATAGCACCGTCCATTTGAGCAGCACCGGTAACCATGTTCTTAACGTAGTCGGCGTGACCCGGACAGTCTACGTGAGCATAGTGACGATTAGCTGTTTCATACTCTACGTGAGAAGTATTGATAGTAATACCTCTTTCTTTTTCTTCCGGAGCGTTATCGATTTGATCGAAAGATTTCACTTCAGAAAGACCTTTCTTTGCCAATACTGTTGTAATAGCAGCTGTCAAAGTAGTTTTACCGTGGTCTACGTGACCGATTGTACCGATGTTAACGTGCGGTTTCGACCGGTTAAAATGTTCTTTTGCCATAATTTAATTATTCTTTATATCTGATTAATGATCGCTTTTTATGTTTTAGGTTTTAAGTTCTAAGTTTAGATTGCCAAATCGACAATACCGAGCAAAAACTTAATTTATTACTTACAACTTACAACCAAATTCCGAGCCGATGACGGGAATTGAACCCGTGACCTCTTCCTTACCAAGGAAGTGCTCTACCTCTGAGCTACATAGGCAAAACAGAGCGGAAGACGGGGCTCAAACCCGCGACCCTCAGCTTGGAAGGCTAATGCTCTATCGACTGAGCTACTTCCGCGAATTGACTGAAAAAGAAGATTTTACAAATTTTACAGCCGATTCTACCCTCGAAAAAGGGCGAAACGGCTGCAAATTTAGACATTATTTTTAAAGAAACAAAACTTATTGTTGTTTTATTTTATTTACTTCTTTGTTTATCTTTAAATTTAAGTAACTGTTTCTCTAACGCTTCCACGCTATCGGATATTGATTCTTCAAAAGAGTCACTTACTTTTCCGGCAAAAAAATCTTGACCGGCAACACTCAGTTTCACTGAAGCGTCTTTATTATTAGCAGATTCGGGCTTGACAACTTTCAACACAACTTCTGCCGACAAAATACCATCATGGTATTTATCTAATTTTGACACTTTTTTCTGAACGAAATCTTCCAATTGTTGGCTTGCATCAAAATGAATGGTTTGAACTCTGATATCCATAATAAATCCTCCTTAGTTTTAAGCTCTTGGATGAGCTTGGTTATAAACTTTTCTTAATTCTTCAAAAGTGGTATGAGTATATACTTCTGTAGAAGCAAGGCTTTCATGTCCTAATAATTCTTTTACTGCATTCAAATCAGCTCCGTTATTCAACATACCTGTCGCAAAACTATGCCTTAATACGTGTGGACTCCGTTTCGACAAACCTGTCGCAACCGTTAACCTCTTTTTAACAACATTATACACAATGCCATTAGTTAACCGGCGGGCATTTTTCCTGACAAAAAACGATTCCGCTTTTTGATCTTCAAGCGCTTGTTCTCGACAAAACAAATATGATTGCAACTTTTCTTTAAGGGTTTGAGAAAATGGAATAAGTCTTTGTTTGTTTCTTTTCCCTGTAACCTTAATTAAAAAAGCTGCCAGATCAACATCTTCGTCTTTCAACCCAACGAGTTCCGAACATCGCATCCCTGTATGATAAAAAACTTCCAACATTGTGTAATCCCTAACATCTTCAAAAGCATCCGTAAACATATCTTCCGAAAGAATAACTTCCATATCTTTCTCCTTAACAAAATTGGGAAGCTTTTTGTTTGATTTAGGCCCGGAAACCTTTTTCAGTGGGTGATGCTGTATAAGGGATATTTTTTGTAGGTATTTAAAAAATGATTTCAAGGAACTTAATTTCCGATTGACAGAAATAGGAGAATAACCCTTTTCCATCAATTCTACAATCCATTGACGAATAACAGAGGGATTTATCAATTCAGGATTAAAACACCCCATTTTTTCGACAACAAACTCTTGAAACTGAACTAAATCATTACTATACGAAAGAACCGTATGAGAAGAATAATTCTTCTCATTACGGATATATCGCAAATATGATTCTATTAACATGAAACCGCTGCTTTATTCGCAACGAAAATAACAAAAAGAATGGAAAGAATGAAATAAAATCAGATTTATTTATTCTCTTTAATTATATTTATTCTTCGGCTTGTTGCAATTTCTGCACATAAACCGCATGTATTTTTTGTTTTCTTTTGTCCACAGACGGTTTTGTAAAGGCTTGTCTACTTCTAAGTTCTTTTACAACACCTGTTTTTTCGAATTTTCTTTTGAATTTCTTCAAGGCTCTTTCTATATTTTCGCCTTCTTTCAACGGTACAATAATCATAAACTTTAATTAATATATTTTTGATAACTTTTTCTTTTACTTTTCGGGGTGCAAAGATAATGTAAAGTTTAATTATTATCAACTTATCACATTATTTTTTCATCTTTTCTATGAATTATCATAAAATAACTCTTCTTGCACAAATATAACGAGACTTGTAATAAGAATGTTCGATATCGTCGATCACGACTCCACCAATTGTTGACGAATGTATAAATCTAAATTTCCCATTGTCGCTAACACTAACAACAATCCCTACATGACCGGCTTTTTTTGTTGTTTGATTTCTGTTTTTAAAAAAGACCAAATCTCCTTTTTTTATTTTTGTTCTTTTTATATCTAATCCTATGCGAATTTGTTCATCTGTACTGCGGGGTATCGCATAGCCTATTTTTTTATACACAAATTGCACATATCCGGAACAATCGAATCCTTTTGGAGTTGTTCCACCTGAACGATATGGTGTATTGATGTATTTGTAAGCATATTCTATCAATTCTTCTGATTGTTTATCTGCTTTTTTAAGAGTCGCATTTTTCGATGTCGCGCATCCTGCCAGTAAAACAGTAAATGTTAATAAAGTAATTAATTTCAGAATATGTGTCATGATATATTTTAGGTAATCTGCAAAAGTACAAAAAAAAAACTTCAAGCTTTTAATTCTTGAAGTTTCATTCGATTAATATATTAAATTTCCCTACTATTACTTGTTCTCTAATAATCCCATTCGCTTGAAGTTTTTTTCTATTTTCTCCATCGCGTAATTTAATTGGTCGAAAGTATGTGTAGCCATCAATGAAAAACGGATCAATGTATCAGAAGGCGCAACGGCCGGGGCAACTACAGGATTAACGAAAATCCCTTCATTAAACAATTCGGTTGTGACTTGGAACGTTTTTTCATTATCCCTGATAAAAATAGGAATAATAGGTGTGGAAGTATGACCGATTTCGCATCCCATGTTACGGAATCCCTCCAACGCGTAATTGGTTAATTTCCAAAGATTTTCTATTCTTTCCGGCTCGCTTACCATAATATCAAACGCGGCGCTGGCTGCTGCTGTCGCGGAAGGAGTATTGCTGGCGCTAAAAATATATGACCTGGATGTATGTCGTAAATAATCAATAACATCCTGATCGGCTGCTATAAATCCTCCAATAGAAGCAAGAGATTTACTAAAAGTACCCATAATCAAGTCAACATCCGGCAACGCGTTGAAATGATCGGCAGCTCCACGTCCTTGACGTCCAAGAACTCCCAATCCATGCGCTTCATCTACCATGACATTGGCATTGTATTTTTTCGCGAGACGTACAATCTCAGGAATATTGGCGACATCTCCTTCCATACTAAAAACTCCATCAACTACGATAAGTTTCACTTTGTCCGGATCGCATTTTTTCAATTGCGTTTCCAACGAATCCATATCATTGTGCCTGAACTTCAGTTTATGAGAATAAGAAAGACGATGTCCTTCAATGATAGAGGCATGATCAAGTTCATCCCAAATTATATAATCTTCACGTCCAGTAAGACACGAAACAACTCCTAAATTCACTTGAAATCCTGTTGAATAAGTAATCGCGTCGTCTTTCCCAACAAAGTTGGCCAATTTTCGTTCCAACTCCAAATGAATATCCAAAGTTCCATTGAGGAAACGACTTCCTGCCATTCCTGTACCATATTTTTTAGTGGCAGCGATAGCGGCTTCTTTTACTTTAGGATGATTGGTTAATCCTAAGTACGCGTTTGAACCAAACATCAGAACCTTTTTCCCATTAATGACAACTTCGGTGTCTTGATCACTTTCGATAGCTCTGAAATATGGATAAATACCCGCAGCTTTAGCTTCTCTGGATCTTATGAGAAAATCATTCTTTTGTAATTTATCAACAAGTAAATTCATATTAAACTAAATTATTTTTATTTTTAAAATATAAGTCACTTGTATTCAACTTTTTCAGGTAACTCCTTTTAAAAAAAACAGGGACAAAGGTAGTAAAGATTTTTAAATGAATTACATTTGTATCCTGAAAATACAGTATTCAACAACGTTATGGCTAAAAAAAAATTATGTGTTATTATTAATCCCGTCTCAGGGACAGCTTCTAAAAACCGAATACCGGAATTGATAGAAAAGATTTTAGACCCTACCCTATTTGAATCTAAAATTTTGTATACCGAATATGCTGGCCATGCTTTTCAACTTACGAAAGAAGCTTTGGATAACAAAACAAATTACATCATAGCCGCGGGTGGAGATGGTACTGTAAATCAAATCGCGCAGACAATGGTACACAGCGATGCCGCATTAGGAATCATCCCTTTAGGTTCAGGAAATGGATTAGCTCGTGATTTAGGAATTCCGATGGATGTAAAAAAAGCGATTGAAACGATTGCTAAAGAACATATCATGACTATTGATTATTGCAAGGCGAATGAATATTTCTTTTTTTGCACATGTGGTCTCGGATTTGACGCTAAAGTAAGTAACCGTTTTTCGAAGGAAAAAAAACGGGGTTCCATTTCTTATGTAAAAAGCGCTATTTCGGAATATATTAATTTCATACCGGATTCATACGAAATCGTTTTAGATAACGAAACCATCATACAAGAAGAAGCTTTCCTTGTTACCTGCGCGAATGCTTCTCAATATGGGAACAACGCGTTTATAGCGCCAAATGCTAATATTCGCGACGGAATGATTGATGTAGTAATAATGGCGCCTATCCATCCGATAGAAGTAGGGAATGTGGCCATTCAACTTTTCACAAAACAGATTAACAACAATAGCAAATGTACGAGGTATCGTACGCAAAAAGCAATTATAAAAAGAAACAAACCGGGACCAATGCATATTGACGGAGAACCTGTCCACGCGGGAAAAGATATTTCTATTCAGACTATTCCATCCGGATTACATGTTATCACTCCAGAAAAAGGTTCGGAAATGTTACCTATTCAAAGTCAAATAGAAGATGTCCAGTTATTTTTCAGGGAAATTCTTCACCGAATTGATATACTTAAATAAGTTTTTAGATTCTTAGTACTTATTGTAAGAAATTATTTCCCCGGCGGATTTTCTCTTTTTGTCCCTTTTGTCTTGTTTAGAATAACCAATAATAATATCTAATACAACTTTTTTATTAGAAGGAATATTCAGAAGTTTTTTCATTTTAGGTTCGTTGAACCAGCCTAACATACATGAACCCAAACCTTCTGATTCGGCGGCTAAAACAATATGAGCCGCTGCTATTCCAATATCGATATGCGCAAAATGTTTACCTTTAATCCACCCTCCTATTCCGGAAGATAGGTTTACCTTTTCTTCTACGACAATAATGTGAACCGGAGCTTGTTTGGTAAAATGATTCATTCCCAACAATTTGGCGGATGTCGCATCTGCGACTTCGTTTTTAAGTTCTAGGTCATCAACTACGATAAAATGCCAAGGTTGGGCGTTACAAGCTGAAGGTGCTAAACGCGCGGCTTCTAAGATCCGTTCAATTTTTTCTTTTTCGACTGCCCGGTTTGTTTCAAAAGCCCGGTCGCTTTGCCTATTATTTATTAACTGAAGAAAATTTTGCATAATTTTTTATTTTGGAATCATTTTACTGATATATTTACCGATAATGTCAAATTCTAAATTTACAGTCGTTCCTTTTTTTACCTGATGAAAATTAGTAAATTCATAAGTATAAGGAATAATAGCAACTTGAAAGCTATTTTCTTTTGAATTACAAACCGTGAGACTTACTCCGTTTACACAAACAGAACCTTTTTCTACAGTTAGATAACCTTGTTGAGCCATTTCTTTATTATAAGGATACTCAAAAGTATAATACCAACTTCCATCCGCTTCACTAACACCGGCACAAACAGCAGTTTGGTCAACATGTCCTTGAACGATATGACCATCCAAACGTCCGTTCATCAACATACTTCTTTCTAAATTGACTTTATCGCCTATTTTCAAAAGGCCTAAGTTAGAACGTTCTAACGTTTCTTTAATCGCTGTAACGGTATAGGTTTCTTTCGTTTTATTCACTACCGTAAGACATACCCCATTATGAGCTACGCTTTGATCTATTTTCAATTCATCGACAAAAGAACATTTTATTGTCAGATGTAAATTTCCTTGATCAGATATAAGACCTACTACAAGAGCCGCTTCTTCAATTATTCCGGAAAACATATAGTTATTGTTTTTTTAAGTATTCGTTGTTAATTAATTTATAAATGAGTATCCGTTATACTACCTAATCGCTCTGTCATCCTGAACTTGATTCAGGATCTCTTAATGAATTGCTGATTATCAATAGATTGCGGGTCAAGCCCGCAATGACAAATTAGGTTTTTAATTTGTTAGGTAAAATA
>JAVBKZ010000082.1:0-2637 GCA_031553755.1 Bacteroidales bacterium | reverse complement strand
TCGGGTAAACTGATTTCAACGACATAACCACTTCCGGTGTTCTCCTTCGAGGGAACCAGTGATATATTCCTGACAATTCCTTTCACCATACCGAACTCATTGTCGGGAAAACTGTTGAACCGGATATTCACTTTTTGTCCCGATTTTACTTTTCCCGAACGGGCCAAAGGAAGCAAAGCTTTGCCTAGATATTCGCCTTTTTTATCCGGGACAATATTGAATACCGGAGAACCGGCTACGATGTTTTGGTTTTCAACCCAGATGCCGGTAAATGTGATATTTCCACTTACCGTAGTTTGCAGTACATAATTCAGTTCCCATACCTGTATTTCGTTGAGCAATTGGTTGATGGTTGTTTTCAACTGGGTTTCTATGGTGTTTTTGCGTTCTGTATATTGGTGTTCGATGTCTAATAAGGATTCTTTCATCTGGATGGTTTGCATTTCCATATTTTCTAACGATGATTGCATATTTTATTTTGATAAGCGGGCTTGCAAATGCTGGCTTTTTGATTTTTCCAGTTCTTCATCCGAAAATATAGCTTTTTTATGCAACGATGAATCCCTTTGGTATTGGTTGCCTGATATTTTCAACTGTTCTTCTATAATGGATTGCTGACGGAATAAATGGGCATATTGTTCTTCATTTTTTTGTATCTTGATTTTCATGATCTCTATTTTCTTCGGATAATATTCCAAGCGGTTGAATTCATTATAATCAAAAAAATTGATGTAGAAAGACGAAAAAAGAGACTGAAGATTGCCGAGTTTTAATTCTTTCGGTGGAAGATTACTGATTGAATCCGGATTTTTGGAAAGTTCAGACAGGTAATGTTTCAGGTACAAGATATCTTTCGTACAAGCCGGATTTTCTATAACTGCCAAATATTCCCCTTGTCCGACATGTTGGTTGTCGGTAACAAATAATTCTTGCAATTTTCCCGAAGTCCTTGCCACAATGGCGTTTGCCGGAGTGGAACTTGTTAACGTCATTTGTGACGGAATCGTATCGGGATATTTAAATATCGCGCTGCCAACCAATATGATGATTACGATAATTCCAATGATGATAATTCCCCAACGCAATATCCAGGATGGAACGTGTCCTAATATTTCCTGGAATTCTTCGCTGCGGAGTTCGATGTTTTCCATCCCTATATCCCCTGAAGGGGACTTGGGATTCGCTATGTTTTCATCTTTCATTTAGTTCTTTTTGAATGTTTTTTTAACCACATCAGGCACATAGGACACATAGAAAATTTTAAACCATGGAGGCACAAAGAACATAGAGGATTATTTTTTATGTAACCAAGAGTATTTCAATTATGTTTAATTTATTCTCCATGTCCTCAAACAAACACTTCATTTATTATTTGTTACGGTTTTATTTATGGTACTATCACAAATATTTTTTATTTTCGAATAATTTATTTTGAAAAAATTAACAGACTCTTCTCCAGACATAAAAACAAATGAAGTGTCAATATTATAAGCTGTTTGTAACATACAAGAACACAATTCTCGAGCCTTAATTGAATCACGTCCTGATTTAGTCATTACATCCATACACACCTTAATATTTTTCTCATAATGCTTTTCAAATAAATCTTTGCTTGTTTCTGTTTTTTTACATCTACACCCAAAAAATATTGCACAAATTAAAAATAAAACTACAATTTTTGAATTTATTGCTTTCATATACATTATCAAATTTGTTGAATTACCAAATAGAATACCAGTTACAATCATGTCCGTCTAAGTTACTTACAATCATTCCAATGTTAAATCCCGGCCCTCCGTCTTCATATACACAACCACAGCATCCACATTTACAATTGTGCAGGAGTTGGACTAGGAGTCGGTCTCGGAATCGTAGGCATTGGAGAGGCAGGAACAGGATGGCTTTGAGAAGTCAATATTGTCTCAGTACAATGTGCTCCTCCTATTAAATACTTCATCTCTAAATCTTAAATTTTTAATTTTCTTCATGATTAAAATGTTTTATTGTTATCGGTCCATCATTTATTTTAAAAAAAGATTTTTGAAATATACCTAAATTATTTTTTATTTCCAGAGATCTTATATAAGATAAATTTATAATAGAATTTCTACTACATAAAAAAACATTACAAGTAATTTTTTTATCATTTTTTTCAATGAACAGCATATCCAAACTTCTTCATCTGAATTTGTATGAATAATAGTAAAAAAATTATCATAAATAATATGAGAAATTTCATTGTATTGAATACAATGAATACTATTACTCTCTTCTATAATCAATTCATTTTCTAAATAATAAATCTTAGTTTCTCTCATAAAATTATAATTATTTTATTCAACTCCCCAACTCCAACTGATTTTTTACCAAAGTATAATACGCCCCTTTCTTTGCCGTCAATTCCTGATGCGTACCTTCTTCAATCACTTTTCCTTTTTCCAAGACAATGATGTTGTCGGCATGTTGCACCGTACTCAGGCGGTGGGCGACTATCACTACTGTTTTTCCTTTGTAAAATTCGTTGAGGTTTTCCATGATGATTTTCTCATTATTGGCATCCAACGCGTTGGTCGCTTCATCAAAAAACAGGAAATCAGGATTTTTATAAACGGCACGGGCAATCAGCAGGCGTTGTTT
>JAVBKZ010000115.1:0-21308 GCA_031553755.1 Bacteroidales bacterium | reverse complement strand
ATAGCCATGTAAAGGTTCGAAATAGTTTGTGCCTGAATTCCTTGCGCGGCATCTACAATCAACAACGCTCCTTCGCACGCGGCAATCGAACGCGAAACTTCGTAAGAAAAGTCAACGTGTCCCGGAGTATCAATCAAATTCAAAACATACTTTTCATTATTATAGACATAATCCATTTGGATAGCGTGACTCTTGATTGTGATTCCACGTTCACGTTCCAAATCCATATTATCCAACACCTGAGCCTGTAAATCTTTTCCTTCAACAGTTTGGGTATATTCCAATAAACGGTCGGCTAAAGTACTCTTACCGTGGTCGATATGTGCTATAATGCAAAAATTGCGAATATGATTCATCTTGATAAAAAAACTGCTTTTTAGTTTGGAGCGCAAAGGTACGTAAAATTTCTGAAACCTTATCAATCATGGTTTTGTTATAAGGCATGCTTTGTATCAATAATCATATTACAGATGTTTATTTCAATCTTGCTTCGGAAGAATATTTGTTGAAACAAATACAAGACAGTGTGTTTATGATTTACCGAGATAAACCAGCTGTCGTGATGGGAAAGCATCAGATTCCGGATATAGAAATCAATTTGGAGTATGCTGAAAAAAATCATATTCAGATCGCGCGTCGCATAAGTGGAGGAGGAAGCGTTTACCATGATTTAGGAAATATCAATTTTGTATTTATTGAAGACAAAGGAAATGCCGACTTTTCTAAATTTACCCATATCATTGTCAATCTTTTGTCTCAAATAGGAATCGAAACACAAGCCGGAGAACGGAATATGATAGAGATTAACGGGTTGAAAATTTCGGGTTGCGCCCAATTTATTCATCAATCAAAAATATTACATCATGGTACTTTACTTTTCGACTCTAACCTGAAACATTTATCATCCGTATTGAAAAAAAACGATTATAAACCAGATTATAAATACGTTAAATCAGTTCCAAGCCAAGTAACAAACCTTAAACAACACTTAACGCGTACTATGAATAGAGACGAATTCAGTCTTCACTTAATAGACAGTTTTATGCAAATAACACCGGATTGTCATTTATATGATTTTAATGAAAAAGACATTTTGAATATCAATCAGTTAAGAAATGATAAATACGCTTCCCAAGAATGGATTTTTAGAACATTCGCTACCGAGAATTTGTTAGTTTAATATCACAAACATATCAATCATAAACAAATACAATATTTATGTCCACATTCGATATAAAAATGCCTAAATTAGGCGAAAGCATCACTGAAGGAACAATCATATTATGGTCTGTAAAAGAAGGTAATATCATCGAAGAAGACCAAATTCTTTTTGAAGTCGCCACCCAAAAAGTTACAGAAGAAATCCCTTCTCCCGTATCGGGAAAAATCAAAAAAATTTTAGTCAAAGAAGGAGAAACTGCTCCGGTTGGGACAGTTGTCGCCATCATTCAACTTGATGAAGATGTAATTGAAGATACAGTTGAAGATAGCGACAATAAGTCTGTTGAAACCCAAACCGAAGAAAAAAATTCTTTGGAAATAACCGAATCCGTTTCATCTCAACAATCTTCGAAACAAGAAAGTGAACGTTGGTACTCTCCTGTCGTACTGAAAATCGCCGGAGAAAACGGAATTTCTCTCAAAGAAATGGAAAATATTCCCGGAACCGGTTATATGGAACGTTTAAGTAAAAAAGACATCGAAAATTATATCGAACGGAAGAAAAAGGTAATGGATACAAGCACAACCGGAAAATCGCAAATTCCGCAGACTGATATTTCACCGGCAAAACCACTATCAGAATCAAAGCAAAATGCAACCCAACCAATAAGTTCCGGACACGAAAACGACATCATCGAAATGGATTCTGTTGGCCGCCTGATTGCCGACCACATGGTAATGTCGAAAAAAGTATCGCCACATGTGACAACTATTGTCGAAGCGGATGTTACCAATTTGGTTCGCTGGCGGGAACGTATCAAAGACGATTTTTTGAAACAAGAAGGTATTAAACTCACGTTTATGCCGTCTATTACAGAAGCTTCGGCAAAAGCATTAAAAGACTTTCCGCAAGTAAACGCATCTGTCGATGGTTACAAAATGATATTGAAAAAACAAATCAATATTGGAATCGCGGTAGCTCTCGACAATGGAAATTTAGTAGTTCCGGTTATTCATAACGCCGATAAACAGAACATTAACGGATTGGCTTTATCCATAGAAAATTTAGCCAATAAAGCCCGCAAAAATAAGTTGACAATAGAAGATATAGAAGGAGGAACATTCACGATTACTAATTTCGGTACTTTCAAAAATATAATCGGCACACCGATAATTAATCAACCGCAAGTAGCTATTCTTGGAGTCGGTTATGTGGAAAAAAAGCCTGCCGTAATAGAAACTCCTGAAGGAGATGTAATCGCGATTCGTCATAAAATGTATTTATCTCTTTCATACGACCATAGGATTATTAATGGCGCTCTTGGTGGCGCTTTCTTACGGAGAATTGCCGACTATCTGGAAAATATAAAATAGAATTTAATTCCTAATTAATTATGTTCGATATAAAAACAACAAATAAAGAAACTCTTCAAAAGTGGTTCTACCTTATGGTACTCGGACGTGCTATCGACGAAAAAGCTCCGGTTTACCTGAAACAATCTTTGGGATGGTCATATCATGCTCCGTATGCTGGTCATGATGGAATACAATTGGCTTTAGGACAAGTTTTTAAAGTTGGAGAAGATCATCTATTTCCCTATTACCGGGATATGCTTACAGCCCTATCCGCAGGAATGACTGCGGAAGAAATAATTCTCAACGGCTTATCTAAAGCGACAGACTTAACAAGCGGAGGACGACACATGTCGAATCATTTCGCTAAACCGGAATGGAACATTCACAACATTTCATCAGCAACCGCGACTCAAGCCTTGCACGCGGCAGGAGTTGCCCGCGCAATGGTTTATTATAAGCACAAAGGTGTCGCGTTCTGTTCTTTCGGAGAAGCCTCTACATCAGAAGGATATGTTTATGAAGCAATAAACGGAGCAAGCACCGAACAATTACCGGTTATCTTTGTAATACAAGACAATGGATATGGCATATCTGTTCCGAAAAGTGTTCAAACTGCCAACCGGAAAGTCGCCGATAATTTTTCAGGATTTAAAAATCTGAAAATCATTCATTGTAACGGAAAAGACGTTTTCGATTCGATGAACGCGATGACTGCCGCGAAAAAATATGTCGCTGAAACAGGAAATCCGGCAATCGTGCAGGCTAATTGTGTTCGTATCGGTTCACATTCCAATTCAGACAAGCAAACGTTATACCGGGATGAAAATGAATTGGCTTATGTGAAAGCAGCCGACCCATTGAATAAATTTCGCCGTATGTTGCTGCGTTATAAACGGTTTACCGAAGAAGAACTGAAAGCTATTGAAGAAACAGCAAAAACTGAATTACGTAATGCCAATAAGAAAGCGATGGCCGCTCCCGAACCCAACGCCGCGACAATATTCGATTTCGTATTGCCCGAACCATATATTCCGCAAAAATATACAACCGGAATACACAATGAGCAAGGAGAAAAAAAATCGTTGGTTACGGCCATTAACGAAACGTTGAAAGCCGAATTTCGTCATAATCCCGACACCTTTCTTTGGGGACAAGATGTGGCGAATAAAGAAAAAGGAGGAGTTTTCAATGTCACCAAAGGAATGCAGCAAGAATTTGGAGATAAAAGAATTTTCAACGCTCCGATAGCGGAAGATTATATCGTTGGAACAGCAAACGGAATGAGTCGTTTCAACTCTAAAATCAGGATTGTTATCGAAGGCGCTGAATTTGCCGATTATTTTTGGCCGGCTGTCGAACAATACGTAGAATGTACGCACGAATATTGGCGAAGTAACGGTAAATTTTCTCCCAATATCACATTACGTTTAGCGTCAGGAGGATATATTGGAGGAGGATTGTATCATTCCCAAACAATCGAAGGAGCACTGACTACCCTACCCGGCGCCCGTGTCGTATATCCGTCTTTTGCCGATGATGCAGCCGGATTATTGCGTACAAGCATGCGCTCCGAAGGATTCACATTATTTCTTGAACCCAAAGCGCAATACAATTCAGAAGCAGCGACAACGATAGTTCCTGATGACTTTGAAGTCCCTTTCGGAAAAGCTCGCATTCGCCGTGAAGGAAAAGATTTGACAGTTATTACGTATGGAAATACGACACATATTTGTTTATCCGTAGCGGAAAAAATCGCGAAAGAAACAAGCGAAAGCATCGAAGTTATAGACCTCCGTTCTTTAATTCCTTTAGATAAGGAAACAATTTACAAGTCTGTCAAAAAAACTTCGAAAGTAATTGTAGTGCATGAAGATAAAGTATTCTCCGGTTTTGGAGCAGAAATCGCGGCTTCTATCGGAACAGATATGTTTCAATATTTAGACGCGCCAATACAAAGAGTTGGTTCTACTTTCACTCCGGTTGGTTTCCACCGTAATTTAGAACAAGCGATACTTCCTGATGAGGAAAAAATATATAAAGCAATTAAGGAATTACTGAAATATTAAAGAAATTTACTTGTCAACTCGTTTACTAAATTAATTGAATATAATATGAAAAAAATAGGAATGTTCTACGGAACTGAAACAAAGAAAACAAATATTATCGCTCAAAAAATACAACAATCTTTTACAGGAAATACGATTGATATAATTCCGGTAGAAGCCGCGAATAAAGAAGATTTTGAAGCTTACGACATTATAATCGTCGGAACATCCACTTGGTTCGATGGAGAACTTCCTGATTATATAGATGAAATAATGCCTGAATTATCAACCATTGATTTTTCACACAAAAAAGTCGCTATTTTTGGTTTAGGAGACCAAAAAAGATACCCTGATAATTTTGCTGACGGAGTTGGTATTGTCGCGGAAACATTAGAAAATTGTGGAGCCACAATTATAGGAAAAACTTCGCCGGAAGACTATAAATTCAATCAATCAAAAGCATTGAAAGAAGGGCAATTCCAAGGATTAGTTATTGATGTCGAAAATCAGACCGACAGAACTGAAAAAAGAATCAAAGATTGGGTAAATCAACTGAAAAAAGAATTCAAATAATAATATAAAAAAAAGCGAGGTATCACCCCCGCTTTAGATGTTTTCACAACGGAATAATCCTTATTGTGAATTCCTTCAAATTTGTGGAACAAATATAGGGATAAAATAATCATTAGCAAAATTTTGTTAATGATTATTTTGTTTTTAATTTTAGGACTTCTTAAAATGAATATTATGATATTATGAAAAAAATACTAGGACTAGATTTAGGAACCACCTCCATCGGTTGGGCATTGATTGAAATTGATGAAAATGGTATTCCTATTAGGATTATAGCGATGGGATCGAGAATAATTCCATTAAATTCTGATGATCAAAACGAATTTTCTAAAGGTAATGCAATTTCAAAAAATCAGAAACGGACAGAAAAACGAACCCAACGAAAGGGATATGACCGTTATCAACTACGTCGTTCCTTTTTGATCGAAGAATTGCGTCTAAAAAAATTGCTTCCTGATGAAAGTCTGATAAAACTTCCTAAAGTCGAGCTATGGAAATTACGCTCAAAAGCAGCATCCGAACAATTATCTTTGCCTGAATTGGGTCGGATTTTATTTCACCTCAATCAAAAAAGAGGGTATAAAAGCAGTAGAAGCGATGCCAATTTAGATAAGAAAGACACAGAATACGTTGCAGAAGTTAAATCCCGTCATGATAAATTGAAAGAGAAAAATCAGACAATCGGGCAATATTTTTATGAAGAATTATTAAAAGAGGATACTTACAGAATCAAACAACAGGTATTTCCTCGAGATGCCTACATCGAAGAATTTGATGCGATTTTGAAGACACAACAAAATTTCTATCCTGATATTTTAACTGATGAATTTATTCATGTCGTTCGTAATGAAATTATTTACTACCAACGAAAATTAAAATCACAAAAGGGATTAGTTTCGGTATGTGAATTTGAAGGATTTTGGACAAAAACAAAAGAAGGAAAAGATATTTTTGCCGGACCAAAAGTTGCTCCCAAAACTTCTCCACTATTTCAAATATGCAAAATCTGGGAAACGATTAACAACATTACGTTGAAGAATAAACACAATGAAATATTTGTAATCTCTCCGGAACAGAAACAAGAAATTTTTACTTATTTGGATAATAATTCCCAATTAAGCTACTCAGAACTATTTAAAATATTGAAACTGAAGAAAGACGATGGTTGGTTTGGCAATAAACAACTTGGTAAGGGTCTACAAGGAAATCTGACTAAAACGCAGATTTTAAAATGTTTTGATAATCCACCCGACTTTGCTCATCTGTTTCAATTCGATTTGAAAATACTTGAAAATGAAAAAGAAACATATTTAGTTGATAAAAAAAACGGAGAAATTATTGAAACAAATAAAACTAAAGTTATTTCTGACGATATTGAACGTCAACCTTTCTATCAATTATGGCATACCATTTATTCCATCAATGATAAAGAAGAATGTGCTAATGCTCTTATCAAACGGTTTAATATTCCTTCTGAAGTTGCAAATAAATTATCTTCCATTGATTTTACAAAACAAGCGTTTGGAAATCGTTCCGTAAAATGCATGCGAAAAATATTACCATACTTGGTGGAGGGCTATCAGTATAGCGAGGCAGCTTCTTTTGCCGGTTATAATCATTCCGATTCATTGACGAAAGACGAGCAATTGAGTAAAAACTTAGCATCTCAATTAAAGCTACTCGAAAAAAACAGCCTGCGTCAACCTATTGTGGAAAAAATCCTAAATCAGATGATTAACCTGGTAAATGCAATTATTGCTGAATACGGAGCATTTGGAAAAGAGGACGAAATTCGCGTAGAACTTGCCCGTGAGTTAAAGCAAAGCAAGGACGAACGTAATGAAGCATATAAATCGAATACCAAAAGAGAAAGAGAGAATGCTTCAATTGCCGATGAAATAAAAGAAGAATGGGCGGAACATGGTATTCGTGCCTCTCGCAACAATATTATAAAATGGAGATTGTTTCACGAGATTGATGGTGAAGACAAAAAAATACACGCCAAATGTATTTATTGTGGACAACCCATCAGTTTGACCTCTACTCTTCGCGGAGATGAAGTCGATATCGAACACATTATTCCCAAAGCATTGTTATTTGATGATTCTCAAAGCAATAAAACGCTTTCCCACCGGAAATGCAATACGGATAAAAAGAATATGACCGCCTACGATTTCATGCAAACAAAATCTGATGAAGAATTTAATGCTTATATTGAAAGAGTCAAACTTCTATATGACAACCGGATTATCAATTATACAAAATATACAAAATTATTAGCATCACACAAAGCATACCTTGAGCGGAAAGCTAAAGGAAAAACAACTGAAGCAGATAAGAAACTTTGGGAAAGTTTCATCGACAGACAATTAAGAGAAAGTCAATACATTGCCCGGAAATCAATGGGAATTTTGCAAAAAGTGTGTTATAATGTTTGGGCAACAGGAGGAAGTGTTACTGAGTTTTTACGCCGAACTTGGGGTTGGAATGAAGTGTTGATGAATCTTCAACTTCCCAAATACAGAGAATTAAGATTGACCGAAATCAATGAATATGAATCAAACGGACAGATTCATAAAAAAGAAGAAATCAAAGGTTGGACAAAGCGAGATGATCATCGACATCATGCGATTGATGCACTGGTCATTGCCTGTACTAAACAAGGATATATCCAACGGATAAACACGCTCAGTTCACAACTGACACGTGAAGAAATGTACAAAGAGGTTCAAAGTACACTTGCAGAAAGTAGAGAAAAGAAAAACTTACTTGAAACATACATTTACGAACAAAAACCATTTACAACACAAGAGATCGAAACTGAAGCAGCAAAAATTCTCATATCTTTCAAATCCGGAAAGAAAGTTGCTACTACCGGAAAACGAAAAATAAAAATTAATGGGAGGAAACAAGTAGTACAAGAAAGTATTATTATTCCACGAGGTGCCTTAAGCGAAGATTCCATTTATGGAAAAATAAAAACTACAGAACCTCAAAAACCAATTAAATACTTGTTTGAAAATCCACACCTGATATTCAAAAATCAAATTCGGAAATTAGTTGAAGAGCGTTTGGGCGAATTTGAAGGTGACGCAAAAAAAGCATTGGCTTCATTGAAAAAAGATCCCATTTATTTGGATGCGGAGAAAATACAAATACTTGAGTATGGGAGGTGTTATAAAGATGAGTATGTAATCAAATACCCATTGGAAGGATTCAAGGCTAAGGACATTGACAGCGTTGTTGATATTTACCTCAGGAAAATTTTGCAAAATAGGCTTTCTTTGTTTGGTGGAAAAGAAAAAGAAGCGTTCAAAGATTTAGAAAAAAATCCGGTTTGGTTCAACGAAGAGAAACGAATTCCGATTAAAACGGTTCGTTGTTTTACAGGACTTTCAGCTGTTGTTCCTGTAAAAAAAGATGAAAATGGAAATGATATCGGATATGTAAAGCCAGGCAATAATCATCACATCGCAATTTATATAGATGAATCCGGAAAAAGACAAGAACATGTTTGTACCTTTTGGCATGCTGTTGAACGCAAAAAATACGGATTACCGATAATTATTAGAAATCCTTCAAACATTTGGGATAAGGTATTGTTAAATCCGGAAAATTATCCGGAAAGTTTTACTACTAAATTACCTGATGACAAATGGTCATTTGAATTAAGTTTGCAACAAAATGAAATGTTTGTATTAGGTATGAATAAAGAGGTATTTGATATGGCCATTGAGCAAAATAATTATACTTTGATTAGTAAATATTTGTACAGAACTCAAAAAATTACAAATAGCGATTATGTATTCCGGCATCATTTGGAGACAAAATTGGAAGATTCGGAAGTAACAAAATTATCCAAGAGATATTTTCGCATTAAAAGTATAAGTACTCTTCTTATGTTAAATCCGATAAAAGTTTCAATCAACAATCTTGGGAAAATTATTACAAATAACAGCTAAAACAAAAAACTATGAAACAAGACAATTCAATTAAACTTTTTGAAGAAAAGAAAATTCGCAGTCACTGGGATGAAAAAGAAGAAAAATGGTATTTTTCGGTAGTTGATGTAGTAGAGGCTTTAACTGATAGTGTCAATCCCAGAGATTATTGGTTTAAAATGAAGAAACGAGTAAAATCTGATGATGGAATTGAATTGTCGACAATTTGTCGACAATTGAAATTAAAAGCTCTCGATGGAAAAATGAGAGAAACCGACATTGCTGATGCAGAAGGACTTCTCCGCATTATACAGTCTATTCCTTCTCCCAAAGCAGAACCCTTCAAACAATGGTTGGCCAAAGTTGGTTATGAACGAATGCAGGAAATTGCCAATCCGGAACAAAGTCTGGAACGTGCACGTGAAAACTGGAAACGATTGGGCAGAAGCGAAAAATGGATTCAACAACGGATGACTGGTCAGGAAACACGAAATAAATTGACTGATTATTGGAAATCTGCCGGAGTTGAAAAACAGGATGAATTTGCATTATTGACAAATATTATTCATAAAGAATGGAGCGATTTGACTGTGAAAGAACATAAAGATTTGAAAGATCTGAAAACACAAAATCTACGCGATCACATGTCGGAAGCAGAATTGATATTTACAGCATTGGCTGAATTATCAACCCGGCAAATCGCAGAAAGCGAAAAAGCTACAGGATTGATTGAAAATGCTAAAGTTGGTAAAAAAGGAGGTTCAATTGCAAAAAATGCCCGAAAAGAATTAGAAGCAAAAACAGGAAAGAAAATTGTAAGTAAGGACAATTTTTTACCCTCAGGAAAGGACAGGTTAGAGTTAGAATAACAACTAAAAATAAAAAAACGATGAAACAAGAAAAAATGAAATCTGAAGGCAAGTGCTTTTTTTGTAATAAAACATTTGCTAAAGCAGGAATCAACCGTCACTTGGGGACACATTTAAAGGAAAAAATAGAGACAGAAAAAACAGGAAAATCATTCTTTGTAAAAGTAGAAACCAATAAGTCCTATGGAACTACTCCATATTTTCTCAGCTTGTGGATTGATGGGGAAGCAAAGATGAAAGATCTTGATACGTTTTTGCGAGGCATCTGGTTGGAATGTTGCGGACACATGAGTGCCTTCAGAAATCCGAAAAATGCTCAAAGAGGTTTTGGATTCGATTTGTTTGATGCATACGACTATTTGGAGCAAGGAAATATAAAAAAATACGAAAAGATGATGGAAGAATCAGCCGGTGAGATCCCCATGAGTCGTAAAGCGAAAGATGCATTTTATAAAGGTTTAGTCCTCGAATATGAATATGATTTTGGAAGTTCAACAGAATTGTCTATCACTATAATTGATGAATACCCAATCAAAGCAATACAAAAAATAGTTTTACTCTCTCGTAACGAACCTTTGCAATTCATGTGTTCTGATTGTGGAAAATTTCCTGCAACACAAATATGCACAGTATGTGATTGTGAAGAAGAGGCTACTTTTTGTGAGAAATGTGCAAAAAAACATGCAAAAAAATGTGAAGATTTCGCTGATTATGCATCTATGCCAATTGTAAATTCCCCACGGATGGGCGTCTGTGCTTATGAAGGAGGCATTATTGATAAGGAAAGAGATGGCGTTTTTATACTCACGTCATAAAGAAAACACACAAATCCCATGATCAAAAAAACACTTTATTTCGGAAATCCCGCTTATCTCAGTTTGAGAAACGAGCAGCTTGTTATCAAACTTCCGGAAGTGGAAAAGAATCCAACGGTTCCTGAATCTTTCAAAAGAAATAGCGAAAAAACGTTTCCTGTTGAAGACCTTGGAGTGGTTGTATTGGATCATAAACAAATCACTATTACTCATGGTTTAGTAGAAAAATTATTAGATAATAATACGGCTGTGATTACTTGTGATAGTAGCCGGATGCCTGTCGGATTATTACTACCTCTTTGTGGAAATACTACACAGGGAGAGCGATTTAATAAACAAATCAATGCATCCGAACCGCTCAAAAAACAACTCTGGCAGCAAACTATCAAAGCTAAAATAACGAACCAAGCCATTATATTAGAAAAATTCCGAAAATGCAATATTCGTAACATGAAACGTTGGGCAGATGAAGTAAAAAGCGGCGATCCGGATAACTTTGAAGCGCGGGCTGCCGCTTATTATTGGGGAGAAGCATTTCCTCAAGTCCCAGATTTTACACGAGAAAGAGAAGGTATTCCTCCGAACAACCTGTTGAATTATGGTTATGCAATATTGCGAGCCGTAATTGCCCGGGCATTGGTTGGCAGCGGATTGCTTCCAACTTTCGGAATCCACCATCACAATCGCTACAACGCTTATTGCTTGGCCGATGACATCATGGAACCTTATCGGCCGTTTGTAGACCAAGTGGTTTTACAAATTGTCGATTCGGGAGAAGACTTTACAATGTTGACAACTGAACTTAAAAGACAATTATTGAGAATTCCGGATATGGATGTAAAAATAGGAGGAAAAATGAGTCCATTGATGATTGCAGCCGGACAAACAACAGCCTCTCTATACCAATGTTTTGAAGGAAGTACTCGAAAAATAAAATATCCGGAATTTCCATAGAAACCATTTACCTTAATTGTGAAGAAATAAACGAATAATTCAACAATTATGAATTTGTCTTCACGGCTTAATCAATACAGGGTTATGTGGGTCTTGGTTTTATTCGATTTACCGACAGAAACAAAAACCGACCGGAAGATTCATAGTGATTTCCGGAAAAAATTAATGAAAGACGGTTTTACGATGTTTCAGTTTTCCATTTATCTTCGGCATTGTCCCAGTGTAGAAAATGCCAACGTACACATCAAGCGAGTAAAAAACTTCCTTCCGCCTAAAGGGCATGTTGGTGTTTTGTGTATTACTGATAAACAGTTTGGAATGATGGAACTATTTTACGGCAAAAGTGTAAAAGAAAAACAAACCGGTTGGCAACAATTGGAGTTGTTTTGAGAGTTACTCTTCTTCCAGTTCTTTTAATTCTTCCAAACTATTTTTTATGGATTGAATATTGGAGTCATATAATTTTTTATAAATCCATATACACAATACTATAGTTATGAGAAATATACAAGACATAAATATCCATAAATTGAATGGGACTTTAAGTTGAGCATAACAAAGAATTGCCAAAAGAGCCATCGGTACGCTACAAATTATTATCCAGATTTTTTCTCGTTTGATTTGAATCGTATAATTGTTTATATGATAAATATTGTTCGAGATTTTATTTAATAAATTGATTTTCATCAACCCATACAATTTATAGCTGTACCAAATAATACTTACCAGAGTAAACACGATTAAATAAATTTTCAAAATCTGAACAATAAACAATTTTTCAGGAAAATCGTTAAAAACATAGATTATTATAGGTAAAGAAACAAGTAAAATAATCAGACTAAATACTTCAAAACATATTAATCTATTCAAAGATTTATTTGCTTTGTTTTGTTTCATTTCCCGGATAATTCGAGATTCTAACATTTCGTTCTTTTTTAGTCTGTCGTCTAAAGCTGTCCAAGCATTTTTCAATTCATCTAATTCCATCATAATTTTTTTTCTTTTAATATTCCGACATTTTTTTAAGTTTCTCTTTGATACGTTTCAACTTGATGGCCACATTACTGATCGTTAATCCTGTAATATCAGCAATTTCCTGATAGGATTTTTCTTCTAAATAAAGCAGAATAATAGCGCGTTCCAACGTTTTGAGTTGATGAATCAATTTGTACATTTCCCGAATATTATCGTCAAATAATTCTGGTTCAACAAAATAATTTTCAAAGTTTGCAATTTCCACATATTGTGGTCGTTTCAGCTCTTTCCGGATTCCGGTAATACAAGTATTCAAAGCGATACGGTACATCCATGTCGAGATACTACTTTCATTACGGAATTTTGGAAAAGCTTTCCATAAATTACATACTACATCCTGATATAAGTCTGCCATAGGAAATTCATCGGAAGCATAAACCGAACAAACTTTATAAATTAGCCGATCGTTTTGTTGAATGAGTTCGATAAATGTTTTTTCAATATTGGAATCAATCATTTAAGCTACTTTTTTCTATTAGTCGAATGAAAAGAAAAAAAATTACAATAGCACACAAAAATAACGAAATTTAGCAATCTATTTTTCATCATTTTTTAGAATACTCCGATAAAAATAATAATTTAACCGAGTAAATCTCAAATAAAATTTGGAAATTACTCGGTTAATATATATCTTTGTTGCGTGATATACAGGCAACAAGAAATAGAAATACAACAATTACTGCAGGAATTTCCGGCAGTAGCCTTGTTGGGACCAAGGCAAGTAGGAAAAACTACCTTAGCCAACATGCTTTGCAAAGCCGTGCAAAAACCCAGTATTCTTTTCGATTTGGAAAAAGATGAGGATGTATTGCGTTTACAAGATGCTTCATTTGTATTCGAACAATATAAAGACCATTGCATCATCCTAGACGAAGTACAACGTATGCCGAAACTATTTACCTTATTGCGCCCCGTGATTGACAACAACCGTCAACCCGGACGGTTTTTACTAACCGGTTCGGCTTCTCCCGATTTAGTCAAAGGTGTTTCGGAATCTTTGGCCGGACGCATTGCTTTTGTAGAGCTTACTCCTATTACTTTACCCGAAGCGTTGAGTGACACTATTTCCATGCAACAGCACTGGTTTAGAGGAGGATTTCCCGGAGCATTGACTGCGTCTTCGAATGCGGCTTGCCAACGTTGGCTTTCGTATTTTATAAGGACATACATTGAAAAAGATTTATCACAGTTGTTCGGCGTGAGACTTTCAGAAACATTAATCCGGAACTTTTGGTATATGTTGGCAGGAAATAACGGTAGCATTTTGAATCTGGAAAACTACGCCAGGTCATTGGGCGTTTCGAGTACCACCGTAAAATCTTACCTGGCATTTTTAGAAGCCGCTTTTTTAGTACGACAACTACCTTCATGGTCGTTTAACAGCAATAAACGTTTGATTAAATCGCCCAAAACATACGTTCGGGATTCGGGAATATTGCATGTATTAAACCGCGTTTCATCGCCAGAAAAATTACCGTTGGATTTATCAGTTGGAGCGTCGTGGGAAGGATATGTTATCGAACAGATTGCTGCTTGCAAACCACCGCATATTGAAATGTATTATTACCGGACACAGCATGGCGCTGAGTGCGATTTGGTGCTTACCGATGGCTTGAAACCTGTTGCCGCCATAGAAATAAAATACTCCAACAAACCTTCTCCAAGTAAAGGTTTATATGAAGCAATGCAAGACTTAGGATTAGAAAAATCATTAATAGTTGTACCAGAAGGAGATAATTACAACTTAAATGATAAAATCAGGTGTCTAAATATCGTGAATCTATTGGAAGAAATAGCCAATTTTTAAATCAATCAACCGAGTAAATCTCAAATAACACTTTGGATTTACTCGGTTGTTTTTAGAAAAAAAATTGCTCAAAATTAAAAATTTATAACTTTCAAACCCCAAGTTACTCGTTTACTTGTCAACTCGTTAATTTAATATTTTACTTCAACTCAAACAAATCCTTCAATTCCTTATTGCTCAAGTTTCCAATCCAGTTCTCGCCAGTTGAAACGGTCATATCGGCCAATGCTTTCTTGCTTTGTATCATTTCGTTGATTCGTTCTTCAAATGTTGATTTGGTAATGAAACGGTGTACAAGAACATTTTTCTTTTGTCCGATACGGTACGCCCGGTCGGTTGCTTGTGCCTCTACGGCAGGATTCCACCACAAATCGTAGTGAATCACATGGTTGGCAGCCGTCAGGTTCAATCCCGTACTGGCCGCTTTCAATGAAAGAATAAAAATCTTGTCCGCACGATTGGTCTGGAAAGCGTCCACCATCTCTTTGCGCTGTTTAATGCTACATCCTCCGTGATAGTACAAAGGCGTTTCCCCGAAACGTTCAGTGATAAAATGCTTCAACAATTCGCCCATTTCGGTAAACTGGGTAAAAATCAGCACTTTTTCATTGTTCTCCACGATATTTTCCAACCGCTCAAAGAGCAACTCCATTTTGCCGGACAGGGAAGCATCCCTGATATTATTTTTCAGGAATTGCGTAGGATGGTTGCATATCTGCTTCAGTGCCAGCATCATTTGCAATACCAAACCTTGACGCACAAACAATGATTTGTGGTCTTTCCCTTCAATCTCTTCGATAGCTTCCATGGCTTTTTCCAATGTTTTCTCATACAAGCCGGCTTGTTCTTTTGTAAGTTGACCGTAGGCATCCATTTCGATTTTATCGGGAAGATCGCTGATAATACTCTTGTCGGATTTCAAACGACGCATCAGGAAGGGCGCGGTAATTTTTTTCAGTTTTTCAGCAGCAGCGATATCATTCTGGTTTTGAATCGGAGTGGCAAAATCGTCTTTAAAATCTTTAATATTGCCCAGAAACCCACGATTCGCAAAGTCTACAATACTCCAAAGTTCAGTCAACCGGTTTTCCACAGGCGTACCACTCATCGCAATGAACGTGTTGGCAGGAATGCCTTTAACTGCTTTACTTTGAGCAGTGTCATGATTTTTGATATTTTGCGCTTCATCAGTTACAATCACCTGCCATTTCATTTTTTTTAGTTTTTCGGCATCCGAGCGTACCATTCCATAAGAAGTCAGCAAAACATCAAAATCTTCCGCTTTGTTTTCCAATTGCCGGGCTGCGCCATGATAGATATTACAACGAAGCGAAGGCGCAAATTTTTCGATTTCGGCCTGCCAGTTGGTAATCAAGCCGGTCGGAGCCACAACCAACGCTTTTTCCTTTTCCAACATTCCTTCTTCCTTGTATTTCAAAATGGTAGCAATTACCTGTAAGGTTTTTCCCAATCCCATGTCATCGGCAATAATGCTTCCAAAACCGATTCGGGAGTTGCGATACATCCATGAAAAACCGCGATGCTGATAGGGACGCAGGGACGCATTCAATCCTTGAGGAAGGTCTATCGTTTCCTGTTCGGTCAATTGGCGGATTAGTTCCTTCACCTCATCGGTCAATGCAATTTTTGCTCCCTGATACTCTCCACTCAACACGGAACGAAGCATCTCGAACGATGAAAGCGATTTCGTTGCGGAAAAATGTTTATACAGTTTTTGCAATTCTTCGGGATTAACATAAATATAGTTGGTCTTGAACCGAATCAATCCTTCGGATTGTTGCAACAGTTTACGGAATTCCATTTCATCCATCAAGGTATCGCCAATGGAAACCTGCCAGTCGAAATCAAGCAATTTCTCCAAGCGCAAAAATCCTTTGCTGTCTTTAGCTTTTTGCTTCACACGAATACTAGGCTTGGGACGAAGTATTTCCTGCAGCGATTTAGGCAATAAGATATCGATATCTAATAACTGAATAGCCGGGATGGCTTGCATCAGAAACGGAGCAAAGTCTTTGGTTCCAAGTATAATTTCGTTTTTCCCGGCACTGTTAATGTATTCGTCGAGATTCGGAACAAAAGAAGACAAACAGGCAACCGATTGCAGAATTTCAAAACGGATCTGGTCGTATTTTTTGTTATTCAAAACCTCTTTCAAATAGATGGGTTTAGACAGCGGCTTGTCATTTTCTTTGAGTGTCAATGACAGTTGAAATTCTTCTCCAATTAATTCTTCAACAAGGATGGAAGTTTTATATTTCCCTTGTGTCAGGTAATAGCGTTGAAGCCACTGCCCAATTCCGCCCGGTAAAGCGCTTTCACCCGGCTTGCTGAAAGCATAGGGTTGATTATTGAAAAATAAATCTAAATAAATATCGCCTTGCGAGACTTCCGATAAACGGGACATAAATTCATTCAGGAATACCGAAAGCAAACAAACTCCTTTTCCTTCCTTAATCGCCGTTTTGGTTTTTCCCTGAATGTAAAAAAGAAATTCTTCGGGAATAAGTGTTTCGAATTTTTCGACCAACTGACGAACTTCTTTACTCAACATGGCTGGTAACCAGCGAATCGCAAATTTCTGATTATCTAATTGAACAATTTGGGGAACGACAGAACCAGTTGCCACTAAATTGTAGGAAAACAACAAGCCAAACTTAAGGAGAGTTACAGAAGGTTGGTAATCATTGATATGAGAAATCGGAATTTCCCACAACTTTCTCATCACATCCAACGTAGAAAAAGGTGTTTTTTCAGCAACATCAAAAAAAGCTTCATTTTGTTTGTCGATGAATAGTTTTACATCCGTATGATGATTGATGGATAATGATGTCTTATTTTTGAAAAAATCGTCCAACGAAGCTTTTCCGGTCATCAAACGCTGCATGTTGCGTACCGCTTTTCGAATGCTTGTGCCGTACTTATCTTTAAAATTCCCGGACTGTTGGTAAAAAACAGGTTGGTCTTCAAGCAACTGAGTCAGCGGTTCATTAATCGGAGAAAGACTCGCAAAGTTTAAATCCTTGAAATCCAAGTTATTTTCAACTGCTTTCTTTTGTTTTTTAGTTGTAGTCTTCTCTTCCGATGGCAATAAAATTTCATGAATAAGAGGAATTTTTAAACTTTCCTTTTGAATGAAGATATTTTCCTTTTTCAATTCTTCAATCAAATCCACTTTATGCAAACTGAAAACGAGGAAAGGATTATTGTCGATTTCGGCACTGATTTTGTAAATAACGGCAGCTAAATGCTTACAAGGTACCGCCCAATCAGGACAAGAACATTGCATTTTAAAATCCGTCCACTGACGGGGAAAAACCTTCAATCCTTGTTGTTCTGCAATACTCAAGACTTCCGGGTCTAACTCCCGGTTGAGTAATTTGGATATAATAACCGGCTTTTTCGCCAATTCTTTAATCAATCTCTTTATTTCCGGTTCAAAAAACGGAGGAATAATAATCGTTACATCATAAGGCTTGGGGCGGGTGCCTTGTACTTTAGCAACAATTTGATTTTCGTTAATCGAAATTTTGGTTACAGCTCCTTTGTTGGCATAAGCGCTACCACGGGGTAAGCGGTTACTGTAATCAATATTAGAAAGCGAGTTCAACCACTGTTGTCCCCACCAGGTTTGTCCGAATTTTTTTGCCATAGATTTTAATTTTGCAACAAAAATAATGAAACTAAGGTAAAAATAAAAATCCCGACTGAAATCGGGATTTTATGTTGAAAAACAGGAATTTTTTGTGGTTCTAAAATTCGTTTTAATCAGCTGAAAAACAGATGAATAACATCGCCTAAACTGTTTTTCAATGAACGAAGATACAAATTTGAAAGCAATTCACAACTGTTTCACTAAACAACCTATATTATGCAAAACTGTTTTTCAATGAACGAAGATACAAATTTGAAAGCAATTCACAACCGTATGGTGCGGCTAACAAAAAGCAAACTGACTGTTTTTCAATGAACGAAGATACAAATTTGAAAGCAATTCACAACCGAGAAAATGATAGAGACGGTCAAAGACACACTGTTTTTCAATGAACGAAGATACAAATTTGAAAGCAATTCACAACAATAAGCGATTGAAAGCGGGGTTAATCTCACTGTTTTTCAATGAACGAAGATACAAATTTGAAAGCAATTCACAACTTGGTCGGTATAATTTCGCGCGGCGTTCACACTGTTTTTCAATGAACGAAGATACAAATTTGAAAGCAATTCACAACGTTAAAAATCAATTGTCCTTTAATTGATTACTGTTTTTCAATGAACGAAGATACAAATTTGAAAGCAATTCACAACCATAATGCAGAAAGACAAATAAGAACTGCCACTGTTTTTCAATGAACGAAGATACAAATTTGAAAGCAATTCACAACATTATGCATCTTATTGGTTCATGCACAGGAACTGTTTTTCAATGAACGAAGATACAAATTTGAAAGCAATTCACAACGAGTGCAGCCAAAGGAAAAAAACAAAGAGAACTGTTTTTCAATGAACGAAGATACAAATTTGAAAGCAATTCACAACAACATCGCATAACTCAACAAAGCCCAAAGTACTGTTTTTCAATGAACGAAGATACAAATTTGAAAGCAATTCACAACGAGTAATTTAACAGTAAACTATTTTAGAGACTGTTTTTCAATGAACGAAGATACAAATTTGAAAGCAATTCACAACCGATTGGTCAGAAACCAAACAGGGGGTTAAACTGTTTTTCAATGAACGAAGATACAAATTTGAAAGCAATTCACAACATCCTTTATGTTGGCGATCCGTGCCTCTGTACTGTTTTTCAATGAACGAAGATACAAATTTGAAAGCAATTCACAACACGGCGACCCCGAAATGAAATGCCTTGACCACTGTTTTTCAATGAACGAAGATACAAATTTGAAAGCAATTCACAACAATGGGTAAAAACATATTTCTTTCAAATAACTGTTTTTCAATGAACGAAGATACAAATTTGAAAGCAATTCACAACCAGTAATCATTACATCGAAAGCCTCATCGTACTGTTTTTCAATGAACGAAGATACAAATTTGAAAGCAATTCACAACCATACTGCGTTTATTATCTCCTCTTTTTTACTGTTTTTCAATGAACGAAGATACAAATTTGAAAGCAATTCACAACACATCTTATTGTCCTGATCGTCGTCAGAAAACTGTTTTTCAATGAACGAAGATACAAATTTGAAAGCAATTCACAACAAAAGCATTGATGATTAAACACAGGGTCGACTGTTTTTCAATGAACGAAGATACAAATTTGAAAGCAATTCACAACACCGATAAGCACAGAGCGGAGGTTACATGACTGTTTTTCAATGAACGAAGATACAAATTTGAAAGCAATTCACAACTAACAATCATTTGTTGGATGTATGCGTATGACTGTTTTTCAATGAACGAAGATACAAATTTGAAAGCAATTCACAACATATTAGACTTTTCAAAGGGAAAAAAGAGGACTGTTTTTCAATGAACGAAGATACAAATTTGAAAGCAATTCACAACGGTGGTTACGGTATAACCACGACCCCTCTTACTGTTTTTCAATGAACGAAGATACAAATTTGAAAGCAATTCACAACCGTGTGCAGCCACCCCCCGAAGTATTGGGACTGTTTTTCAATGAACGAAGATACAAATTTGAAAGCAATTCACAACTGTGTTGGGTGTATTTTACCGACATAATCACTGTTTTTCAATGAACGAAGATACAAATTTGAAAGCAATTCACAACAAACATTCCTCGCATTGGTGCGGCTTATGACTGTTTTTCAATGAACGAAGATACAAATTTGAAAGCAATTCACAACTTGCGCCAATCTTTCGGGGAAAAATTGAAAACTGTTTTTCAATGAACGAAGATACAAATTTGAAAGCAATTCACAACACGTGCCCCGCCCCGCGTTTTGTTAGTTTTACTGTTTTTCAATGAACGAAGATACAAATTTGAAAGCAATTCACAACAAGAATATACCTGGTCCGGAAGAAATAATACTGTTTTTCAATGAACGAAGATACAAATTTGAAAGCAATTCACAACGAAAGAAGCGATGTTGGCAACCGGTTCCGCACTGTTTTTCAATGAACGAAGATACAAATTTGAAAGCAATTCACAACTATTGGAAACTGAACGATAGTAGCCGCCTGACTGTTTTTCAATGAACGAAGATACAAATTTGAAAGCAATTCACAACAAATCGTTTAGTTTTATTCGTTGCAAGATGACTGTTTTTCAATGAACGAAGATACAAATTTGAAAGCAATTCACAACGATCGTTTTATCCGGGAATAGTTCTACCAGACTGTTTTTCAATGAACGAAGATACAAATTTGAAAGCAATTCACAACCCTGTATTGTCCACCGTCGTACCACCTAATTACTGTTTTTCAATGAACGAAGATACAAATTTGAAAGCAATTCACAACACAAATGGATCGATTCCTAATTTTGCAAGTACTGTTTTTCAATGAACGAAGATACAAATTTGAAAGCAATTCACAACACACTTTCGGCATTTCCTCGTCGTGCTCAAACTGTTTTTCAATGAACGAAGATACAAATTTGAAAGCAATTCACAACACTTGCAAAAATCATGATAATGCTCCAGGTACTGTTTTTCAATGAACGAAGATACAAATTTGAAAGCAATTCACAACAGAACGAACCCCTAAAGCGTTTTGAATTATACTGTTTTTCAATGAAC
>JAVBKZ010000039.1:0-78412 GCA_031553755.1 Bacteroidales bacterium | reverse complement strand
AGTAAGAAGATACCAATAGATATTGGTTGATATTAAGATATTCATTGTTTTAAGATATTTAGAGAATACTAAAATTCTCAACTTTCCACTCTCCATTCTCAATTGTTAATTGTTAATTAAATATAGTGTGTTTCCCCGAAGAGTTGTTGCTTCGGGGATTTTTTTGTAACCTACATATTCCGAACACCTACAGTATACTGCTCCAAGTCTTTATAAGGATATATTTCGTGTCATTATAATGACTTGTTCCCGATATCTATTCTTATGGCAATTTTTAATTTTATTATGTTGATGAAGGTGAAATTTTGGATCTTTACATAAAAATATGACAAATACAATACTTTATTGTGTAAAATAGGCCAAAATATACCATATTAAGATTTATAAATAGCAACTTGAATTATATAGCAGAAAATATTTACATTTGTTCTTATAATTTTGCATAAAAGTTTTCCATTAAAAATATGATCCTGCCATCAACGTTTGTTTCCCGTACAAAAGAAGTTTTAAGTAATGATTTTGAGATATTTCTCAAAGCCTTAGACGAAGATACGCCTGTAAGCATCCGGTTAAATCCGTTCAAATATGCTGAAATAAATTGCGATGCGCCTGTTATTTGGGCTTCGGATGCCTACTATTTAAATGTTCGTCCTTCGTTTACTTTCGACCCTTTGTTTCATGCGGGGTGCTATTATGTACAGGAAGCCTCTTCCATGTTTTTAGAGCAATTTATAAAAAATTATATCAATGAGCCTGTAAAATGCTTGGATTTATGCGCTGCTCCCGGAGGAAAATCCACTCAATTGTCTTCACTATTGCCTTTGGGTAGCCTTTTGGTCGCGAATGAAGTCATCCGTTCACGCGCGAATATCCTGAGTGAAAACCTGATAAAATGGGGAAATCCTTCGACTATCGTTACAAACAGCGATCCTGAAATTATCGGAAACCATTTGCCCGCTTTTTTTGATTTGGTAGTGGCTGATGCTCCTTGTTCGGGTGAAGGCATGTTTCGGAAAGACAAAGAAGCCATAACTGAATGGTCTTTGTCGAACGTTCAATTATGCGCCGAAAGGCAACGCCGGATTATAGCCGATTGTTGGCCCGCGCTTAAGCCGGGCGGAATACTGATTTATAGCACTTGTACTTATAACACGGAAGAAAACGAAGAAAACCTGCAATGGATAATCGAAACATTTGGAGCCGAATCGCTAAATGTTCCGGTTCCCAAAGATTGGACTATTACAGGAACTAAAAAATACAACAATTCCGTTTTTCGTTTTATTCCAGGGAAAACCAAAGGAGAAGGTTTTTTTATTGCTGCTGTTCGTAAACCCGATTCGGATGAATTTACCGGAACCAAGAGAAAAAATAAAGACGATAAAAAAACATCCGGAAAAATCGTTATTCCTCCGCAAATCAAACAATGGCTTACTAATCCCGAAATATTTGATTTTGAACTAAAAGATAACTTTATATCCGCGATTCCCAGAACAATAGTGAATGATTATAAAGAAATGGGTAAATTTTTACGTATCGTTCATGCCGGAATTCCTATTGCCGAAATCAAAGGGAAAGATGTGATCCCGAATCACGCGCTATCTCTTTCTGTTGAATTTAATAAAAATCAATTTCCTGTTGTTGAAACAGAGAAAGAGACCGCGATTGCATACCTGAAAAAAGAGGCGTTGGTATTAGACCCAGATATTCCTAAAGGATATGTCGTGTTAAGTTTTGATAAACATCCGCTCGGTTTTGTTAAAAACATAGGAAACAGGGCAAATAATCTTTATCCTCAAGAATGGAGGATTCGGAAAACTTAAAAAGAATCCGTACCTTTGCGCCCTTATAAAAAATGGAGAATGGAGAATTGAAGTTAAATTTCAAATTCTCCATCCTCAGTTCTCCACTTTCAATTTTCAATTTATAATGATTACAGTAAGCAATTTAGGCATTCAGTTTGGAAAAAGAGTTTTATTTCAGGATGTAAATTTGAAATTTATACCCGGAAATTGTTATGGCATAATAGGAGCGAATGGAGCGGGAAAGTCGACTTTTCTCCGTGCTTTGAGCGGAGATTTGGATCCGAGTTCAGGAAAAGTTTCTTTTGGACCCGGCGAACGACTTTCGGTATTGAGACAAGACCACTTCGCTTTTGATGAATGTACTGTATTGGATGCTGTTTTACAAGGACATACCGTCCTTTGGGATATAACTAAAGAAAAAGACGCTTTGTATGCCAAATCCGATTTCAGCGATGAAGATGGAGTACGCGCCGCCGAATTGGAGGAAAAATTCGCCGAACTTGAAGGTTGGAACGCTGAAAGTGACGCAGCATCTTTATTAAGCGGACTTGGTATCAAAGAAGACAAACATTATATGTTGATGAAAGATTTGAGTGGAAATGAAAAAGTGCGTGTCTTGTTGGCGCAAGCTTTATTCGGAAAACCCGACAATCTTTTACTTGATGAGCCAACCAACGACCTTGATTTGGAAACTGTGATGTGGCTCGAAAACTATTTGGCAGAATTTGAAAATACTGTTTTAGTTGTATCTCACGACCGCCACTTTTTGGATTCCGTCTGTACGCATACCGTAGATATTGATTATGGCAATATCAAATTATTTTCAGGAAATTATTCATTTTGGTATGAATCGAGTCAGTTAGCGCTTCGCCAACAACAACAACAAAACAAAAAAGCCGAAGAAAAGAAAAAAGAACTAGAAGAATTTATCCGCCGTTTTAGCGCCAATGTAGCCAAATCCAAACAAACTACAAGCCGCAAAAAAATGTTGGAAAAATTGAATGTTGAAGAAATTCAACCATCTTCACGTAAGTATCCCGGCATTATTTTTACACCTTCACGCGAAACCGGAAACAAAATACTGGAAGTCAACGGACTTGCCGCGAGCATTGAAGGAGAAACCCTTTTCAAAAGCGTATCTTTTAATGTGGAAAAAGACGATAAAATTATTTTCCTGTCACGAGACCCTCGCGCGATGACTACTTTTTTCCGCATCATCAACGAAGAAGTCAAAGCTGATGAAGGAACTTTTGAATGGGGACAAACCATAACGACAGCCTATCTTCCGCTTGATAATTCAACGTTCTTTGATACAGACATAAACTTAGTCGAATGGATCGCGCAATTTTCGGAAGATACACACGAAGTTTACCTGAAAGGTTATCTCGGAAAAATGTTGTTTTCGGGAGAAGAAGTATTGAAAAAAGCCAGTGTACTTTCCGGAGGTGAAAAAATGCGTTGCATGATTGCCCGCATGATGTTGAAGAATGCCAATTGCATGGTACTCGACTCTCCCGCCAATCACCTTGATTTGGAATCTATACAAGCATTTAACAATACTTTGAAAAATTTTAAAGGCAACATTTTGATGGCAAGTCACGACCATGAATTTATTCAAACCGTATGTAACCGGGTTATAGAATTAACTCCCAACGGAATCATTGATAAAATCATGGATTACGATGACTACATAACATCTGAAGAAATCAAAGAACAAAGAAAAAAACTGTACCGATAAATTTTTAGACAATTTATAACTCATAACTCGTCCACTATTAAACTTTTATCTCAATTATCAACAAAAAATAGTTTTAAAGTGTTTTTAAATTGAAAGACGTATTTAGAATTATTAATTGTTGTAATTATGAAAAAGTTTTGTGTTTTTTTAACGCTTACGCTATTCTTATGTACATGCGTTAGACCTCCTAAAAATAAAGTGATAATTTCTGATCCTCAAAGAATACCTCCGGCTTCAGGAAAACTATTAACAATAGACTATACGCTTTCTGCCATTTGTTGGAAAGGATACAAACCCATTAAAATGAATTTCGGAATATTGAGGTTCAAAAGAGGAGAGTTATATATCGAAGATAATCAATTGGTGGGAGGTGTTTTTATTATTGATATGAATTCTATTATCTGTGAAAATATCATTGATAAAAACAAAAACGAAAAATATATTCAATATCTAAAAAGTCCCGATTTTTTTGATACTAAAAAATATCCCGAAGGAAAATTTGTTATTACAAAATCACGGACTAATTCTTTTGGTTTTAATTATTTAGATGTTTCTATAAGTGGAAATTTAGAATTAAAAGGAATTACAAAAAACATAACATTCAATGCTATAATAAAGAAAAAAAACAATGTGTTTTTATCTGATTTTTATAAAGCGAAATCTCAATATTTTTCAATAGACCGGACAAAATGGAAAATCAATCATGTTAAAAAAAATATTGTTAAAGGATTCAAGAATTCACTTTGCTATCATGATATTGGAATATATGTTGAAATAGTTGCGAAACCAGACTGACTTTATTCTTAAGAGAAAAAATATTTTTAATTTTTCTTCATTTTTATATCTCTTAATTCGTAATTTTATATATTTTTGTGAAAAATTAGGTTAAAATTATATAATTTTATGAAATCGATCTATTATTTTTTACCGCTAATTGTCTTATTCATAAACTCATGCACGCATTCTACGGAAAAAAAAGCAATTATTTCAGAGGCACAAATGCCCGCTGAAGAAACCAATGTCAGAATGTTAATTGAACCTCAACTTTCAGCGGTAAAATGGCATCGGTATGAAACAACCGGATCCGAACATTTCGGGACATTAAAGATTAAAGGTGGAGAATTTTATATTGAGGAAAATAAAGTTAAATCGGGAGAATTAATTTTAGATATGAATTCTTTTGTTTGTGAAGACATTATTGATGAAAACATGAATTCCCTACTGATAGAACAATTAAAAAGTCCTATTTTTTTCGATGTTGAACAATATCCCGAAGGAAAATTTATCATCACCCATGTAGAAGAATTATCAGAACTGGAAGATAGTTTGAATGTCCGTGTCAGTGGAAATCTTGAGTTGAAAGGAATCGCGAAAAATATAACATTCAACGCGATGGTTAAAAAAGAAGGAACACAAGTTAAATTGTGTACCGAAACGTTTTCAATGGACCGATCTAAATGGGGAATCAATAAAAATAAAAATATAGTAAAGGATTTAAAAAACTCGTTAGTTAGCGATAATATAGTTCTTTACATGGAAGTAGTCGCGAATCCTTCCTGAATTCCATATTATTGATTTTTATAAAATACAGTTCAAAAAACTTCTTTTTTTCACATTATATTTCAAATGTTTTGATTTACTTTACGTTTAAATCAAAATAATTCGAAATAAATAATTTAAGGTGATGAAAAGAAGTTTTTTTCCGTTAATACTTGTTTTGTTATTCTGTTTTTCCTGTAAAAACAACAAAGAAATCAAACCTTCCTTAGAATTCGCACCCTATATTTCCGCCTATACCGGTGGACTTGTATCTTCTCAATCTGCCATCAGGATTCAGTTTACGCAAAATTTACCAGTTGTTGAACTTCAATCCGAAATTAAAGAAAAATTATTCGAATTTTCTCCTTCTCTTAAAGGAAAAGCCTATTGGATAAGTAATAATACCGTAGAATTTGTTCCCGATTCGGGACAATTAAAAAGAGGAACTATTTACAACTCTAAATTCAAATTAGGAAAAGTTCTTCCTGTTGATGAAAAATTGAACGAATTTGCGTTCTCGTTCAGAGTAATGGAACAGAATTTTTTGATTGATTCGGAAGATTATATAGTCTCTTCTCAAAATAATAAAATCGCCAAAGTTTCGGGTAAAATTAAATTCAGCGATGCAACGGATATTGAAAAAGTCAGGAAAATGTTTGAGGTTGATTGGAAAGAAAATGATTCTTATTCCGTTAAAATCAATCCCGGAGAAGATTCCCGGAATTATATTTTTACGGTGGATAATTTACAGAGAACAAATTCCGACATGGAATTAAAAATTGAAATGTCGGGGAAACCTGTTGATTCAGACAAAGAAATCGAAAAAACGATTTTAATACCTAAATTAAACGAATTCAAATTATTATCGGCAAAAACCATTGATGAACCGGAAAGCGGTATTCAACTCTTATTTTCAGACCCTTTATCGGAATATCAGGATTTACACGGATTGATAGAAATTCCCGAAATATCGGATTATGTTTATCAAATTACAGACAATAAGGTCAAAATATTTTTTGAAAAAAATAACCTCAAAGAAATTACTGTCGATATAGATGAATCGGTAAAAAGTTTTGATGAAAAAACATTACAGTCAGGCTCTGTTATATCATTGTCTGTCGAATCATTAAACCCCAAAATCGAATTAAGTGGAAACGGAATGATTCTGCCTGATTCTAAAAACCTGATTCTTCCTTTTAAAGCTGTTAATCTGAGGGCGATTGACCTGAAAATTATCCGGATTTATGAATCGAATATCCTGATGTTTTTACAAACAAACCGGTTTACATCGGGTGATGAACTTCGCCGTTCCGGAAGATTGATTTACAAACAAACATTGAGATTAGACCAAGACGCGGCTAAACAATTAAACCGTTGGAACGATTTTTCTCTCGATTTATCTAAAATAATAAAACAAGAACCGGGAGCTATTTACAGGATAGAAATGTCGTTTAAAAAAGAATACGCCGTTTATCCTTGCCAGGAAGAATCCTCAACATCCGTATTACCGGTTTCTTCCGAAATGTTATCATTAACTCCGGAAGGTATTGACGAATTAGACGAAGCTACTTGGGATGAACCTCGTCCTTACTATTGGAGCCAGGGAAATTATGATTGGGATTTATACAACTGGGAAGAAACAGGAGATCCTTGCAAACCATCATATTATATGCTTTCTGAAAATACACAGGTAGCGTGTAATGTTTTGGCATCTAATTTAGGTTTAATTGTAAAAGGAAATTCGGATAAGAAACTTTGGGTAGCGGTAAGCGATATTTTAACAACCAATCCGGTAAAAGGAGCGGAAGTTAAAGTCTATAATTATCAACTACAGGAAATAGGTTCCGGCAAAACGGATAGTGACGGTTTTGTCGCGCTTGATTTGAAAGGAAAACCTTTCGTAATAAAATCCGTTTCAGGAAAAGACGTGGGATATCTGCGTTTGGTAGATGGAGAAGAAAATTCCTTAAGCCGTTTTGATGTAGGTGGAAAAGAAACACAAAAAGGACTCAAAGGGTATGTATTCGGCGAACGAGGAGTTTGGCGTCCGGGAGATACTTTGCATATCGGATTTATTTTGGAAGACAGAATAAAGAAAATTCCCGAAAAACATCCTGTTACGTTAGAAATTTATACTCCGCGCAACCAGTTTTATACTAAGCAGATATCGACTAATGGAATTAACGGTTTTTATACTTTCAATATTCCCACAGATGCCAACGATTTAACAGGTACATGGAACGCTTACGTGAAAATCGGAGGTGCTGCTTTTCATAAATCTTTGAGAATTGAAACAGTTAAACCTAACCGGTTGAAAATCAATTTGAATATACCGGGAAACAAAATAGAAGCGTATAAGGAGAATATTTCGTTGAATTTATTTTCTCAATGGCTGACCGGAGCCACAGCTCGCGGATTGAAAGCGACTGTTGAAATGTCGTTGTCGAAATCGAATAACCAGTTTAAAGGATATGAAAAATACATATTCAACAATCCCGCTACATCTTTTTACTTCGATAAAACTGAAATATTTAAAGGAAATCTCAATGACGAAGGACGGGTAAATTTCAACTTCAAATTGCCACAAGCGTCAAATGCTCCCGGAATGTTACAAGCAACTTTCACATCCAGGGTTTTTGAACAAGGAGGAGATGTCAGCACATACATACAATCAGTTCCCTATGCTCCTTTCACTTCTTATGTAGGAATTAATTTTAATCAAAATAGCAAATATGATTATTTAGAAACGGATAAAAAATACACTTTTGATATAGTAACCCTTACTTCCGAAGGAAAACCGATCAATCGTCAGAATCTTGATTACCGTGTTTATAAATTAAAATGGAATTGGTGGTGGGAAAACAATGGAGAGTCGTTAGATTCTTATATTGATAATACTTCAATAAGTCCGGTTGTAGAAGAAAAATTAGCTACGATAAACGGAAAAACAACTGCTTCTTTCCAAATCAATTATCCCGAATGGGGACGTTACTTTATTTATGTGAAAGACAGGGAAAGCGGTCATGCTACGGGACAAGTTATTTATGTCGACTGGCCCGAATGGCGTGGTCGTTCCGAAAAGAAAGATCCTTCAGGATTAACCATGTTGTCGTTTTCAACAGATAAAGAATCTTATCAGGTAGGAGAAAATGTGACCGTAATTATTCCTCAATCGGCAGGAGGAAGAGCATTAATTGCTCTCGAAAACGGAAGTGCTGTTCTAAAACGCGAATGGATTGAAGTATCAAAAGAAAAAGACACCAAATATGTGTTCAAAGTAACGGAAGAAATGTCGCCAAACTTCTATATTCATATCAGTTTGCTCCAACCTCATGCGCAAACGGTAAACAATTTACCAATCCGGATGTATGGAGTTTTACCCGTAATGGTAGAAAATAAAAACTCAAAGCTCGAACCTCAAATTAAGATGCCGGAAACATTACGTCCGGAGAAGGAATTTGTTGTCAATGTTAATGAAAAATCAGGACGACCGATGACCTACACCTTAGCTATTGTAGATGAAGGATTGTTAGATTTGACAGCTTTCAAAACGCCAAATCCTTGGAACGAGTTCTATGCCCGCGAAGCCATCGGAATAAAAACATGGGACATGTATGACTATGTAATTGGAGCTTATGGAAGTAAATTTTCATCTCTGTTTTCTATCGGAGGGGATGAGGCATTGAAACCTTCCGATGCGAAAGCCAACCGTTTCAAACCTGTTGTGAAGTTTATGGGACCGTTTCAATTGAAAAAAGGAGAAACAAAAGCGCATAAACTTCAATTGCCGATGTATGTGGGTTCTGTGCGTGTGATGGTTGTCGCTGCTCAAGACGGCGCTTATGGCAATGCCGAAAAAACAGTGTCAGTAAAAAATCCGTTGATGATATTGCCTACATTGCCTCGTGTGGTAAGTGTAGGGGAAGAAATCATGCTTCCGGTCAACGTATTCGCGATGGAATCATCGGTGAAAAATGTAAGTATTAAAGTTGAAACATCCGGATTATCTTCAGTTTCAGGCAATGCTTCCCAAGCAATAAAATTCGCGAAAACCGGAGATGAAATGGTTTATTTTACATTGAAAACCGGACAAAAAACAGGTGTTGAAAAAATTAAGGTTTCAGCTTCAGGAGACGGACATACGGCAAGCGAAACAATAGAAATACAAGTGAGGAATCCGAATCCGCCGTTAATTACGAATGTAAGTAAATTAGTATCTTCTTCTCAAGAAGAAACGTTTGAATATGAGTTAACAGGAAAGTCGAATGAAAACTGGGTGAAAATGGAAATTTCCCGCATTCCTTCGGTCGATTTGAACCGCCGTTTCGACTACCTGATGTCGTATGAACATTCCTGTACCGAGCAATTGGTTTCGAAAGCTTTCCCCTTACTTTACGCCGGAGATTTCAAAGAAATGTCGGAAAAAGAGCTTGCCACCAATAAAACAAATATAAGGGAAGCCATTAAGCGACTTTACGGCCGTCAATTTCAAAATGGAGGATTTATGTATTGGCCCGGAAATCAGGATGTAAATTCATGGATCACTTCGTATGCAGGACATTTCTTGCTCGAGGCTAAAAAGAAAGGTTACGATGTGAACCAAAATGTCATCAACCGTTGGATAAATTACCAGAAAAAATCTGCTCAAAACTGGACATATAGTCACTCAGGAGGCAGGTATCTTTATTATCAACAGGATTTAGAACAAGCATACAGGTTGTATACGTTAGCGCTTTCAGGAAATGCTGAATTAGGAGCGATGAACAGAATGAAAGAAATGAAATCACTTTCTAACCAAGCAATATGGAGATTGGCTGCCGCTTATGCCGTCAATGGAAAGACAAAGGTTGCTAACGAGTTGATTTTCAACGCGAATACGACTATTGATGATTATTCGTTGAATAATTCGACTTATGGCTCTTCTTATAGGGACGAAGCCATGATTCTGGAAACACTCGTATTGATTGGTAATCTGCAAAAAGCTTACGGACAAGCGAAAATTGTATCCCTGAATTTATCTTCTGAAAATTATTTTTCTACACAGACAACAGCATATTCGCTGTTGGCAATGGCTAAACTCGCTGAAAAAGCATCAAAAGGAATGATTGAATTCGAGTGGTCCTTGAACGGAAAAACAAATCCTCCCGTTAAAACAGCCCAAGCGGTTTATCAATTAGATATTCCTTTTAATTCGTTAACTGGAAATGTCGTATTGAAAAATATAAGTCGAGGAGATTTATACGTTTCGTTTACAACCAAATCACAGCCGGTAAACGATGTTTCTCCTGAAATTTCCAATAATTTGAAATTAGATATAACATACGTTGATTTGTCAGGTAATCATCTGGATATTAAAAATTTAAAACAAGGAACGGATTTCAAGGCCATTGTTAAAGTTTCCAACATAAGCGGAAGTAACGATTATACCGATTTGGCATTGACTCAAATTATTCCTTCGGGTTGGGAAATTTCGAATGAACGAATGGAAAATCTTGAAGGTAACGAAACTACAAATAAAAATTATACTTATCAGGATATTCGTGACGACAGGATATTCACTTATTTCGATTTATTAAGAAGTCAATCAAAAACATTTACGGTCAGGCTACAAGCTGCTTACGCCGGAAAATTCATTTTACCAGCTATCCAATGCGAAGCGATGTATGATACAAAAACGTATGCGAAAACAACGAGCGGATGGGTTGAAATTGGCAGGTAATAATTAAACTTTTTGTATTATCCACAGTCTAAGTAACTGTTTAAAATTTCGAATAGGATAAAATGAGTTATATTTTAACCACATAAGGCACATAGAAATTTTAAACCGAGGAGGCGAAGAACATAGGGAATTATTATGAGAATAAAGATTTATAGAACAAAGAAGATAGATTTAGATTAAAAAGACTTTAAAACTTGTCTTTTAGTCTTTGTTCTTTTGTCTAAAATCTTATGTGCCTTATGTGGTTTTAAAAAATTTATTTCGTTTCCGGGTATAAATTTAAACAGTTTCTAAAAATAGCTACAAAGGCTTACTCCGAACGTTATTTCCTCCCAAGAGAGGACTTTTTGAGGGGTTAGGAGAGAGGTGTTTTCTTCGTGTTTTTGTGGTCTAAATAATTATTTACATATGAACAAGAAAACAAGATGGATACTTGTCGCCGTAATCTTAGTATTTATACTTGGAATGGCATTTTATCCTGTTGTCAAACGAAATTATTTTACACCGGAGGAAATTGATTCTCCGAAACAAATTGTAAAAAATCAGGGTAAAGGAAAACAAGACAAGTCTCTCAACATCAATGTTAAAGTTATTCAATATGAAACTTTGAACGAGATTTTTAAAACAACCGGAAACCTCATTCCCGATGAAGAAGTCGATTTGTCGTTTGAAACATCCGGAAAAATTACACAAATTTATTTTCAGGAAGGAACAGCCGTTAAGAAAGGAGAATTATTGGCTAAAGTGAATGACAAACCTCTTCAATCGGAACTAAAAAAATTGGAAGCGCAAATTCCGTTAGCGACCGACAGGGTTTTCCGTCAAAAAGCATTGTTGGAAAAAGATGCTGTAAGTAAAGAAGCTTACGAACAAGTAACAACCGAACTGGAAAAACTGAATGCCGATATCGAACTTACAAAAGCGAAAATCGCCCAAACCGAATTACGTGCTCCTTTCGATGGAATTATCGGTTTGAGACAAGTGAGTGAAGGCGCTTATGCTTCGCCAACCACGATTATCGCCCGGTTAACTAAAATCATTCCGCTCAAAGTAGAATTTTCTATCAATGAAAAACAAGCGAATGATGTAAAAAAAGGAACGAATCTTACTTTTACTCTCGGAGGAAATCTTAACATTTACGGAGCGCAAGTATATGCCGTTGATCCTCAATTAGAACTGAAAACCCGGACAATGAAAGTCAGGGCTAAATATCCTAACTCAAACGGATATTTACAACCGGGACGCACAGCTTCTATCGAAATCAAACTACAGGAAATAAAAAACGCGCTGACTGTTCCAAGCGAATCATTAATCCTTGAAATGGGACGGGATATCGCTTATCTCTACAAAAACGGAAATGCAAAACAAGTCATCTTAAAAAAAGGATTGAGAACCGAATCGAAAGTACAAATATTAGACGGAATTCAACCCGGAGATACGCTCATCACTACAGGAGTTATGCAATTGAGAGATGGAATGCCGGTAACAATAAGTGGATTAAAAAAATGAACATATCAGAACTAAGCATCAAACGTCCGGTACTTTCTACGGTTTTAATCCTGATAATTGTCCTTTTCGGAATTATCGGGTATACTTATTTGGGAGTAAGGGAATATCCGAGTGTTGATAATCCCATCATCACGGTCGATGTATCATATCCCGGAGCAAATGCCGATATTGTTGAAAATCAAATAACAGAACCTCTCGAACAAAATATCAACGGAATTCCCGGAATTCGTTCGTTGACAAGCTCAAGCAGTCAGGGTTCATGCCGGATTACAGTAGAATTCGAATTGGAAGTCGATTTGGAAACCGCGGCCAACGATGTTCGCGATAAAGTTTCCAGGGCGCAACGGTATCTGCCCAAAGATTGCGATCCTCCTACCGTATCAAAAGCTGACGCGGATGCAAGCCCGATTATCCAGATTTCGGTGTTAAGCAACAAACGTTCGTTGTTGGAATTAAGCGAAATTGCCGATTTGACAATCAAAGAACGCTTGCAAACGATTCCTAACGTAAGCGCGGTCAATATATGGGGAGAAAAACGTTATTCGATGCGCCTGTGGTTAGACCCATCCAAAATGGCAGGATATGGAATTACTCCTATGGATGTGAAAAACGCTATTGATAAAGAAAATGTTGAACTTCCATCCGGAAGTATCGAAGGAAATAAAGTAGAACTTACCATTCGAACGTTGGGTTTGATGAAAACACCCGAAGAATTCAACAAGCTCATTATCAAAGAAAACGAATATGATATCGTCAGGTTTGAGGATATTGGTTATGCCGAATTAGGACCGGAAGACCAACGAAGTATCTTGCGACGGAATGGAGTACCGACAGTAAGCGCCGTTATTGTTCCGCAACCGGGAGCAAATCAGATTGAAATATCGGATGAAGTAGCCGTTCGTTTAGAGCAAATGAAGAAAGACCTTCCCGAAGATGTTATTTTAGATATCGCGTTTGATAATACCAAATTTATCAGGGCATCTATCAATGAAGTAGAAGAAACGGTTTACATCGCTTTTATTCTCGTTGTATTGATTATATTCCTCTTTTTAAGAGATTGGAGGGTAACATTAGTGCCTTGTATCGTTATCCCGGTTTCTTTGGTCGGATCGTTTTTTATCATGTACGTTTCAGGGTTTTCAATCAATGTGCTTTCCATGTTAGCCATAGTATTGGCAGTTGGTTTGGTGGTCGACGATGCCATAGTTGTTACCGAAAATATTTATCTTAAAATAGAACAAGGAATGTCGCCTAAAGAAGCCGGGATAGAAGGTTCCAAGGAAATATTTTTCGCAGTAATATCGACAACAATCACTCTTGTGGCTGTATTTTTCCCGATCGTTTTTTTACAGGGAATGACAGGGCGATTGTTCCGTGAATTTAGTATTGTCGTTTCGGGAGCTGTGATCATTTCTTCGTTTGTGGCCCTTACATTCACTCCGATGTTAGCTACCAAGTTACTTAAAAAAAGGGAAAATCAAGGATGGTTTTATAACAAAACAGAACCGTTCTTTACAGGATTAAATAACCTGTACTCCAATTCTTTGAATTATTTTTTGAATCACAAATGGATAACTTTTCCTATAATCATACTTACTTTTATTTTAATTATATCCTTGTGGAAAAATATTCCTGCGGAAATGGCTCCTTTAGAAGATCGCTCTCAGATTACCATTTCAACCCGGATTCCCGAAGGCGCGACGTATGAATTCAACGAAAATTATACGCAAAAAATATCTGAAATAGCCGATAGTATAGCTCCCGAACGGAATATTAATGTGACAATGATTCGTTCGAGCAACAGTTTTGTCCGCTTGATGTTGCCCGATATCAAAGATCGACAACGCAGCCAGATGGAAATAGCCGATAATTTGTCGGCGGCAGTAAAAAGCCAAACCGAAGCGAGAGCGTTTGTACAACAACAGTCAACATTCGGTGGAAGGCGCGCGAACATGCCTGTTCAATATGTATTACAAGCGACCAACTTGGATAAACTGCAAGAATTTATTCCACCTTTTATGAGAAAAGTGAACGAAAGTCCATTGTTCGAAATGGCCGATGTGAACCTGAAATTCACCAAACCTGAAACGCGTATCGAAATCGACAGGGACAAGGCCGCTTTACTCTCAATCAGCACAAGGGATATTGGACAAACCCTGCAATACGCTCTTAGCGGACAACGTTTGGGATATTTCTATATGAATGGAAAACAATATCAGATATTAGGGGAAATCAACAGGCAACAACGCAATACCCCGTTGGATTTAAAGTCAATTTATTTGAAAAATGCCGCGGGAGACATGATTCAGTTAGATAATTTGGTTGAACTGACCGAAGGAGTTGCGCCTCCTCAATTATTCCGTTATAATCGGTTTAATGCAGCTACAGTAAGTTCCGGATTGGCAAAAGGAGTCACGATAGGTGCGGGATTAGACGAAATGGATCGCATAGCTAAAGAAACTTTAGACGAAACCTTCCGAACCGCGCTATCCGGAGATTCCAAAGAATTCCGCGAAAGTTCTTCGAGTTTGATGTTTGCCTTCGGATTAGCATTGGTATTGATATTCCTCATCCTTTCAGCCCAGTTCGAAAGTTTCAAAGACCCGCTCGTCATTATGCTCTCGGTTCCGTTGGCTATCGCGGGAGCATTGATATTCATGTTTTTTTCAGATATAACAATGAATATATTCAGCCAAATCGGAATTATCATGTTGATCGGATTGGTCGCTAAAAATGGAATCCTGATTGTGGAATTTGCAAATCAAAGGCAAGAATCCGGATTGAATAAAGATGAAGCGATCCGAGGAGCCGCGGTTCAACGGTTGCGTCCGATTTTGATGACAAGTTTTTCAACCATCCTCGGACTTCTTCCTTTGGCTTTCGCAAGTGCCGAAGGTGCTAACGGGCGTATAGCCATGGGAGTCGCTGTAATTGGTGGAATGTTGATTTCTACATTTTTGACAATGTATATTGTTCCGGCAATGTATAGTTATATTTCAACAAATAGGAAATAAATGAAATACTTTAAATTTTACATATTGTTTTTGCTTTTTCCTGTTGCCGTTTGTGCTCAGGAAAAATATTCCTTTAAAAAATGTCTGGAATTGGGATTGGAAAGAAATTATGAAATCCGTATCGTCCGAAACGAGCAACAAATAACAGATAATAATACGACAATTGGTAATGCCGGTTATCTTCCCACATTAGATTTGAACGCGGGTTATTCCGGAACGAATAATAATACGGAACAGTATTTGATTGATGGAACGGCGACTAAAAACAATAATGTTAATAATCAATTAATTAATACCGGGATAAATCTCAATTGGACAATTTTCGACGGATTTCAAATACAAGCCCGTCATGACCGTTTGAAAGAACTTCAACGCGTGGGAGAACTGAATACACGGCTGACAATAGAAGATTTTATCGCCGATTTCAGCGCGGAATATTATAATTTGGTGAGGCAAAAAATACGTCTGAATAACTTGGAATACGCGGTTGAATTATCAAAAGAACGTTTGAGGATCGTAGAAGCGCATTATAATATTGGTTCTAAATCAAGGCTCGATCTTCAACAGGCTTATGTAGATTTAAATGCGGATAGTTCGAATTTAATCAAACAACACGAAGTGCTTTATTCATCACGTGTCAGGCTTAATCAATTGATGGCATTTGAAAATGTCGCTCGACCCATTGTAGTAAGCGATTCTGTCATCGAATTCAACGATTTGCTCAATGAAGAAAATATTACAACAAAAACGCTGCTAAATAATTCTTCGCTTTTGCTTGCTGAAAAAGAAAAAAGATTGAGTGAACTTGATTATAAAGCGGTTAAAAGCAGAAATTATCCATATTTGAAATTAAATAGCGGTTATGGGTACGCGCAAAATATTTACAATACGGGAAATATAGAAAAACAAAATACATTAGGATTTAATTACGGTTTGACTTTGGGATTCAATATTTTTGACGGATTCAACCGCCGGAGAGAACAACAAAATTCACGTTTGCAAATTCAAAACCGTGAATTGCGGTACGAACAATTGGAATTAGGATTGAAAGCCAATTTATCGAATATCTGGATGGCTTATGAAAACAACTTAAGGTTAACGAATCTCGAAAAAGAAAACCTGCAAACTGCCAGGGAAAATTATGGAATAGCCATCGAACGATATAAGCTTGGAGAATTATCGGGTATTGAGTTGAGAGAAGCCCAAAACAGTTTACTCGAAGCCGAAGAACGGTTACTGCAAGCTCAATACAATACCAAACTCTGCGAAATTTCGTTGTTGCAAATCAGCGGACAGATTATTGGAGAGTTAGCAAGCGGTGATTTGCGGTAAGGAATTGACTATTGTCTTCATGTCAACAATAAAATAATTCTTAAAGCACTATTTTTTCGAATAAATTCAACGAAATTTCCGACATTTGCATTTTCAAATTTTAATTATATATATTTTTTTATGAAACGATTATTCCTGTCCGGTTTAATATTAATCAGTTGTAGTATGACACAAGCAGCCAATCCGTTTTTTCAAACGTATAAAACTCCTTACCAAACAGTTCCGTTTGATAAAATCAAGACAGAACATTTTGAACCAGCTTTCGAGAAAGCGATAAATGAACATGATAATGAAATCAAAAAAATCGCGACAAATAAAGCTGAACCAACTTTTCAAAACACGATAGAAGCGATAGAACATTCCGGTCAATTATTGGATCGTGTAAGTACCGTTTTCTTTAATTTGTTGAGTGCCGAAAGTAATGACCAAATGATGGAAATTTCTCAACGAATTCAACCGAAATTGACGGAACACGGCAATAACATACAATTAAATCCCGAACTTTTCGCCCGCGTTAAAGCCATTTACGAGAAGAAAAACGCTTTGGGATTAAATAATGAACAAATCCGATTGCTTGATGAAACTTACGATGGTTTTATCAATAACGGAGCGAATTTAAATGACGCTGATAAAGAAAAATACAGGGAACTGTCTTCTAATTTAAGCGTATTTACCCTCAAATTCGGCCAAAATGTTTTGAAGGCGACTAATTCATACGAAAAAGTATTAACAGAAAACCAATTAGCCGGACTTCCTGAAAGTGTCCGGGAAGCAGCCGCGGCGAAAGCCAAACAAAAAGGGAAAGAAGGCTATGTCGTTGATTTAACAGCTCCGAGCTATGGCCCTTTCATGAAATATTCAAGCAACAAAAATTTAAGGAAAGAATTGTATATGGCTTCTTCAACTCGTTGTGTTGGAGGAGAATTTGACAATACCGCGTTGATAGACAGTATTATTGACACTCGCCTCGCGATCGCGAATTTGTTGGGATATAAAACCTACGCGGATAGAGTACTTCGTAAACGAATGGCGGGAAACAGCGAGAACGTCTATAAATTGCTGAACGAATTGTTGGACGCGTATAAACCTTCCGCTTTGCAGGAATATCGTGAAGTACAAGGATTTGCCTTGGGAATGGAAAAACAACCGGTAACCGTAATGCCTTACGATTGGAGTTATTATTCTGAAAAATTGAAAGATGCCAAGTTCGAAATCAATGAAGAACTTATCCGTCCGTATTTTGAACTTGAAAATGTGAAGAAAGGAGTATTCGGATTAGCTACCGAATTATACGGAATCACTTTCAAGAAAAACACTAAAATACAGGTATATAATCCTGAGGTTGAAGCTTTTGAAGTATTCGACAAAGACGGATCCTTTTTATCCGTCCTATACACCGATTTTCATCCCAGAGCGGGAAAACGTCCGGGAGCCTGGATGACCGAATACCGTTCGCAACGCAAAGATAAAACGAATAATATCCGTCCTCTTGTAACGATAGTCATGAATTTTACCCGTCCGACCGAATCCAAGCCGGCTTTATTGTCGTATGATGAAGTAAGGACTTTTCTTCATGAATTCGGGCACGCTTTGCATGGAATGTTTGCCGACACCGAATATGCAAGTATGTCGGGAACTTCTGTTTACCGTGATTTTGTGGAACTTCCTTCTCAATTCATGGAAAATTACATGAATGAAAAAACATATTTAGACCGGTTCGCGGTTCATTACCAAACAGGGGAAAAAATTCCCGCCGAATTGGTGCAAAAAATAATAGACGCTTCTAATTTCAATGTAGGATACGGATGTTTACGCCAATTGAGTTTTGGTTTCTTGGATATGGCTTGCCATACAATAGAAAAACCTTATCAAGGAAGTATCGCGCCTTTCGAATACGCTGCAATTGCAAAAACATCTGTCCTTCCTCTTGTAGAAGGAACTTTAATTTCTCCGGCATTCAGTCATATTTTTTCAGGAGGATACGCGGCCGGATATTATTCTTATAAATGGTCGGAAGTGTTGGATGCCGACGCGTTTTTCTATTTCAAGGAAAACGGGATATTTAGTCAAGACATTGCCAAATCTTTCAGGGAAAATGTGTTATCTAAAGGGGGAACAGAAGATCCTATGATTCTTTATAAACGTTTCAGGGGCCAAGAACCAACCGTGAAAGCATTAATGAAAAGAAATGGAATTATCAAAGAATAAATAAATAATTTTCTATAAAATTTAAAAGCCGGCTAATTTATTGCGAATTAGTTGGCTTTTATGTTTTAAAAAGTTTAGCTAATCTCAAAAAATTATACATTATTGACAAGACTTTTTATTCAAAAAAATTACAATAAAACGGTAAAAAATGAAGTTATTTTATATCTTCTTTCGACATTATGAAAGCTGCTAAACAAGCAAAATCCCAAATAATTGAAAAATAATATAGGTCCTTTTTTTTGATTTTTTACAGATATTAGCATTGACAATACAACTTTTAAATTCGTCAATCTGTTTATAAAAAAGAACATAAATAGACCGAACGATGAAAAATGGAGTGATGATACAATATTTCGAGTGGAATTTGCCAAACGATGGAGAACTATGGAAGCGATTAAAAGAAGATGCCAAACACCTTAGCGACATAGGAGTAACCTCTGTTTGGATTCCACCTGCTTATAAAGCAGACGCGCAACAAAATGAAGGATATTCTACTTATGACTTGTTCGATTTAGGCGAGTTTGACCAAAAAGGAACCATTCGTACCAAATACGGAACAAAAGAAGAGTTGAATGAAGCTATCAATGAACTACATAATCACGGGATATCTGTTTATCTTGATGCAGTGATGAATCATAAAACCGGAGCCGATTATACCGAAAAATTCTTCGTGCAGGAAGTGGATGATTACGACAGGGAAAATACACTCTCCGATCCCTACGAAATAGAAGGGTGGACAGGATTTAACTTCGATGGAAGAAATAATCAATATTCGGATTTCAAATGGCATTGGTATCATTTTTCCGGGACAGGAATAAATCACGCCAACGGAAAGACGGCTGTATATAAAATTTTGGGAGAAGGAATATCCTGGAGCCATCATGTAAATAACGAATTTGGAAATTTTGATTACTTGTTGGACTGTGATTTGGACTTGAATCATCCGGAAGTAATCGCAGAACTCAACAAATGGGGAACTTGGGTGGCTAACGAACTGAACCTCGATGGTTTCCGTTTGGATGCTATCAAACACATGGATACTGATTTTATAAAACAATTTCTGAATACAATAAGGGAAAATAAAGGGGATAGCTTTTATCTGGTGGGAGAATATTGGAAAGGCGATTTTGATTTTACCGCTTTTCTAAATGACACATTAGTTGCCGATTTTCCCGAAAATACCGTCACTTTTGTCGATAATCATGATTCTCAAGGTGGATGTTCGCTTGAATCTCAAGTCGAAAGTTGGTTTATTCCGTTGGCTTATGGAATAATCCTGTTGATGGAAAAGGGATATCCTTGCGTTTTTTACGGAAATTATTACGGAACGGGAAATGAAACGTCTCCTCATAGGCAAATTATTGACACATTGCTTGATGCAAGGCGGAAGTATGCTTATGGAGAACAGCATAATTATTTCGATCATCCCAACACGGCAGGTTTTACGCGCGGTGGTGATGATGAACACCCTGATTCAGGATTGGCTCTTCTTGTTTCGAACGGAGAAGACGGCGAGAAACAAATGTTTGTAGGCCAACAACATACGAACGAAGTTTGGCATGAAATCACAGGATGTATTCCTGACGAAGTTTCTATAGGAGAAGATGGTACTGCGCTATTTAAGGTATGTGGTGGTAAATTGGCAGTTTGGGCAAAGAAGAGTTAACGAGTAGACAAGTTACGGGTTATATTATTCAAATTTAATTAAAAAATGAAGCTATGAACTTTTTATGGTATATTTTAATTGGGATTGCTGCCGGATGGATTGCCGGACAGATTATGAGAGGAGGAGGATTTGGTTTAATCGTGAACCTTATCGTCGGTATTATCGGAGGTGTTTTGGGTGGTTGGATCTTCGGACTATTAGGTATGGCGACTACTGGCATTTGGGGTAACCTGATTAGTGCCACAGTTGGATCTATCTTATTATTATTTATCGTTTCCCTTTTCAAAAAAAGCGATTGAAAATCATCATCTGGATTTGATTTATTTCAAGATGAAGAACAATCATATAGATAAAAAAAAGAGAGACGTATTTTTTAAGAATTAATTCATAAAGAAAACAACTATGAAACAATGGATGATTAGAAGTGGTGTTTTATCTTTTTTCGTTTTGCTGCTTTGTTTTGCTCTTAGCGCGCAAAATACAGACAAAAAAATGTGAAGGAAGAAGTGAAAGACGGGATGGACGAAATGAAGAAAAAAATAGTTATCCCTCTCTTTCCACTCCAAAACACTTGTTTTAATATCTTTCTCTCGAATTACTACTAACGGTCAGGTTGCCGATTGGAAAATGCAATCCCAATTTCAGGCAAACCTGACCGTAGCTTATCTTCGGAAGTCTCACTGTTATAGTTTATTACGAAGAAATAAAATATTCAAACATGCTGCGGTAAACAATTGGAAAAAGAGGATATTCAGAAGGAAAATTCACCTCTTCTTCAATTTTAACAGTTGGCTTTCAGCTTTAAATTCTTTGTGTTTTCCTTCAAAAATTTCATATTTCCGGAATTCACATTCCAACGAACCGTTTATCAATTTGATTTTTTGAGAAGGTTTAAGTCCGATATTATCAAAACCTTCCTTGTTTGAACTTAATATCCAAACGCTATAACCGGTAAAAACGTGTTTTATACGTTCTCCCATCATGGAATATAAATTCATCAAGTCTTTAGGATTCAATCGTTCTCCATAGGGAGGATTTGTGACGAGCATTCCTTTTTTTTCAGGAATTTCCGTATATTGTTGAAACGGTTTAACGGATAGTTCTATGTATTTACTCAATCCCGCGTTTTTGACGTTTTTAGAAGCGATTACAATGGCTTTATCCGAAATGTCTGAACCAAATACCTTGAAATCAAAATCTTTCTCGGCGCTGTCGTCTTCGGCTATGCTGTTATATAAATCTTCATCATAATCTTCCCATTTTTCAAAGGCGAATTTTTCGCGATAAATTCCGGGAGCGATATTCAATGCGATTAAAGTGGCTTCGATCAGTAACGTTCCCGAACCGCACATAGGATCAATAAAATCAGATTGTCCTTTCCATCCTGCTTTCAATAGCATTCCTGCCGCTAATACTTCATTCAACGGGGCCTCGGTTTGGTCGTGACGGTATCCTCTTTTGTGCAGAGATTCTCCTGAGCTGTCTAATGATACCGTACAATCTTTATGTGAAATATGGATATGTATTTGAAAATCGGGATTTGTTACCCTGACGGAAGGTTTTTCTTCTCCATTTTCAACAAAAAAATCCATAATGGCGTCTTTTGTCCTATATGCTACAAATTTCGAATGAGTAAAAATTTCGGAGTGGACAACAGCATCTACCGCAAAAGTGTTTTTATTTTTCAGGTATTTATTCCAATTGATTTTTTTTACTTGTTCGTATACTTCGTCCGAACTTTTAGCAGTGAAATGGGCAATCGGTTTCAATACTTTTAATGCGGTCCTCAGGCAAAAATTGGCTTTGTAAAGTAGTCTTTTATTTCCTTCGAAAGAAACCATGCGTCTACCGATTTCTACATTATTCGCGCCTAAAGCTATCAATTCGGCGGCTAACGTATCTTCTAACCCATAAAGGGTTTTTGCCACCATACTAAATTCACTTTCCATTTTTTAATTCTGAAAATTTATTTGAAATCTTGTTTAAATCCAAGCAAATTCCTAATTCTTAATTAATTTACCTCTGTATTCCAAGTTCTTTTCCCGACATTTGGTCTATCTCGACAATCCAAACTTTAACATTCGCCACGGCCGGATCTGAATATTTGAATGTTTTTTGAGGGGCATATTGTTTCATAATGATATTCAAGGCCTCAATTTTTTTCTCAGGGTCTTCTGTAAATGATACCTCTCCGAACGCAACTACACTTTTTGATTTCATTCCGTAACTACACGCGACATCGGCATCTTGAAAAGACAATTTATGTCCTGTACTGAACGCGATACACACCCGGTTATTTCGTTCCAAAATTTCGAGGCTTTTTCCTTTTGGCCCAGAATGGAGATAAATTACGTTGTCTTTATATCCGAAATTCATTGGAATCACATACGGAGAACCGTCTGTATCTGAAAAACTGACAAAACAAACATCGCAATGAGTTATGATTGATTCTATTTCTTCTTGAGATGTAATTATTCTGGATCTCATAAATAAATAATAAACAATTGAGAATATTCTATTTATAAAATATAAGTTCCCTTTCCGGTACAAATTTCGGAGGCTTCGGTTATGATAACCGATTTTACGCCGGCATGCAATGCTTGAAAAGCATTTTCTAATTTAGGAATCATTCCTCCTGAAATTACGCCTTCTTCAACATATTGTTTAAATAAGGTTTCATTGATTTCAGGAATTACGCTGTTATCATCGTTCTCATCTTTCAATACTCCTTTTTTTTCAAAACAATAGATGAGCGTGACATCATAATCATACGACAGGGCTTTGGCTGCTTCTCCTGCAATTGTATCCGCATTGGTATTCAGTAAATTACCAGTTCCATCATGTGTTATTGGAGATAATACGGGAATGATGTTTTGTTTCAATATGTCGACAATCGCTTCTGCATTTACCCGTTTTACGTCACCTACAAAACCATAATCAATTCCATTTGTGACCGGACGTTTTTGTGAAAGCATTATATTCATGTCTGCTCCGGTCAGACCCAAAGCGTTAACATGCCTGGATTGCAATTTGGCCACGATATTTTTGTTAACCAATCCGGCATAAACCATGGTTACTACTTTCAAGGTTTCGGCATCCGTAATTCTTCGGCCGTGAACCATTTGACTTTCTATTCCGAGTTTTTCGGCGACTTTAGTGGCCGACCGGCCGCCGCCATGTACAAGAATTTTATTGCCTGCTATGGTTGAAAAGTCTGCAAGCAAGCGTTGCAAAGATTCATCGTCTTCTACAATTTTTCCTCCTACTTTGACTAAAGTAAGTTTTTCCATTTTTAAGAAATGTTATTAAAAGGACAAAGCTACAAAAAAAGAATCAGATAGGAAAAATTAAAATACACCAAATTCTTTCAAATGTTTATATAACATCCTTACAGGCAATCCCATTACGTTATAGAAAGAACCTTCCAAACTTTCTACTCCAATATATCCGATCCATTCCTGTACGCCATAAGAGCCTGCTTTATCGTATGGTTTGTATTTATTGATGTAGTAATTTATTTCTTTATCATTTAATTCCGCGAATTTTACTTTAGATACGGCATAAAACGCGACTTGTTTTTCAGTGGAAGTGAGACAAACGCCTGTGATTACCTCGTGAGTTTTTCCTGAAAGGTCTTTTAGCATAGCTATCGCGTCTGCTTCATCGATGGGTTTTCCATAGACTTTACCATCTAACCAAACGATTGTATCGGCGGTAATCAATAAATTACTTTTTTCTAAAAACCGGCGATACGCGTCTGCTTTTGATTTTGCTATATGAACAGGAATTTCAATGTTTGGTAAATTTCCGGGGAACGATTCATCCACATCAGGCAATGTTTTTACTTCAAACGGAATATCTAATCCGGCAAGTAATTCTTTTCTCCTTGGAGAATTTGATGCGAGGATTATATCGTAATGCTGCATATTTTTGAATTATTTAGTAAATGTTTGAATTAACAATTGTAAACCATTTGAATGTTTTACAAAATGAAATCTGGCGTAAGCGTTCGGCGTAGTTTTCAACTACTTCAACAAGACATTCATTTATTGCCCAATTTGAAACAAATAACATTCATGTATCTAAAGCGTCACTCCTGTTTTAAAAATAGCTATTTCTTTGAATCCGGTTTCTTCGTGTTTCAGTTTTTTACCGTTGGCTGTTTCTACGATGAATTCGGCAAATCGTTGTGAAATTTTGTCCATACTTTCTCCTTCGAGCAAAGAGCCTGCGTTGAAATCAATCCAGTTGTGTTTAAAATTGTACAATTTTGAATTGGTAGATATTTTCATCGTAGGGACAAAACTTCCAAACGGCGTTCCTCTTCCGGTTGTAAATAACACTAATTGACAACCTGAAAGTGCTAATGATGAAGCAGCTACTAAGTCGTTTCCCGGAGCATTCAACAAGTTTAGTCCTTTCGTTTTGATGGGCTCGCAATAATCCAATACATCAACAACTTCGGCGTTTCCTCCTTTCTGAGTACAGCCGAGCGATTTATCTTCCAAGGTAGTGATACCTCCGGCTTTGTTTCCGGGCGAAGGATTTTCATAAATCGGCTGATCGAATTTGCGGAAATATTCTTTGAAATTATTTATCAGACTGACGGTTTTATCGAAAACTTCAGTATTAATTGCACGGTCCATTAGAATGGTTTCAGCACCAAACATTTCAGGAACTTCGGTCAGAATTGTCGAACCTCCTTGAGCGATGAGCCAATCGGAGAAACGTCCGACTAATGGATTAGCGGTAATTCCGGAAAATCCGTCACTTCCACCACATTTCAATCCGACTTTCAAAGAAGAAAGAGGTAATTCTTCCCTTTTATCTTGTTTCATGCGTTCAACCAATTCTTTCATCATTTGGAATCCTGTTTCGACTTCGTCTTCCACTTCTTGAGAAATCAAAAAACGAAGACGTTCCGGGTCCCATTCTCCCATCACTTTTTTGAAAGCTGATTGCTGATTGTTTTCACATCCTAAACTAAGCACCAAAACACCTCCTGCATTTGGATGTTTAGCTAAAGCTGCCAACGCTTTTTGTGTATTTACATGGTCGTCTCCCAATTGCGAACAACCGTAGTTATGAGTAAATACCCTGACATCATCAATGTGAGAAACATCCAACTCGGATTTCACCCGATTGATAATCATTTGAGCTTGTCCGTTCACACAACCAACGGTGGGAACAATCCATAATTCGTTGCGGATGCCGACATCTCCGTTGTATCTTTTATATGCATTGATTTTCAGGTCGCTTTTGGGAATATTCAACACTGATTCAACCGGACGATAAACATAAGTTAAATTATCGTGTAAGTTTGTCTTTATGTTGTGTGTATGAACATGTTCTCCGACTTCTATGTCTTGAATCGCATGTCCAATCGGATAACCATACTTGATTACGTTTTCGTTTTCTTTGATTGGTTTAATGGCAAACTTATGTCCGGTTTCAATCTCGTTTTTTATACTGATATCTACTCCATCGACATTTAATACATCTCCCGGATTTAAAATGTCTAAAGCCACACAGACATTGTCGGAAGGATTGATTTTCAAATACTTGTTCATATTATTTTTTTTGGTTGATAAGTAAACGAGTATACAAGTAAACAAGCGGTTTACACCTGATTCTGAATAAAGTTTGTCAACTCGTCTACTTGTCAACTTGTTTACTGTTTAACTATCTTCTCCACCATTATTTCTCTGCTTTTCGTATATGCTTTGGCAAAAAACATTCCATTAGAGATGGATGATATTGAAATTATTTCATTTGAAACAACTGAAGACTGTAACTGTTTACCGTTTAAGTCTAAAATTTCTATTTTAATCAGATTTTCGGGATTAATCAACAACAATTCGTTCGAAACAACCGAAGATGTCAAAAATGACTTATCCAATGAAATCTTTTTGATGTTTGTAGGTTTTGCAACCGATGCCTCACTTAAAGCGCCATATTCATTATAAGCTTTGACTGTATAACTATCATTGGCATTTGCTGTCGTGGTAGGATCTGTACAGGTCAAATCAATAGTTTTGTCCAATAAGTTTCCATTTTTAAAAATGAGATAACCAATTGCAAATTCTGATGCTGTCCATGTTACAACTCTGCTGCCAAAATTAACCTTAACATTTGAAGGCGCTGCAGGCGTTGTTATATATGGAACCGGATTCCATGTGCCGGAAGTTCCATAATTGAAAGCATTATCCGCATTGTAACGGGAAGCGTCATTCTGATTCAATTGTTTAGACCATGCAACGCGACCGGAAATATCCATTGATGAACCTTCTTGTAATTTGCTGTTATATTCTGAATATGAGGCATATAAATGGTTATCTGTTCCCGACCATTCAGACCAGCCTACATTTTGAATCAAGCCGGATTCGAAAGAACAGTTGATATAGGATGTTTTTGCGGGCGCTTTCCACGGACGTCCCAAATAAAATTGCCGTTTTGTTCCAATTGCCGCGGTATCTGCATATTTTATATTGCAATTATTCAATATTATACCAAATTCTTTTTGTGTGTCGGATGCAGCAGTAATATACTGTCCACCGGTAAAACAATCAATAAGGGAATTGTCTATGAAAGTCGTCCCACTTCCGAAAATAAAATCAGTTCCTCCCAATATGTAGCAATTATACAAATACTGGCGTGTATTTGCTGTTTTCGGATAATAAGTATCTTGGAAACTATACATTTTCACATTTTTCAACACATGTTTGTCTCCTGTTATATGTTCCAAAGCAACAGCCTGTTTGTTTGCTTCCGTACCATTTCTATAATCATAATCATTTCTTACGGTAAAGTTTTCTCCATAAAAATTATTTCCTTTGATTAACATCGTGTAAGAAGCATCTGTACCTGTTGAATTGATTCCTGTGCCTGTTTGTAACGTTGAGGTCGAAGCACACTCATTCCAAGTAATGATTACTTTATCAGCATCTTCTCCAATCAAACTGATGTTATCTTTTAGTATGGCAATTTTTTCGCTGTATATGCCGGGTTTCACATAAATCAATGTTCTGGAAGTTCCATTTGCAGCATTTACCGCGTCTTGAATTTTATCATAATCGCCCGAACCATCTTTAGCCACGATAAAGTCGAAAGATTTACTTGCTTTGGCTGCTGTTGTGAAAGAAAAAGAAGTTCCGGCATAAGCATTGCCACAAGTATCAGTAACACATCCTGCTGGTAAATCGATTGAAATATTCGATGAATACGGCAAATTGGCATAGTTGATTCCGATAACATTTCCACTATTTGAAAGCGTTGCCGGATTGCCATTAATTGTAGCTTTAGCTGTTCCAGGAATAACAATTTCATCGAAAGTCAGATAAACACCTCCGCCAATAGGCTGATTGACAGCATTATCTGTTATTGATTTTACATTAAGAACAGGAGGGGTATTATCTCTTGCCCCGGTAATGTAATTCAATGTAACAGGCGAAGCCATCACATTATTTGAGAGATCAAGAATATAAGATGCAGGTATCGACAGCTGATTATTCGCATTGTAAGGCAATCCGGAATAGCTGATAGTAAGTACTTTTCCTGATATAGAAGGTGTTACAATTGCACCATTAAAGAAAATAGTTCCAGTTCCTATCTTGATATCTTCACTGAAAGTAAGTTTTATTTTGCGGGTATCTTCTCCCAAATCTCCAATATGAATGGTTGAATTGTTTTTGGGAGATGCAGATTCGAATGCCGGAGGAGTATTATCTATAATATAATTTTTTTCTATTTTAGACGCTAATGCGTTACCACTATAATCCGTAATACAACCAGTAGGTATGGTTAACGGATTGGTCGCAGCGGTAAATCCGTCATAATCAATAATGACTTGATTTCCTGCATATTTTACGGTGCTTATTGTTGCGTTTCCAAGTGTTGGAGTACCTGTCCCAGCTTTTACCAATTCATCAAATTGTAATGTGATAACTCCGGTTGAAGGTAAATTGCTGTTTTCAGTCGGAGAAACCGAAACTAAAGCAGGAGCTCCATCAGCAGTTGTATTATTGTATATTTTCAACCCATAAAACCAAGAGGAGTTTGAACTTGTAACTTTTACTTTGGCAGCACTTTTAGTTATGATTGAAGAAGGAATATATAACATATCCGTATTGCCAGCCAAATCTTTGGTTTCGGCAGTAACCCATGCGGTTCCATCCCAGACCTGAACTGTATAAGTAGCCACATTTCCACTACTTCCGTTTTGAACAGCCAATTCAAAAGAACCGATAGCAGACAAATTTCCGGATAATTCAATTCCACTACACTTCATCGCGTAGGAATAACCTTGTTTTGAACGGGCGGAAATATTTGTCGGACTAATAATATTAAGAGATATGGATGTTTCGGATCCTGCATTTGCTAACATAGCGGGAGCTGTATTGACTTGATCTGAAGAAAATGAAAAATCAGCCAATACTGTATTTCCCTTTTGTGCATTAATATTCATTGCCACGAAGAATAACGCAGCAATGAATACTGTTTTTTGAAATAAATTTGTAATCATGATTACAGCAATTGATTTTTAATCTTAGTAATCATCTCGTCATATTCTTCGTCAGCCAAATATACTTTTTGAGGATTCATTGTGAATGTACTTCCGAAATCCGGTCCATCAATGTATTTTGGAGCCAAATGTATATGAAGGTGCTTCAATTTATCGGAATAAGCTCCGTAATTGATTTTTTCCGGGTTGAATGCTCTCTTTATCGCTGTTGCAACATTGTTAACGTCTTTCATAAAAGCCAATAAATCGGCATCATTCAATTCGTAAAGTTCCACATTGTGGTCTTTATAGGCTACCACACATCTGCCTTTGTATGTTTGTTCCTTGAACAAAAACACAGTCGAAACACTCAAATCACAAATTTCGATCATTAAATCTTTTTGCAATTGGTTTCTTTCGCAATATAAACAGTTATTCATAGTGAAATTAATTGAGAGTTGAGAATGGAGAATTGAGAGTTTAAAATGACAAGCGAATCATTCTCAACTCTCAACTCTCAATTCTCAACTAAATAAGACTTTCGAGTGATGTTTTCATCCCCTTATCCAAAATCATTTTCACATTAGCAACGACCGCTTCTGTGAATCCGGGAACAGTCGAGAAGTTTTCTCTCCAGATTTGTCTGTTGTTTACGATTCCATTTACCCAACCTTCAATGTTATTCACATCAAAAGTTTTCTGAATAAATTCTACAAATTCGGGAGTATCGTTCGGAACAAAATTTTTAGCTTCTGATTTACCGCTGTACATTACCAACAAACTTGCAAAAGAGAAAGTTGTTAACTTTGCTAATTTACCTAATTTCTTGCTGTTATCGCACACAGTCGGCCAGTCACGAGCTTCCCATTTTGACAAAGAGTTCAAAGAAATATCTTTCAGATAATGTTTGATATACGGATTATAGAAACGTTCCAGGATTTTAGCTGAGAATGCACGTAATTCGGTCATATCTTCTCCGATTCCCGGAAGGACTTCCGAATCAACCATTGTATTGATATATTTTTCTACCAAAGGAGTATTGAAGGCATCCATCACCGTTTCGCAACCCAGTTGCATAGCTACTTGAACCATTGCAGTGTGGGCACCATTCAGAATACGTACTTTTTTAGCACGGAACGGACGGATATCATCCATGAATAGCACATTCAATCCGGCTTTATCCAATGGCAATTTTTCTTTGATGATTGGGTCTCCACCAATAGCCCAAACATGGAAATATTCGCCTTTTACAACCAAGTTATCATCAAATCCGATTTCAGCTTTGATTTCGTTGATGGTTTCACGTGGAAATCCCGGTACAATACGGTCAACCAATGTATCATAAAAATGGCAAGCTGTTTTTACCCAATTGATGAAATCTGCGCCAAGATTATTATATTCCGCATGTTTCAAAACGTATTCACGCAATGTAGAGCCGTTATCTTCAATTAATTCGCAACAAATAATCAATAATCCTCTGTCCGCAGCTCCATTGAATTTTTGATAGCGTTGGTGTAACAATGCGGTCATTTTTGCAGGAAACGATTTTGGAGGACAAGCATTGAGGTCGTCTCCTTCTTCATAACGAATTCCGGCTTCTGTCGTATTGGAAATAATCATTTCCAATTCAGAACTCAAAAAGATTTCTTTGTATTTTTCGTATTCATCGTAAGGATTCAAAGCGTCAACAATGCTTTTTACCAAAGAAATTTCCTTTACCGGTTGTTTGTCTTTGATTCCTTCGAGATATACATGATACATGCAATCTTGTTTACGTAACATTTCAGCCAATCCCTGAGCAATCGGTTGAACGGCAACCACGCCATGATTCATTACTCCTGCGTTGTTAGCTTTGTCGATCATCCAATCAACGAATGCACGCAAAAAATTTCCTTCTCCGAATTGGAGAATCTTTACCGGAAGCTCCGGTTTGTTTACTGTTGTTTTATCTAAATTTTTCATTTTTTTGTTTTTAAGTAGGAGTTATTACGAAGTTAGAGGGAGTTAGAGGGAGTTACAGGAAGTTACAGGAAGTTACGAGGAGTTACAGGAACTTCATTGAATACATTCTTTATTTTTAATTATTGAAGAACAATAAGCATTTAGAAGATAACTCGTTTTTGATATTAATTTTTCAAGTTCTATTTTTTCAAATTCTGAAATAAAACCTAAATCGTTACTTAAAATAACATAATATCTGCATTCTTCCAACGACCCTTGAGCTATATTCATGAATCTTAATTTATCTGCTGTACCTCTTTTTTTATAACCTTCTGCAATGTTTGCAGGAACAGATACTACTGCTCTCCGAAATTGAGATATCAATCCAAATTGTTCTTCTTTAGGATAATGCTTTGTGACTTGATAAACAAATAATACAATTTTATGCGCTTCTTGCCACATTAATAAATCCTCAAAGGATTTGGTCCTATTATTCATAATGAAAAACAATTTGGACTTGGTTAATAAAAATATTCCTGTAACTTCGTTTAACTCCCTCTAACTCCCTCTAACTCCCTCTAACTTCCTGTAACTTCTTGTAACTCCCTCTAACTTCCTCTAACTCCTTGTTAACTAATATTACAAATCCGTAATCGGTTTATATTTCGGAACCAATGTTTTCATTACAATCCAACCAACAAGGTAAGCAAAAGCACAAATACAGAAAATAATGAAGTAACCGGCAGGTTTGCCTTCGAATCCCATAAAAGTCATATTGGTTTCTCCTGCGTGAACAAATAATTTTCCTGCTGATTTTTGTAGAATAAAAGAACCGATACCTCCGGCCATACCGCCAATTCCGGTAATGGTCGCGATAGCTTTTTTAGGAAACATGTCTCCAACTGTAGAGAAAATATTGGCCGACCAGGATTGATGCGCTGCTCCTCCTAATCCGATCAATATGATAGGTAACCAAGGAGAGAATGTTCCTAAAGGTTGAGCAAGCAATACTACTAACGGAATAAACGCAAAGATTAACATGGCCTGCATTCTTGCCGCATACGGATTTTTACCCGTTTTATTTATGATAATTGTAGGCAATTTTCCTCCATAAATAGACAGCATCGTAATGGCATAAAGTGTAAATATCAGACCCATTCCGAGAGGATCAGAAGTTTTGATGTCGAATTGGGTATTGATATAAGAAGGGGTCCAGAATAAGAAAAACCACCAAACGCCGTCAGTCATAAATTTACCAAAAGCAAATGCCCATGTTTGTTTGTATTTCAGGCATTGCATGAAAGGTGCAGATTCTTCTTTATTATTTTTTTGTTCTAGTTCTTCTTTCGCATCTTGTTGGATGTAAGCCAATTCAGCTGAGTTTACCTTAGCGCATTCTTCTGGTTTTTTATACATAAATACCCAAAATCCCATCCAGATAAAACCTAATAGCCCAATAATAATAAACGACATTTCCCAACCAAATACTTTCGCTAAAGGAGGAATAGAAACCGGGGCGATTAATGCGCCGATAGAAGCTCCGGCATTGAAGATACTGGTAGCGAAAGCCCTGTCTTTTTTAGGAAAATATTCGGCTGTAACTTTAATCGCCGCGGGAAAGTTTCCGGCTTCTCCGATTGCCAACACGCAACGAGCGGCAATAAACGCGTACATACTTATTGTCGCGATGGTAACTGCTAATGCTCCTGTCGCTTGTGTCAATTCAGCCGCGGAACTTAGCCCGACTTGACTTTCGGTAAACACTCCGCAAAGCGCATGCATACATGCTCCTACTGACCAAACTCCAATTGCCCAAAGGAATCCTTTTTTACTTCCCATCCAGTCAATAAAACGGCCGGCAAATAACATTCCGATGGCATAAACTAATGAAAATATACCACCGATGGTTCCATAATGATCTTCATTCCAGTGAAATTCAGGTTTAATAAATTCGTCCCATGTTAATGACAGTACTTGTCTGTCGAGGTAGTTGACTGTAGTTGCAAAAAACAGGAGGATACAAATCGTCCATCTGTAATTTGTCATTTTTTGATTTGAATTATTCATGATACTTTTTAGTTGACGAGTGACGAGTGACGAGTTATTTTTGTCGTGTGTAAACCGACTCGTAACTCGTCACTGGTAACTTGTCACTAATTATTTGCGTACTTTTTTAATTATTTCTAAAGCGTCTTTACACATTTGGGTGATTTTCCCCCATTCTTTAGCTGCTATTACATCTGCAGGAAATAGGTTAGAACCCATTCCAACACAAGTAACTCCGGCATCAAACCAAGATTTCAGATTGGCTTCTTCGGGTTTAACTCCTCCGGTAACCATCAACATCGACCAAGGCATTGGCGCTTTCAATCCTTTTACGAAATTAGGGCCTAACACATCACCGGGAAATACTTTACACAAATCGCATCCCATTTCCTGAGCAAATCCTACTTCTGATACAGAACCACATCCGGGAGTATAAGGAATTAAACGACGATTGGCAATTTTTGCAACTTCGGGATTGAATAACGGACCGACAATAAAGTTTGTTCCTAACTGAATATACAAAGCTGCTGTTCCGGGGTCAACAATGGAGCCGATTCCAAGAATCATTCCCGGACATTCTTTGTTAGCGAATTTCACTAATTCTCCAAATACTTCCTGAGCGAAATCTCCACGGTTAGTAAATTCAAAAGCGCGAACGCCTCCTTCATAACAAGCTCTCACTACTTGTTTTGCTACTTCAACATCTGAATGATAGAAAACAGGAACCATTCCTGTTTCTTTCATTGTGTTGATTATTTGTATTTTATTGAATCTCATTTTAATGAAAAATTAATAATGAATAATGAAAAATGACTGTTCATTGGACACTTCAGGATAAAGTTTTCTTTACTGTTTTTATTGAAGAAACCAGTAAAGGAATTATTTCTCTGCAATCAGATAGTAAACTTTCAGTTAAACGTTCATCAATAAAATCAGTATTTCTTAAAAGTAAAATCCAATATTCGGTTTCATTTGCTTCTTTCAAGGCAATACTTAGTTTATTTACAAAATCTGCTTTGCTTTGTCCAAATTCGGATTCTCGAACTAAGGCTCCAATAGAAGTTCCACTTCGAAGAATTTGTTTTGAAAGCACATATTCTCCCTTTTCTTTTTGAAGATATTGGGACAATTTCACAATGCGAATAGCAAAAGAAAATGTTTTTTCGTTCAAAATGGAAACCTTCTTATTATTCATTTCTCATTATTCATTATTCATTAATAATTATTTCGGTTGCTTGCCTATATAAGCCAAAATACCACCATCTACATAAAGAATGTGTCCGTTCACGAAATCAGAAGCTTCTGAAGACAAGAACACTGCGGGACCTGCCAAATCTTCAGGAGTTCCCCAACGGGCAGCCGGAGTTTTAGCAATGATAAAATCGTTGAAAGGATGTCCCGGTTCGCGTAAAGGAGCAGTTTGCGGAGTCGCGATATAACCCGGTCCGATTCCATTTACTTGAATGTTGTGTTCCGCCCATTCGCAAGCTAAATTTTTAGTCAACATTTTCAGTCCGCCTTTAGCTGCCGCGTAAGCCGAAACTGTTTCACGACCTAATTCACTCATCATAGAACAGATATTGATGATTTTACCTCCACCTTTTTCTATCATTCCGGGAGCAACCGCTTTCGACATGATGAATGGACCATTCAGGTCGATATCAATTACCTGACGGAAATCTTTAGCAGTCATTTCGATAGCAGGAATACGTTTGATGATTCCGGCATTGTTTACCAAAATATCAATGACTCCAACCTCTGAAGCAATTTGGTCGATTACTTGATATACTTGTTCTTCATTGGTTACATCGCAAACATAACCATGAGCTTTTATTCCATCAGCTTTATAAGCTGCAATTCCTTTTTCTACCAATTCTGCATTGATATCGTTAAATACAATTGTTGCACCTGCGCCATGCAAAGCTTGTGCAATCGCGTAACCTATTCCATAAGAAGCTCCGGTTACAAGAGCTATTTTCCCTTTTAATGAAAACATAATTTATAATTTTAAGTGGAAAATTGAGAATTGAGAATTGAGAATGATGAAAGTTAACTATCACATTTTCAATTCTCCACTCTCCATTCTCCATTATTTTATTAACGTGAAACTCGCCCTGAACCATCTCCACCCATCAAACTTTCAACTTCTGAAACAGAAACAAGGTTGAAGTCTCCGTAGATAGTGTGTTTCAAGCATGAAGCTGCTACAGCAAATTCCAATGCTTTTTGGTCGTCGGCCGGATAAGAAATTAGTCCGTAAATCAAACCACCCATGAAAGAATCGCCTCCTCCTACACGGTCAACGATATGAGTGATGTCGTAACGTTTAGATTGATACAATTTTCCGTTAGCATACAAACAACCTCCCCAAGTATTGTGGTTGGCGTTGATAGAACCACGTAATGTGATGATTACTTTCTTCGCACGAGGGAATTTTTTCATCATTTGTGTACAAACCGATTCGAATTCGGCTGCGTTCACTTCGCCTCCTGTGTGAGCAACATCAAAACCTTCAGGTTTGATTCCGAATACTTTTTCTGCATCTTCTTCATTGCCAAGAATGATATCGCAACCTTCTACCAAAGCTGGCATTACTTCTGAAGCAGATTTACCATATTTCCAAAGATTTTTACGATAGTTCAAATCTGTAGAAACAGTTACACCCATTTCATTAGCGATTTTGATAGCTTCCAAACAAGCGTCGGCAGCTCCTTGAGAAAGTGCAGGAGTGATTCCTGTCCAATGAAACCACTGTGCATCTTTGAAAATCTCACGCCAGTTTACCATTCCCGGTTTGATGTCGGCGATAGAAGAATTCGCACGGTCGTACACTACCTTAGAAGCGCGAGCTACGGCTCCTGTTTCCAAGAAGTAGATTCCAACACGTTCTCCACCTCGAACGATGTTGTTTACTCCTACGTTGTATTTCCTTAAATCAGAAATACACCAATCTGCAATGTCATTTTTAGGTAAACGAGTTACAAAATCGGTAGGAATACCATAATTTGATAACGATACAGCCACATTGGCTTCACCTCCTCCAAAGGTGGAGTTCAGGTTAGTTGATTGAATAAATCTCTGATAGCCGGGAGTTGCTAAACGAAGCATAATCTCACCGAAAGTTACTACTTTTTTCATTTTAATAAGCCTCACCCAACCCTCCCCAAAGGGAAGGGCTTAGGATAATGAATGTTTATTTAATTATACATATTTATTTTAAGTGTACTATCATATTTAGTTTATTTGTTTAATGTTGAAAGTTTAATGTTTAACTCTTTCATTTTCAACGTTAATCATTGAACATTAAACAAACCCAAAGGATGAACTAATTTTGAACAATTACTTATCTATTGTTTCAGCATATAAGCCAACTCCCTCCCTCTGGGGGAGGGTTGGGGAGGGGCTCTAAAATTTAAAGAAATTTTTAGCGTTATAGTAGGAAATATTTTCTACCATTTGAGCAAGGAACGGCAATTCGGAAGCAGGCAATAATCCTTGTTCTACATCATTTCCTATCAGATTACAAAGAATGCGACGGAAATATTCATGACGAGGATACGACAGGAAACTGCGTGAATCGGTCAGCATTCCCACAAAGCGGCTCAACAAACCAAGAACAGATAATGAATTCATTTGCGCTTCCATTCCCGGTTTTTGATCTAAGAACCACCAACCAGAACCGAATTGTATTTTTCCGGCAACTGAACCATCTTGAAAATTTCCAATCATTGTAGTGATTAGATCGTTGTCGCGAGGATTCAAGTTATAGATGATTGTCTTTGCCAGTTTATTCTCTGTATCCAAATAATTCAGGAACTTAGACATATTTTTAGCTACAGTAAAGTCACCAATAGAATCAAAACCTGTATCCGGACCTAATTGCTTGAATAAACGAGTGTTGTTATTACGGATTGCTCCATAATGGAATTGTTGTGTCCATCCTTTTTCCCAGTCCATTTTGGCTCCTTCGACCATCATGGCTGTTTTAAATTTCAGGATTTCTTCATGAGAAAGATTTTTTCCTCCATATACCTTATTGAATATTGCTTCAATTTCAGCGTCTGTATAATCTTCTGCATAAAATTCTTCGATTCCATGATCGGATAATTTACAACCTACCGATGCGAAGAAATCATGACGTACACGAAGTGCATGCAATAAATCGGCAAATTTACTGATGGAAACGCCTGAAACTTCTGATAATTTTTCGACATAAGCACGGAAATCGGCAGGAACTTCTACGGCCATCGCTTTGTCGGGACGCCAAGTCGGAAGCACTTTTACAGAAAACCCTTCATTTTTCAAAGCAATATGATATTCCAAAGAATCAATAGGATCATCGGTCGTACAAACCACTTCCACATTGTAGTGTTTCATCAAGCCACGCGCGGAAAATTCGGGAGTACGCAATTTAGCCGTACATTCATCGTAAATTTCTTTTGCCGTTTCCGGTTTCAAAATCTTGCTTACGCCAAAAGCTGATTTTAATTCCAAATGCGTCCAGTGATACAATGGGTTACGCATGGTGTAAGGAACAGTTTCCGCCCATTTCTCAAATTTTTCCCAATCGGTTGTATCTTTTCCCGTACAAAAACGTTCATCCACGCCATTTGTACGCATCGCACGCCATTTGTAATGGTCGCCTTCCAACCAAATCTGTCCGAGATTATCAAACTTCCGGTCGTTAGCTATGAATTCGGGATTCAAGTGACAATGGTAGTCAATGATCGGTTGTTTTTTTGCATGCTCATGATATAAATATTGAGCAGTTTCTGTTTGTAAGACGAAATTATCGTCCATGAATGCTTTCATAATATTTGAATTGAGAGTGGAGAATTGAGAGTGGAGAATTGAGAGTTTAACTTTTCATTCTCAATTTTCCACTCTCAATTCTCAATTAATTATCTAAGTTTATCCGCTGTAAATGTATCCATATCGTTGTAGTCGAGATTTTCGCCACACATCGCCCAGATGAAAGTATAATTACTTGTTCCGGCTGCGGAGTGAATCGACCAGGAAGGAGAAATCACGGCTTGTTCGTTACCCATAAAAATATGGCGTGTTTCCTGCGGTTCTCCCATAAAATGACATACCGCTTGTTCTGCAGGAACTTTGAAATAGAAATATGCTTCCATACGACGAGAGTGAGTATGAGGAGGCATTGTGTTCCATGCGCTTCCGGGTTGAATCTCAGTCATTCCCATTTGAAGTTGACAACAAGGTAATATCTCGCTCAAAATCAATTGATTCAATATTCGTTTGTTACAAGTTTCCGCGGAGCCTAAATCCTTCACTCTTCTCATTTCAGAAGTGATTTTTGCAGTAGGATAGGCTGTATGAGCAGGAGAAGAAGCGATATAATATTTCGCAGGATTTATTTTGTTATTACTCTTGAAAATAACTTCTTTTGCTCCACGACCGATATAAAGAGCATCTTTGAATGTCATTGGATAATCTGTTCCGTCGACAGAAATAATACCATCTCCTTCGATACAAATTACGCCAACTTCGCGACGTTCGCAGAAATATTCGGAACGAATCAAATCGACCGTCTCTAATTTCAAGGCTTCGTTTACAGGAAGAATACCTCCGATAATCAAGCGGTCGTTGTGAGTATAAGTCAATAATACTTCATCGGCAGCGAATAATTTTTCTACTAAAAACTCTTTACGCAATTGCGTCGTGTCGTAATGTTTTACGTCATTCGGGTGCGTACCCCAGCGTTCTTCAATTCTTGTTTTCATACTTTTTTAGTGACGAGTGACGAATGATAAGTGACGAGTTTGTTTATGCACGACAATGATAAAACTTGTCACTCGTCTACTTATCACTCGTCACTATTTTATTGTTATTGGATTATTTAATTTAATCAAAACTTCATCAATGCATCGCTGAAAATCGGTCATAGTTTTAACCGGTTCTACATCTAATTCCCAAGTAGGCATGAAATAATAATCGACATACCCGTTCTCAGGCATTAAAACAACAACATGATTCAGATTATCGCTTGTAATTTCTTTAATTTGCTTGGTCCGTACAAAAACAGCTAAACCCATCATACGGCTTTTTTGATATTTATCTTCATGGCTTTGTTTACCCCAAGTCGCGATATATGACCATTCTGATTTTTTTTCATTACCGATTAGTAATTCAACATTTTCTTTTTTGATAATTCCGGTCGCTAAATTAGGAATGTTTTTATCTATTTGCAACTCCATGTGAGACGCTCGACTTCCGGCATCAATTGAGATTAACGATTTTAAATTGTATTTCATTCCATCAATATTCCATCCATAATAAGATGTTTTTACCTGCGAACGGATTTTTCCATCTTTTTGAATAAAACATTCAACACTGTCACGTTCTTCCACACGAATCGCCTTTTGTCCGTTCCAATAAGCGATCGAACCGATTCCTAATGAATTCCCGACCGACATTTGATCTACTCCCCAACGAGAAACAGCAGGATTATGATAGTTTTCATAACCATCCATCCCAACTTGTGGTAAAATTATTCCCGGAGTATTTTTCGCAAACACATCAATCGCGTTTCGTTGATCGAGATAAAATCTGAAAGCCACTTTGTCGCTTTCCCATCCCGGCCCTTCATATTTAATATAAAAAGCATGATCGCGGAAAGTTCCGGGGAGTTTCATATAATTAGGTTTTACCCAAGTATAAACGGTATCTTTCCTGTCGTATTTGAAATCTTTCGGATTTCCCCCGATTCTGTGAGACAATTCGGCATAAGTACGTTTGGGATATGATCGCGAAAAGCCTTGTTTGATTTCAAAGATTTTGATTTCTTTAGGATTGATAAAGGCAACAGGAAATATTGCTTTCCAATTTCCATTCAAATCTAAAACGAATTCTACAGGAACAATTTCATCGCCGGACTGAGCGGTAAATTCGGAAATCCCTATTTTTTCAAATTTAGGAAACGGAATTTCCACTACAAAATCGACAATACGTTGATTTGTCTTGTTTTCCAAAGATAATTTTACAACGTTGTTTTTGCCGTTTCCGATAGCAAAAAAACAAAAAAATACAGAAAAAATAAATATAGCCCGCTTCATATCCTATTTTTATAAATGAATTCGTCCACTTTTTATCAAACACAAAGTAAAAGGATTTTTTTTACAGGGTATGCCATCACGATATAATCAGTATCTACTCTGTAAATAATTGCTCCGTGAACTTTGTGTTTAATCTATTTAAACACTTTTAACCGGCTACAAATATAATACATTATTTTAATCCTGTGTGCGCAAACAGGAAAATAATTTTATATTTTAAGAAAGTTACAAATATGGATTATATATTTCTTAAATTACTACCTTTGCAGCAAATTTAATAAATGGATTAAAATATGTCACAAAAATTATCGTTCGATTTGCCGTATAAAGTAGCAAATATGGATCTTGCCGAATTCGGCAGAAAAGAAATAGAAATTGCCGAACATGAAATGCCGGGATTGATGTCGCTTCGTGAAAAATATAGTAATGAAAAGCCTTTGCAAGGAGCCCGTATAACTGGTTCCTTGCATATGACTATACAAACGGCTGTTTTGATAGAAACGCTTGTTGAACTTGGCGCTGATGTGCGTTGGGCAAGTTGTAACATATTTTCCACTCAAGATCATGCCGCAGCCGCTATTGCTGCCGCCGGAATTCCTGTATTCGCATGGAAAGGCGAAACACTGGAAGAATACTGGTGGTGCACAGATATGGCTCTGCGTTTTCCCGGAGGAAAAGGTCCGAATTTAATTGTAGATGACGGAGGAGATGCTTCTTTGCTTATCCATTGGGGGTGTAAGGCTGAAAAAGAAGCCGAAACCATCAATAGAAAAGGCGGAAATCATGAAGAACAAGTGATTTTAGATACTTTAAACGCTATTTTAAAAGAAGATAATCAACGTTGGACTCGCACAGTTGCTGAATTAAAAGGTATTTCGGAAGAAACGACAACAGGTGTACACCGTTTATATCAAATGATGGAAAATGGCGAATTATTGGTTCCGGCTATCAATGTAAACGATTCGGTTACAAAATCTAAATTCGATAATTTATATGGATGCCGCGAATCTTTAGCCGATGGAATCAAACGCGCTACTGACGTAATGATTGCAGGAAAAGTGGTGGTTGTATTAGGATATGGAGATGTGGGCAAAGGTTGCGCTAAATCGATGCGTTCTTATGGAGCCCGTGTGATTGTTACTGAAATCGATCCAATCTGCGCTTTACAGGCCGCGATGGAAGGTTTTGAAGTGACAACAATAGAAAAAGCGGTGAAAGAAGGTAATATTTTTGTTACTACCACCGGAAACCGTGACGTTATCCGCATAGAACATCTGGAACAAATGAAAGACCAGGCGATCGTATGTAACATCGGACATTTCGACAATGAAATCCAAGTTGACAAATTAGCTAATTACAAAGGAATTAAACACCTAAACATCAAGCCTCAAGTTGATAAATATACTTTCCCCACAGGAAATTCTATTTTCTTATTGGCAGAAGGACGTTTGGTTAATTTGGGTTGCGCGACAGGACATCCTTCTTTTGTGATGAGTAATTCGTTTACGAATCAAACGTTGGCTCAAATCGATTTGTGGCAAAAAAATTATGAAATCGGAGTTTATCGCTTACCTAAATATTTAGATGAAGAAGTAGCTCGCTTACATTTGGCTAATATCGGAGTAGAATTGACAACATTAACTCCCGAACAAGCCGCTTATATCGGAGTAAAGCCCGAAGGCCCTTATAAACCGGAACATTACAGATATTAGTTAACGAGTAGACAAGTTGACGAGTTAACAAGCAAATTACCTTGTCAACTTGTTAACTCGTTTACTTGTCAACTAAAATAATAAACCATTTATTTTACAAATATCATGATAAACGAAGCCCTTTTAAATCCACGAAGCATTGTTGTCGTAGGAGGTTCCAACAACACATCAAAACCCGGAGGTAATTGTATAAAAAACCTCATCAACGGAAAATATACCGGAGAACTTTATGCCGTTAATCCAAAAGAAACGGAAGTACAAGGATTGAAATCCTATCAAAGTGTATCTGACATTCCAGAGACAGATTTGGCTATTATCTCGATTCCGGCTCCGCTGTGTTTAGATGTGATAACTATTTTGGCTCAAGAAAAGAATGTTAAGGCATTCATCATGTACTCTGCCGGATTCGGAGAAGAAACTCCCGAAGGAGGAATATTGGAAAAGAAAATTGTTGAAGTTATCAATAATGCGGGAGCAAGCCTCATTGGGCCTAACTGCATTGGACTCTTGAACAGAAACCATCACAGTTTATTTACATTACCAATCCCTCAATTCGACCCATTTGGTGCGGATATCATTTCCAGTTCCGGAGGTACTGCCCTTTACATAATAGAAACCTCTGCACGAATGGGATTGCGTTTCAATTCGGTTTGGTCGGTTGGAAATGCAGCTCAAATCAGAGTGGAAGATGTATTGGAATATATGGATGTAAATTTCAATCCCGAAACCGATTCCAAAATAAAAATATTATATATAGAAGGGATTAAAGACCCGGATAAATTACTTCATCATACAACTTCCCTAATACAAAAAGGATGTAGAATCGCAGCCATCAAATCGGGAAGTTCTGAATCCGGAAGTCGTGCGGCATCATCGCACACAGGAGCTATGGCAAACTCTGATTTAGCGGTAGAAGCGCTTTTCCGTAAAGCGGGAATCGTTCGTTGTTTCAGTCGAGAGGAATTAGTTACGGTGGTGGCTACTTTTACTTTAAGGGAATTAAAAGGAAACAATATCGCGATTATTACTCATGCCGGAGGCCCTGCTGTAATTTTAGCTGATGCACTTTCTAAAGGAGGATTGAATGTTCCAAAATTATCAGACACGCCGGAAGCGGAAGAATTAAAAAGACAATTACTACCGGGAACGTCAATCAGTAATCCTATTGATATTTTAGGAACCGGAGAACCTAAACATTTGGCTATCGCTATTGATTATTGCGAAGAAAAATTCAAAAATATAGATGGAATGGCTGTTATCTTTGGAAGTCCGGGACTTACCAAAGTTTTTGAGGCTTATGAAGTTCTTCATGAAAAAATGCGGACTTGTAGTAAACCCATATTTCCTATTTTGCCGTCCGTCACAACAGCTTTCGACGAAACAGATTTTTTCATCAAAAAAGGACATGTGAATTTCAGCGATGAAGCCGGATTAGCAAATGCATTGGCCAAAGTAATGAAGACCCCGAAGCCATCGGGTAATAATATCGACTTATGGGGAGTTGATGTACTTGAAATGCGCAGGATAGTAGAAGGTATCGACAAATCGGGATATATAGAACCGAGTAAAGTACAATCCCTACTCCGTGCAGCCGGAATCAAAGTCGCAGAAGAAATTGTTTCTGCCGATTGGCAAGAAATTGCCAATTTCGCTCAACGTACCGAATATCCTGTTGTTGCCAAATGTGTAGGCCCTGTACACAAATCAGACATAGGAGGAGTTGTCTTAAATATACGTTCAGAAGAACACCTCAAAATAGAATTTGAACGCTTGATGAATCTTCCTGAAGTAACGGCGGTAATGGTTCAACCGATGTTAACAGGAACCGAACTTTTCATAGGCGCTAAGTATGAAGAAAAATTTGGACATATTGTACTCTGTGGTTTAGGTGGAATTTTTGTCGAAGTACTAAAAGATGTCGCATCAGGCCTAGCTCCGCTTTGCAAAGATGAAGCAATTTCCATGATTAGATCTCTTCGGGGATATAAAATCATTAAAGGGACAAGAGGCAGAGAAGGTGTCGATGAAGATTTGTTTGCCGAAATCATCGTTCGTTTATCCACCTTACTCCGTTTCGCGACCGAAATCAAAGAAATGGACATCAATCCGTTACTTGCCACTAAAAACGGAATCGTTGCTGTGGATGCGAGGATAAGGATTGAGAAGTGAAAGTGTTTGTAAAAAGACAAAAATGATGTTGTTTTTTTTGCAGCTTTGTTGTTTTTGTGTAAATATGGCACTTATATTGTAGGGATAAAAATAAATGGAGGATTTGGATATATTATTTTTCTATGTAAAAAAATGATTTTTTGATCCCGATATAAAAAAACTTAAATATTAACAAAATGATAGATTTTTCATCTCAAAAGTGAGAATTTTGAAAATTATCATATACATTTGCAAAAAAACATTCAAATTTAAAACAAAAATTTATGAAAAGGGCTTTTTTTTCAATGATAGTATTATTGAATATTATGTGTGGAGTGAATGCTCAGGATCTCAACCTTTTAGAAAAGAAAAACAATCTTCCTGCGGTAGAATTGAAAGATATAAATGGAAATACTGTCAAAACAGATACCTTATTTAACGATGGAAAACCTTTTATTATCAGTTTTTGGGCAACTTGGTGTAAACCTTGCCTTCGCGAGTTAAGTACGATACACGATGTATACCAAGAATGGGTGGAAGATACCGGTGTTACGCTATATGCTGTTTCTATCGATGATAGTCGGAGTTCGGCAGGAGTTGCACCTCTTGTAAAAGGCAAAAATTGGGATTATAAAGTCTTACTCGACATCAATGGAGAATTCAAAAGAGCAATGAATGTTGGAAATATTCCTCATACGTTTATTATTGATGGAAAAGGGAACATTGCATGGCAACATACCACTTTTTCTCAAGGAAGTGAAAATGAAATCATCGATGTCGTGGAAAAATTATTGAAAAATGAAACCGTTTCAGAATAATTAAAATGAAAAAATCAAATTTATTTTGGAAAATATCCATTGTCCTCACATTTTGTTTTTCCAATAGTTATGCGCAAGATTTTTTTGATGGAGGAACTGTTTCCGGAAATCTTCAAATTAATGCTCAATATTATATAAAAGATTCTATAATAGGAGCTTCTGATGTTCCTGAAAAAATTTTATCAAACGGTTTTGGCGAATTGCAATATCGTTTGCGTAATTTTTCGGCGGGAATGCGTTATGAATTTTATTTAGATCCAATGCTTGGAACAGATATACAATATAAAGGGGAAGGCATTTCATATTATTATGCAAACTTTATATCCCGTCAGTTCGAAATTACTTTGGGTAGTTTTTATGAACAATTTGGAAACGGATTAATTTTTAGATCATACAGAGATGCCGATTTGGGATTGGATAATGCTGTAAATGGAGCATTAGTTAAGTTTATGCCGACAAACGGTGTTACGATAAAAGGACTTATCGGTAAACAACGCTATTATTGGGATTATGGCGATGGTATTTTACGTGGATTTGACGCCGAAACATCGCTGAACGAAATTATTCCTTCTATGAAAGACAATAAATTGAAAATGAATTTCGGAGGAGGACTTATGAGTAAATATCAGGAAAAAACGTTACATATTGTGGATACTATGCAAGTAAATTTTCCTGAAAATATCGCGGCCTTGGCAGGTAGAACCAACCTTTCGTATGGGAACTTCGGATTACAAGGAGAATATGCCTATAAATACAATGATCCTTCCGCTGCGAATAGTTATATATTCAGGCCCGGACAAGCTTTGTTATTGACTGCAACTTATGCCCAAAGAGGCTTAGGGATGATGGTTACTGCAAAACGTGTTGATAATATGTCTTATAAAAGTGATCGAAGAATTCAGGGAAATATGTTGAGTATCAATTATCTTCCATCCACAACCCGTCAGCATGCTTACGCGTTACCGGCAATGTATCCCTATGAAACACAGCCCGAAGGAGAAATGGCGATATCAGGGGATATCACTTACACCATTCCCAAAGGTACTTTGTTGGGAGGGAAATACGGAACCGAGTTGAGAGCAAATTATTCAAGGGTGCAATCTATTGTGAAAAATTGGACATCTCCTGATCCTTTGAATCCTGATGGAACATACGGATACGAGTCTCCTTTTTTCGAAGTAGGAGATGATTTGTACTATCAAGACCTCAACTTTGAGATTACGAAAAAATTCGATCGTACGTGGAAAGCTAGTTTGATGTATATGAATTTAACTTATAATCAGGGAGTTATTTTGTCTGAATTAGAAAAAGAAGATGTTAAAGCTAATATTATAGTTGGAGATGTTACTTACAACATAGACAAAAAAAGGAGTTTGCGAATGGAGGCTCAACATTTGTGGACAAAGCAAGACAATGGCAATTGGGCATACCTTGGATTGGAATATTCTATTGCTCCTAAATGGTTTTTCTCTATTTCAGATATGTACAATTATGGAGTTACAGATGAACATTATTGTTCAACCGCAGTAGCTTATACCCAAGGAGGTAATCGGGTACAATTAGGGTATGGTCGCACAAGGGCGGGAGTAAATTGTTCAGGAGGAGTTTGCCGTTACATGCCTGCTACAAATGGATTTAATATTGCTATAACATCTACGTTTTAACAACTCAATAATTTTGCAATTGAAATGAAAAATAAAATCATCACTATATCATTCATTTTTTTAATTATTTCAGGGATATTATGTTCTTGTGATAAAATATCGGAAGACGATTATTTAATACCGCTTCCAGATGTGGAATGGCAAGGACAACGGGTTTTGATAGAAGATTTCACAGGAATGAGATGCTCTAATTGTCCGGAAGCCGCCGCGATTGCAGAAAATCTACAAAATCTATATCCGGATAGGGTAATTGTTTTATCTAATCATGTAAGTGTCAAAAAATCTTCTTTAGGAAGCCCTGATACTTTAACCAGTAATATTGGAGATGATTATCTTTCCCAATTTTACCCAGTCCCCAACGTTTTACCCATGGGAATGATTAACAGGATAAATCTTCCTTCCGGAAGAATATTTAACAGTACCCAATGGAATGGACTTGTTACAAGTCAATTAAAAATATTACCCGAATTTGATTTGGAAATAAAAAATACATTTTCAAGCACCGATAGCTTACTTAAAGTCGTTGCTAACGTAACGCCTCGGAAAAATATGGAAGGCGTTTATAAATTAACCATATTGATTACTGAAAGTGGAATCATAGGGCCTCAAAGTACCTCTGTAGGTACAGGCATTGACTTAAACTATAATCATAAACATGTATTGAGAACAACCATTACTTCATCTTCCACAATAATAAATGGTTTAGTCTCAAAGGATCTTCCCATTACCGGAACTTTTGAAAAGAAAATACCGTTCAGATGGGAAAAAGGAGGGAAAGCAAATGTAGATAACTGTCACGTTATTGCATTTATATCCGACACTAACGAAGTTATAAAGCAAGTTGTGGAAGCCAAGTTAAAATAATTTTCATTTAGAATGAAAATTTCAAATTGGTCGTGAATCAGAAGTGAAAAGAGCTTAATATATAAAAATAACGGCCATTGACAATAATTTACTTTCGAATAGTGCGGATGACATGTGAAATTGCTTTTTGAAAATCTCTCAGCTTCCTGTCATTTTGGAAAATATGCATGTTTTTTATTATTTTTGCATCCTATAATATAATTTGCAGTAGATTTTACTGCTTGATGTTGAATATGAGAAGAAAATTAACTTTAGTATTTTTATTCCTGCTAACCACAATAGGTATTACTTTTGCTCAGAAAAAGGTAACCGGAAATGTGATTTCAGCAGAAGACGGACAACCTGTGATTGGAGCATCTGTTTCGGTTAAAGGTACCGGTACAGGAACAGTAACCGATTTTGATGGAAACTTTTCTCTTTCCATTCCGGAAAGTGTGAAAAAATTGACGTTTACTTATGTCGGTATGGTAACCGAAGAAATCCCAGTTCAGTCAGTAATGAATGTGAAGCTTCGTCCGGATACACAAAGTCTTGAAGAAGTCGTTGTGACCGGATATCAAAAAATAGACAGAAAATTGTTTACGGGTTCTGCCGATAAAATACAAGGAAAAGATACTAAAATTGAAGGTATGACGGATGTTAGTCACATGTTACAAGGACGAACAGCCGGAGTTACCGTACAAAATGTTTCCGGAACTTTTGGCGCGGCGCCCAAAATGAAAGTGAGAGGTTCTTCTTCAATCCTTGGAAATCAAACTCCTTTGTGGGTGGTTGATGGTGTGATTTTGGAAGATATAGTTGAACTCTCTGCCGATGCATTATCTTCGGGAGATGCCGTAACGCTCATCAGTTCAGCTGTTGCCGGGTTAAATGCCGATGATATCGAAAGTTTCCAAATTTTGAAAGACGCTTCTGCTTCCGCGCTTTATGGAGCGAGAGCCATGAATGGAGTTGTTGTAATTACTACCAAAAGAGGAAAAGTAGGAAGCGCGACAGTTAATTTCACAGGAGAATTCGGAATCAGATTGAAACCCGTTTACAGAGATTATAACATCATGAATTCTCAACAACAAATGGATGTTTATAATGAGATGGATACGAAAGGTTGGATGAATTATTCTAATATAAATTCAGCCGCTAATACAGGTATATACGGACACATGTGGTCGTCTTTAAGTGTACTGGATTCTGATGGAAATTTTGCTTTATCTGCCGACAAGAAAAGAACCTATCTTCAAAGCGCGGAATACCGGAATACAGATTGGTTTAATGAGCTTTTCAGAGAAACGGTCACTCAAAATTATGCGGTAAGTATGAGTAGCGGTTCTGAAAAAAATCGCAATTATGCCTCTCTTAGTCTTTATAATGATCCGGGATGGACAGAAGCTGATAATGTTAAACGTTTTACCGGAAATTTCAATTCTGCTACCGATTTATCTAAAACGGTTACGCTTACTTTGTTGACGATGGGTTCTATTCGAGATCAAAAAGCGCCCGGAACGCAACAACAAAATGCAGACCCTGTTTCCGGAGAATTCAGTCGTGATTTTGATATCAATCCATTTAGTTACGCATTAAATACGAGCAGGGCTTTAGATCCTAATACTTTCTACAAAATGAACTATGCCCCTTTCAATATCAAAAATGAATTGAAAAATAACTATATGAATATTACTCAGATGGACTTGAAATTCCAGGCAGATTTGGCTTGGAAACCGGTTAAAGGATTAGAAGTTAACTTCTTGACTTCTTACCGTTATGTCAAGTCCAAAACAGAGGAAATCATCAAAGAAAATTCTAATGTCGCGCAAGCATATCGCGCGGGAACTGTATACAGCGCTCAAGGAGTAGAAAATTCAGAGGTAGCAAAACGAAATCCGTTTTTATATTCTGATCCGGACAATCCGACAGCTAATCCTCAATGTGTATTGCCAAGAGGAGGTATTTACGCGACTGAAGAATTTGAGATGAAGAACTTATATCTCAGGGGAACTGCTAATTATAATAAAACATTTGAAGAAGTTCATGCCACTAATTTTTTATTAGGAGCAGAAATGAAATCTACTGAAAGGGATAATTCGGGATTTATTGGTTATGGCTATATGTATAATGAAGCCATAGCCGCGACAGAAGTTAAAATGATGAAAATGAACTTGGAAAGTAGTTTCAATTACTTTGGTTTAGTCCCAACTCTTTCCAGGGGAGCAGCTTTCTTTTGTACTTCAAGCTATTCTTATTTAGGAAAATATATTCTAAATTTGACAGGTAGAGTTGATGGATCAAACCAATTGGGAGAAAATGCACAAGCAGATTGGTTGCCTACATGGAATGTCAGTGGCGCATGGAATGCGCAAGAAGAAGCTTTTATGTCGAATTTTAATAATGTATCTCAATTGCGTTTCCGTTTGACATACGGATTAAATGCTGTCCCTGCTCCGGGAGGTAGTGCGATGGGTGTCATGAGAAGTCGTTCAACTTACAGGGCATCTTCTGGTGATAATGAAATAGGAACTTATATCGAATCTTTGCCTAATTATAATTTGACGTGGGAAAAACAATATGAATTGGATTTTGGAGTTGAGCTTGGTTTGTGGAAAAACAGGTTGAATCTTAGTCTTGACATATTTGACAGAAATAGTTATGATTTAGTCGCTTTAGTACCGGTATCTGGTTATGGAGGAAAATCTCAACGAGTAGCCAACTATGCGGGATTGACAAATAAGGGTTTTGAATTTTCATTAGGAGGAGGCATACTTGATTTGCGCGAATTTAAATGGAATTCTAATTTGACATTTTCTTATGTAAAGAATAAAATTACCGATTTAAAGTCTAATCCGAGTGTCCTTACATTGGTTTCTGCTTACGGAGGAGACTTGCAGGGATATCCTACAAAAAGTATATTTTCTTTGCAATTCAAAGGCCTGACAGAAGATGGTATTCCTCAAGTCGTAAACGAACAAGGTAGAATATCTTCTACCGGAGTTAATTTTCAAGAATCAAGAAATTTACAACATTTAGTATATGAAGGTCCTACTGACGCGCCTTATCAAGGTGGTTTCAATAATGATTTTACATACAAAAACTGGAGGATGAGCGTTTTCTTCACTTATCAATTTGGTAATGTTGTCAGATTAGATCCGGCATTCAAGGCCTCATATTCGGATGTTGATGTTACTCCTAAAGAAATGAAGAATCGTTGGGCAGTCAGAGGAGATGAAAAATATACAAATATACCGGTATTACTTTCTTATACACAATATTCTCGTAATTCTAATTATGCGCAATCTTATAACGCATATAATTATTCGGATGTTCGTATAGCCAAGGGTGATTATATTCGTTTGAAAGATATTTTTGTAAGTTATGATTTTAATTCTAATTTGATTAAAACGTTAAATCTGAATACTTTACAATTGAAACTTTCGGCATCAAACATAGCTTTGCTGTATGCCGATAAGAAATTGAACGGACAGGATCCCGAATTTTTCAAATCAGGCGGTGTTGCGATGCCAAATCCCCGTCAGATCACAATGTCATTAAAAGTTGGATTCTAAAAAATAACGAGTAGAATTAATATGAAAAAAATAGCTATATATTGTATTTGCTTAACAGGATGGTTTCTTTCTTCTTGTGATGATTATTTATCTGTTGATCCGGATCCAAGAAATAAGATAGAGAGTGCAAAAGATGCTGCCCAAGCATTAGTTTATGCTTATCCATCGTCTTCTTATTTCGCTTTTACGGAAACGATGACAGATAATGTAACAGATGTGGGTGCCGGAGGAAATGATTTTGATTTCATCAGAGAAGCATATTGGTGGAAAGATTTTACCTCGAGAACTCAAGATACTCCGTCTTCTTATTTTGTTGCCTGTTATGATGCCATTGCTCAGGCAAACACCGTGTTGGAAGCATGTTATAATAAGTTGGATTCTTTAGAATGTACCGCGGAAATAGGAGAAGCGCTTATTTGTAGGGCTTACGCGCATTTTATGTTGGTTAATTTGTTTTCTCCGACTTATAATCCGCAAACATCGGTAAATGATTTGGCATTACCTTATGTAACCAAAGTAGAAACGGATCCTTTCTTGAAATATGAGAGAATAAGTGTACAAAAAATGTACGACCTAATTGAAGCCGACTTGTTAAAAGGAATTAGTTATATAGAAACGGCTCAATATTCATCTCCGAAATACCATTTTGGGATAACAACTGCGGCTACTTTTGCTTCTCGTTTTTTTCTTTATAAACAAGATTGGGATAATGCTATGAAATATGCTAACATCGCTCTTCGCATAGACAATCCTACGGCGTTGTTGCGTGATTGGAACGAAAAATATCAAAATTTGCAGGTTGATGTACTCCTGAATACATATAATTCATCTCAGGAAACTTGTAATTTGCTGGTTAGCTCACAATTATCATACTGGTATATCTGTGGAGTAAGTGCTAGATATAAGTTCAGTACCCCAGTAATGAATGAAATTTATAATAAAAGAAACGTAACAGGGGGTGAAATTGCCTATACATTTATTGGATCAACCGAACAATCCGTAAGAATGGCAAAAATAAAATATTATTTCAAAAGAACCTCTGCTCAATCTGCTACCGGATACTATTACATTATTCATCCGATATTTGTTATTGAAGAAGCATTGATCAATAGAGCCGAAGCTTATGCCATGAAAGGGGATGCTGTCAGTATTGACTTGGCAATAAAAGATTTAAATATTTTTTATTCTAAAAGAATTAAAAATTATAATCCATCTACGCATTTAATTACTCAAAAGAAAATTGATGATTATGTCGGTAGTGTGCTTTACAAAGATTTGAATCCCAATTATGAAATTCCGTCTCAATCGAAGAACTTGTTGGAAGTAATTGTTGATACCCGGAGAAAGGAATTTATATCCGAAGGTTTACGTTGGTTCGATATTCGTCGTTTCGATATGGAAATAACTCATACTTCTTCGGATGGAAAGATAACGGATACATTGAAAAAAGGAGATCTCCGAAAGGTAATACAATTACCTAACTCTGTTTTATCAACGGGAACGACACCAAATCCGAGATAATTTATAGTATTTAATGTCAATAATTAAGAAAATGAATAAATCGATAATAATATTTTCAGTGCTTTTGATGGGAATGTTTGCTTGTTCCGAAGAGGAATTAGGGCCATCTATTTTTGACGAATCAGAAACAGAGATATTGAATAGTACAGACGAATATATTCACAATACATATACAGTTCCCTATAATGTTGAGGTAATTTATCGTTGGAAAGAAAGTGAAACTAATACGTCCTATTCCCTACTACCGCCTTATCTAAATAAGGTTCAGCCATTAATGCACATCATTGATACAACTTATGTTCAGCCTTATGCCAATATTGCCGGACAAGACTTTTTGAAAATCAATATCCCGAAACAATTTTTATTGATAGGTTGCGCCGGTATCAATCCGGATAATGGAACAGAGGTGTTAGGTACAGCTGAAGGAGGAGTTAAAATCTTGATATATAAGGCAAATGAATTCGACAGGAATAATCCTGCAACTTATGAAACGACATTACATACTATTCATCATGAGTTTGCGCATATCCTCCACCAAAAGAAATTATATGACGAAGAATTTAAAAAGATAACTCCAAACGATTATACGTCAACTTGGTTCAATACACCCGATTCCATAGCTAATCAAAAAGGATTCATTTCTGCTTATGCGATGGCAAGTACTGATGAAGATTTTGCTGAAATGGTAGGTATCATGTTATTGAACAGTAAGGTATCTTGGAATAACATGATTGATAAAATGAAAGGCAAGAGTTTGATAAAAACAAAAGAAGATTATGTTGTTCGTTATTTCAAAACGAAATGGAATATTGATTTCTATGAGTTGCAACAAGTTGTTTCTGATAGGATAAATGGACTGAATCCTCTACCAATGGTTCCAAATCCTGTTTCCGCTTTGCGTTCAAACGAAGTTTCTTCTTGTGCGTGTCACCACTATCACAAATATCCCAAGCCATATAAAAATTCGGATGATGAAAAAAATCCTCATTCGGATTTACAATCCGTTATCGATTCATATAAATACATAGAAAAATTGTTAAACAAGGGAAAATAATAGAAATATGAAAAATATATATATAACACTTTTGTCGTTAAGTATTTTCTCTTTAGTTTTCGTTGCATGTCGAGAGGAAGAAAGTGATATTTTTGAAGGTACCGTTTCTAATAGAATCTCAAAAAAATGTACGGAAATAAACGAGGTTTTATTATCTGCTCCCAACGGATGGTTGATGAATTATTACCCAGATCCCGAATATTCGGGAGGATATAACATATTGATGGCATTCTCCGGAAAAGAAGATGTGTTGATGCAAGGAGATTCATTTTTCCCTTCAGGAACTTTTCCGAGTTTATATGCGGTAGAAGGTACACAAGGACCTATTTTGAATTTTAATACATGTAATGAAGTTTTACATCGATTGGCAGATCCATCATTATACTATATTGGAGAAGGAATGCGGGGAGATATTGAATTTGTATGGAACAGAACAAGCGAAAACAATGATACCATTTACTTCACAGGTAAGAAAAGAGGATATATCGTACAATTAGTAAAATACCAGGATAGCGATTGGAATAGTTATATCAGTAAAGTCAATACAAATATTGACGCTTTTTCTACCCGTTTTTTTAAAAATGTTTCTATCACAGGTGGAGAAACTTACGTAGTGGGTGGTTATCATTCGGTTAATCGATCTTCTTATACCATTGGTATTGAAAATGCTAAAACCAGGGATATTCCGGAAAGAAATAATGTCCTTACTTTTACGGATAAAGGTTTGAATTATCTTATTCCTATAAAATTTGGAGAGAAATTTGTAAGCAGTTTTGTATACGATGAAGAATCTAAAAAATTCAATATTGCAAATGAAGGAGTAGAAGGTACAATGGAGAACGTCAATGAACCCTCTTTTGTCTTTGAACATGCCCGTGATTCGATTCTTTATCAATCCAAACAATCGGGAGTTTCGCAGTGGGTAAGTTATTTATTGAGTGACCCGGATCCACAGGTGTTTAGCATTATGGAAAAAATAAGGACTAAACTTTATAATATTCAACCTAAAGGATCTGTTAATATGTCACGTTTGACATTGTATAATTTAAATAGTTCATATCAATTGGGAGTTATTGCGAATGTTTCTGTAACTCCGGACTCAACCACCTCCGTATTGGCTGGATATATGCCGTTGAGATACAAAAAAAATACAGATAGAACTGATAAAATAAGATTAGAAAGCAAAGAAAACACTGTTTATGGAAATTATAAAGATGTTATCGCGGAAGAATGCCGGGCTTTAACAGAATTGGTTGCGGGTAAGATTGATACCGGAAAAGATTATGTTGTTATGCCCAATTACAATTATACTAATTTCATACTTGGTTCCTGCGACAGGAATTTTTCTGTTACACTCAATAAATGGTAAAATTAAAACTAAATTTCAATTACAATATGAAATCAATTATTCATTTTTTTAGCGTTTTCGCTCTCGTATTGTTTCCATCATTGTCAATGGTGGCGCAAAAAATCGGTAACGATTTGAACATGAGTCAGTTTGTGGTAAAAAATAATTCTTTTTCTATTCCATTAACTTTTATTTCGGAAGAAGAAACATCTGCATTGAAAAGTTCTTCTCAAGGTAAGCTTTCTATTAATTTAACAAACTCAGGAAGACTCAAAAGTGCTGCCGCAACCCAATTGTCGGGAGACACTCTTTTGAATGAAAATTTTGAAGCTTTTACAGGTTCTGACCAAAGTTGGTTGCCAACAGGTTGGACACGTAAGGTTACTAATACTTATACTCCTAAAAATACTTGGTTTATTGGAATCCCTGAAAAAGTAGCAAATTCAGGTCAGTATGTATCCTTTATTGAATTTGATTATGATAATCAATCTGATGAGTGGTTGATAACTCCGGAATTAACATTAGGCGCACAAAACGATTTGATATTTTATCTTTTATCAAATCCATCGGAGATGTATTTTAAAGATAAGTATGGAGTTATACATAAAGATCAAGTGACCGCTACTCTTCAGGTGATGATTTCAGTTGATGGAGGAGAATTTACAAAAATATTTGACGCTACAGAGGATGCGTCATATTCATCTGAAGAATTCGAAGAAGTAGGATATCGTCAAATGCACGTTAAATTGCATGATTATGCCTCTAAAAAAATAAAAATAGCTTTCCGTTATATAGGTAAAGGAGGAGGATCTATGGGAGTCGATGATATCTTCGTAGGAAATTTATATCCTTCCGCATGGTATTATAGACCTATTGGGACTTATTATAACGGATTTAGCGATGATGTAGCTATCTCTCCGGGATATTTTGTTCCTGCATATAAAAAAATGCGATTTGTAAATGATTCATGGTATTCTGAGCGTTATTATTGGGATGGAATATATAAAGATGGATATCCTTATCTGGATAGTGAAGAATATTCTCCTGAATTTTCAGTGTCTACTGACGCTGCCGAACTTCCATATTTGACTTCTTATTTAGATGCTAAAAATAATACATTTCAGTATAGTTATAGAAGTACAGCGACTTTGAAAGCTGGCCACTATGGTTATGCGATGAATCTTGACTTAAATAATTCAATTACTACTGCTAAATTCAGCAATAGTGAATATTTTCTTTTCGGTACTTGTAAGTATACTTCCACAACACCGGAACAAAAAAGTTATTCCTATGAAGCTGTAGGTAACTGGTTTGAAAAACCGGCCCAAAAGGCTTTGGTCTCTAATGTTAGTGTCTTTCTAGGAACTTTGGCCGGACCTGCGGATACAGAACTAACATTAGACGCGATGAAGGTTGATGAAAAAGGTAATTTAATTTTGATGACTTCAGGAACCCTCAAAATATCTGATGCCAAAAGTGTTGGTGCTGATTTTAAAGTTTTGAATTTCACACTGAATGATACATTAACTATTGATTATCCAATTTTATATATGTTGAGAGGGTTTAATGTTCCCAACGTTTCTTTAGGAGTATATTCCAATAATTATAGCGATATGCAAGAATCTAACGCTTTTGTTTTAGTCAAATATGATGATCAAGAGCAAAAATTAATGAGTGCAATTGACAGGTATAGAGGAAGATATTCGTTGCTATTTGTACCCTATTTGGCTTTCCCTGTTTTGCATCCGGAAGATAAAGAGGAAATTATCTGTGGAACAACAGCAGGAACAGCATCTATTAGCGTAGAAACAACTTTTACTCCCGATAAAATAAAAATTTATACAGATGAAAATTGGATTTCTTTATCAGGAGCCACGTTTGATAACAGTCCGTCTAAATATTTGTTTAATTTAAGTTTTTCTTATGAAGCGTTACCTGTTGGAATCCGTTCTTCTACAATAAGAATAACTCAACCGGGTACTGACGATTTGGTTATCCCTGTAAAACAAGGAGTGGTTTCTTCCATCAAAGGAACAACGATTCCTCAACCTCAAATTTCTAACAATGGAAGCGCTTTTGAAATGAATTATGCAAGTGTGAATTTGTTGGAAATTTATAGTGTTTCCGGATTAAAATTGCAAGAGGTAAATCTACCTTCGAGCGGAATTTATTCCTTTGATCACAAATATTTGCCTTCCGGAGTATATATCTTGAAATTTTCAGGGAAAAATGGTTCTTACTCAACTAAGGTAACCAAATAATAAAGAATTCAGTATAAAGAATCAAAAACACAGAAAGTGTCTTTCTGTGTTTTTGTGTTTTCTTTCAAAAATTAAATTCTAAAACGATGAATAGATGACTAATTTTGCTTTGCAACACTAAAACGCTATGTGTTGGTGAAAAAATAAATATATTGTTCAAAATTAATTCGTATTCTAAAATTATTTAATTCTGAAAATCAAGCAGTTAGTATTAAATAAATAGACTAAATGTGATGACACACTATTGACAATTAGATCAAAAACGATGACGATAAAAATTATCTATAACAACGATAGGCTCAAATTATTTTTCTAATTCTAACCATTTTTTCAATGCCTCTGTCCATTGAGGTTTATAGATAAAATCATCATTGAAACCCCATCCATGTCCTCCGGTTGGATAAATGTGAATTTCTGCTGATATTTTATTTTTCTGTAATGCTAAATAATAATTCACACCGTTGAGAGATGGAACAACTTTGTCATCGTTGCTGAAAAGGATAAAAGCTTTAGGAGTTTCGGATGTCACTTGCAATTCGTTCGAATATAATTTAACTAATTCGTCAGAAGGATTTTCTCCTAACAAATTTTTACGGGAACCTCCATGCGTATAAGATTTATCCATTGTTATTACCGGATAAAACAGAATTTGAAAATCCGGACGGGTTTCCTTGTTAAAATGGGTTGAAAGAGTAGATGCTAAGTGTCCTCCGGCGGAAAATCCCATAATGCCGACTTTGTTTGGATCGATATTCCATTCTTTCGCGTATTGACGTACAATTTTGATGGCTTGTTGGGCATCGGATAAGGGTATTTCGTGATCTCCTTTGGGCATCCGGTATTTCAAAACAATCAAGGCGATACCTTGTTCATTGAGCCAAGGAGCAAATCTGGTACCTTCTTTTTCTATCGCTAAACCTTGGTATCCTCCTCCCGGACACGCAATGATTGCTTTTCCATTAGATTTTTCGGGAAGAAATACTTTAATTACAGGATTATCTTCATAAGTTTTCTGCCAAAGTGCAATTTCTTGATAATGTTGTGCAGATATACATAAAGAAACAAATGAAGCAATGAGACTTAATAATAGCTTTTTCATTTTATTTTATTTTTGATGTTTTTATTCAAACTTGATGGATAATTGTTTGTCTTCAGGAAGCAATGTAAAACTGTTTCTATGGTGAGGACTTATTCCGTGTTCCCTGATTCCGTTTCGATGTTTGGGAGTAGGGTAGCCTTTGTTATTTTTCCAGTCATATATGTCATATTCCGCATGTAATTGGAGCATATGGTCATCTCTATAAGTCTTTGCAAGGATTGACGCGGCTGCGATTGACAAATATTTACCATCTCCTTTTACAATGCATGAATGAGGAATTTCTTTGTATTTTTTGAAACGGTTACCATCTATTAATAGGAATTCAGGAATAATGGATAATTTTTCAATCGCCCTATGCATTGCGAGAAAAGAGGCATTCAATATATTTATTTCGTCAATTTCTTTCGAAGATACGATTCCGACAGCGAATGTCAATGCTTCTTTTTCAATAATACCTCTCAGTTTGAAACGTTGTTTTTCTGTTAATTGTTTCGAATCATTAAGTTCTTCACAATAAAAATCTTTTGGAAGAATGACAGATGCCGCAAAAACAGGTCCTGCTAAACATCCACGTCCTGCTTCATCGCATCCGGCTTCAATATAATTTATATTTAAATGTGACAAAAGCATTTATAAGGATTTAAAACCAAGCAAACTTACGTAAAAATTAGGAATTATAAGCCTTTTGTTGATAAATAATTTATGAATATTGGTGTAATCCGAATGCTGAATGTTAAGACTTTTCGGACAACCTCATTTCAACTCCTTATTTTTATTAAACATATTTAACAAAACGCCTGGGATTGGTTAAATAAATATAATATACGGATTGTTCTGAAAATGTTTGTTACCTTTACACGCTAATTTGCACACGAACACGCTTAAAAAATGAACAAATTGTTATTATTGCTTTTTTCTACTTGTTTGACAAGTTTTTTTTATTCTTGTTCTGAACACAAAATTGATGTAAGAACTGCCTGTGAGTTGAATAAGAGCGGAGACTACTTGATTAAATGGGAAACTTTTCCACCAATTGATGGTAAAGTAAAAATTTATCGTTCCGAAAATCCTGATTTTCTTGAAAATTCACAGTTTGAGGTAGAAGTGCCGATTCAAGAAGGGTTCGTTGTTGTTCCTCATGAAAAAAAATTGAGAAGTTATTTTAAACTTGATTTTGACTCTAAAGTACAAACAATAACTTCAGATAGAGTTGTTCACGCTGAAAATATTATTAACATAAGAGATGTAGGAGGTTATCGAAATCAGGAAGGCCGACAAGTAAAATGGGGTAAAATTTACAGGTCAGCTTCTCTTAGTAATGCGAGAAAAAATGATATTGATATTCTCAATGAATTGGGCATAAAAACTTTGATAGACTTGAGGACCGATAAAGAGTCGGAAATATCTCCTCCCGCGTTCAACGCGCAACAGTACATAAGAATACCTTTCAGATCTCTAAATCTGCAATTTGTGCTTAAAGATATTCTTGCGAATAAAATGACGCGAAATGAAGTCATAGATAAACAAAAGGATTTTCATGTCAATTTTATTGTTCAAAATGCAGATCATCTTATTCGTTATTTCCAAATATTGTCAGACCCGAATAATTATCCTCTTATTGTTTTTTGTTCAATGGGAAAAGATCGTGCCGGGATTGTAATTGCGATAACATTAGCCGCTTTAGATGTAAACGAAGACCAGATCCATCAGGATTATATGTTTTCGAATACCTATGTCGATTACACAAGGGTAATGCTTAATTCGGATACACTTCCTGATAACGCTCAAGAGGCGTTAAGCGCGTTTTTGATAGCGCAAGAAACTACTATAAAATATACAAGACATTTTTTGGCTGAAAAATATGGGTCGGTAGAAGAATATTTTTCTAAAGAATTAAAAATGGATAATTCTAAAATAGAAAAATTGAAAGATGTATTGTTATATAAAAAAGAAGAAAAATAACTACCTTTGCAACTTATTTATATATAAGTTTATCTTTTTATTTTGAAAACATTTGAAGAATTAGGCGTTGCCCCGTTAATTATCAGGGCAATCAGCGAAATGGGATATGAGTCTCCCATGCCGGTACAAGAAGAAGTGATTCCGTATTTACTCGGCAACGATAATGAAGTTATAGCCTTGGCGCAAACCGGAACCGGAAAAACTGCTGCTTTTGGATTACCTATAATACAGCGAATTGAAGTAAAGAAATACCAACCTCAAGCTCTCATTTTATGTCCTACAAGAGAACTTTGCTTACAAATAGCAGATGATTTGAATGACTACTCCAAGTATATCGATGATTTGAAAGTGCTACCCGTTTATGGAGGTTCAAGCATTGAAAGTCAAATAAAAGCCTTGAAGAGAGGTGTTCATATTGTAGTAGCGACTCCCGGACGTTTAATTGACTTAATTAAAAGAAAAACCGTTGATTTGAAAGAAGTTCGCAATGTCATTTTAGACGAAGCGGATGAAATGTTGAATATGGGTTTTTCTGAAAGCATTGATGAAATACTTTCGTACGTTCCCGATAACAGGAATATGTTGTTGTTTTCAGCGACAATGCCTAATGGAATAGCCAATATTACCAAAAAATACATGCGTTCTCCGAAAGAAATTATTATCGGAAAGAAAAACGAAGGAACTAAGAATGTAAGGCATGTATATTATATGGTTCATGCGAAAGATAAATATTTAGCATTAAAACGTATAGCCGATTATAATCCGAATATTTACGGTATCATTTTTTGCCGTACCAGAAAAGAAACGCAAGAAATAGCGGATCTTTTGATTAAAGACGGATATAACGCGGATTCTCTACATGGAGACTTGTCGCAACAACAGCGCGATTACGTAATGCATCGTTTCCGTGTAAATAATATACAACTCTTAGTCGCTACGGATGTCGCGGCCAGAGGTTTGGATGTAGATGAATTAACTCATGTCATCAATTATGGTTTGCCCGACGACGTAGAGTCGTATACCCACAGAAGCGGGCGTACAGGTCGCGCGGGACGTACAGGAACTTCCGTATCGATCATTCACTTAAAAGAAAAACATAAAGTAAGGGAAATTGAAAAAATAATTAACCGAAACTTTGAGGAGGGTATAATTCCAACAGGGGATCAAATTTGCGAAAAACAACTTTTTACTTTAGTAGATAAAATTGAAAAAGTAAAAGTAAACGAAGAAGAAATAGCCCCTTTGATGCCATCTATTTTCAGAAAATTAGATTGGTTGGATAAAGAAGATATCGTTAAACGCGTTATTTCCTTGGAATTTAATCGTTTGATTGATTATTACAGGCAAGCTGGAGATATTGAAACACCTTCTTTTTCGGATAGAGGTAGCAATAGAGGAGGTAGAGGAGATAATAATAGAGGAGATAAGAGACGCGGAGACCGTAGAAATGAAGAAGGAAACGGCGGAGGAAGAGGAGCCGAAAAAGGATATACCCGCTTGTTTATCAATTTGGGAAGAACCGACAGAATTAAACCTCAGGATATTATCGGACTACTTAATGACAATATTCCCGGCAAAAAAGTGGATATCGGACGTATTGATTTGATGAAAAATTTCTCATTTTTCGAAGTCAAGAATGATGATGGCAATAAAGTGATCAAGGCGTTGAAAAATGTAGACTTTTTCGGAAGGAAGGTTTCTGTAGAACAAGCCCAAGAGGCTCCTTCGGAAGATAGACAAAAAAAAATAGATAATTCGAAGAAATACAAAAATTCGGAAAATTACGGAGGAGGAAAAAACAAAGGAGATAAAAGGGAAAAAGACAGAAGGGACAAAGATAAAGGGAAAAAAAATTATTCCGGAAGAAAGTAATTTGTCGTTAGTCTAAAAAACGTCACCCCGATGAATATGTTTCCTCAAAAAATTAAAATCAAGGATATCGCGGAAAAAGCCGGTGTATCTCCCGGCACTGTCGACAGGGTACTCCATAACAGAGGTAATGTCTCAGAAAAATCACGAAAAAAAGTAGAAGATGTTCTGAAATATATCAATTATACTCCGAATGTATATGCCAGCGCTTTAGCTTCGAAGAAAAATTTCAGGCTTTTAGCTGTTATTCCTGGATATAATTCCGGAGATTATTGGGAAAAAATTGAAATGGGAATCCAAAAAGCTGCATTGGAGATTGTAGATTTTAGAGTTTCCGTAGAAGTCGTTTATTTCGCGCAATATAGCGTAGAGTCTTTTTGTAAAGCAATGGAAAAAGTTCTCAAAGAACTTCCTGACGGTCTATTGCTTACTCCTTCTTTAAAGTCTGTGACCTATGATTTTACCTGCAAATTGGACAGAGAAAAGATCCCGTACGTTTTTATTGATTCGAGGGTAGAGAAATCTCATTCATTAGCTTATTATGGACAAGATTCTCATCAAAGTGGATATTTGGGCGCTAAATTACTATTTACCCAAAATCCTGAATTGCGTGAAATAGCGATATTCAGTTTTTTTCATGCCGGACAAACGCCTTCAAATCAGATAAGTATGCGCATGGAAGGTTTTGAAAAATATGTTTTGGAAAAACGATCAGAATGTAAACTGCACAAGTCGATATTGTATATAGAAGAGCCTGAAAAAAATGAAGAAATAATGCGGAAATTATTTTTAGGAAATAAAAATATTCAGGGAGCGGTTATTTTTTCTTCAAAAGCTTATGTTTTAGCTGAATTTGTCGAAAAATACAATTTGAAAAATATTTCACTTATCGGATATGACTTATTAGATCGGAATATCAAATTTCTAAAAAATGACACGATATCTTATTTGATAGCTCAACGTCCTGAAGAACAAGGTTGTAAGGGGATTAAGGCGCTGAGTGATTATTTGATTTTCAGAAAAAATATTTATCCGGTAAACTATGCCCCTATTGATATTTTAACACGAGAAAATGTTGATTTTTATCTGGAATTTTAATATTCTATCACACAATTCGAATCATTAACGGATAAATGAACGACAGCTCCGCAAATCATCGGATAATTATCTTTTACATGACCTACAGGGAAATTGAAACAAACAGGATAATTATATTCCGAAACCAAATCAAAAATAGCTTGATATATGGTTTTACAAAGTGATTCATCCTCTTCGCAATCAGAAAATTGTCCAACAATCAAACCTGAAATTTTTTTCAGTATTCCTCCTGTTTTTAGATTATACATCATTCGCTCGATGTGATAGGCCTGTTCGGAAATATCTTCTATAAATAAAATAGTATTTTCAGCGGGGAAGTCAAAAGGGGTTCCCCGGAGTGAAGCTAAAACAGAAAGATTTCCTCCTCTAAGAATTCCTTTGGCTTGTCCTGTTTTATTAAGATGATGAAAATCTATTTGATAACCGGGTAATTTTCCGGAAAGTAAATCCATTAGGTATAAAGTTGCCGCATCTTCGTGTTCTTCAGATAAATGTGAAGACATTGGAGCATGAATACTGCAAATGCCTGCGTTGTTGATAACTGAGTGCAGCGCGGTAATATCACTGTATCCTATAATGAATTTCGGATTTTTATTGAATTGATTTAATGATAATTTTTCTAAAAGATGAATAACTCCGTATCCTCCCCGCGCGCAAAAAATGGCTTTAGATTGCGGATCGTCCAATGCTTCCTGTAAGTCAGATAAACGTTCGTCTTGAGTTCCGGCAAACCGTCCGTATTGAGAAAAAACATGAGAACCCAATTTTGTTTGAAATCCAAAACGTTCAAATAGCTTTTTACTGTTTATTACATAATCTTTATTGACTTTACCGGAGGGTGCGATTATGGAAATCAAATCGTTTTTTTGAAGGAAAGGAGAATTTTTCACTTTGAAATCAATTAATGACCAAAAAGGCAGTAATTAAACTCTAACAGGGTTTCAAATCCTGTTAGAGTTATATTTTTGACGTTATTTGTGAAAATTAATTATACATCAATATTGGCGTAGGTCGCGTTCTCTTCGATAAATTCTCTGCGGGGAGCGACATCTTCTCCCATTAACATAGAGAAAACATGATCGGCTTCAGCCGCGTTGTCGATTGAAACCTGGCGAAGCGTGCGGTTTTCCGGATTCATGGTTGTATCCCATAATTGTTCGGCGTTCATTTCTCCAAGACCTTTATAGCGTTGTGTATGGATAGACTTTTCTTCACCTGACCCATATTTATCAATGAAAACTTGGCGTTGTTGGTCGTTCCAACAATATTCTTTGATTTTTCCTTTTGTACAAAGGTAAAGAGGAGGAGTAGCGATATAGAGATAACCTAATTCCAATAATTTGCGCATGTGCCTGAAAAAGAATGTCATAATCAATGTAGCAATGTGGCTTCCATCCACATCGGCATCGGTCATGATAACGATTTTATGGTATCTTAATTTAGCGATGTTCAGGTCTTTAGAATCTTCTTCCGTTCCGATAGTAACACCAAGCGCTGTGTATATATTACGAATTTCTTCGCTTTCCAGCACCTTATGAGACATCGCTTTTTCGACGTTCAAAATTTTTCCTCTTAATGGAAGAATTGCTTGAAACGCTCGATCGCGTCCTTGTTTCGCGGTTCCACCTGCGGAATCACCCTCGACAAGAAATATTTCACATCTTTCCGGATCTTTATTCGAACAATCGGCTAATTTACCGGGAAGTCCTCCTCCCGACAATGGAGATTTCCGTTGTACCATTTCTCTCGCTTTCCTTGCCGCGTGTCTGGCTGTCGCGGCTAAAATCACTTTATCGACAATTGTTTTGGCTTCCTTGGGATGTTCTTCAAGGTAATATCCTAAAGCTTCACTTACAGCTTGGTCGACAGAGCCAATGACTTCATTGTTTCCTAATTTGGTTTTTGTTTGTCCTTCAAATTGAGGTTCCGCTACTTTGATTGAGATGACAGCGGTAAGACCTTCGCGGAAGTCGTCCCCGCTGATTTCAATTTTAACTTTTTCAAGCATTTTTGAATCTTCCGCGTATTTTTTCAAAGTACGGGTTAATCCGCGACGGAAACCAGCTAAGTGTGTACCTCCCTCAATCGTGTTGATATTATTTACATACGAATAAACATTTTCATTGTATGAAGTATTGTATGTCATTGCTACTTCAACAGGAACGCCTTGTTTTTCGGTAACGATATGAATAACGTTATCGATAAGAGGTTCTTTAGATTCATCAATGAATTTAACAAATTCTTTCAATCCTTCGGAAGAAAAAAAGTTTTCATTTTTAAAAGAACCATCTTCTTTAACTATGCGCTTGTCTGTAAGCGAAAGGCTTACTCCCGCGTTCAAATAAGCTAATTCACGCAAACGTCCTGCCAAAATATCATATTTATATTCCGTAACAATAAAAATTGTTTCATCGGGTTTGAATGTGATGATAGTTCCCGTAGTATCTGTCGTGCCGATAACTTGTATGTCGTGAAGCGGTTTTCCGCAGGAAAATTCTTGCATGTATATTTTTCCATCCCGATGAACCTCTGCCCGAAGGTAAGTTGAAAGCGCGTTCACACAAGAAACACCAACTCCGTGTAATCCTCCGGAAACTTTGTAAGAGTCTTTGTCGAATTTTCCTCCGGCATGGAGTACGGTTAAGACTACTTCTAATGCTGATTTTTGCTCTTTTTCGTGGAAATCGACAGGGATTCCGCGTCCATCGTCTTTCACAGAAATGGAATTATCTTCATTGATAAAAACATCAATTTGAGAACAGTGTCCTGCAAGCGCTTCATCAATGGAGTTGTCTACAACTTCGTATACTAAATGGTGTAATCCTTTTTGACTAATGTCTCCGATATACATCGCGGGCCTTTTTCTAACAGCCTCTAAGCCTTCAAGCACTTGAATACTGTCTGCAGAATATCCGTTTGATGGATTTTTAGTTTCTTCGCTCATGCTACTTTTTATGTCAATTCTATTAAATAAATTATTTAATCCTATACTTGTAAAGAATATAATGCTTTGAATATTGAAATATATAAAAAAGCTAACAAAGGTACGAAAAATAATGATAATAGCCATGTAAATTTCAAAAAACAAAAACGCGGATCAATGTTGCCGGATAGGAATGATTATTTTTAAAATAATTTCAAGAAAGTTTTGGAGGATAAAAAAAAGGTTGTATATTTGCACCCGCTAATGAAAAATTGGCCCATTCGTCTATCGGTTAGGACGCAAGATTTTCATTCTTGAAAGAGGGGTTCGACTCCCCTATGGGCTACTAATATAGAAAAATAAATTATAGAGATGGCAAATCACAAATCATCTGTAAAAAGAATCAGACAAACGCAAGTAAAACGATTGAGAAACAGGTATTACGCGAAAACTGCAAGAAATGCGGTGAAAACACTTCGTGGTACTACAGAAAAAGCAGTCGCTTCTGAATTATACAAAAAAGTAAGTTCAATGCTTGATAAACTTGCTAAGAAAAATGTGATTCACAAAAATAAAGCCGGAAATTTGAAATCGAAATTGGCTTTGCATGTGAATAAATTGAATTAAGAATTTTTTTCAATATATGGTAAAAAGCCAAGCTCAACGAGTTTGGCTTTTTTTTAATTTTTCCTTATTCTTCTAATTAACGGGTTGAATATTAAAAAAATGTCAACCCGTTAATTTGGAAACTCATCCTGCTTTAGAAACTAATTTTTCAATTTTTTCTTCAATAATCTTTGTCAGTTTATTGATGAGTTTGTTTTTTTCTTCAATTTCCTTTTCTAAAAAGGAAAGGATAGAAGCCAATTCTTTGCTGTTGAGCTTTGTTTTCCCTAAGATTGCGTATTTTTCTTTAGGCTCCGCCACTCTTGTATTGCTCATATGCTCATTTGAAGAACCTTTAAGCAACCATTCATAATCAACATCAAGATAAGTTGCTAACTGCATAACTATTGATGGACTTGGACTAACTTTTCCATTGCAGTAATTAGACAATGTAGCTTCCGTAATTTTTGTTTCCTTGGCAATTTTATACCGCGAAACTCCTCTTTCTTCAATCGCCTTAATCAATCTCTCTTTAAACATCTTGGAAGAATCGTTTTAATTAATTAATTTTGCATAATATTTTAAGCAAACTATTTTTTGTTTGATTAAATCATTAAGCCATATATTAGTGTTTCAAAATGAATAGGACAAATGTATTAATTTTAATTTAAAATGGAAACTGTAAACAAGGGAAAAATAATCAAAAGGATTGCCTGGACTGAAACTTTGCGAGGAATGGAAATTGGTCAAGTAATAGAAGCCGATTTAATAGACCGGATAAATATTGTCAGGCATATTACTCGAATCAGTAAAGAAGAAGAGAAAAAGTTCACCACAAAAAAAATGAGTAAGGGAAAAATAGAAATAAAAAGAATCGAATAAAACACAAAGTTATTTACCGTATCCAACAGTTTGTGTGAGAATAATTTCTTGTTTGTCAGATAAATTGAGTAATTTATGTAACTCTTGTTTGTCGAAATAACCTCTGGCAACAGTATTTAGGCCTTCGGAAGCACAGAATAAATATACGTTTTGAGATATAAAACCGCAATCGGCAAAAGCCAATTCTCTTCCGGATGCCTTGCTTATATCCGCGACATAAATTAAATTCAAAGGAGCGATGCCAACAAAATCTTGTTTGCCTGTGTTTTTACGGTAGTCTCCTTTTGATTTCAATTTTAATGTATTGATTTTTGTTTCATACAAATATATGCCGGATTTCAGAACTACATAAATTTCAAATTCTTGCTTGTTGTTGGCCGAAGGAACTACTCTTTTATCGGCCCTGTTGAAGCCATAAGCTGCCCATAATAAGTTGGATAAGATTTGTTGAGGTAAATTTTTGTTTGAATATTCCCTGCTGGATTGGCGTGAATTTAGCGTTTCCATAAGAGGCTTTCCTCCTGTTTTTTGAGGAGAAGGTAATTGTATGTCTTGTGACGAAATTGTGAATGAAAATAATGCGGATGCGAATAATAAAAAGAAACGTTTCATAATTCTTATAAGTTTAATTTGCCAAAAATATGGAAAATTTTGTACTTTTGCAAAATTTTAAATAGAGAAAGATTAAGGCAAAATGCTGAAAAAAACATACTTCGTTTTCTTTTTATTTTCTTGCGTTGTTTCTGATATTTTTGGTTTTTCCGCCACCGATGCTCAAGTCAGTTTATTGACGGTTATGCCCCGTTCGAATGAGGTATATACGGTTTACGGACATACGGCTATACGAATTTGTAATCCGCGCGAAAATCTGGATATTGTATTTAATTACGGCACTTTCAATTCAAACCGCCCTAATTTTATATACCATTTCATCAAAGGGGAAACAGATTATTATTTAGACGCGTCTGATTTCAGATTGTTTGAATATGCGTATCAAAGGGAAAATTCTACAGTGATAGAGCAAGTACTGAACATCCCTCCTGAAGAAAAAGAAAAGATGTTCAAAATGCTTTCCGAAAATTTGCTTCCGGAAAACAGGGGATATCGTTACAATTATTTTTTCGACAATTGTACAAGCCGTGCTCGAGATATTTTCGAAAATTTTGCCGACGGACATCTTGTATATGCGCAACATGATAAAACAACAACGTTCAGAAATCTTGTTCATCAATGTACTTCTACGTACAAATGGATGACATTCGGAATAGATTTACTTATCGGGAATGGAGCCGACAGTTTGATTTCTTTCAGGGAAGAAATGTTTTTACCGGAGAAATTAATGACCGGATTGGCATCCGCTACAGTCGTTAATGATTCGTTACAATACCCTGTAGTCGTTTCTACCCATACCATAATTGAACCTGTAACAACAACGAAATCCGATTCGAAAGAATGGTCGGGCCCGATGAAGATCGGAATAATTTTGGTTATTCACGCGTTGGCTTTTGGAATATGCGGAATAATTTTCCGAAAAAAATTCCGGATTTTTTTCGGGTTGATTTTCTTACAAGCCGCGTTAGCCGGATGCTTGGTTTGGTTTGTAGCTTTGATATCGGTTCATCCTTGTACTTATCCAAATTACAACATGTTTTGGTTGCACCCTTTCTATTTGATCGCCGTGTTTGGTTGCGTCTCTTCTAAAACTTATCGCCTTATAAAGTGTTTTCATTGGAGTAATTTTGTACTTTTGTCGTTGTTTTTGCTTTTGTGGAAAGTTATTCCTCAGGAACTTAACGCTGCAAATATCCCGTTTATACTGTGTTTGTGTTTAAGTTCGGGATTTTGGTTATTAAAAAATAAACATATATGAATAAAGTCGTAACATCGTTATTCGCCTTATTGGCTATCGCGGGAGTTCGAGCCGAACAAATTGGCGACATTCCCCGTTTGGTCGTAAACATAACGATAGATAAGTTACGTGGAGATTACTTACAATATTGTAGCTATTCTTTCGGAGAACGTGGTTTTAAAAGATTGATGAACGAAGGGATGGTGTATCGCCAGATACAATACGATTTTCCTAATATCAATCAGGCATCTGCGATCGCTACTTTATATACAGGTGCTAATCCATGTAGCCACGGAATTATTTCTGAAAAGAAATTTGATTTCGAATCAAAAAGGGAAGCTTCGATTTTGTATGATAAAGATTTTTTGGGAAACTATACCAATGAAAATCTTTCTCCCCGTCAGTTGATATGCTCTACAATAAGTGATGAATTGAAACTCGCTTCGAATGGTAAAAGTGATGTTTTCGCGATAGCACCCGACGCTGTCGCCGCGATTGTTTCCGCAGGACATTATGCTAACGCCGCTTTTTGGTTGGAAGATTATAAAGGGCGTTTCGCGACAACTACTTATTATAAAGATGTTCCTTGGTATATCGAACGTTATAACTCGAATGATGTTGTCGGAAAAAATCCGGATTCTTATACATGGACACCTTCTTTAAGTTCTTATAAAGCTTTTCCATATAATCAGGCGACTATTCCATTTAAACATATTTTTTATAAAACGGATAAAGAATGTTATCTGAAACTGAAAACATCTCCGGTAATCAATACTGAAATTACCAATCTGGCGGGAAAATTCCTTGAATACGCGGATATGGGAAAAAGGGAAAACCCCAATATGCTTTCCATAACCTACTATTCGGGAAACTATGTTGAAACTTATGATAATCCGTATAGCGTTGAAATTCAAGATATTTATCTCCGTTTGGATAAAGAAATCGAAAGACTATTGGATTTGATAGAAAAACATGTAGGGCTAAAAAATACCTTGATCGTTGTAGCTTCTACCGGATATTTCGACTCGAAAGAAACTCCGTCCGAATTATTCAAGCCATCAGGAGAATTTTTTCCGAACCGTTGTATCGCTTTGTTGAACATGTATTTGATGACCGTTTATGGTCAAGGTGATTGGGTGGAAGGTTATTACAATAATCAAATTTACCTTAACCGGAAATTAATAGAAGAAAAGAAAATCCATTTTCAGGAAATACAAAGAAAATCAGCCGAATTTGTCGCGCAATTTTCCGGCGTGCAAAATGTGACAACAGCGGCAAGCTTGCTGTTCGAAAACCGCGATGAAGGTAATGCTTCTTTCAGAAAAGGAATGTATCGGGAAATCAGTGGAGACTTATTTGTTGAATTGCAGCCCGGTCGTTTAGTCATAGATGAAAAACAACCACTTCAATCTAAATATATAAGAAACAACGCGGTGATCGCTCCGCTTATTTTTTTCGGCCACAATATTCAACCGAAGAAAATTTCCCGGATTGTCAAGGCTACGGAAATTGCGCCTACTATTACTCATATCTTGAGAATCAGGCCACCAAACGGCTGTAAAGATATTCCGTTGCAAGAGTTTTTATAATAGTTGACAAGTTAACGAGTAAACAAGTTGACAAGTAAACGAGTTCAAAATTTAACTATTCAATAATTAAATATAGAACTTAAAAAAACATTTATTTAAATAGAAGTCATCTTGACTTTTTACAAAAAATATAAAATGATAGATTTTAAACACTGAGTCGCGCTGAGTAATAAACTCTTTTCACTCTGTGTTTAATAAAAAGTAGAGACAAATTCATAAACAAAACAAAAATAAAAATGGGATTTAACGATTTATTATCCAAATTATTTGGGAACAAAGCCCAACGCGATTTAAAAGAAATAGACCCTTACGTAAAAAAAATACAAGCTGCATATCCGGCAATTAAACAGTTAAATAATGATGAGTTACGCGCGAAAACTGATGAGATAAAACAAAAATTGCAAGATGCGGTTGCCTCCGAAAAAGCTAAAATCGCGGAAATTCGCAGTGGTATCGAATCACTTGAATTGGAAGAGAGAGAAAAAGCTTGGTCTGAAATAGACAAAATCGAAAAGGAAATAACCGAAAAATACGAAAAAGTATTAGATGAGGTTCTTCCTGATGTGTTTTCTATCGTAAAAGAAACTGCCCGCCGTTTTACGGAAAATGAAGAAACATTGGTAACTGCTAATGATTTCGACCGTAGTTTGGCGGCCGCGCACGATTTTGTAAGAATCGAAGGCGATAAGGCGATTTATCAAAATCATTGGATTGCCGGAGGAAGCGAAATTAAATGGGAAATGGTTCACTACGATGTACAACTTTTTGGAGGTGTCGTATTGCATAAAGGAAAAATTGCCGAAATGGCTACCGGAGAAGGAAAAACTTTGGTTGCCACATTGCCTGTTTTCCTGAATGCCTTGACCCGGAATGGTGTTCATGTCGTTACCGTAAATGATTACCTCTCAAAGCGCGACTCTGAATGGATGGGGCCGTTGTATATGTTCCACGGGCTTTCCGTAGATTGTATTGATAAACATCAACCCAACTCAGATGCCCGCCGAAAAGCTTACGAAGCGGATATTACTTTTGGAACAAATAACGAATTCGGATTCGACTACTTACGTGATAACATGGCGGTTAGTCCGAAAGACCTCGTACAGCGGAAACACAATTACGCGATTGTTGATGAGGTCGACTCGGTGTTGATTGACGATGCCCGTACTCCGTTAATTATTTCAGGTCCGGTTCCGAAAGGAGAAGACCAATTGTTTGAAGAATTTCGTTCGCGTGTTGAAAACCTCGTAAATATCCAAAAAAACTTTACAACTAAATTATTAGCGGAAGCCAAAGCCAAAATGGCTGAAGAGAATAAAAAGGAAGAATATGAAGAGGGAGTAAAATTACTTTTCCGTTCTTACAAAGGGATGCCTAAAAATAAACCTTTGATTAAGTTCTTGAGTGAATCGGGTGTGAAAGCTGCCATGTTAAAAACCGAAGAATTCTACATGCAGCAACAAAATAAAGATATGCACATCGTTACGGACCCTTTGTATTTTGTTATCGATGAAAAAAACCGGACGATTGAACTAACGGATAAGGGTATAGACATATTGACAGGAAATACCGATGATCCGAAATTTTTCGTATTACCTGATATTGCCGCCGAAATATCCGCTCTTGAAAACGAAGGATTGATAGATGAAGATAAACAAGCGAAAAAAGATGAATTGATGCAAAATTATTCCGTTAAATCGGAACGGATTCACACCATTAATCAATTATTGAAAGCCTATTGTTTATTCGAAAAAGACGATGAATACGTTGTGATAGACAATAAAGTAAAAATTGTCGATGAACAAACCGGACGTATCATGGAAGGCCGCCGTTATTCGGATGGACTGCATCAGGCGATAGAAGCCAAAGAACGTGTAACGGTTGAAGCAGCTACGCAAACTTTCGCGACAATAACGTTGCAGAATTATTTCCGTATGTACCACAAATTGGCAGGTATGACGGGAACCGCCGAAACCGAAGCTGGTGAATTTTGGGATATTTATAAATTAGACGTGGTGGTAATTCCAACCAACAGGCCAATTTCCCGTAATGATATGAACGACCGTATTTACCGCACTAACCGCGAAAAATACGCCGCCGTTATCGAAGAAATAGAATCGCTTATCAATGCCGGACGTCCGGTGTTGGTCGGAACGACTTCCGTTGAAATTTCCGAATTATTAAGCCGTATGCTCACGATGCGTAAAATCAAACACAATGTATTGAACGCTAAATTGCACCAAAAGGAAGCCGATATTGTTGCTCAAGCCGGACAAAAAGGAACCGTTACTATTGCTACCAATATGGCGGGTCGTGGAACCGATATTAAGCTTTCTGCCGAAGTAAAAGCTGCCGGAGGTTTAGCGATTGTAGGTACCGAACGTCATGATTCGCGCCGTGTTGACCGCCAGTTACGCGGACGTGCCGGTCGTCAGGGAGATCCGGGTTCTTCGGTTTTCTTTGTTTCCCTGGAAGATAATTTGATGCGTTTATTCGCTTCCGAAAGAATTGCCGGTTTGATGGATAAACTCGGATTCAAAGAAGGAGAAGTATTGGAACACAGCATGTTGAATAAATCCGTAGAACGCGCCCAAAAGAAAGTAGAAGAAAATAACTTCGGAATACGTAAGCGTTTGTTGGAATATGACGATGTGATGAACGCGCAACGCGAAGTGGTTTATACCCGCCGCCGGCATGCTTTGATGGGAGAACGTATTGGCTTAGACGTGTTGAATATGTTGTATGATACATCCGGAGCGATTGCGGAACAATATGTAGAAGCAAACGACCATGAAGGCCTGAAATTCGAATTATATAAAACGATGGCGATTGAAGCTCCTGTAAAACAAGACGAATTCCGTTCTGTTAAAACAGATGTTTTGACCGAAAAGATATTCGATTCGGCATTGGATAGTTTCAAACGGAAAACGGAAAAAATGGCTCAGGTTGCCCAGCCTGTTATCAATAACGTTTATGAAACACAAGGTGAAAGGTATCAAAATATTTTGATTCCGATAACAGACGGAAAACGGGTTTACAATATTTCTTGTAATCTGAAAGACGCTTATGAAAGCAATTGTAAAGAAATTGTGAAATCGTTTGAAAAAGCAATTTTGTTACACATGATAGATGAATCGTGGAAAGAACATTTGCGTGAGATGGACGAATTGCGTCATTCGGTTCAGAATGCAAGTTATGAAAATAAAGATCCATTGTTGATTTATAAACTCGAATCGTTCGGATTATTCAAAACGATGGTCGATACGATGAACCGTAAATCAGTTTCGGTATTGATGAGGGGACAAATACCCGTTCAAGAGCCGGAAGCCGTTCGCCAAGCCGCTCCCGAAAGGAAAACCGATTACAGTAAATACCGTACGCAAAAAGATGAAATTGCCGATGCTCAGGCGCGTCAACAACAGGCTCGCCAAGCTCCGCAGGGAGAACAACAAAAACGGGAACCTATCCGTGCGGAAAAGAAAATCGACAGGAATGCTCCTTGTCCGTGTGGAAGTGGCAAAAAATATAAGAATTGCCACGGACAAAATGCCTAAGATAATATAAGGAGAAACGATGTTAGAGCTCTTCTCTGTTAATTAGTTTATATCATTTATTCACGCAGAATACGCAGATTTTTATATTGAAATATTTTCAATCTGCGTTATTCAGCGGAATCTGCGGGAATAATTCTTTAATTTAATTTTCAACGAAAACTCCCTGTAACTTCTTCTAACTTCCGTAACTTCCTGTAACTTCGTCTAACTCCCGTTCATTCTCCCAACAATGAAAGCAATCAAATACCTTTATGTAATATTAGGTTCTATTTCTTTGTTTTTAGGAATACTCGGAATATTTTTACCATTACTTCCAACAACTCCCTTCCTTTTATTAACCGCCTTTTTATACTTACGAGGATCTGAAAAATGCTATAAATGGTTGATTAATCATAAAATATTCGGTACATATATTGTCAATTATACTGAGAAAAAAATCATTCCTTTAAGAGCCAAAATCATGTCTTTAACAATCATGTGGATTAGCATGGTAAGTTGCATTATTTTTTTTGCGAATTCATATCTCTTAAAAATCACACTGTTTTTAATCGCGGTTGGAGTTTCGTGGCATATTTTGTCGTTCAATAGCAAAGAATAATGCAAATTATAATAATTCTTAAAAAATAAGTTAGATTTTTTTATAAAAATATTGTACGTAAATTTGTACTAATTAAAATACAATAATTTATACTAGTCGCCAATGTTTCTGATTTTAGAAAAGATATAAAGTCTTATTTAGAAAAAGTTGCGAAAAATTTTGAAACTTTAATCATTAATCGTGGAAAAGAAGAAAACATCGTTATTATGTCATTGGAAGAATACAAATCATTAATGGCTACAAATCATGAGTTATCTTCCCGGAAAAAACCATCAATAATTTCTTCATCACATTCATAGATAAAAACCCTTATTTCATTGATTTTTTTATAACATTCATTGATTTTTTTATAACAGCATTTGTGTTTTTATAATTTTACAGGAAATTTTTAAATCCACATTATGAAACAAACAATGTTTTCTTTAAGGGTATTAACGCTACTATTGGGAGTTACTTATTTGTCTTCTTTCGAGATTTGGGCGGATGATAAAGACAAATACTGGATTAATGAAGATTTTTCAAATATTCTGAATGAAAGTGGTACGGTTGCGTCCAATAATGTATTGATTAATTATTCAGGAAATTCAGTTGAGGTCACCAATCCTTTTGCGGGACAAGGAGTTGAAATCGCGGTATCCGGACAGCATGTTGTCGTTAATTCTACATTAACGGATACGGAAGTAAACTATCAACTTTCAGGAACAACAACAAATGGTTCTTTCAAAATTTATGGAGTATATAAATTGGGTTTAACGTTGAATGGCGTAAATATACAAAATCAATCGGGAGCCGCGATTAATATTCAGGTTAAGAAAAAAATTACTGTTATATTGGCCGATAAAACAGAAAATAAATTGGTTGATAGCAATTCTTATGTTTTTGTTACTGATGAAGATATGAAAGGAACTATTTTCAGTGAAGGACAATTGGTTTTCGAAGGAACAGGTAGTTTATCGGTTGATGGAAATTATAAACATGCTATTTGCGCGGACGATTATATTCAGATAAATGGAGGAACGATTACTGTAAATAAAACCATTTCTGATGGAATTCATGCCAAAGATTATTTCCAGATGGAAGGCGGAAACCTAACGATTACGTCTTCGAGTGATGGTGTGGATTGTGAAGCCGGTTATTTCAACATTAAAGGAGGAACAATTAATGCGACAAGTACCGGACAAGGAGGAAAAGGCATCAAGAGTTTTGGAAATATGAATCTTTCGGGAGGTAATATTGTCTTAAAAACAACCGGAAACGCTTACTACGATTCAACATCCACCGATATTTCTTCTCCCGCGGGAATCAAATGCGACGCGAACCTTGTGATATCAGACAATTGTAATCTTTCGATTAGTAGTTCGGGAAGTGCGGGAAAAGGTATCAGCGTAGATTCTACAATGGTTGTTAACGGAGGAATAATTAATGTTATAACTTCCGGAGCCATATATAAATATAGTAGTAAGTTGGATTCTTCGGCAAAAGCAATCAAATGTGACGGAAATATCACTATCAACGGAGGAAACTTTACTATCAAGACTTCGAAAGATGGAGCAGAAGGAATCGAAAGTAAAAACATTCTCACTATCAACGGTGGAAATTTTGAAATCGAAGCTTATGACGACGCGCTAAACGCAGCCAAGCAAATCGTTATCAATGGAGGACAAATTTATTGTTACAGTAGCAATAACGATGGAATCGATTCGAACGGGACTCTTACGATCACCGGAGGCCTTATTGTTTCATCCGGATATAATTCTCCCGAAGAAGGATTTGATTGCGATAACAATACATTCAAAATTACCGGGGGAATAATCATTGGAACCGGTGGCGCGACAAGTAATCCGACATCAAACGTCTGCACACAACGTTCCCTTGTATACAATGTAAAGAATCTTACCGCGGGACAATTGATTCATATAGAATCTTCTACAGGAAAAGAAGCGCTTACGTTCAAAGTGCCGAGAACATATTCTCAAAATTTGTGTGTGTTGTTTAGTGCGCCGGAACTGACAGCTAATAATTCTTTCACTATTTACACAGGAGGTAGCGTTTCCGGAGGAACCGATTTTCATGGTTATTACACCGGAGCTACTTATGTCAAAGGAACTTCTGCCTCTACTTTCACAACTTCATCTATGGTAACAACCGTAGGAACAGGAAGCGGACCGGGACCGAGATAATTGACAGGAGACAATGGATAGTTGACAACGGAAAATTTAAAATTATAATTCTCAATTATATGAAATCAAAAATATATATCACAGCGATATTTTGTATGTTTTTATTTGTTGGAAAAACATACGCTCAAGCCGATTACGTTATTAAAGACACTACTTACACAACATCGCCCAATTCAATCGGTTTGAAAAGTTATTATGCCAATGTTGAAGACGCGGAAGGCGCATGCAGTAATGTAGGAAAACATTTTCGTATAAGAGGATCGAAAGATGGCGGATATGTGGAATTTACCGTTCCCAATGCCGAAAATGTGACTTTTGTTCTTAAAGGAAAAAGTTCATCCAAAGACCGGAATATCAATATATTCAGGAATAGCGAATTAGTAAGATCAGTCGCCGGATTGGATGCGGATAATTGCGCTACCTTTTCAGAAAATATTCATAGCAACGTTCCTGTTACTTATAAAATAACGGGTGGAGACGTTTCAAGTACGAAACCGGTAGTCCTTAAATCGATTGTTGTAGAAAAATATGTCGAATCGTCAGGTATTGATGTGTTACAATCAAAACAATTAAAAATATATCCGAATCCTGTTCAAAATACATTGCAAATCCAGCTTCCGGATGATGTGAAAGCAAACAATGTGACAATATACAATTCGGTTGGACAACTTGTTTTATCCCAACGAGTGAATGAAGAAACAATACTTGATTTATCGGTAGGACATTTATCTTCCGGATTTTATAATTTATTGATTCAAACGGAACAAGGCCGGATTTCTTCGAAATTTATCAAAAAATAAGTTTACATTCACTTGTTCGAGGCTTTCTGAAAAAGTCGCGATAGTAAGAATGCAGATTGTATGAATTTAAAGAGATTTTAATATTGATTTTTATCAATCTGTTTAAATTCATATAGTCTTTTGTGTTGATAATATTTTGATCCCATTTCTCGTAAACCAATGATTAATCAAAACGTGATTATTTATTTATAAAAAATCTCTAAGTGTAATAAAAAATCCTCAATTTCAGTTGTCAAAATTAGGAATTTTCCACCCGTTAAGATCACTTTTTTAAAAATCTTGTGGGATTTAATTTTTTTTATCACTACATTTGTCGCGTCAAAAGACACATTGTCTTATTGCAAATTAACACCCGCATAAAATGTTCAATTA